>NZ_JBITES010000001.1:410332-597987 GCF_044455405.1 Streptomyces sp. NPDC051243 | reverse complement strand
GCCCCGCCCCGCCCCCCCCCCCCCCCCCCCCCCCCCCGCCGCCGCCCCCCGCCCCCCCCCCCCCCCCCCCGCCCCGCCCCCCGCCGCCCCCCCCCCCCCCCCCCCCCCCCCCCCCCCCACCTAGGTCCTCTCCTTCGGATCAGGCCGGCCGTGAGGTGCGGTGCCCGTCGACCGACGCAGACGCCGCCGATGTGCGTGCCGAGCCTTGCGACGCCGGGATGATCCGGACGGCAGGGCCTGTGGGGCGGAACCGAGGGCCGCACCCGGACCAGCGCACGGGCAGCGAGACGACGGAGGGCGTACGGCCATGACGGCGACCAACGGCGGGCCGACCGGGACGAGACAGGACACGGTGGCCGCCGTGGTCAGACAGTGGCAGAGCGTCCACCCCGATCTCGACACCGCCCCCATGGAGATCATCGGCCGCATCAACCGCTGCGCCGCCCTCCTCCAGCAGGCCGAGGACGCCCCCCTGCGCCGCGCGGGACTCAGCCGCCCCGAGTTCGACCTGCTCGGCGCGTTGCGCCGCACCGGCCACGAACTGACCCCCAGTGAACTCGCCCGCGAGACCTTCTCCTCGGGCGCCGCCGTCACCAAGCGCCTCAAGCTGCTGACCGAACGCGGCCTGGTGGAGCGGCGCGGCGACAGCCGGGACCGCCGTGTCGCCCACCTCCGGCTCACGGACGCGGGCCGGCAACTCGTCGACGGCACCCTTCCCGAGCAGCTCGCGTACGAGACGGCCGTACTGTCCGGCCTGGATCCGCGGCGGCAGCACGAACTGGCCTCCCTGCTCGGCGAGTTGCTGAGCCAGCTGGAGGGGCGTCTCGGCGCGCTCCGCGCCTGACCGCGCCGAGCCGCGGTTTCGGAAGTTTCGGAGCGGGCCCCCCGGTTGACGCGTCACACGCGATCTTCCTAGGTTCGACCGGTCGGTTCGGATCACCGGCGCGCGTACGGAATGTCGAACCATGGGAGGGGTGCCGTGGCAGCCGAAGCCCCCGGCCCGGAGAGGCCGCAGACGCTCACCGTCGACCTCGGTGCAGGGACGGGCCCCTTCCACGGCGGCGCGAGCGGCACGCTCTACGGCTTGTACGGCGACGGCGTGCCCAGCCGTGCCGTCGTCGAGGGCATGTACCTCCGTACGATCGCGACCAAGGCCCAGGACGGCATCCGGCACCCCGGCGCCGACGCCCTGGAGATCCTGCCGTCCTTCGTCGCGGCGGGCGGCAGGGACGTCTACGTCTACCTGCCCGACTTCTACCGGGGCTTCCCCTACCAGCGGCCGGGCGCGACCGGCGAGGAGCGGTTCGCCGGGTACAAGGAGGTCGTGCGCCGCCAGGTCGAACAAGCCCTCACCCTCGGCGAGTCGGCCCGCCACATCGTGTACGTCCCGTTCGACGATCCCGAGGGCACCATGTTCGGCGAGGGGGAGTGGAGCCACCACCGCGTCTCCTGGCTCACCGACCCGCGCCCCTGCTTCGCCGCCTGGCGGGAGACCCACCACCTCATCAAGGACCTCCACCCCGAAGCGCGCATCGCCGGACCCAACACCTGCGTCCTGTACCCCGGGGTCCGGGGCTTCCTGGAGTTCGCCGAGGAACACGGCGTCCTGCCCGACGTGATCACCTGGCGCGAGCTGTCCTCGCCCGCCGAGGTGCGCACCAATGTCGCCAAGTACCGCGAGTGGGAACGCGAGTTGGGCATCGGCCCGCTGCCCGTGAACCTCGTCGAGTACGCGCACCACCACACCTGTCCGTGCCGGGCCGGATGGTGCAGTGGATCTCCGCGATCGAGGAGTGCAAGGTCGACGCCGACATGGCGTACCGGAACATCGCCGGCAATCTCAACGACTCGGCGGTCGAGGCCAACAAGGGCAACGGCCAGTGGTGGCTGTTCAACGCCTACGGCCGGATGACGGGCAACACGGTGCGGGTCACCGCACCGCATGCCGACGGGCCGTACGGCCTGCAGGGCGTCGCCACCCTGGATGCGACGAAACGGCAGTCCCGCCTGCTGTTCGGCGGTTCGGGCGGCGCCGCGGACGTCGTCTTCGCGAACGTCGACCCGGAGGTCTTCGGTACGACGGTGCATGTGCGGCTCGAGGAGATCCGCTGGACGGGCCAGGTCGGCGCCAGCGGGCCGCCGTTGCGCCTGCGTGACGGCGAACTGCCCGTGGGGGACGGCACGGTGACCCTGCCCGTCACCGGCCTGGACGAGATGTCCGCGTACCACCTCATTCTGTCGCCCGGTGGCCATGGCGCCGACTCCCTGCCGCCCGAGGTGCGTTGGAGGCGGACGTACGAGGCCGAGGACGCGACGTACACCGGTGGCGGCTACTCGAAGAACGGCCCCGAGGGCTCCCCGGCCGCCGTCGACAGGTTCGCGACCTCCGGTGGTCACCACGTGGGCGGTCTGTTCACCGGCTCCGACGGCGTTCTCGCCTTCGACGTGGAGGTCCCGCACGACGGGACGTACGAGATCAGCGTGTACGCCACCTCCCGCAACGAGGCCCGTCCGGTGCGCGAGCAGGGGCCCACCAACGTCTTCCTGCGTGTCGACGGCGAGCGGCCGCGTGAACTGCTGCTGCCGCTCGGCCACAGGGGGGCGGTGTGGGGTCACACCGACACCGCGGCCGAACTCACCGCGGGCAGGCACCGGATCACCCTGGCCGCACAGGATCCGGACCTGGGCGCCACCAAGGGCGACGCGGTCGTCGGCAAGCTGGACCTCACCCTGCGCGACACCGAAGGACCCGCGCTCAACGACGCCGAGTACGCGGACCTGCGCGACGGCGCCCGCGTCAGCCACACCCACCGCGGCGCCTCGGGCCCCGGCGTCGCCGTACTGCCCCGGGGCGGCACCGCCACGTTCTGGGCGCACGCGGCCGACGACGGCGAGGCGACGGTCACCGTCGACCGGCTGGGGCCCGGAGAGGGCGTGGTGACGGTCAACGGCGAGGAGGCCGGCCGCGTCGAGGAGGGCAGGCTGCCGCTCTTCCTGGCCGGCGGCATCAACAAGATCACCGTCACCGGCACCTCGGACCTGCTGATCGTGGACCGGCTGCGCGTCGGCCCGTCCCGGGGCCTGCTGACCGGCACGGCGTACGCCGCCGAGGAAGGCACGCTCACCGGCACCGCGAAGGTGACCGCGTACCCGTACGCCACCGGCGGCAAGGCGGTGGACGGCATAGGCGCCGGTCCGGGAAACGCCCTCACCCTGACGGTCACGGCCGAACACGCCGGCCGCCACGCCCTGACGATCCGCTACTCCAACGGCGAGCGGGCCCCCGACTCCCACTACACGCCGGACCCGATCTGCCGCCACGCCGACATCACGGTCAACGGGGGCCGGCCGCACCGGGTCCTGTTCCCCACCACCTTCCACTTCAACGCCTTCCGGACTCTCACCGTCCCCGTGAGCCTCGGCCGGGGCCGCAACACCCTCACCTTCACCGCCGACGAACTCCCCGACTTCGACGGTGAGTCCAGGAACCCGCACGGACAGCGCTCCGCGTACGCGCCGGTGATCGACCGCGTGGTGGTGACGCCGCTGGGGCCACGGCGACCGGGCCGGCCTCAGCGCTCGTAGTCCGCGGGGTAGACGCCGAACACCGCCCCCTGCGGGTCCCGCAGCACGGCGATGCGCGGTCCGTCGGGGACGGAGGTGGGCTCCATCAGGATGGTGCCGCCGGCCCGCGTGGTGTCCGCCGCCGTGGCGTCGACGTCGGCCACGGCGAAGTACGGCAGCCAGTGCGCCGGCACCTCGTGCGGGAACTTGTCGTCCATCGTCACCATGCCGCCGAAGTCGGCGCCGTCGATGCCCCACTGCGTGTAGTGCTCCGAGGCGTTGACGCTCCAGCCGAACACCGTGGTGTAGAAGTCGACGGCCCGCTCGGGCTCCCGGGTCATGAGCTCCACCCAGCCCAGCGAGCCGGGCGCGTTGAGCAGCCCCGCGCCCGGGAAGGCCCGCGCCTGCCACAGCTGGAAGACCGCACCGGTCGGATCCACGGCCACCGCGAAACGGCCCACGTCGAACACGTCCATCGGACCGACCAGCACCGTGCCGCCCGCCTGGGTCACCTGCGCGGCGGCGGCGTCCGCGTCCGCCACCGCGAACGACACGTTCCAGGCCACCGGCTGCTTCTCCTGGTACAGCGGCGTCAGCGCGGCCACGGCCGCGTCCCGGATGTGCGCGATCGTGTAGCCGCCCGCCTCCTGCCGCGGATCGGTCTCCGCACGCCAGCCGAACAACCCCTCGTAGAACCGCTTGGCCGCCGCCAGATCGCTGGTTCCGAGCTCCGTCCAGCAGGGACCGCCGGTCACCGGCTTGTCGAGCTTCATGGCGCTCCTTCCGAAGTCGGACCCCCTCCAGCACGCTAAGCCCCGCCGCCGGTCTCGGGCCATCCGGTGAAACCCGGTGGTGCCCGGCTCCGCCCGCGCCGTATCCTCGCCCCGTACCGCACCGCATGGCGGCCTCCCGACACCGTTCTCCGACCGGAGGTCCCGCCGTGCCCGCTCTCGAAGTGCGCCCCTTCCGCCGCGCCGACCGCGACCAGCTCACCGAACTGATCAACCTGCACGTCGCCGCTGTCGTCCCCGGCGTCTCCGTCTCCGTGAACACAGTGCTCAGCGCTCTGGAGCGACAGCCTGACGAGTTCATCACCGACCCCTGGGTGAGCGAGCGGGTGACCCTCGTCGCCGAGCAGCGCGACCACGTCGTGGCCGCCGCCCATCTGCTGCGGTACCGGGCGGACGACGAGGTCGGCGGGCACTACCGCGACATCGCTGAGATCAACTGGCTCGTCCACCGCCCGCCGGCCTCCCACTGGCCGGACTCCGACCGGGCCGCCGGCCTGCTGATGAGCGCCTGCCTCGCCCGGCTGGCCCGCTGGAACGTACGCGCACGCCACGCGAGCGGCGACCTTCCCGCCCCCGCCGTCTACGGCCTGCCCCGCAACTGGCCGCACATCCGCGCCCTGTACGAACGCTCGGGCTTCCGGCACGTCGGCGACACCGAGGTGATCCTGCTCGCGCGGGTGGCCGACCTCCCGTCCGCCGAGCCGTGGCCCGGCGTCACGGTCGAGCGCACGCCGGGGGAGTGCGGCACCCGTCTGACGGCGTACGCCGAGGGTCGCGCACTCGGCTTCATCGAGGTCGACACGGCCCTGTCCCGCCCCGAGCGCCACACCCGCGGCACCGGTCTCGCCGACATCGGCAACCTGCACATCGACCCCTCGGCGCACGGCGAGGACCTGGAGCGCCGGCTGCTGGGGCAGGCCGCCGACTGGCTGCGCCTGTGCGGCGTGGACCGCCTCCTCGCCTACGAGGCGGCCGCCGACGGCACGACGACGGACCACCTGACCTCGACCGGCTTCCGCGAGCTGACCCGCACCGACCGAGGCTGGGAACACCGGCCCTAGATTCCGGGCCGGTAGCGCAGCGGATGGTCCGCCGGCACCTCCACCAGCACGATCCGCGTGCCGTCCGGATCGGCGATCCACATCTCGATCAGGCCCCACGGCTCCCGCACCGGCGGCCGCACGATCTCGACGCCCTTGGCGCGCAGCTCGTCGTGCGCCGCCGCCACGTCCTCGACCTGCAGCCACAGCCGCACGGCCGGGGACGGCGGCGCCTCCGCACGCCCGGACACCTCCAGAAAGCCCCCGCCGAGGAAGTAGACGGTGCCGCGCTCCGCCCCCGTGCCGAACTCGCGGTAGACGGCCAGGCCCAGTTGCTCGCCGTAGAAGACGCGGGAGCGCTCGGGATCGGAGGGCTGCAGGAGGGTCCGTCCGCTCAGTACGTGCACCATGCGGCCGGAGCTTAGGGCCTGTCCGGCAATGATGGCGCGTTACGCTCAGCGGTGCCCGAGCCGCGCCCGCGAACTGGAGATGCGCCCCGATGGAAACCGCCGCCACCACCCCCGCCTGCGGACTCACCTTCCGCGACGCCACCGACGCCGACGTGGACACGCTGGTGGCGCTGATCGAGTCCGCCTACCGCGGGGACTCCAGCCGGGTCGGCTGGACGACGGAGGCGGACATCCTCGAAGGGCAGCGGACCGACCCGGAAGGTGTGCTGCAGGTCATCAAGTCGCCCGACAGCCGGCTGCTGACGGTCGAGCGGGACGGGCGGGTCGTCGCGTGCTGCCAGCTCGAACACCGCGGTGAGCACGCCTACTTCGGGATGTTCGCGGTCAGCCCCGCACTCCAGGGCGCCGGCCTGGGCAAGGTGATCATCGCGGAGGCGGAGCGGCGGGCCCGTGAGACCTGGGGCGTGCGCGAGATGCACATGACCGTGATCTCCGTACGCAACGACCTCATCGCCTGGTACGAGCGGCGCGGCTACCGCCGTACGGGCCGGATGACCCCGTTCCCGTACGGCGACGAGCGCTTCGGCATCCCGCAGCGCGACGACCTGCAGTTCGAGCTGCTGGTCAAGGAACTGGTGTGACGTTCATGCGCGGGACGTTCAGGCCGTGAAGCGGCCGGTGCGCTTGATCTCCGGGTAGTCGGTGGTCGCACCGTCCAGCTCCAGGGCCCGTACGAGGCGCAGGTGGTCCTGGGTGTTGACCACCCAGCCGATGATCCTGAGATCCGCCTTGCGGGCGTGCTCCACGACCTCAAGGGTGAGGCGGCGGATGTTCAGGCAGACCGTCGCCGCGCCCACCGCGACGGCGCGGTCCACGACGTCGGTGCCGTAGCGGCTGGCGATCAGCGCGGTTCGGACGCCGGGCACGAGGCGGGCGATCTCGGCGACGGCGTCGTCGTGGAACGAGGACACCTCGACCCGGGAGACCAGGTCCCGCCTGGTCATGACCTCGGCGAGCGCTCGTGCCGCCGCGACGTCCTTGATCTCGGCCTGCAGCGGAGACCGCACGGCGTCCAGGACCTCTTCGAAGACCGGCACCCGCTCACCACGGCCCGCGTCCAGGGCGCGCAGCTCGGCGAGGGTCTTGTCGGCGATCGGGCCGGTGCCGTCGGTCGTGCGGTCCACGTCGGTGTCGTGCATGACGACGAGGGCGCCGTCCTTGCTGAGGTGGAGATCGAGTTCGATGACGTCGAGGCCGGCCTGCTGGGCGGCGACGAAGGAACGGAGGGTGTTCTCGGGTTCGACACCCATGACTCCGCGGTGACCGATGGTAAGGAAGTTCAAGATTCAACTCGCTTCCGTCGACGGCGGCTCGGCACACGCGCAAACCGGAGGGGAGTGTTCGCGCGGCAGTGCCGCAGCCTAGTGGCCCGGGAGCGTGATGAACCCCACGTGTACACAGGGTTTGCGGTGATCGACATGTCGTACCTGGATCGCAGGCCTCCGTATGGTCACCCTGGCGTGGGCGAGTCCCGCGGCGATTGACCGGCCGGCGCGAGACGGCCCCGCGTATGCCCGTGTTGCGGCGGAGTATTCGCCGTCGCGGCGTCCGGCCGGAAAAAGTTCGGTGACCTTGGGGGTGCGCAGGATAATTTCCCGGGCCTCCTCTTGCTGGGAGAAACCTCGTATGCATACGGTGTCCTTACGCGAGGTTCTCCCGTGGAGGATGGGACATGACGGAAATTCTTGTGCAGGCGGCTATGGAGGAGCGAATTCCTCCCGCGACCAGGGTGGTGGAGCACCCGGCGTGGCCGGTGCTCAAGGATGCCGTGGAACGCATCCGGCCCTGGCAGTCCAAGGACGGCTCGATCGACTTCGAGTCCGACGGCGCACCCGCCCGCACGGACGCCGAGGCCGCCGTCCGGCGTGTCGTGGAGGCCGTCGAGGAGCTCTCCTCGTTGCTGCCCCACGACGCCGCGTACCACCAGGCCCTCGTGAAGGACCTGAGCCGGTGGGCCGAGGGCGGCTTCGAGGTGCCCGACTTCCTCGACTCGCTGCTGGCCTTCCAGCCCGCCGCGAACCGTGCGGACGGCCTCCAGCACCTGGTCGTCTTCCCGATGTACACGCAGAACGGCAACCCCGACCGCAACCTGGAGGCGGTCGTGCTGCGCATGGTCTGGCCGGACTGGCTGGCCGAGCTGGAGCGCACCCGCTACGACAACCCGCTGTTCTGCGGCATCAAGTTCGAGGACTTCACGGCCGGCTACGACACCAACTCCGCCGTTCTCTTCCCGGAGACCATCGCCGTGCGCGAGGCCCCGGAGCGCTTCAGCTGGGGCGGCATCTTCTGCGACCGCGAGGCCGCCCGCTTCCGCCGCGTCACCGACGCCGCCGTCGACATCCTGGGCCTCGACCTGCCCGAGGACATCGCCGCGATGGTCCACGACCAGAAGCGCTGCGAGGAGGCCTTCGTGCTGTGGGACATGGTCCACGACCGCACCCACAGCCACGGCGACCTGCCGTTCGACCCGTTCATGATCAAGCAGCGCCAGCCGTTCTGGATGTACGGCCTGGAGGAGCTGCGCTGCGACCTCACCGCCTTCAAGGAGGCCGTGAAGCTGGAGGCCGACGGCGTCCCGCAGGCCCGTGACGTGCAGTACGCGGTCCTGTTCGACCGGATGTTCCGCTTCCCGGTCACCGGCGAGCGCGTGCGCAACTACGACGGCCTCGGCGGCCAGCTGCTCTTCGCCTACCTGCACAAGCACGACGTCCTGCGCTGGACCGACAACAAGCTGTTCATCGACTGGGACCGTGCCCCGCAGGTCACCAACCAGCTGTGCGCCGAGATCGAGAAGCTGTACCGCGACGGCATCGACCGCCCCAAGCTCGTCCACTGGTTCGCCGGCTACGAACTCGTCTCCACCTACCTCGCCCCGCACCCGGGCTCCCGCTGGGCCAAGGGCCCGGACGCCCTGGACCTGACGCAGCCGCCGCGCAAGCTCGTCGATGACGTGCTTCCGGACGAGTTTCCGCTGAGCATGTTCTATGAGGCCCTGTCCAAGAAGCTGAAGAACGTGATCGCCTCCACCAAGGGCATCACGGCGGACAGCGCCGAGCGAGTCGCCGCGTGAGCGACCGCGGTACCGGCAACACGGCTCAGGAGGCGAGGAACATGGCGGGGAACGGGGCTCTCAGCGGTGCGGTGATCGCGGTGGCCGGTGCGGGGGGACCCGCCGGGCGGGCGGCCATCCTGCGGCTGGCCGAGGCGGGCGCGACCGTCGTCGCGTCCGACAACGATCCCGAGCGGCTCTCGGAGGCCGTGGACGCGGCGCGCTACGCGCACGGCGGCGCCACGGTCGTCGGTGACACGGTGGATCTGCTGGACCTGCAGTCCACCCGCGACTGGGCCGACCACATCGAGAAGGACTTCGGCCGCGTCGACGGTCTGGTCCATCTCGTCGGCGGCTGGCGCGGCAGCGAGACCTTCGTCAAGACGAGCCTCGACGACTGGGACTTCCTGGAGCTGCTGCTCATCCGCACGGTGCAGCACACCTCGCTGGCCTTCTTCGAGGCCCTGCAGCGCAGCGAGCGCGGACGGTATGTGCTGATCAGCGCCGCCGGCGCCACCAAGCCGACCGCGGGCAACGCCTCGTACGCCGCCGCCAAGGCCGCCGCCGAGGCCTGGACGCTCGCCCTGGCCGACGCCTTCCGCAAGGCGGGGGGCCCGGAGGGTCCGACCTCCGCGGCTGCCATCCTGGTGGTGAAGGCGCTGGTGCACGACGCGATGCGCGCCGAGCGACCCAACGCGAAGTTCGCGGGCTTCACCGACGTCAAGGACCTGGCCGACGCCGTCGTCGACGTCTGGGACAAGCCCGCCGCCGAAGTGAACGGAAACCGCCTGTGGCTGACCGAGAAGCCGTGAACCCTCCGAAGACCGACGCCCGGCGTCATCACGACCCGGACGTCCGCGGCTTCGCCAGTGACAACTACGCCGGCGCCCACCCGGAGGTGCTCGCCGCCCTCGCCCTGGCCAACGGCGGGCACCAGGTCGCGTACGGCGAGGACGTGTACACCGAGAACCTCCAGCGGATCATCCGCAGCCACTTCGGCGCCACGGCGGAGGCGTTCCCGGTCTTCAACGGCACCGGCGCCAACGTCGTCGCGCTCCAGGCGGTCACCGACCGCTGGGGTGCGGTGATCTGTGCCGAGAGCGCCCACATCAACGTCGACGAAGGCGGCGCGCCCGAGCGCATGGGCGGCCTGAAGCTGCTCACGGTTCCCACCCCCGACGGCAAACTCACCCCCGAGCTGATCGACAGGCAGGCCTGGGGCTGGGACGACGAGCACCGTGCGATGCCGCAGGTCGTCTCGATCACCCAGAGCACCGAACTCGGCACCCTCTACACGCCGGACGAGATCCGCGCCATCTGCGAGCACGCCCACGCGCACGGCATGAAGGTGCACCTGGACGGCTCCCGGATAGCCAACGCGGCCGCCTCCCTGAACGTCCCGATGCGGACGTTCACCGACGCGGTCGGCGTCGACATCCTCTCGCTCGGCGGCACCAAGAACGGCGCCCTGTTCGGCGAGGCGGTCGTCGTCCTCAACCAGGACGCCGTCAGCCACATGAAGCATCTGCGCAAGCTGTCCATGCAGCTCGCCTCCAAGATGCGCTTCGTGTCGGTGCAGTTGGAGGCCCTGCTCGCCAAGGACCTGTGGCTGCGCAACGCCCGGCACGCCAACGAGATGGCCCAGCGGCTCGCGGAGGGCGTACGCGCCGTCCATGGCGTCGAGATCCTCTACCCGGTGCAGGCCAACGGCGTCTTCGCCAAGCTCCCGCACGACGTGAGCGAGCGCCTGCAGAAGCGGTTCCGCTTCTACTTCTGGGACGAGGCGGCGGGTGTCGTGCGCTGGATGTGCGCGTTCGACACGACCGAGGAGGACGTGGACGCGTTCGTGGCGGCGCTGAAGGAGGAGATGGCGCGCTAGCGGGACGGGCGGGGGTGAATCACGACGGCTTTTTCGAAGGCTGCATAGATATGCGCTTCGATGAAAAACGATTGACGCGCGGCTGATCGGATTCCTATGCTCTGCGGGCATGGAGCTGATCCAGAACACCCCCGCTCTGTCTGCATACTTGGTCGCGGACGAGGTCATCGATCACGGTCATCCCCTGGTCCGCGAGACATCGGCGCGGCTCGCCGCCCAGGCCGCCGACTCGTATGCCTATGCGCGGCTGGCGTTCGAGTTCGTGCGCGACACGATTCCGCACTCGCAGGATTCGGGCGATCCGCGGGTCACCTGGCGCGCCTCCGACGTCCTGGAGCAGGGCACCGGCATCTGCTACGCCAAGTCCCACGCGCTGGCCGCGCTGCTGCGCGCCGAGGACATCCCGACGGGGCTGTGCTACCAGCGGCTGGCTGCCGACGACGGGGCGGGCCATGTCGTGCACGGCCTGGTCGCCGTACGGTTCAACGGGGCCTGGCACCGCCAGGATCCGCGCGGCAACAGGTCGGGCGTGGATGCCCGGTTCTCCCTCGACGGCGAGCGGCTGGCGTTCGTGCCCGATCCGGAGTCCAGTGAGCTGGACTACCCAGACCTGTATGCTGAACCTCACCCTGTCGTCCTGAGCGCCCTCAAAGCCGCCCCGGACCGGCCCCACCTGTGGAAGACACTCCCCACCGCACTCTGAGGCGAGACGATGACCTTCTCCCTGACCGTGTCCGATGAGGTGCGCGCCCTCGTGCCCGGCTTCACGCACGTCGCGATCGAGGCGTACGACCTGGTCAACGGACCGAGCAACGAGGCCAGTTCGGCCCTCCTCGACGAGGCGGCCCGCCGTCTGGCCGTACGACTGGACGGGCGCGCCCCGCACGAGGACCCGCACATGGCGGCCTGGCGCGAGGTCTACACGGCGTTCGGATCGAAGCCGTCGCGGACCCGGAACTCGGCGGAGGCGCTGGCGAAGAGGGCGCTGTCGACGGCCGGGCTGCCCCGGATCAATCTGCTCGTCGACCTCTACAACGCCATCAGCGTGGCCCATCTGATCCCGGTGGGCGGCGAGGACATCGACCGGATCCGCGGCCGGATGGTGCTCGTACGGGCGACCGGTGACGAGGAGTTCGTGACGGCCTCGGGCGGCGAGGAGGTCGTCGAGCACCCCGACGCCGGCGAGGTGGTGTGGCGCGACGACCAGGGTGTGACCTGCCGTCGCTGGAACTGGCGCCAGGGCCCGCGCACCCGGCTCACCGAGGAGACCGTCTCCGGCATCTTCCTGCTGGAGAGCCTCGCGCCGATGCCGGTGGCCGAGGTCGAGGCGGCGGGCGCCGAACTCGCCGAACTGCTGGAGAAGTTCAGCCCCGGAGCGCGCATCGAGGTCCACGCGGCCGACCCGGTGCGGGACTGATCCGGCGCGGTCGTTAGTCTCCCGGCATGCGTGACGGGGGACTCGACGACAAGACAACGACCACCGGCGACGAGCGGCGGGCAGCGCCTCTCGCCCGGCTGCGCGGGCACTGGCTCGGGCGGCACTGGCTGCTCACCTCGGCCGTGGCGCTCGCGCTGCTGGCGACGGCCACCGCCGTGCCGATCGTCCTGGCGAGCTCCGAGGACACCCCCTGCCGGGAGATCCCCCCGTCGACCCGCGCCCTCGCGAAGGACCCGGCGGCCGCGACCCGCGCCCTCGACCCCGGCGACGACCTGGCCCGCTTCGACGCCGTGCGCGGGCTGCTGATGCACCAGAACCCGTGCGGCGACGGCGGCAAGGTGCTCGGCGCTCTAGTCGACACGGCCACCCGGGCCATGGGCACCGGCAGGCCCCACACCCTCGCCCAGGCCCGGGCCGCCTACGCGGTCGTCGCCGTCTTCGAGTACGAGGACGTGCCCGCCGGGATGGCGCCCGGTGTGGCCCGTGTCCTCGCCGAGTACGTGGTGGACGCCAACCGTTATCTGACCTCCGACCGCGAGGCGTACGGCCCCGCCGTGGACGCCGCGTCGGCCGCACCCGACGAGCAGGGCTGGACCTCCTACGGCCGCTTCCTCGCCCCCGGCGAGGCGCACGCGGACTTCCAGTACGTCAAGCCCTACTCGTCCGTGCGGGCGGACCCGGAGGACCTGTTCGGCGAACTGGCCAAGGACCCCGAGGCGTTCGCGATCCTCTACGACGCCCAGCGCGCCTACCTCGCGCACTACCTGGAACGACTCACCCGCGACGGCGCCGACCCGGCCTTCCGCCCCGAGAGGGAGAAGGACGGGACCCTGACCCCGGCCACCACCTGGCCCGACCACGACCTGGAAGACATCGCCGACCGCGTCGGCACGCTCATGAACCGACGGGCGCGCTACACCCGGGACGGCACGATCCCCGACCTCAAGGCCTTCGACAAGGCCGTACGGCAGCACACCCGAGGCGCCTACCGGGCGGCCCAGGAGCAGCTGACCAGCCGGCCGCCCATGGGGGGCATCGCCGAGCGGCCGGTCTCCGGCCCTGTGCGGGGGGATCTGATGGACGGGCGGCGCCAGCTGTTCACCGCCCTCGACGCGTGGACGAAGGCCCGGAAGGTGCCGTCGGAGCGTGCCGCGGACCTGCGGCAACTCATCGACGACTGGTATGTCCGGGCGCTGTGGCTGAGCTCGTAGTGAGCGTCCTCAGCACCCTCACCGGTCGAGGCGCAGGTCCGTGCAGCCCCGCTGTTCGACCTGCGCCTCGGCGAAGTCCGCGAGCAGCTTCCGCTTCTCGGGCTCGCCGACGCCGGGGATGTCCTCGGCGGCGCTCAGCGCGAAGTTGGCCGCCTCGCCGTCACAACGGGCCGTCGCCGTACGCGTACGGGCGTCCGGCCGACGGTCCGCCAGTTCGGCGAGCACACGGTTGCTCCAGTCGCCGTACCAGGCGGCGAACGACAGCTGCCTCTCCGGCTCGTCCGAGTCGGCGTCCCGCGTGTACAGGTCGCAACGCCCCGCCGGACCGGCGTCGTTCATCAGCACCGCCACCCGCCACCGCGACGCCTCCAGCGCCCCCGCGTCCGCCGCCCAGCCGCATCCGGTGCCACCGGCCGCGTCGAGCGACACCGTCCTCGGGTCCTCCTCCGGCTCCACCGGCGCGGCGTCCCCGCCCGGCGCCTTCAGCGGCTCCGCGCCACAACCGAGCCGGTCGGAGGCGGAATTGGTCAGTGCCACCGCCGTCTCGTAGGCGGCCGGCGTACCCCACAGGGCGTCCCGGCCCAGCCGCATGCGCACCAACAGCTTGCGCGGCCGGCCCTCGTCGTCCTTCCCCAACGCCGGGCAGACCACCAGGAACTGCAGACCGCCGCGCTCGTCGATGAAGCCGGGCAATCCGGCCGGCATGGGCGCGATGTCGGCGAACCCCGTCTCGGGGAAGGCCCACAGGTACTCCCGGTCCTGGTCGTCCCGCCGGGTGTACGCCTCCAGCGACAGCAACCGGTCGTCGTCCACCTCGTCGCCCTCGAAGCCGAGGGAGCAGCTGTAATCGCCGAGTCGCTCGTGTGACGCGGACGCGGCGTCCTTGAAGTGGTCGCCGTCTCGGCCGAGTTCCCGCACCGCGTCGACGGGCAGGGCCCCGTCGCAGGCCGTGCGCAGCAACCACCAGTCCTGCACGTACGGCGTGGCGATCCAGCCGCCCAGCCCCAGCACGACCGCAGCCGTCACCGACACCTTGATCCAGCGCCGCATTCCTCGCCCCCGTAGCGCGTACCGCCCGTCATCACCGGGCCGACAGCCGCCATCAGGGCTTCGGACACCCGGCCTCCGGTTACCGCCCGGACCCTATCGGCCGCCCGCGGCGAACGGCGCGCGGGGTGTCAGCGGGCCTCGGCCTCGCGCACCTGCTCCGGTGTCGGCGCCGTGCCTCCGAGGTGGGCCGGCATCCACCATGTGTCGTTGGCGTCCTTCGGCCGTACGGGGTACGCCCGCTGCGCGGCCTCCAGGAGCTCCTGGACGCGCTCGCGCAGCTGGCGGGTGATCGCGCCCGCGTACTTGTCCCTGGACGCCTCGATCGCCTCGCCGACCCGGATCGTGATCGGGATGTGGCTGCGCTTGAAGTTGCGCGGGTGCCCCTTGGTCCACAGCCGCTGGGTGCCCCACACGGCCATCGGGATCAGCGGCACGCCCGCCTCCTGGGCCAGCCGCGCGGCGCCCGACTTGAAGCCCTTGAGCGTGAACGACTGCGAGATGGTGGCCTCCGGGAAGACCCCGACGACCTCGCCGGAGCGCAGCGAGTCCAGCGCGTGGGCGTACGCCGCCTCACCCTGCTTGCGGTCCACGGGGATGTGCTTCATCCCGCGCATCAGCGGGCCCGAGATTCTGTGCCGGAAGACGGACTCCTTCGCCATGAAGCGAACGAGACGTTTCTGCGGGAGCGCCGCCAGCCCGTTGAAGACGAAGTCCAGATAACTGATGTGGTTGCTCACCAGCACAGCGCCGCCCGACCGCGGAATGTTCTCCGACCCCTTGCAGTCGATCTTGAGGTCCCACACCTTGAACAACGTCTGGGCGAAACCGACGACGGGACGGTAAACAAGCTCTGCCATGGACGGGGTGGACCCTTCCTTCTCTACCTGGGAAGGGAACTCCCAGTTCGAAAGTTACGCAGCCGTAGGTTTACGGCATGTCGCAGATCGTGCCCCAAGAACGGCCGACGGCCAAGCCCAAGTGCCTGGGAACGGCGAGATCCTCGTCACGTCGGCCCAGTGGTCCACCGCGGAGTCCGGCGCGCCGCCTCTACCCCGCGCGCACCGTCGCGCGCCGGACGAGCAGGTACATCTCGCAGCCCAGGCAGTACCCGAAGACGGCGTTGAGGAATGCGGCCGCGAGCGCGGCGCCGGTCGCGGCGAGCCCCAGCCAGTCCGGCCCGAGCAGGTAGCCGACCAGCCCGAGGCCGGCGAAGACCAGCCCCACCGCCTGTGCGAACCGCGGCGGCTGCGGCGCCTCGAACTCGGTCGGCGGTCCGATCCGGGGACGTACGGCCTTGCGGAACAGCCAGCCGTACGGCGAACGGGACACCCCGCCCGCCGCGCCCAGTGCGAAAGCCAGCGTCTGCCAGGCCAGCAGCCACGCACTTCCGGTGACCAGCACGACCGCGAGCACCACGGTCGTCACGGCCGCCCCGAAGCGCGGCCCCCTCACATCGATGTCCATGAATCAAGCATTCCGCAATGGAAAGGCTTCCGGGGAGTCGGGAATCTTTGCAGTCGTGTGAACGCTTGAGGAGGGTGATGACCGGACTGGTGGTGTGCGTGGCGGTGCTCGCGGTGGCGAGCGCCTATGGAGTGCTGCATCGGCGGCGGAGCGGGAGAGTGCGGGTGCGCGGGCGCGACGACGGAAAGCGGCTCGGGGCGGCCGAGTTGGGGGAGGAACTGGGGGAGCGTGCCACCCTCGTGCAGTTCTCCAGCGCGTTCTGCGCGCCCTGCCGGGCCACCCGGCGCGTGCTCGTCGAGGTCGCCGGCATGGTCCCGGGCGTGACCCACGTCGAGATCGATGCCGAGGACAATCTGGACCTCGTGCGCCGGCTCGACATCCTCAAGACGCCGACCGTGCTCGTGCTCGACGCGGGCGGCAACGTCGTACGGCGGGCCACGGGTCAGCCACGCAAGGCCGACGTGATAGCGGCGCTGGGCGAAGCGGTCTGAGAGCCCGTGATGCAGAGGGTGAGTCATCTCCCACATCGCGGGACCTACTTGACTGTGTGCACCACCTATCGTCAGCCTGACTGTATGCCAGAGGAACTCCTTCTCTTCGGACGGGCCCATGTGGACCTGGCCCGCACCGCGAGCGCGCGCTGTCCGGGCTGTTGAGCAGTCACCGGTCCGCACGTCTCCCCTCGCAGAAGGACAACTCCATGACGGCCACGTCCGACCTCGGCACAGCCGAGCTCGCCTCTCCCGATCTGCTCCGCTCCGTCTTCCGCCGCCATGCCGCCGGAGTGGCGGTGATCACGGCCCGCGGTGACGCGGGCCCGGTCGGCTTCACCGCCACCTCCCTCACCTCCGTCTCCGCCGAGCCCCCGATGCTCTCCTTCGGCATCGGCACCGGTGCCTCCAGCTGGCCGGCGATGGCCGGGACCGACCATGTCGGCGTCCACATACTCGGCGAGCACCAGCAGGAGCTGGCCGCCACCTTCGCCCGCAGCGGCGCCGACCGCTTCGGCCCGCCCACAGCATGGCGCGAGGGCCCCGAAGGCGTCCCCCTCCTGGACGACGTCCTCGCCTGGATGGTGTGCCGCATCACGGCGCGCGTACCCGCTGGCGATCACCGCATCGTGCTGGCCGAGGTCCTCCTCGGCTACCCCACCGGCCCCGGTCGCCCCCTCCTGTACCACCAGGGCCGGTTCGGCGGCCTGCGTGACTGACCTCACCGGACCGATGTGACCGATCAGCCCCTCCGCCGTTCTGCGAAGCCGTCCAACTCCGATTACGCTGCGTTGCAAAGGTCACAGTTCAAAGCGCTTGCTTAGCGGGAACGAACTGGGTGTACTGACGAGTAATATTTCGCTCGGAGCGCGGGTCGCCCCGAGCGGGAACGGCCACTTGGGGCGCCTATGCTGCCTGCAAGTAGGCAGCAGAGAAATGTCGACGCAGTAGGAGAGCCGGCGTGAGCTTGAGGATCGTTGTCACTGTGAAGTACGTGCCCGACGCCACTGGCGACCGGCACTTCGCCGATGACCTGACCGTCGACCGGGACGACGTGGACGGTCTGCTCTCCGAGCTCGACGAGTACGCGGTCGAGCAGGCGCTGCAGATCTCCGAGAACTCCGACGACGACGTGGAGATCACCGTCCTGACGGTGGGCCCCGAGGACGCCAAGGACGCCCTGCGCAAGGCGCTGTCCATGGGCGCCGACAAGGCGATCCACGTCGAGGACGACGACCTGCACGGCACCGACGCCCTCGGCACCTCGCTGGTGCTGGCCAAGGCGATCGAGAAGGCCGGCTACGACCTGGTGATCTCCGGCATGGCCTCCACCGACGGCACCATGGGCGTCGTACCGGCCCTGCTGGCCGAGCGCCTGGGCGTCCCGCAGGTGACCCTGCTGTCCGAGGTCTCCGTCGAGGACGGCACGGTCAAGGGCCGCCGGGACGGCGACGCCGCCTCCGAGCAGCTCGAGGCCTCCCTGCCGGCCGTCGTGTCGGTCACCGACCAGTCGGGCGAGGCGCGCTACCCGTCCTTCAAGGGCATCATGGCCGCCAAGAAGAAGCCGGTGGAGTCCTGGGACCTCTCCGACCTCGACATCGAGGCCGAGGAGGTCGGTCTCGAGGGTGCCTACACCGTCGTGGACGCCGCGGCCGAGCGTCCGGCCCGCACCGCCGGCACGATCGTCAAGGACGAGGGCGAGGGCGGCAAGCAGCTCGCCGAGTTCCTCGCGAGCCAGAAGTTCATCTAAGGGTCGCTGGCCCGCTTGAGGCTCAACTCCCCTTCCGCCCCTCAGACTTCGCAATCCGCAGGAGAGCAATCCCATGGCTGAAGTTCTCGTCTACGTCGACCACGTGGACGGCGCCGTCCGCAAGCCCACCCTGGAGCTGCTGACCCTGGCCCGCCGCGTCGGCGAGCCGGTCGCGGTCGCGCTGGGCAACGGCGCCGCCGACACCGCCGCCGCCCTCGCCGAGCACGGCGCGGTCAAGGTCCTCACCCACGAGGCCGCCGAGTACGCCGACTACCTGGTCGTCCCGAAGGTCGACGCCCTCCAGGCCGCCGTCGAGGCCGTCTCCCCGGCCGCCGTGCTGGTGCCGTCCTCCGCCGAGGGCAAGGAGATCGCCGCCCGTCTGGCGCTGCGCATCGGCTCCGGCATCATCACCGACGCCGTCGACCTCGAGGCCGGCGACGAGGGCCCTGTGGCCACCCAGTCGGTGTTCGCCGCGTCCTTCACCACCAAGTCCCGTGTCTCCAAGGGCACCCCGGTCATCACGGTCAAGCCGAACTCGGCCGCCGTGGAGGCCGCCCCGGCCGCCGGTGCGGTCGAGGCCCTGTCCGTCACCTTCTCGGCCCAGGCCACCGGCACCAAGGTGACCGCGCGCACGCCGCGTGAGTCGACCGGGCGTCCGGAGCTGACCGAGGCCGCGATCGTGGTCTCCGGTGGCCGTGGCGTCAACGGCGCGGAGAACTTCGCGATCATCGAGGCCCTCGCCGACTCCCTCGGCGCGGCCGTCGGTGCCTCGCGTGCCGCGGTGGACGCCGGCTGGTACCCGCACACCAACCAGGTCGGCCAGACCGGCAAGAGCGTCTCGCCGCAGCTGTACATCGCCTCCGGCATCTCCGGCGCGATCCAGCACCGCGCCGGTATGCAGACCTCGAAGACGATCGTGGCGATCAACAAGGACGCCGAGGCCCCGATCTTCGAGCTGGTCGACTACGGCGTGGTCGGTGACCTCTTCGACGTCGTCCCGGCCCTGACCGAGGAGATCAAGGCCCGCAAGGGCTGATCCCGAACGGGCACTACGAGGCCCCCGTGACCGTGCCGACGGTCACGGGGGCCTCGGTCTGTCCCAGGGTCAGGGACGCCTGTACGGGCAGATGGTCGCTGGGGAACTGGCCGTCGGAGGAGAACGTGTTGATCGTCGCCCGGTGCGTCGTGACGCCGGGCGTACTCAGGATCCAGTCGATGCGGTCGCCGTTCGGCGTCAGCGGCTTGTAGCCGTGGAAGGTCGCGTACAGCGCGCTGCGCTCGGCCGCGGTGTCCCAGGTGTCGACGAGGCCGGCGGCGAGCAGGGTGTCGTACACCATGTTCTTGTGGGCGGCGACATTGAAGTCCCCGGTCACCAGGACCGGCAGGGAGCGGTCGAAGCCGGCGATGCGCTCGGCGATGAGCTTGGCGCTGCGCTCGCGCGCGTACTGGCCGACATGGTCGAAGTGCGTGTTGAGGACGTAGAACTCCCGTGCCCCGTCGGCCAGATCGCGGAACCGGACCCAGGTGACCATGCGGGGGAAGGCGGCGCCCCAGGTGTTGGAGCCGATCACGTCCGGGGTGTCGGAGAGCCAGAAGTGGTCGTACTCGGTCGGCCGCAGTCGGCGGGAGTCGTAGAAGACGGCCATGGACTCGTCGCGGCTGCCGTGCAGCCGGCCGGTGCCCACCCAGTCGTAGTGCCGGCCGAGGTCGGAGTCGATGTCGAGCAGCTGGGAGAAGATTCCCTCCTGGGTGCCGATGACGTGCGGGGCCTCACGGCGCAGCAGCTCGCGCATCACCGGTCTGCGCACGGTCCAGCTGTGGGGTTCGGTGGTGCTCGCGAAGCGTAGGTTGAAGGACATGACCTGCAGCCGGCGGCGGGCCGTGCGCTCGCCCGCCGAGGCGGCGGACGTGGACAGTGCTGTACTGGAGAGGGGCGCGGTGACCGCCGCGGCCAACGCGGCCTTGAGGCCCAGACGGCGCGTGACTCGGCTGTGGTTCGGCACTGAGGCTCCTTCGGTGGGAACTGCCGGACGAGTCGTGCGGGGCGTGCGTATGGAAGTGTGATACCGCGTCCTGAGTTGGGCGTGAACATGGCGAGATGGGGGAGTGACTTCCCGTGGACATGGTGTTGACCAGCCGGAAGGTCCCCGGATAACTTCGTTCTACGGATTGTTGATTCCGTATCGCGGAAATCAGGAGGATGTGGGATGGGCCAGGGCCAGCAGGAGAAGGTGGCGACGAGCCTCGCGGGCGCCGTCAGCGAGGAGATCAGCGCCTCCCTCGCGCCGGTCGACGCCGAGCTGGAGCGCCGCTACCCCGGAGACCCCGGCACCCGCCAGCCCGTCCACACGGTCTACGTCCCCGGAGACGTCTTCGCCGCCGACACCGTCCGCTCCTGGGGGGACCAGGCACTCGCGCTCCTCGACGAACATGCCCCGGACGCCGCCTCCTTCGCGGCCGTCCTCGGCCTGTCCGACGAGCTCGCCGAGCCCGTCCACGCGCGCGTGCGCGCCAAGCTGGAACGCGAGCCCATCGAGGACCTGCGCGTGGACTTCGAGGACGGCTACGGCCCCCGCCCGGACGCCGAGGAGGACGAGGCGGCCGCCCGCGCGGCACGGCTGATCGCCCGGGCGTACGAGGACGGCACGGCGGCGCCGTACATGGGCATCCGCATGAAGTGCATGGAGGCGCCCGTACGCGACCGCGGCATCCGCACCCTCGACATCTTCCTCACCGGCCTGATGGAGGCCGGCGGCCTGCCCGACGGGCTGGTGCTCACCCTGCCCAAGGTGACCTACCCCGAGCAGGTCACCGCCATGGTGCGGCTCCTGGAGGAGTTCGAGAAGGCGCGCGGGCTGGAGCCCGGCCGGATCGGCTTCGAGATCCAGATCGAGACCAGCCAGTCCATCCTCGCCACCGATGGCACCGCGACCGTGGCCCGCATGATCCAGGCCGCCGAGGGCCGCGCCACGGGCCTGCACTACGGCACCTTCGACTACAGCGCCTGCCTCGGCGTCTCCGCCGCCTACCAGGCCAGCGACCATCCGGCCGCCGACCACGCCAAGGCGATCATGCAGGTCGCGGCCGCCGGCACGGGCGTACGGGTCTCGGACGGCTCGACGAACGTGCTGCCGGTCGGTACGACCGAGAAGGTCCACGACGCCTGGCGGCTGCACTACGGCCTGACGCGGCGGGCGCTGGCCCGCGCCTACTACCAGGGCTGGGACATGCACCCCGGCCACATCCCCACCCGGTATGCGGCGGTCTTCGCCTTCTACCGTGAAGGTTTCGAGCAGGCCGCGGCCCGTCTCGCCCGGTACGCCAACCGGGCCGGCGGTGACGTGATGGACGAGCCCGCCACCGCGAAGGCGCTCAGCGGCTATCTGCTGCGCGGCCTGGACTGCGGCGCCCTCGACATCGCCGAGGTCGCCCGGCTGACCGGACTGACCCGCGCCGATCTGGAGGGCTTCGCGTCGCCCCGGCGCGGCGACCTTACGGTCTCCGCCCAGTAGCGGGCCCTTCACATCCGCCACCACCGGCTGGAGTTGTCACCGCCGCCCCTTACTCTGTACGGACGCATTGACGTGTCACAGGAACGGGGCAGCGGTGTCATCGGGGGAGAACGGACAGCCGGATGCGGCCGGTCGGCTGCTGGCCGGGCGCTACCGCGTCGTGTCGCAGCTCGGGCGCGGCGGCATGGGCGTGGTCTGGAAGGCCGTCGACGAGGTCCTCGGCCGCGAGGTCGCCGTCAAGGAACTGCGCACCTACAGCGACGCCGACGGTCCCGAACTCGCCGATCTGCGGCTGCGGATGCAGCGCGAGGCCCGCGCTGCGGCCAGAGTGCGCCACCCCGGCGTCGTGGCGATCCACGACGTCACCGAGGTCGACGGACGCCCTCTGATCGTCATGGAGCTGGTCGACGGCCCCTCCCTGGAGCGAGTGCTGCGCCAGAGCGGCCCGCTCGACCCGCGCGAGGCGGCCGGGATCGGCGCCAAGGTCATGGACGCGCTGGCGGCCGCCCACCGCGCCGGCGTCCTGCACCGTGACGTCAAGCCCGGCAACATCCTGCTCGACGGCTCGGGCCGCGTCGTGCTCACCGACTTCGGCATCGCGACGATGGACGACCCGGGCGACGGCTCGGCCACCCATCTGACCCGCACCGGCCATCTCGTCGGCTCCCTGGACTACATGGCCCCCGAGCGCGCCCAGGGCGGCGATCCGGGCCCCTCCTCGGACGTCTGGGCGCTGGGCGCCACGCTGTACGCGGCGGTGGAGGGCTCCGCGCCCTTCCGCCGTACGTCGACCTTCTCCACGCTCACCGCGATCGTCACCGAGCCCCTGCCGGAGCCCCGTAACGCCGGGCCCCTCGGCCCCGTCCTGCAGCGGCTCATGGACAAGCGGCCCGAGTCCCGTCCCGAGGCCCACGAGGCGCGGGAGCTCCTCCAGGCAGTCGCGGACACGGGCGGCACGGACTCGCCGACCACGGCGCTGCGGGGGACTGCGGGCATCGGGCCTGTGGAGGAGGAGACGGAGCGCGGAGTTCCCTCGGCGCCACAGGGGCTCGGGCCCACGGCGGCGGACAGGCAGGGACTCGCGTCAGGCGCGCCGGCGTACGGCGGCGAGGGCGTCGGCGCGCCGGGGGCTCAAGGCCTCGGCACGCCGGGGCAGGGCGCTCCACCCTCAGGCGCGCCCGGCGTGCCCGGGGCGCCGCACTTCGGTCATCAGGGACAGGCCGCTCCGGGGCCGCAAGGGCCCGCGGGACAGGGCGCGGCGGGAGTGCAGGGCCCCCCGCCCCCCGGACAGGACACGCCACCGGCCCAGAGCTTCGGCGTCGCCGGCCAGGCCGGCCACGGCCACCCCGGGCCAGCCGCACACGGCCACCCCGCCCCACCCGGAGCCGCACACGGCATCCTCGGACATGCGGCTCCCGCACCGTACGGCGGTGCGCCAGTGCCGTCCGGCCAGCCCCCGCACGGCTTCGCCGGTCCCGCCCCGGCGTCGCACGACTCGGCCCCCACCGGCCCGATGAGCGCGTCCTCCGACACGCCCACCCGGCGCAAGGGCCGCGCCCTGCTCGCCGCCGTGGCCGTCACCGTCGTGCTCGCGGCGGCCGGGACCACGGTGGCGCTGGTGAACAACACGGGCGACAGCAAGGACGAGGCAAAGGCGACCTCGTCGTCCGCCACCTCCCCGGACGCCGACGCCCCGCAGACCGGCAGCCCCGACGCCGAGCGCTCGGGCGAATCGGGTCTCACCGAGAAGGACGACGAGAAGAAACCCGGCGCGACCAGGACACCGAGCCGCTCGACGGAGACCGGGCCGAGCGACCGGCCCACCGCGTCCCCGACCAGTACATCGGGCGGTGGCGGCACCAACGGCGGCACGAGCGGCGGCGGTTCCGGCGACGGGGGCACGACCGGCGGGGGAGGAACCTCCGGCGGCGGCACGACGGGCGGGGGCGGCACCACCACCCAGGCCCCGGTCTGTCACTCCATCGGCGGCGGCAAGTACAACTGCCAGGTCTGGAAACAGGCCAAGTCGTACACCGCCTCCGGCGCCGAGGTCGGCGTCCTCAACGCGGGCACCAACTATTTCTACTGCCAGCAGAACCTGGGCCGCCGCGAGACCTACGGCGAGTGGACCAACGTCTGGTGGGCCAGGACGGATGACGACAGCGGCAACACCGGCGTCTTCGTCAGCGACGTCTACATCGAGGGCGGCAACAACGACGAACCGGTGCCCGGGCTTCCGGTCTGCTGACCTCAGGGGTGCCGGGCCGGGCGCTGAACTCGGCCCCGCCGCACCCGGAGGTGCCTCTCCAGCCCGGAGGCGGTCACCAGTTTCTCGTCCCTGAACAGCCGCGTGCCCGCGGCGCACAGCCCCGCGTCGGCACGCGCCCGCGCGCAGAACTCCTCGGCGGTGACACCGAACAGCTCCCGCAACCGGGCCGAGCCCAGCAGGAGTTCGGTGAGCAGCGGCCGCTGGCCGGGGTGGGTGCGCGGCGCGTCGGAGCCGTTGTGCAGGACGCCATGGCGGTTGACGTACGCGAAGGCGCCCGGGAGGGTGCTGCCGTCCGCCAGCTCGATCCGCACGTCGGATGCCGGCAGCCACGGGCGGCCGTAGTTGCCGTTCGGCGCCGGCACGCCCTCGCTCGCGTCGATCACCGCGAGCTGCTCGGCGTCGAGCCAGAGGACGAACAACTCCCGTAAGCGGCCGGGCGCGTGGAACGGTGACGCGGACACGTACCCCATGCGGCTGACATGCGCGGAGACACCCACCTCGATGCCGGTGACCCGTGCCTTCACCATCGGGACGGGGGAGACGATCCCGAACTCGGCCATCTTGTGCCGCAGCTGGCCCGGACAGGCGTTGGAACCGACCGCGAGAACGGGGACTCGGTCGTCGTACACCAGGCGGTCGAGCGGCAGCAGCCGGTCCCCGTCGAGGAGCCCGGAGCCCTGCGGCCAGGCGCCCGGATAGCGCAACGGATGCTCGCGCGGCGCCTCGGCCAGGCCGAGCGCCTCCAAGGTGCGCCCGCGCCGGGGCAGCCACGACCCGCCTGTGCGGTCCTCCACAGGCCGCTCAGTCCGCCGGCGGCAGCTCGCCCGAGCCGCGGGTGATGAGCCGCGTCGGCAGCTCGATGCGTTCCGGGGTGATCAGGGTGCCGTCCAGCTGGCGGAACAGCCGCTCGGTGGCGGTACGGCCGATCGCCGCCGCGTCCTGCGCGACGACCGTGACGCCCGGCTCCAGCAGGTCGGCCAGTTCGATGTCGTCGAAACCGATGAGGGCGACACGCCGGGTCTGTTCGGCGAGGACACGGATCACGGTGACCGTCACCCGGTTGTTGCCCGCGAAGATCGCGGTGACCGGGGAGGGGCCGGAGAGCATCCCCTCGGCCGCGTCACGCACCCGCTGCGGGTCTGTGACGCCCAGGGACATCCAGGAGTCCTCCACCGGTATGCCCGCGTCCTCCATCGCGGCCCGGTACCCGCGCAGGCGCTCCGCGGCCGTGTGGATACGGGGCATGTCGCCGATGAAGCCGATCCTGCGGTGGCCATGGGCGATGAGGTGGGCGACGCCGTCCCGGGCGCCGCCGTAGTTGTCGGACAGGACGCAGTCGGCGTCGATCTTCCCGGCCGGGCGGTCCACGAACACCGTGGCGACGCCCGCCTTCAGCTCGGGCTCCAGATACCGGTGATCGTCACCGGCCGGAATGATCAGCAGCCCGTCCACCCGCCGTGCGCACAGCGCGAGCGCCAGCTCCTGCTCGCGGTCGGGGTCCTCGGCGCTGGAGCCGTTGATCAGCAGGGCACCGTGCGCCCGGGCGACCTCCTCGACGGCCCGGCTGAGCGGACCGTAGAAAGGGTCCGCGAGATCCTCCAGGACCAGGCCGATGCTCGCCGTACGGCCCTTGCGCAGCACCCGCGCGCTGTCGTTGCGGCGAAAGCCCAGCGCGTCGATGGCCTCCTGGACGCGGCGCTCCGTCTCCGGGGTGACTCCGGGCTCCCCGTTGACCACGCGCGAGACGGTCTTCAGACCGACTCCGGCACGCGCCGCGACGTCCTTCATGGTCGGACGGTTGCCGTAGCGAGTCCCGACGAGGCGGTCGGCGGGGTGGTCGGATCGGCGGATGGCCTCGGGCACGATGCGGTGTCCTGTCCTGTCGTCGTCCACGCGAATGCGTCGGTCCATGGCCTACGGCGATCCGCGAAGATGCGTCCGGCCACGGGCCTACGGCGATTCGCGCAGATGCGTCGGTCCATGGGGATGCGTCGGTCCATGGGTTTGTATGAGGATGTGGCGTCGAGCATAGAGCCTGGACAACGTTGTCAGATCCGGGGGACACTGTCCACCGCAATCTCCGGCCTGCGCCCCCACCGCGAGACCGGCTCGCCCAATTCCCGTGGTTGATGGGGAGTTCCGAATGGTTGACGGGGAGAACTGACACCAATGCACACCGACCTCGTGGCTGCGCTCGACATCGGCGGCACCAAGATCGCCGGAGCGCTGGTGGACGGCCACGGCACGATCGTGGTCCGGGCTCAGCGCGCGACGCCTGCGCGGGAGGACGGCGAGACGGTGATGCGGGCCGTCGAGGAGGTCGTCGGCGAACTCGCCGCGTCGCCCCTGTGGGGGCGCGCCACAGCCCTCGGCATCGGCAGCGCGGGACCGGTGGACGCCTCGGCGGGCACCGTCAGTCCCGTGAACGTGCCCGGCTGGCGTGACTATCCGCTGGTCCGGCGGGTTCGGGAGGCGGCCGGCGGGCTGCCTGTCGAGCTGATCGGCGACGGCGTGGCCATCACGGCGGCCGAGCACTGGCAGGGAGCGGCACGGGGTCATGACAACGCCCTCTGCATGGTCGTCTCCACGGGCGTCGGCGGGGGCCTGGTCCTGAACGGCCGCCTGCACCCCGGGCCCACCGGGAACGCCGGCCACATCGGACACATCAGCGTGGACCTGGACGGCGCCGAGTGCCCGTGTGGTTCGCGCGGTTGCGTGGAGCGCATCGCCAGCGGCCCCAACATCGCCCGGCGCGCGCTGGACAACGGCTGGCAGCCGGGACCGGACGGCGACACGTCCGCGGCCGCGGTGGCCGCCGCCGCACGCGAGGGCGACCCGGTCGCCGTCGCCTCCTTCGAGCGTGCCGCGCAGGCCCTCGCCGCCGGGATCGCGGCCACCGCGACGCTGGTCGAGATCGACATCGCCGTGATCGGCGGAGGCGTCGGCAAGGCGGGCGACGTCCTCTTCACGCCCCTGCGCAAGGCCCTGACCGACTACGCCACCCTGTCCTTCGTCCAGCGACTGTCCATCACGCCGGCCCAGATGGGAACGGACGCGGGGCTGGTGGGAGCCGCGGCGGCGGCGCTGGCGGGGAGAACGGACGCGGCGACGGTCTGAGGGGGCCGGGCAGGAACGTTCCGCTGTTCCGCTGCTCCGCTGTTCCGCTGCTCCGCCGTTCCCCGGTTGCGGGTGAGGGCGGGGCTGCCCGGATCCTTGTCCGCGCACTTCGCGGGAGATGGTCAACAACCCCTGGGCGGGGTGAGGGTGAGACCGTCGTTTTTTCGGGCTGGCGCCGCGGGTGTGCCGAACCGGTTTTCTGCGGGCTGCGCGGGCTGTGCATGCTGTGCATGCTGTGCGGTTGTGAACGTCACCCATCGCTACGTTCCCTCGATCCTGCGCGGGCGAGATGACCGCATGCGCGGGTCATGGCCGCCTCACGCACGGGGTGATGGGTGCCCATGGAGGCCAAGTAGCGGTGCGTGGGGCACTGGTGGCGCCGACGGTCTGCCCGGCAGCCTTTTTGAACATGTTCAAGAGGTGCGGTACGCTCGTGCTCACACGAGATGGGGAAGCCGATGAAGATAGTGATCCCCGGGGGAACCGGGCAGGTGGGCGCCATCCTGAACCGCGCACTGACA
Source organism: Streptomyces sp. NPDC051243 (assembly GCF_044455405.1). NCBI lineage: Bacteria > Bacillati > Actinomycetota > Actinomycetes > Kitasatosporales > Streptomycetaceae > Streptomyces > Streptomyces sp. NPDC051243. The sequence goes on along the minus strand of NZ_JBITES010000001.1, from coordinate 570,371 downwards.
GCCGCGGGCCATGATGTCGTGGTGCTGACCAGGCGGCCCGCGCGGGGCCGCGAAGTCCGCTGGGACGGTGAGACCCTGGGGCCGTGGGCCGAGGTGATCGACGGCAGCGACATCGTGATCAATCTGGCCGGGCGCAGCGTCAGCTGCCGCTACACCGCACCCAATTTGCAGGCCATGATGGATTCGCGGGTGCACTCGACCCAGGTCGTGGGCGAGGCGATCGCGCGTGCCGCCCGGCCGCCCCGGGTCTGGCTGCAGATGAGCACGGCGACCGTCTACGCCCACCGCTTCGACGCGCCCAACGACGAGGCGACGGGCGTCATCGGCGGCAGCGAGCCCGGTGTGCCGGACTACTGGGCGTACAGCGTCGAGATCGCCAAGGCCTGGGAGCAGGCCCAGCAGGAGGCCGACACCCCGCGGACCCGCAAGGTCGCCCTGCGCTCCGCCATGGTGATGAGCCACGATCGCGGCGGCGTCTTCGACGTCCTGCTGGGGCTGGCCCGGCTGGGCCTCGGCGGCCCCGTCGCGGGCGGGGCGCAGTACGTCTCCTGGATCCACGAGCGAGACTTCGTCCGTGCGGTCGACTTCCTGGTCGACCGCGACGATCTCACCGGACCGGTGAACCTCGCCGCCCCCGAACCGCTGCCGCAGCGCGCGTTCATGCGGGCGCTGCGCTCCGCGTGGGGCATCCCCATGGGCCTGCCCGCGACCAAGTGGATGGCGGAGATCGGCGCGTTCGCGCTGCGCTCCGACACCGAACTGCTGCTCAAGAGCCGACGGGTCGTCCCCGGCCGGCTGCTCGACGCGGGGTTCACCTTCGAGCACGGCGAATGGCAGGAGGCGGCCCAGGACCTCGCACAGCGGGTGCGGCTGCGCCGGGGCGGCCGGCGGCGGCCCGGCGCCGCGGTTCCGGCGGTGTCCCGATTGTCCTGAGCCGAGGCGTGACTCACGCTCCCGTTTCGCAGTTGAACCGGTCATGAAGAAGCGCAGCATGCTCGCCATCGCCTCCCTGGCCACCGGATTCGTCGTCGCGGCGGTCACTCCGTCCCACGGCGCCGAGGCCCCTGTCACCGGGACCCCTTCCACGGAGACTCCGGGCATCGGCGGGGGCCTGAGGCTCCCCGGCGGAGAGGCCGGAGGGATGAAGCTCGCCGGCGGCGAGACCAAGCTCGCCGGCGTCAACGTGGACCAGGCCCTGAACACCTTCGGCAAGGCCATCAACCGCGAAACGGACCGGGCCGTGAACAACGCCCCGCACGGCAAGAAGCGCTGACGAGCCCACCGCCCCGACCACACGGCGCCGGAGCCCCCGCACCCGCGGGGACTCCGGCGCCGTGGTCATGCGCCCTCTACGGGAGGTGGTTTCCGTGGCACTGTGGAGCGGGCAAGCCACAGGGGGCCAACAGAAGAGGGGGAAACGTGATCGTCTGGATCAACGGTGCGTTCGGTGCGGGGAAGACCACCACCGCACGGGACCTGATCGAGCTGATCCCGAACAGCACGCTCTTCGACCCCGAGGTCATCGGCGGAGCGCTCACCCATCTGCTCCCGCCCAAACACCTCACCGAGGTCGGTGACTTCCAGGACCTGCCGATCTGGCGACGTCTGGTGATCGACACGGCGGCCGCGCTCCACGCCGAGCTGGGCGGGACGCTCGTGGTCCCGATGACGCTGCTGCGCCAGGAGTACCGCGACGAGATCTTCGGCGGCCTCGCCGCCCGCCGCATCACCGTCCAGCACATCCTCCTCGCCCCGGCGGAAACGATCCTGCGGGAGCGGATAGCAGGGCGGGAGATCCCGCCAGAGCTGCCCGACGGCGAGATACGGATCCGGCAGTGGTCGTACGACCACATAGAGCCGTACCGCGCCGCCCTCGCCGCCTGGCTGGCCGCGGACGCCTATCCGGTGGACAACAGCGGCCTCACGCCGTACGAGACCGCCGTCCGGATCGCCGAGGCGGTCGGCGGCGGCGCCGTCCCCGTCTGCGACATCGTGCAGACGCCGGAGCCCACCTCCGAGACCCTCGCCTCGGGGGTCCTCCTCTTCGACGAGCAGGACCGCGTGCTGCTCGTCGACCCGACCTACAAGGCCGGCTGGGAGTTCCCCGGCGGAGTCGTCGAACCCGGCGAGGCGCCCGCGCGCGCGGGCATGCGCGAGGTCGCGGAGGAGACGGGGATACGGCTGGAGGACGTGCCGCGCCTCCTGGTCGTCGACTGGGAGCGGCCCAAGCCTCCCGGCTACGGAGGTCTGCGTCTCCTCTTCGACGGCGGCCGCCTCGACTCCACGGAGGCCGAACGCCTTCTGCTGCCCGGACCCGAGCTGCGCGAGTGGCGCTTCGTGACCGAGGAGGAGGCCGCCGAGCTGCTGCCCCCGGTGCGCTTCGAGCGGCTGCGCTGGGCGCTGCGGGCGCGGGAGCGTGGGGCGGCGCTCTATCTGGAGGCCGGGATTCCGACGTCCTGAAGCGCGGCACGCACTGCCTCGTACAGGTAGGGCGTCAGCCTGCTCTCCTGCTGCAGCCGCTGCACGAACTCGCCCATGAGGACGGCGCCTCGGGCATACCGGGTGATGATCCCGGCGGCGGACTCCGGGATCCCGCCGCCGGGCCGTGCGCCGTCGGCACACGCCCGGACGAAGGCGTGGCGTTCCTGCCCGCGATGCCCGTACAACTCGGTGACCAGCCAGATCACCCGGTACCAGCCGGTGTAGGCGCGGTCGTAGTGACGATGACGGTCGAAGAAGGCGCGCTCCCGCGGGGTGAGCCGGAAGCGTGGGGAGAGCGCCAGGCCGAAGTCGGTGAGGTAGAGCTGCCGGCCGTCGGTGAGGATGTTGTGGAAGTGGTGCGTCGAAGTGCAGGAGTCGGTGCGTGTGCAGGAAGGTGTTGGTGGCTTCGAGTCCCTGTTCCAGCAGGGTGCACGCCGCCTCCGCGAAACCCGTCGAGAGCTGGGAGCCGAGCCAGTCGTGCAGGGTGCGGAACGTACTCGAGGAACAGCGCCAGGGCGGAGGAGGCTGTGCATAGGGCCTCGATCCGTTCGCGCACCTGCGGGCCGCCACCCCAGTGGGCGACGACCGTCTCCACGTCGGCCAGTTCGTCGGGAAGGGGCTGCGGAGGCTCGGGCAGGACCCGCCAGTGTGCCGTAGTGGAAGCCGGGCGGCACACCGAAGAGGTTCGCCGTGCAGCGGACGTTCTCCGGCCGTGATTCGAGGTCGGTGAGCGGTACTCGCTTCACGAACACCCGTGTGCCGTCCACTCGATCAGCGTCGACCGCCCGCCGATCCTGTGGCCGAGCGGTCTGCCCGACTCCACGAGGCTCGCCAGGTCATGGTCGGAGAGAAGCGCGAGCGACGTGGCGATGTCGGTGTGGGCGGTGAGGCGCGAGGCGCGGATCATGGACCCATCCTCACCGCCCGATCCCTCAACTCGCCGCGTAGTTGCGCAGGAACAGCGCCTCGGCGACCGAAAGGCGCTCCAGCTCCTGCGGGGACACGCTCTCGTTCACCGCGTGGATCTGGGCCTCCGGCTCGCTCAGGCCGATGAGGAGGATCTCCGCGTGCGGGTACAGGGCGGCGAGGGTGTTGCACAGCGGGATCGAGCCGCCCTGGCCGGCGTACTGCATCTCCTGGCCGGGGTACGCCACCGCCATCGCGTCCGCCATCGCCTGGTACGCCGGGCTGCTGGTGTCGGCGCGGAACGCCTGGCCCTGGCCCGTCTGCTCGGTGCGTACCCGGGCGCCCCAGGGCGTGTGCGTCTCCAGGTGGGCCTGGAGCAGCTTGGTCGCCTCGGCGGCGTCCACGCCCGGCGGCACCCGGAGGCTGATCAGTGCGCGGGCACTGGCCTGCACGGACGGGGTGGCGCCGACGACCGGCGGGCAGTCGATGCCGAGGACCGTGACGGCCGGACGGGCCCAGATACGGTCGGCGACCGTGCCGGAGCCGATCAGCTCGACGCCGTCGAGGACCCTGGCGTCCTGGCGGAACTGCTCCTCGTCGTACTTCAGCCCCTCCCACGACGAACCGTCGGTCAGCCCGTCGACCGTCGTCGAACCGTCCTCCGCGCGCAGCGAGTCCAGTACGCGGATCAGCGCGCCCAGCGCGTCGGGCGCGGCCCCGCCGAACTGGCCGGAGTGCAGGTTGCCCTCGAGCGTGTCGATCTGCACGCGGACCATGGTCATGCCGCGCAGGGTCGAGGTGACCGTGGGCAGGCCGACGCGGAAGTTGCCCGCGTCGCCGATCACGATGGTGTCGGCCTCCAGCAGGTCCGGGTGCTCCTCGGCGTACCGCTCAAGACCGCCCGTGCCCATCTCCTCCGAGCCCTCGGCGATCACCTTGATATGGACGGGTATGCCGCCGTTCGCCTTCAGAGCGCGCAGTGCGAGCAGGTGCATGATCACGCCGCCCTTGCAGTCGGCGGCGCCGCGTCCGTACCAGCGGCCGTCGCGCTCGGTCAGCTCGAACGGCGGGGTGTGCCAGGCGGCCTCGTCCAGCGGGGGCTGCACGTCGTAGTGGGCGTACAGCAGGACCGTCTTCGCGCCCTCGGGGCCGGGCAGGTAGCCGTACACCGACTGCGTGCCGTCGGGGGTGTCCAGCAGCGCCACGTCCTCGAAGCCCTCGGCGCGCAGCGCGTCGGCGACCCAGCGGGCGGCGCCCTCGCTCTCGCTCTTCGGGAACTGGTCGAAGTCCGCCACCGATGTGAAGGCCACCAGCTCGGTGAGCTCCGCCTTCGCCCTGGGCATGAGCGAGGCGACGGTCTCGGCGACCGGATTCGACGACATGGGCACGCTCCTTGTGGGTGCGACGTTGTACGTATGAGTGCTGTGATCCTCCCACAGCGGCCTGCGACGACGCCCGCCGTAGGATGCGGGGGACAGATGGGGGTGCCCCCGCTCGAGCGAAGTCGAGAGTGGGGGAGGACGGCGGCTTGATCGGGAGCAGTAGACCATCGTGAGCAGCGAGAACTCTTCGGCGGACGACGTGCGGCGGGTGTGGGACGTCGTCGTGGTGGGCGCGGGACCCGCGGGGGCCTCGGCCGCTTACGCGGCCGCGGTCGCGGGACGGCGTGTGCTGTTGCTGGAGAAGGCGGAGCTGCCGCGCTACAAGACCTGCGGCGGCGGCATCATCGGCCCCTCGCGCGACTCGCTCCCGCCCGGCTTCGAACTGCCCTTCCGGGACCGCGTGCACGCGGTCACGTTCTCGAACAACGGCCGCTTCACCCGGACCCGCCGCTCCAAGCAGATGCTGTTCGGGCTGATCAACCGGCCCGAGTTCGACCAGCAGCTCGTCGAGCACGCGCAGAAGGCGGGCGCCGAACTGCGCACGGGCGTCACCGTGCAGCGCGTCGAGCAGCACGGCTCGGCGGTGCCGGACCGCCGCAGCGTCGCCGTCGTCCTGCAGGGCGGCGAGACCCTGCTCGCGCGGGCCGTGGTCGGCGCGGACGGCAGCGCGAGCCGCATAGGAGCACACGTCGGGGTGAAGCTCGACCAGGTGGATCTCGGCCTGGAATCGGAGATCCCGGTGCCGGAGACGGTCGCCGAGGACTGGAAGGGGCGGGTCCTCATCGACTGGGGGCCGATCCCCGGCAGTTACGGCTGGGTGTTCCCCAAGGGCGACACGCTCACGGTCGGGGTGATCTCCGCGCGCGGTGAAGGAGCGGCCACCAAGCGGTACTTGGAGGAGTTCATCGGTCGGCTCGGGCTCGCCGGGTTCGAACCGAGCGTCTCCTCCGGCCACTTGACCCGCTGCCGCGCCGACGACTCGCCGCTGTCGCGCGGACGGGTGCTGGTGTGCGGTGACGCGGCGGGGCTGCTGGAGCCGTGGACGCGCGAGGGGATCTCGTTCGCGCTGCGGTCGGGGCGGCTCGCGGGGGAGTGGGCGGTGCGGATCGCCGAGGCGCACGACGCGGTGGACACCCGGCGCCAGGCCCTGAACTACGCCTTCGCGATCAAGGCGGGCCTCGGCGTGGAGATGAGCGTCGGCAAGCGTCTGCTGACGGTGTTCGAGCGCCGTCCCGGTCTCTTCCACGCGACGCTGACCGGTTTCCGGCCGGCCTGGAAGGCGTTCATGGACATCACCCGTGGCTCCACATCGCTGGCCGAGATCGTCCGCACCCACCCGATGGCCCACCGCGCCCTGACGGCGCTGGACCGCCGTCCGGCGGTGGCGGGCGACGAGGCCGCTTCCTGACGGTGGACAGGTTCGTTTCCGGACGGTGACCCGGGGCGTGCTCTGACGGCGGCCTGGGTCATTTCCTGACGGTGATCCGGAAGACGGGGTGGTCGGGGGCGCAGGCGATGATCTCCTCGTCGGAGGACTTCGCGGTGACACCCTGGAAGTACTGGTTGACCTCCCAGCCCCACTTCTCCAGATAGGTCCGCAGGATCGGGAGCTTCTCCTCGTCGGGAAGCTCCACCGCGGTGAACTCGCGCACCTTGCGCCCGACCCGCAGCTCCCCGCCGCCCGCGGCCCGCATGTTGCGCACCCACTGGGAGTGGCCGCGCGCCGAGACGAGGTACTGCGTGCCGTCGTAGGTGTGCGGATTGACCGGTACGCGCTGCATCTTGCCGCTCTTGCGTCCGCGCACGGACATCTCCGCCGAGCCCGCGAGGCTGAGCCCGTGCCGGGCCAGCCAGCCGACGACGCTGTTGAAGCGGACGTTCAGCGGGCTGCCCTTGAGGTAGTACGGCGACGTCATGGTGACCCCCACAGTTTGAGAGAGCGGTGCTCTCGCTTGAGAGCAGTGTGCACGAGATCGCTGATCCAAAGCAAGAGCACTGCTCTCGAATGTGTGCACTGCTCCGCCTTACGTGGGAGACTGCCTCACATGAGCAGCAGCACCGCACAGGGCGCACGGGCCCGCGCCAGGATGGAAGTCACCGCGGCCATCAAGGACGAGGCGCGCAGACAGCTCGCCGCCGAGGGTGCCGCCAAGCTGTCGCTGCGCGCCGTGGCCCGCGAGCTCGGCATGGTCTCCTCCGCGCTCTACCGGTACTTCCCCAGCCGCGACGACCTGCTGACCGCCCTCATCATCGACGCCTACAACGCCATCGGTGAGAGTGCCGAAGCGGCCCACGCCAAGGCCGCGGGCGCCGGTCCCGTACAGCGCTGGACGGCGGTCGCCGAGGCCGTACGCGACTGGGCGCTGCGGCATCCGCACGAGTACGCGCTGATCTACGGATCGCCCGTGCCGGGCTACACCGCCCCCGACACGACCGTTCCGCCCGCCTCCCGCGTCGGCCTCGTCTTCATCGACATCGTCCGCGACGCCCATCGTGACGCCGTCCTCACCGAGCCCTCACCCCTGCCCGCCCAGCTGCGCCCCGAGGCCGAGCGCATGGCCGCCGACCTGGCCCCCGACCTCCCTCCGGCGGCGGTCGCGGCCCTCGTCGCCGCCTGGGCCGAGCTCTTCGGCCTTGTCGGGTTCGAGCTGTTCGGGCAGTTCAACCGGGTCGTGGAGGACAGGGAGAGGTTCTTCCGGCATGCGGTGGCACGGCTCGCCCAGGGTGTCGGCCTGGCGTGAACCGCTGAGGGGCACGTACTTCGCGGGGAGTACGTGTGATCACCACGCGGGGGTGACGCCGCCCGGCGGCCGTCGCGTCTAGCGTGGCGGACATGGACGAGCAGCAGGCACGCCGGGGTGGCGGTCCGCCGATGTGGTGGCGGCACGGGCCGCCGTGGTGGACCCGGTCGGACGCGGAGGAGCACGTTCCCCATTGGCCCTGGCGCTCCACCCTGCTGATCACCGTCTTCGTGATGGCCGGCTCGAACTTCGCGGCCCAGGGTCAGCAGGACGACCGGGCCGCACTCGACCCCTTCGCGCGCGTGCTTCTGTTCGTGGCGGCGGCGCTGCTGCTGTGGCGCAAGCGGTATCCGGTGGCCGTCGTGTTCGGGACGGCGGTCGCGGCCACGGTCTACCTGGGCGCCGGGTACCCGTACGGGCCGGTCTTCGTGGCCGTCGCCGTGGCCTGCTTCAACGCGATCGTCCTGGGACACCGCAAGGCCGCCTGGGCGGCGATCGGGGTGTTCTGGCTCGGGCACGCGCTTGTGGCCCACTGGCTGTATCGGTGGCTGCCGCCGTCCGGTGACGCGGCCGCCCCCTGGGGAACGGAGGGTGTGATCGCCGCCTGGGTCGCGGCGATCCTGGCCGTGTCCGAGCTGGCCAGGACCCGGCGTGAGCAGTGGGTGAAGGAGCGGGCGGAACGGGCGCAGGCGGCGCGGCGCCGGGCCGACGAGGAGCGGCTGCGGATCGCCCGCGAGCTGCACGACGTTCTCGCGCACAGCATCAGCGTGATCAATGTGCAGGCGGGCGTCGGCCTCGCCCTCCTCGACAGCGACCCCGAGCAGGCGCGCACGGCGCTCACCACCATCAAGGCCAAGAGCAAGGAGGCGCTCGGCGAGGTCCGCCAGGTCCTCGACACCCTGCGCACGCCGGGCGACGTGCCGCGCACCCCGGCACCCGGCCTGGAGCGGCTGCCCGAACTGGTCCGGCAGGCGGCGAGCGCGGGCCTCACCGTCGAGGTCGAGGGCGAACCGCCACGCCTCGCGCCCGGCACCGACCTCGCCGCCTTCCGGATCGTCCAGGAGGCCCTCACCAATGTCGTACGCCACTCGGGGTCCAGGCACGCGCGCGTGCACCTCGATCACGACGACGGCGCGACGCTACGGTTGCGTATCGACGACGACGGTCCGGCGACCGGCGCCGAGGCGGGCGGCAGCGGCAACGGGCTGGCCGGAATGCGGGAGCGGGCGGCGGCGCTGGGTGGCACGATCGAGGCGGGCCCGCGTGCCGACGGAGGGTTCCGGGTGCTCGCCGTACTGCCGTTGAGGGCCACCGCCGACGCGGCGGGCAACGACGTCAAGGAGGACCGGTGATCCGCGTACTGCTCGCCGACGACCAGTCACTGGTGCGGGCCGGCTTCCGGGCGCTGCTCGACGCGCAGCCCGACATCGAGGTGGCGGGGGAGGCGGCCGACGGCGAGGAGGCGCTGCGCAAGGTGCGCGAACTGCGGCCCGACGTCGTCCTGATGGACATCCGCATGCCGGTCCTGGACGGCCTTGCCGCGACCCGCCGGATCACCGGGGACGGCGCGCTGGAGGGCGTCAAGGTGGTCATGCTGACCACCTTCGAACTCGACGAGTACGTCTTCGAGGCCATCCGCTCGGGCGCCTCCGGCTTCCTGGTCAAGGACACCGAGCCGGAGGAACTCCTGCGCGCCGTAAGGGCGGTCGTGGACGGGGACGCCCTGCTGTCACCGGGGGTGACGCGGCGCCTGATCGCCGAGTTCGCCGCCCGCTCCAAGGAGCCCGCCGCCGCCGACGCCCTCGCCGAACTCACCGAGCGCGAGCGGGAGGTGATGGCGCTGGTCGGGATCGGCCTGTCCAACGAGGAGATCGCCCGTCGCCTGGTGGTCAGCCCTCTCACCGCGAAGACCCATGTCAGCCGCACGATGGTGAAGCTCGGTGCCCGGGACCGGGCGCAACTCGTCGTGCTCGCCTACGAGTCGGGGTTGGTACGGCCGGGCTGGCTGGGCTGAGCCGCCTCGTCCCCGGTGTCCCGTCGCTGCCCGAAGCGGATCAGCACGCCGGCGACCCGGGCCACGAACAACACGGCGGCCGCCGTCGCGCCGGCTGCGACGAGCGTGCCGCGCGCCCCGGCCGACAGATCGAACGCGTACGCCGGTCCCGCCACGGCCCCGAACACCACGGCCGCCGCGAACGCCGCGCTGAACAGGGCGTATCCGATCTCGACGGTCATCGCGTCCCGCTCGGCCTGACTGCGCCGTCCCCCATACATGCTCATGGACGGAGTTTCACAGGAGTGCGCCCGGCGGAGCAAGCGAGCGGCTCCGCCGGGCGCACAGGGTCGGAGGCAGCCCCCTAGTCGCGTACGGTGACGCGCTCCGCCTCCTGGGACATGGACTTGGCGACCACGACGGTCCGCCGCGCGCGGCGGGTGCGCAGGCCGGTCAGTGAGATCAGCAGGCCCGCGACCGCGATCGCCGTGATCACGACCAGGCCGGGCAGGTAGCTGTCGAGGACGGCCTGCGGGGACGCGGGCTCGTCGGGCGCGTTCGCGGTCAGTACCGCCGTCACCACGGCCAGGAAGAGCGCGCCGCCCACCTGGACGGAGGTGTTGAGCAGCCCAGAGACCATGCCCTGCTCGTGCTCGTCGACGCCGTTCGTGGCCTGGACGTTGAGCGAGGGGAAGGTGAGGGCGAAGGCCGAGCCGACCAGGAGCATCGTGGGCAGGATCACCGCCGCGTAGACCGGGTCGAGGTCGATGCGCAGGAACAGGATGTAGCCGGCGACCATCAGGGCGAACCCGAGCGCGATCAGCCGGGCCGTACCGAACCGGTCGATGACCGCCCCGACCTTCGTCGCCGACAACGCCACGAGCGCACCCGCCGGCAGGAAGGCAAGCGCCGTGTGCAGCGCCGACCAGCCGAGCAACTGCTGCATGTACAGCGTGACCAGGAACTGGAAGCCGATGTAGCTGCCGACGAACGTCAACGCGCCCAACTGGGCCCGTACCTGGGCACCCGACCGGAGAACGCCCAGCCGGATCAGCGGGCTCGGACTGCGCCGCTCGACGGCGACGAAGGCGGCCAGCAGTACGGCGACGGTGAGGAAGGACAGGACCGTGCGGGCGGAGCCCCAGCCGGCCTCGGGGGCTTCGACGACCGTGAAGACGAGCAGCAGCATCGAGGCGGTGCCGAGGACGGCGCCGGGAACGTCGTAGCCGCCGTCCGTGCGTTCGCGCTCGGTGCGCGGCAGCAGCTTGAGGCCGAAGAACAGGGCGATCAGTGCCACGGGCGCGGGCAGCAGCATGGTGAAGCGCCAACTGGCCTCGGTGAGCAGGCCCGAGAAGACCAGCCCCATCGAGTAACCGGTGGCGCCGCAGGTGGTGTAGATCGAGAGCGCGCGGTTGCGTACCGGTCCCTCGGCGAAGGTCGTGGTGATGATGGACAGTCCGGCGGGGGCGGTGAACGCGGCGGCCAGGCCCTTGATGAAGCGGCTGGCGATCAGCAGCGGGCCGGAGTCGACGAGCCCGCCGAGCAGCGAGGCGAGCGCGAAGACGGCGAGGGCCACCAGGAAGACCTGGCGCCGGCCCAGCAGGTCGGCGGCCCGTCCGCCGAGGAGGAGCAGGCCGCCGTAGCCAAGGATGTAGCCGCTGACGATCCACTGCAGGGTCGAGGTGGACAGGCCCAGGTCGGCACCGATGGACGGCAGGGCGACACCGACCATCGACACATCCAGCGCGTCCAGGAACATCGCGGCGCACAGCACCAGGAGGGTGCCCCACAGGCGGGGCGTCCAACGGCCCTCGGACGTGGGGTGGGTGAGCGGAGAGGTCATGACGAAGACAGTACATGCGCATGCATCGAATGCAAATGCATTTAATGTTGATGCAACGAACTCGGAACTCTGCTACGGTGCGCCCATGGCGGCGAAGAAGGCCGAACAGGCGCTCGTGGACCAGTGGCGGGACATGCTGGCCCTGCACGCGCGCACACAGTGCGAACTGGACCGCGCCCTCGGCCAACACGGGCTGTGCGCCAGCGACTTCGAGGTCCTGGACGTGCTGGCGGACGGTGCCTGCGCCTACCGCGTCCAGGAGATCTCCGAGCGCGTCCACCTGAGCCAGAGCGCGCTGTCGCGGCTGATCGCACGGCTGGAGAAGGACGGGCTCGTCGAGCGCGGGCTGTGCCCCGAGGACCGGCGGGGCGTGAAGGTGGCGCTCACGGGGAAGGGACGCACGCTGCACGGCGAGGTGCTGCCGGTGCAGCGTGCGGTGCTGACGAGGATGCTGGCGAACTGACCGGCGTACGGGCCGGGTTCAGCGCTAGACGACGGCGGAGTTCTCCCGCCACAGCGTGGCGAGCGAGGCGTCCCCGGTCACCTGGGGAAGGGGCAGCCGGTTCCACAGCGACAGATACAGCTGCGAGGCCGGCCCGCTGATCTCGCAGTCGGCCGCTCCCGAGTCGTCCCGCTCGGTCACGGGCGGCTCCTGAGACAGCCGTACGGTCCATACGGCGCCGTCCGTGTCCGTCGCCCGCACCCGCAGCACCCGCGGTTCGGCGCTGCGGACCCGGCTCTTGGGGCGGGCGTGGAAGCCCCTGAGCAACTCGTCGATGCCGTCGGCCGCGAAGCCGGGGTCGAGGTCGCTCGGTGTGCCGCCGCGTGCCGCCTCCGCGTCGAAGCGGTGCACGGTCGTCTCGTGAGCCTGCCTGCGCGCCCAGAAGGCGAGTGGTGACGGGGCGGGCAGGAAGTGCCAGCACTCCACGTCCGCGGGGGCGTCGGTGAGTGTGCCGACCAGGTGACGGTGCCCCTCCCGGAACCAGGCGAGCAACTCGGCGCCGTCGAGGTCGGGCAGGCCGCCGTCGGGGTGGTAGGACATGTGCCCCTCGGTGACGAACGCCGCCGCCCAGCGGTGCACCATCCCGGTGTGCCGCAGCAGATCCCGCACCTGCCAGTCGGGACAGGTCGGCACCTTCGCGTCGGGCCCGGCCTTCTCGGCGGCCGCGGCCAGCAGGACGCCCTCGCGGTCGAGGGTCTGAATGAAGTCGGCTGTCTCCATGGGGCCGAGTGTGCCGGATGGAGTGCGCTCGATGGGCGCTGCCGGTCCGCCCGCGCCTCCTGGGAGGGGAGTCCGGGCAGCGGGACGCAGGGATGTGACGTAAGGATTTCGTCATCACGCTCGAGGTGTTCGACGGCCCCCGCGCGCCGTTGAATGGGGATGCGAACAGGCAACTCTCAGGAAGCGGGACGGATATGGGGCGTGTGCGGAGGGTGCTGGGCCGGCCGCTGGGCATCGGGGTGCTGGTGCTGGTCGTGGTCGCGGGTGGCTTCGGGCTCTACTGGTTCCAGCCGTGGAAGCTGTGGCAGGACCAGACCGTGGAGGAGGCCCTGCCCGGCGCGGTGCGGCAGACCGAGGGCGCGGTGCGGCAGACCGACGAGCCGTCCTCGGCGCCCGCACCGAAGACGGTGGCCGGCGGCGAGCTGATCAGCCACGAGCACACGACGTCCGGCACGGTGAAACTCGTACGGCTGGCCGACGGCTCCCATGTGCTGCGCCTGGAGAAGCTCGACACCAGCAACGGGCCGGACCTGCGCGTGTGGCTGACGGACGCGCCCGTCAAGGAGGGCCGGGACGGGTGGGGGGTCTTCGACGACGGCGAGTACCTCAGCCTGGGCAAGCTCAAGGGCAACAAGGGCAGCCAGAACTACGTCGTGCCGAATGACGTCGACCTCTCCCGCTACAGCAGCGTCAGCATCTGGTGCGACCGCTTCGACGTGTCGTTCGGGGCGGCGGAACTCGCGCGGGTCTGAGGTTGTTCGGACCGACGCGGGCGGCAGGCAGGACCCGTTTCGGGCGGAGGGGCGGAGCCGACGACACGGCGGTGCGGCGGCTCCGGCGGAGCATCGTGCCGGGGCGCCTGGGCGGGCCGTCATGATCCTGTTGGCGGCGCCGGTCGGCCCGGCGTCGCGCGGCGGGTCGCGACGCCGATCAGCGTGGCGATCGCGGCCAGTACGGCGACGCTCGTGAGCGCCACCGGCAGGGAGAACCAGTCGGCCATGAAGCCGATGGCGGGCGGGCCGAGGAGCATGCCGCCGTAGCCGAGCGTGGAGGCGGTGGCGACGCCGCTCGGGCCGGCGAGGGCCCCCGCGCGCTCGACGGCCACCGGGAAGAGGTTGGCGAGTCCGAGCCCCGTGATCGCGAACCCGAGCAACGCCGCCCACAGAGAGGGCGCGAGCGAGCCGAGCAGCATCCCGGCGGCGGCGGTGGCGCCGCCCGCGACGACGGTACGGCCGTGACCGAGCCGTTCCAGGAGGGCCGTACCGCTGAGGCGGCCGACGGTCATGGCGAGCGCGAAGCAGGAGTAACCGGCGGCGGCGACGCCGGGTGAGGCGTCCAGGTCCTGTTCGAGGTGCAGGGCGCCCCAGTCGGCCATGGCGCCCTCGCCGTAGGCCGTGCACAGGGCGATCAGGCCGAAGACGATCACCAGTCCCCGTGTCCTGGCGTCCGGGCGGCGCGGGGTGCCGCTCTCGGTTTGTACTGGGTCCGCGGCCCTCGGCGGTTCGTGGCGCAGCAGGGTACGGCCCGCCACGGCCGTCACCAGCAGCCCGATCCCGGCGAGGCACAGCAGGTGCCGGGTGGGGGAGAGGCCCCCGGCGACCAGCCCACCGAGTGCGGCGCCGACCATGCCGCCCAGGCTGAACGCCGCGTGGAAACTGGGCATGACCGGCCGGCGCAGGGCGGCCACCAGGTCCACGGCGGCGCTGTTGAAGGCCACGTTGATGCTGCCGTACGCCGCGCCGAACAGCAGGAGCACGGCGCCCAGGGCGAGTACGGAGTGGGTCAGCGGGGGCAGGGCGACGCTCAGGGAGAGGAGCACCGCACAGACGACGGTGACCTGGTGGGTGCCGTAGCGACGGCAGAGCCGGCCGGTGAGCGTCATGGTGAGGACGGCACCCGCGGAGACGCCGAGGAGGGCGAGACCGAGGGCGCTGGCGGAGGCGCCGGTCTGCTCCTTGATGGCGGGGATGCGGACGACCCAGCCGGCGAAGAGGAAGCCGTCGAGGGCGAAGAAGGCGGTGAGGGCGATGCGGAGGCGGGTCAGGGTGCTGCGGTTGCCCGGCACGGCGTTGTGCGTTCGGGGTTTGTTTATTAGCGGCACAAAGTCAGGCTAGATGCACGCCGTATCCGGGGCAAGGGAACCGTGGCCGTCGGGCACCGTCGACGCGAACCCCCGCACTCCCGCCAAACGGCGTGAGCGGGACGTCACCCTCCCCCGAAGGTGGCGTCCCGCTCACTTCCCCCGGCGCCGGACAGTGGACTGCGCAGTCCGTGCGCGGCAGCGGATCCGTGCCCTCACCAGCACATGACCGCTGTCTCCCCCGAACCCCAGCTGGAGTACAGACGCACCCGGACGAAATAGCGGCGGCCCTTGACGAGGCGGGCCTTGATCGTGGCGTTGTGCGGGGTGCCGCCGTCGTCCTGGGCGGTGAGGTAGCGGGGTTCGCCGTCCCGCTCCTCGAAGACCACGACGACCGCGTCACCGTCGCCGAAGGTGCCCACGGTGTACTCGCGGGTCTCCGGCGGCTCGACCACGAAGTCGGCCTGCTCGGCAGGCCGGAGCCGCAGGGGCACCGAACGGAACGGCACCAGCTCCCGCTGCCCCGGAGTCTCGGCCGGCGGGTACCAGCGGCGGACGAACTCCTTGTCGGCCTCGCTCAGCGCGCCCGGCGGGTTGAGACCCGCGCGGAACTGCTCGGGCTCCAGGATCAGCCCGGCCGAGAAGGGGTACTCCATGATCGAGTGCGGATCCCAGACGGAACCGTTGACCTCGTTCGGGTCCAGCTTGCGCAGGATGTTGAAGAACGTCTTGTCCCGGCTCCAGAAGTTCGGCGGGCCCGCCAGATCGGCGTACACCGCCTCGTCGTCCCAGTGGATCCCGGCGAACGGGCTCTGGTGCTCGTGCAGCATGCCGAGCGCGTGCCCGATCTCGTGCAGGGCCGTACCGCGCTCCCCGGGCACGGTCAGGTCCCAGCCGAAGTTCATGGTGCGTTCGTTCAGGCCGACCTGCAACGCGTCCTTGCCCACGGTCGACCAGGATCCGTCGCCGAGCTGGAACCCGATGCGCAGTTCGGCCTCCGACCGGTCGGCCACCTCCACGAAGGACAGGCCGATGCCCAGGCCCTGCCACTCCTGGAAGCACTCGCGCACGACGTCCCGCTGCTCCTTGCCGCCGACCCACGACACATGACGGGCCTTGCCGGTCAACGGGTCCGGGATCACGGATCCGTCGGAGTCCCGGTCGAAGAAGTGGTAGTGCAGCACGGTGCCGTTGACCCACATCCGGCTTCCGCCGACGAGCGCACTGAGCCGCTCGGCGGCCAGCCCCGCCGCGAAGGCGGGGGCCGACGCCTGCGCGAGGGAGCAGTAGCGTGCGGTCATGCGAACAGGGTGCCGTCGGCCCGCGGCGGGCGCCTGAGTCGGGGGCTACTCAAGTACGGGTGTATCAAGTGTGAGTCACCGTGCTCCTATTGCCGTGACGACTTGGGAACGTGACGCGAAGACCCTTCAGATGCCCTGGCCGTTCACCGGCCGGGAGGACGAACTCGAACTGGTCCGAGGGGCCCTGACCGCCGGTCGGCACGGCATCGTGATCACCGGACCGGCGGGCTGCGGCAAGACCCGGCTCGTCACCGAGGCCGTCCGCGGCTCCGACTGCGCCAGGGTGGCCGGCACCCCCGAGACCCGCCGTATTCGCTTCGCCGCGTTCGCGCACCTGGTGCCCGAGACCGCCTCCCTGCACGGCGCCTTCCAGCACCTGACCGGCGTACGGCTGCTGTTCGTGGACGACGCGCACCTCCTCGACGACGCCTCGGCCGCCCTCGTCCACCAACTGGCCGTGCACGGCCGCACCCGGCTCCTGGTCGTCACCACCGACGGCACTCCGGCCCCCGGCGCCATCTCCCGCCTGTGGACCGGCGAACTCCTGCCCCGCCTCACGCTGGAGCTGCTGCCCCGCGAGGAGACCGCCCATCTGCTGGCCGGCGGGGCGGCGGGCGCGGCCCTCGAACCGCTCACCGTCAACCGGCTGTACCGCCTGTGCCAGGGGGACCTGCGGCTGCTGCGCGACCTGGTGGACGCGGTGCGCGAGCGCGGGCTGCTGACCCGGGTTCCGGACACGGACTCCGGCTCGGACTCCGACTCGCACGAGTGGGCGTGGCGTGGTCCCGTGCCGGTCACCACGACCGTCCGCGAGCGCACCGCACAGGTCCTCGACCGCACCGGCCTCGGCGAGCGCGAGACCCTCGAACGCCTCGCCTTCGCCGAGCCGTTGCCCGTGGACCTGGAGGAGCTCGACCTCCGTGCCCTGGAGCACCTGGAAGCCGACTGCCTGGTCCGCGTCGACGACCAGGGCGCCGTCCGCCTCGCCCACCCCCTGCACGGCCCGGTGCTGCGGGCCGCGGCCGGCAGGCTGCGGGCGAGGCGGCTGTCCCGCACCGCGGACCTGTGCGGGCCCGCCCTCGACGCCGAGCGCGCCGCGCTGACCCGCCGTATCGAGCGGGCGGACGTACGGGCGACGCCTGCCCCCGTGGGGGAGTGGCTGGTGGCGGAGGGCGTGCCGGTGCCGGCCCGGTACGCGGCCGTACGGGCCCGGTTCGCGCGCCTGCGTGGCGAACTGCGGGAGGCGGCGGCATGGGCGCGCGAGGGGCTGCGGGCCGGCGGCGGCGATCCGTCCTGCCGTCTGGAACTCGCCCTCGCCACGGCGCAGTCGGGCGACACGACGACTGCCCATCAGATCCTGGGTGGCCGCCCCTACGGGGGTGGGGCGGTCACCCGGCCCGCAGCGGCCGGGAGCGACGCCGACGGGGCTGTCGGGGAGCCGGCCGGTGACGGCTGCAGGGCCGTCGAGGCGCTCACCGGCGACGCCTACGACGCCGTCCGCCTCGGCACCCCCGAGCTCGCCGAGGGCCGCCTGACCGGCGTCTTCGCCGCGCACGCCGACGCGCTCGCCCAGGGCGACGGTGCCGCGCTCGACCGGGTGGCCGAACAGTTGGAGAAGCGCGGCTTCCTGCTGTTCGCGGCCGAGGCGCACGCCCAGGCCGTACGGGCCCATCGCGACCCGCGCGCCGCCCGCACCGCACGCACGCGTGCCGTCGCCCTGGCCCGCCGCTGCCAGGGCGCCCGCACCCCGGCGCTGTCCGGGCTGGTCCTGGGCGAACTGACCGCGCGGCAACGGCAGATCGTCACGCTGGCCGCCACCGGACTGAGCAACCGGCAGATCGCCGAGAAGCTCACCCTGTCCGTCCGCACGGTCGGCAACCACCTCTACAGCGCCTACGCCCGCCTCGGCGCCGGCGACCGCAGGGCACTGCCGTGGCTGGTGGAGCTGCCGGACGCGCAGTCGGCGTAGCCACGCCGGGGTGGCCGATGCGAGCTGCGCCGGGGTGGCCGACGTAAGCCGTGCCGAGTGCGCGGTGCGACCCGTGTCGGAATCGCCGACCGGAGCCGCGCCGTAGCGGCCAGAGTGCTCCGCGTGTCGCTCGGCCGTGGTCGGGGCGGCCGCCGAGCCGACGGGCGAGGCAGCTCGCGCGTCTCGCCCGCCAGGGCACCGGAGGCCGGCGCAGTGCCCGCGCGGACTGCGGCCGGGCACACGTCCTGGCTCACCTCCACGAGAGGCCGGTTGCAGCCCAGCGCAGCGTCACGCGGCGCCGAACGCCGAGAACGCCCACCCCGTCGCCTGGTGCAGTGCGTCGCCCGGCAGTGCCGCCCGGGCGTCGCGCAGTGCCTCCGCCAGGGAGAGTCCGTCGCTCAGGCCCTTGTGCAGCGCCAGCATCAGCGGCACCACCGCGGCGTCGTTGACGGGTGCGGTGCACGCCACCACCCCCGCCGTGCCCAGCGGCAGCAGGGCGGTGACCAGGCCCAGCAGCTCGTCGGCGCCGACCGAGGCGAACCGGGCGGTGTCGCAGCAGGACAGGATGATCCGGTACGGGCTGCGGTCCAGGCGCTCGAAGTCGTGCACGATCAGCGGCCCGTCGGCCATCCGCAGCGACGAGAACAGCGGGCTGTCCGCGCGGAACGTGCCGTGGGCCGCGATGTGGGCCAGCGCGGCACCGTCGAGTTCCTCGAGTACGCGGGGCACGCGCGCGTCGGCGTGCTCCAGGACGACCGCACCGTCGTACCGGCAGGCGAGGTGGGGCACCTCCGCGCCGCCGGTCGCCAGACCCGGGCCGCGCACCAGCACCTGGCGCCCGCCGGGCGGCGGCTCGGTCTCCCGCGCACGCAGCCAACTGCTCGCCGACGGCGACACGCTCAGCACCCGTTCCCGCAGCGACGGCAGCAAGGCCCACGGCACCCGGTGCAGCCGGGCCGGCGGTACGACCACCACGGGGCCGTCGCCCAGCTGCGCGGCGGCCGGACCGAGCAGCAGCTCCTCCAGGCGCCGCCCCGCCGCCTCCACCACCGGCAGCCGAGCCTCCGCGCCGGGGTGGGCCAGCCGGCGCAGCCCGGCCTGGACGTGCTCGGCCTCGGTCTCCGCCTCGGCCAGCAGCCCGGCCGCGTACCGGCGTACCCGCCCCTGCCCGCACAGCAGCACCTGAACCCGCCCGTCCAGCACGGCGAGTTCGGCCAGCCGTACGTCGTCGCCGAGCCGCTCCAGGAGACGGCCCGGGTCGAAGCGGTGGCCGTCGCCCGGTGTGTCGCCGCGCAGGTGCAGGGTCCGGGAGCGTATCTCCCGCTCCAGGCGCCGCTGTTCGCGCTCCAGCGCCGGCAGCGGCCGGGCCTCCATGCGGGCTTCCTCCGCGCGGGCCGCGATCACCCGGAACGCGGTCAGGTCGCCCTGCAGCTCCGGGTCGGCCGGCGGCCGGGTCGGCGGTGTGGACAGGGCGGTGGCCCGCCAGCGCTCGCTCCACACCAGCAGCCGCCGCGGGCTGCCGGAGTCGAGGCTGGCCTGCTGGGCCAGTGCGGCGAGTTCGGCGCCCTGCTCGGTGGCGCGGGCCCGCAGTTCCGACGCGCCGAGCGTCATCCGGTGGGCGTCGAGGACGTCCAGGCCGCGCCGGCAGGCCTCCAGGACGCCCCGGCCCGACCCGGCCGCCCGGGCCCGCAGCGCCTGGGCCGCCCAGCCCGTCATCCGGGCCAGCGGCGGACCGCTGCGTCTGCTGCGGGCGGCGACCGCCAGATGCCGCTCGGCGTCGGTCCGCCAGCCCAGCGTGAGGGCGATGCGGCCCGCGAGCAGCGAGGCCTCCGGCGCGGCCGGCGCGCCGAAGGAGGCCAGCCGCTCGGCGACCGCCGCCGTGTCGGCCACCAGCCGCCCCGAACTGCGCCCGGCGGCGACCCTGGACTCGATCAGCACCAGCCGGGCATGCGTCTCCCACCAGCTGCGCCGCTGCCCGGCGAACAGCCGTACGGCCATGTCGGCGCGGGCGATCGCGGTGTGCGCCTCGCCGGCCAGCCGGGCGGCACGCGCGGCGGCCAGCAGCAGTTCGGCCTTGCGGGTGGACTGGCCGCCGATGCCGTCGAGCACGGCGATCGCCGCGTCGGCCTCGGCCAGCGCCTCCGGCGCCAGCCCCGCGGCCATCAGCACCTCGCAGCGGCGGATGTTGAGCATGAAGGTCGGCGTGCCGAGCTTGGCGTACCGCTCCTCGGCCTCGTCGAGCAGCCGCAGCGCCGCCGGGATGTCGCCCGACCGGAACGCCGCGAGACCCCGGCTCTCCACCGCGTCGGCCTTGTCGTGCTCCTGGCCCGTGGTGTCCCACAGCGCCTCGGCCGCGGTGAAGTCGGCGTCCGCCCGGTCCACCGCGCCCAGCGCCAGGTGCACCGTCGCGCGCAGCGTCAGCGCCCG
Source organism: Streptomyces sp. NPDC051243 (assembly GCF_044455405.1). Lineage (NCBI taxonomy): Bacteria > Bacillati > Actinomycetota > Actinomycetes > Kitasatosporales > Streptomycetaceae > Streptomyces > Streptomyces sp. NPDC051243. The sequence continues at coordinate 550,026 of NZ_JBITES010000001.1, read as the reverse complement.
CGCCGTCCAGATGACGTCCTCCGCCTGCCGCAGTACGGGGATCGCCTTGCGCACGTCCTCCAGCGCCTCGCGATGGTGGCCCAGGACCCAGCGGGCGTAGGCGCGGCGGAACAGCACCCGCGCGCGGGTGTGTCCGCTCCCGCGCTCGACTCCGCGCTCCAGCGCGGCCAGCCCTTGCTGAGTGCGCCCCGCGTGCACCAACGCGACCCCGAGCGCCGCCAGGGCGTCCGCCTCCCGGTCGGCCGACTCCGCGCGTGCCGCGAGATCCCGGGCACGCCGCAGGTGATGGAGGGCGATGCGCATGTCGCCCCAGTCCCGCTGCCAGATGCCGATCACCTGGTGGGCGACGGAGGCGTGCAACGGCGACGGATCGGCGTCGAGCACCCCTTCCGCCCTCGCCAGCGCGTCGTTGGGGGCGGCGAACACCATCGGCAGCAATTCGAGAACCGAGTCGCTTCCCGCTGTCACTCAACGGATGGTAGTTGCCACGGAACCGTGCCACACCGGTTTGGCGCTGTATCAATCAGCGACCGCACGGCTCTGACTGACGAACGTCGCCTCAGGGGGAGGACCCGCCATGGCACCACAGCGATTCCACGAGCAGTTCGAGCAGATCCAGCGCTCCATGCCCGACGTCCCCCTCGCGATGGGACCGGACGACTCCGCCGAGTTCATCTACGAGAAGGGCTATGTGCTGGTCCGTGACGGCGAGGACGCCCGCCTCGTCGAGGACACCGTGCGGGCGCACTTCACCGCCGAACCGGACCTGGTGCAGGACAACGTGCGCCGCGCGAGCCCGCGGACCAACCGCTCCGGCATCACCCGTATCCAGGTCGGCGACCCCGGTGAGGGAGACCGCAGCGGCGACCGCACCGTCGCGCACGCCCTGCGCGCCCTGCGCGAGACGGAGGGCCGGGTCGGACGGCGGCTCGTCAGCCGCAACCACCTCGTGGGGATCACGGGGAACGTCAACTCCTGTCCTGGTGACGAGCCCGCGCCCGCCCCCCTCGCCGACGGGACCAACCCCACGGCGGCCGAGGGCGTTCACGACCCGGACAGTGCCGTCGCCGTCCTCGTCGTCGACACCGGCCTCATGCACGACTACCGCTCCTTCGCGCTGCTGGCCCACACCGACGGCGACGCGCAGATCAAGGAGTGCGACGACGAGGGCATCCTCCAGCAGTACGTCGGCCACGGCACGTTCATCGCCGGCCTCGTCGCCGCCGTCGCGCCCAACACGGACATCACGGTCCGCAACACCCTCCACGACGCGGGCGCCATCCTGGAGTCCGAGTTCGGCGAGAAGCTCTTCGAAGCCGTCGACGCGGGCGGCTGGCCCGACATCCTCAGCCTCTCGGCCGGCACCGCCAACGGCCGCACCGACGGCCTGCTCGGCGTCGAGGCCTTCATGCGGGAGCTGCGCGACCAGCGCACCCTGCTCGTCGCGGCGGCGGGCAACAACGGCAGCGCCACGCCGTTCTGGCCCGCCGCCTACGCCGACCTGCCCGACTACCAGGACGCCGTGCTGTCGGTCGGCGCGCTGCGCGCGGACGGCGAGTTCGGGGCCTGCTTCAGCAACCACGGGGGCTGGGTCAAGGCGTACGCGCCCGGCGAGCGGCTCACCAGCGTCCTCACCGGCTTCGACGCGCCCGTGCCGTACATCTACCAGCACTCCACCTACGACGCCTGCCGGTACGGCTTCGGCTACTCCTGCACCTGCGTGTCCCCGCGCCACACCGGCGTGTTGAGCGAGCAGGGCGGCACCGCCAAGAAGCCCGACCAGGTGATGTTCGAGGGGTTCGCGCACTGGAGCGGCACGTCGTTCGCCACGCCCCTCGTCGCCGGCATGATCGCCTCCCACATGACCGCACAGCAGGAGAGCGACCCGCGGGTCGCCCGGTACAAGATGCTCGCGGCGAACTCCGGGTTCGCGGAGGTGCGGGGGGCGCACGTCCCGGCACTTCGCCCCCCGACCTGGCGCCCTGTGCCCGTCGTGCCACCGGCTCCTCGGTCATGAGGGTCGGAACCGTCCCCTCCGCGGCGTACGATGACTTGCCGTACACGAGGGGTGGGGCTGTGGACCGAGCAGATGTCGGTGCGTTGGTCCAGTCCGCCGTCGACGGCGACGCGGCGGCCTGGAAGGCGCTCGTGGAAGGGCTGAGCCCACTGGTGTGGTCGGTGGTGCGCGCCCACAGGCTGGGCGACGCCGACGCCCATGAGGTGTACCAGACCGTCTGGTTCCGCTTCGCCCAGAACCTGGGGCGCATCCGCGAACCCGAGAAGGCCGGGTCGTGGCTCGCGAGCACCGCACGGCACGAGTGCCTGAAGGTCCTCAAGAGCTTAAGGCGGCTGACCGTGACGAGCGATCCGCAGCTGCTCGACCGGGTCAGCGAGGACCGTACGCCCGAACAGTCGCTCCTGGACTCGGAGGAGGCGGCCGCCGAGACCGAACGCATCCGCTGGATGTGGCAGGAGTTCGAGGAACTCGGCGAACGTTGCCGCCAGTTGCTGCGCGTGCTGATCGCCTCGCCGCCGCCCAGCTACCAGGAGGTGTCCGCCGCACTGGGCATCGCCGTGGGCAGCATCGGGCCGCTGCGCCAGCGCTGTCTGCGCCGGCTTCGGGCCCGACTCGACGCGCGGGGGGCGCTGTGAACGACGACATGCATGACGAAGTGACGGGCGAGGGAGCCCCCGGCGACGACGGTGTCGAGGTCGAGCTGCTGGAGGAGGAACTCCGTCAGGCCGCCGCCATCCTCGACCCGGTGCCGGCCCAGCTGCGCCAGCTCGCCGTGGAGGCGTTCGCGCTGCACGATCTGGACGCCCGTATCGCCGAGTTGACGTTCGACTCGGTGGTGGACGCCATTCCGGTCAGGGGAGCCACGGACGTCCCGCGGATGCTGACCTTCCGTGCGGGCGAGGTGACCGTGGACGTGGAGGTGACCGCGCAGGGCTTGATGGGGCAGGTGCTGCCACCCCAACAGGCGCGTATCGAGGTGCTCGGCGGCCCTCAGACGGCGTCGCCGGTCGTCGCCGACGACATGGGTCGCTTCACCAGTGCCGCACCGCCGAGCGGTCCCTTCGCCCTGCGGCTGCGCACCGGCGGGGAGGTCGTGGTCACGGAGTGGCTGCGGGCCTGACCCACCGGGTCAGGGTGCGACGCAGTCCACCAGCGCCGCCAACGCCCGCGCGAGCCGGGTGAGTCCGGGACCGGCCGGACCGCCCGGCTCTGCCATGTAGGTGTCCCGGCGGATCTCGATCATCAGGGCACCGACCCGGGGCTCGCGGCCGTAGAACTCCAGCGGGACGTACGTGCCGCTGAACGGACTGTCCAGTCCCGTCTCACCGCACGGGCCGAACGCCTCCCGGGCCGCGGCGAGCAGGTCGGGCGACGTGTGGAAGGAGTCGGTTCCCAGACAGACCGGCGGGCGCGGACCCTCGCCATGCAGCTCGTAGGGGAGCCGGGCGGTCGGGTACGAGTGGACGTCGATGATCACGGCCCGGCCCGTGGCGGCGAGACGGCCGGCCACGGCGTCCGTCATGGCCTTCGCGTACGGCCTGAAGTACCGCTCGACGAGGGGTCGAGGGTCGGCGTCGGCGGGGCGCAGGTCTTCGAGATGCGTGGTCCGCGTGTAGACGGCGCCCATGCCCACGGCCAGCATCTCCTCCCGCTCGTCCGGGAACCGCTCCGGGTCGACGACCAGCCGGGCGAGCCGGTTGACGAATCGCCAGGGCGTCACTGTGGCCAACGCGGCGGCCGCCTCGGCGAGTTCCGCGGTGTGCGCGTCGACGATGTGGTCCAGCTCCCGCTCCAGCGCGCGGTCGTCCAGCACGATTCCCGCGCGCACCTCGGGCGGTATCTCCCGTGCCGAGTGCGGGACATGCAGGATCACGGACGATCGGTCGGCCCCGGGGAGCAGGTCGAACGACGGCTCGGCGGTGGTCATGACGGCTGCTCCCGCGGCGTTGTCAGTGGTGTGGTGGACCATCACAGCATGAACATCGGCAACCAGCGGGTGACGACGCATCCGTTCCTCGACCGGGGATGTCGGCCCGGACCGGTTCGGCGGTGCCGGCGCGGAGGGCTGCGGGGTGTTTGCGGGCGATCTGGCGGCCGCCGCGGTGGCCGGGAGCCTGGTGTTGACGATCAGGCAATTTCCCGCGATCACGATTCCCCATGGGGACGGCGAATCGGTCGGTGTCACTCGGCAGGCCATGACCGGCCTTTACGACGATCCGATGCCCGGCCGCCGCAGAGCCGTACTGGAACACCAACATCGCTCGTCACCCGGGCACCCTCCCGGCTGTTCCCGAGGGGTGCGGCGATGCCCTGGACGTCGGCTGCGGGGACGGGCTGCTGGCACGGAAGCTTGCCGGGCGGGCGAAACACGTCACCGGGATCGACATGTCGCCGGACATGATCGCCTGCACGCGAGTCCGCTGCCGGACACCCGCAACTCACCTTCATCGAGGGGGACTTCCTCACCGCGGAACTTCCCGACGCACAGTACGACTTCGTCTGCTCGGTGACCACGATCCATCACATGGACTTCGAAGCGGCCCTCGTCCGCATGCGCGAGCTGCTGCGGCCTGGCGGCACGCTGGTGGTGGTCGGTCTGGCCCGCGAGGCGAGCGTGACGGAGTGGGCGGCGTTGATCGCGGCTGCCCCGATCGTGCGGCTCACGAAGGTGCTGCGTCGCGCGCGTGGCCCGCATGGCATGCCGGTCGCCGACCCGCAGATGAGCTATGGGCAGGTGCGGGCTGCTGCCCGGCGGCTGCTTCCTGGCGTGCGCTACCGCCGCCATGTGCTGCGCCGGTACTCGCTGACCTGGGACAAACCCGCCCGCTGATCCGGCATCGAATCGACGTCGACAGGCACGGTGCCGTAGGTGCAGCCCTGGCGGAAGGCGAACTCGTCCCACCCCCAGCGACCGCCTCGGCGAAGCTCCGAGCGAGGGAGAGGGCGTCCCAGCGGCGTACGGCCCAGCCGACCGACAGCGGCGGCAGCGCCGGAATGGGGATGAGACACCGTGGGCTGCCGTCACCAGGAGCGGGGAGACCCGGTGCGGCGGGGACGATGGCGTGGCCCAGGCCGAGCTCGGCACGGAACAGGACTGTGGACCAGTCGGCGACGTTTGTGTCCGAGCCGGTCCGGATCCCAAGTCCGGGTAAGACGGTGTCATGCGTGCTGTGCAGCGCGGCCCTGGTGCTGCCCGGTCTCGCCCGGGACCCGTGGACGCTGGCAGGCGCATGACCTTCGGCTTCTGCAACGGCTGCCTGGACGTGAGCATGAACGCCCACGCCGTGCACCTGGAGAAGGCGTACGGCCGTCCCGTCATGTCGGCCTTCCATGCCACGTTCTCGGCCGGTGGTGTCCTCGCCGCACTGGCCGGAGCGGCCACGGCGAGCGCCGGCCTGAGCCCGGCCGCAGGCATGGCCGCCATGGGAGCCCTGGGCGTCGTGACCGCCCTGGCATCGGCAGGCGCCCTACTGCCGACCGCACCCACCGCCGCCGGCACCGACTTGTCGGAGAAGGCGGAGCAAGCGCCGGCCGCCCAGCACGGCAGCACCAACGGGCGTATCTGGACCCTCGCCGCCCTCGCGCTGATGGTCATGCTGTGCGAGGGAGCCGCCAACGATTGGAGCGCGCTCCACCTGAAGGACGTCCTCGGTGCACCCGCGAGCACTGCCGCTTTCGCGTATGGCACCTTCGCGGCGACGATGACCGTCGGCCGGCTGGTCGCCGACCACCTCGCCGCCCGGTTCGGGCCGATGGCGATCCTGCGCCACGGCGCGGCCATGGCCGCCGTCGGCATCACGATCGTGGGCCTCTCCCCGTGGATGTGGGCCGCGTTCGCAGGCTGGGCACTGTTCGGTCTCGGTCTGTCCGGCTGTGTCCCTCAGTTGTTCAGCGCAGCCGGACACACCGACCCCTCCGCTGCTGGGGCGAACGTCTCCCGTGTCGCCGGACTCGGGTACGTCGGCATGCTCGCCGGCCCCGCTGTCATCGGCTGGCTGACCCACCTCGTCGCCCTCAATCACGCTTTCGTACTGCTCACCCTGCTGTGTGCGATCACCGCTGCGGCCGCCGGCATCCTGCGCACCGGATCCGGTCGCACGCGCGAGATGGCAGCAAGCAGCCACTGACCGCCGCTCGGGATCCGGAGGAACCCCACCATGTCCACCGACCGGAACATCGTGCTGTTCGACCTCTTCGGCGTCATCGCCCGCCATCAACGCCCGGGAGCCCTGGAAAAGATGGCCGCCCGATGTCATGCAGCCACCGATGCCTTCACCGCGGCCTACTGGGCCTGCCGCCCGCCCTACGACGCCGGCCGGCAGTCCGCGCCCGAGTACTGGACCGCCGTACTGCGAAGGCTGTCCCTGTCCGTCGACGCGGACACGATCGAGGAACTGCGTCTCACCGACATCGACAGTTGGTCTCGCGTCGACAACCGGATGGTCGCCTATGTCCAGTCCCTGCGCAGCGTCGCCGAGGTCGCCTTGCTGTCAAACATTCCCTCGGACCACGCAGACGCTTTCCTCACCGCTCAGCCCGGGCTGCACAGTCTCGACCACGTTGCGTTCTCCGGGAAGATCAAAATGGCGAAGCCCGCCCCGGCAGCCTTCCATCACTGCGTCGTCGCCATGCGCGCCGCCCCGGCCGACTTCTTCTTCGTCGACGACCGCGAACGGAACGTACGCGCCGGGCGGGCCACCGGCATGAACGGACACGTGTTCACCGACCGCGACGAGTTGGCAGCCGCCATCGACACCTGGTTGCCGACCCGACGATCCACGAAGACATGACACGACATCAGGGAAGAACACCGTCATCGTGATCTTCCCCGGCGATCCTGAAGTGCCTGATGAAACAGAGTTGGTCACGCGCGGTCGCCCGGTGCGCACTGGCCACTGGGACCGACGATGATGACGAGGTGAACATGAGCATTGCCATTGAGATCGTGAACGAGGCGACCGACGAAGTGGTGGTCGCGCTGGGGCGGTTGATGCCACAGCTGTCGAGCTCGGTCAAGCCGATCGACCGCGAAGCGCTGGCCCGGGTGATCGCGTGCGACGCCAACACCCTGCTGGTGGCCCGCGTCGAGGGTGAAGTGGTGGGCACCTTGACCTTGGTGACATTCCCCCTCGCCTCGGGCCTGCGGGCCCGCATCGAAGATGTGGTGGTGGACGAACGGACCCGTGGCATGGGCATCGGGGCGCTGCTCACCCAGCAGGCACTGCGCCTCGCCGAGAACGCGGGCGCCCGTACCCTCGACTTGACGTCACGACCCACGAGGCCCGCTGCGAACCGCCTCTATGAACGCCTCGGCTTCCAGCCCAGGGAATCCACGATCTACCGGTACGCTCTCGAACGTCCGAGCACGCAGCAGGAGCGCGGCCAGGCCATCTCGTCCGGATCACTCTCACGGTCGCGCGACAGGTCGCCCGCCGTGACCGGACTCGAACCCGTCGCCTGGCCACCGGCCCCGATCAGGACCGAACGGCTCGTACTGCGCGAGTCCGAGCCACGGGACCGTGCGGTGTTCGTCGAGCTGTTCGCATCGCCGGAGGTGGGCACCTACATCGGTGGCCCTCGACCGCGCGATGAGCTCGAACGCACGATGCCGGAGGCGCCCGGGCGGCGCCCTGGCCTGTTCGTGATCGATCTCGACGGAGCGATGATCGGCATGATCACGTTCGATCGGCGCGACGTGGAACGTCCGGGTCATGTCCGTCCGGAGGGCGGGGAGACTGAGCTCGGCTACATGTTGCTGCCGGGGGCGTGGGGCCGCGGCTATGCTGCCGAGGCGTGCGCGGCGGCACTCGGGTGGTTCGCCGACGCGCATCCCGGCGAGCCGGTGGTGCTCTGCACCCAGACCGCCAACGACAGCGCGATGCGCCTCGCGGCGAAACTGGGGTTCACCGAGGTGGAGCGGTTCGAGGAGTACGGTGCCGAGCAGTGGTTCGGCGTGTGGTCCGCGGTCACGCCGTCCAGTTGAGCAGGACAGCCGCCATGCCACAGCCAGGAGAACGGCAAGGTCTGGTGAGCGGAAAGCACGTGCGCCAGGCCGTCTGTCACTGCGTCAAACGCCTCACCGGCGTCCCCGCCGCCCAATGGCACCTCCGGGCCGGTGGCCTGGAGTGGACGTGCCGGGAGACCCTCGAGCACCACGCGGACGACCTGCTCACCTACGCGCTGCGGTTCGGACTCACCCAGCCGATGAATGTGCCGCGCGTGCCGCTGCGCATCTCCCGTGATCGACCCGAAGGGCCGGCCAATGTCATCTTCGGCGACGAGGCGGCCGGACCTGAGGGGCTCCTGACCGTCGTGGAGGCCTGCGGCGGACTACTCGCAACCGTCGTTGACCCCCGCGTCGCAACGCGTGGCAGTGCGCGCGGGCCTGTCCCGGGCAGCGCACCTCGACGGACCCGGATACGACGGCCTCGATTGGATCTAGGCAATAAGGCTGCCGAACTGAGCGGACCCCGAACACAGATCAAGAAGTGGCCGGCCGAGCACCCGCGCTTCCACTTGCCCTTCACACTGACCGGATCCTCCTGGGCCACCCAGGTCACGAAAACCCCAGACCCACGTTTGCTCCTACGTGAGTTGGTGGGCAGCCTTGCTACCGGATCGATCCAGTGGGAAGCTCCAGCTCATGTCGATCTTGGTGCGGCCTGCTGAAAGCAGGGACGTGCCCGTACTTGTCCGTCTGCGCGTGGCGAATGCCGAACGGCACGTCGAGTTCGCCCCCGGCATCTATCGAGTTCCCGATGCCGAGGCCGTGCGGAGGCACTTCGGGGGGTACTCGCTGACGGACGCAAGGTACTGATCTCGGTCGCAGAGGCGGCGGGCGAGGTGGTGGGAATGGCGGAGCTGGTCTTGCTGGCAGAGCCCCCGGATCACCAGATCCTGGTGCCCCGTCGCGCGGCCGAGATCCACACCGTGGTCTTGGACGGACATCGTGGCTGCGGCGTGGGGTCGACCAGAGGACGCCGTCGGCTTCTACTCTGCGTCCGGTTTCGGACCACGAGGGATCTTGCTGAGCAAGGAGCAAGGAGCAAGGAGCAAGGAGCAAGGAGCAAGGAGCAAGGAGCAAGGAGCAAGAGGTTCCCGGTGTCGGTTGACCCCCGAGCTCACGGCATGAGCGCCGACGACCACGCGGCCCTATTTCCTCCTTAGGCTCCCCGACCCATCGGCGACGAACTTGTCTCGTCTACGAAGGTGCGTCACCTGAGACACCCTGAGGCCGAGGCACCCTGGGGCTGAGACACCCGTACAGGTCACATGACGCCGTCGAGACCGTTGCTGATCGCCGCACGGGACTGGTGACGCGGCCGGCCGGCCGGGCCCCGCCCCCGAGCGGCGTTGCCCGTCCCGGCCTGCACATGGCTCCGCCCCGGCCGGCTGGGTGCCGGTCGGGGCGGGGGGCTCATGCGGTGGCCCTGTCAGGGCTCTCGCGTCAGCTCAGGGACGCCAGCGCCTCGTTCCAGGTGGCCGACGGGCGCATGACCGCGGCGGCCTTGGCCGGGTCGGGCTGGTAGTAGCCGCCGATGTCGGCCGGCTTGCCCTGGACCGCGATCAGCTCCTCGACGATCTTCTGCTCGTTCGCGCCGAGCGTCTCGGCGAGCGGGGCGAAGGCCTTCGCCAGGTCCGCGTCGTCGGTCTGCTTGGCCAGCTCCTGCGCCCAGTACAGGGACAGGTAGAAGTGGCTGCCGCGGTTGTCGATGCCGCCGACGCGACGGGTCGGGGACTTGTCCTCGTTGAGGAAGGTCGCCGTGGCGCGGTCGAGGGTGTCGGCCAGGACCTTGGCCTTGGCGTTGCCGGTGGCGGTCGCGTACTGCTCCAGGGACGGCACCAGCGCGAAGAACTCACCGAGCGAGTCCCAGCGCAGGTAGTCCTCCTTGACCAGCTGCTGGACGTGCTTCGGCGCCGAGCCGCCGGCGCCCGTCTCGAACAGGCCGCCGCCCGCCATCAGCGGGACGACCGACAGCATCTTGGCGCTGGTGCCCAGCTCCAGGATGGGGAAGAGGTCCGTCAGGTAGTCGCGCAGGACGTTACCCGTGACCGAGATCGTGTTCTCGCCGCGGCGGATGCGCTCCACCGAGAGCTTGGTGGCCTCGACCGGGGCGAGGATGCGGATGTCCAGGCCCTCGGTGTCGTGCTCCGGCAGGTAGGCGTTGACCTTGGCGATCAGGTTGGCGTCGTGGGCGCGGGTCTCGTCCAGCCAGAAGACCGCCGGGTCGCCGGTGGCGCGGGCGCGGGTGACGGCCAGCTTCACCCAGTCCTTGATCGGCGCGTCCTTGGTCTGGCAGGCGCGGAAGATGTCGCCCTGGGAGACCGGCTGCTCGATGACCACGTTGCCGGCCTGGTCGACCAGCCGGACCGTGCCGGCGGCCTTGATCTCGAAGGTCTTGTCGTGGGAGCCGTACTCCTCGGCCTTCTGCGCCATGAGGCCGACGTTCGGGACCGAGCCCATGGTCGACGGGTCGTAGGCCCCGTTGGCGCGGCAGTCCTCGATCACGGCCTGGTAGACGCCGGAGTAGGAGGAGTCGGGCAGCACCGCGAGGGTGTCGGCCTCCTGGCCGTCCGGACCCCACATGTGGCCGGAGGTGCGGATCATGGCCGGCATCGAGGCGTCGACGATGACGTCGGACGGCACGTGCAGGTTGGTGATGCCCTTGTCGGAGTCGACCATGGCCAGCGCCGGGCCCTCGGCGAGCTCCGCCTCGAAGGACGCCTTGATCTCGGCGCCGTTCGGCAGCGCGTCCAGGCCCTTGAGGATGCCGCCCAGACCGTCGTTCGGGGACAGGCCGGCGGCGGCGAGCGTCTCGCCGTACTTCTCGAAGGTCTTCGGGAAGAAGGCGCGCACCACGTGACCGAAGATGATCGGGTCGGAGACCTTCATCATCGTGGCCTTGAGGTGCACGGAGAACAGCACGCCCTCGGCCTTGGCCCGGGCGACCTGCGCGGTCAGGAACTCGCGCAGCGCGGCGACCCGCATCACGGAGGCGTCGACGACCTCACCCGCGAGGACCGGTACGGACTCGCGCAGCACGGTGGTGGTGCCGTCCTCGGCGACGTGCTCGATGCGCAGCGAACCGGCCTCGGAGATGACGGCGGACTTCTCGGTGGAGCGGAAGTCGTTCTCGCCCATGGTCGCCACGTTCGTCTTGGACTCGGCGGACCAGGCGCCCATGCGGTGCGGGTGGGTCTTGGCGTAGTTCTTGACCGAGGCGGGGGCGCGGCGGTCGGAGTTGCCCTCACGCAGGACCGGGTTCACGGCGGAGCCCTTGACCTTGTCGTAGCGGGCCTGGATCTCCCGCTCCTCGTCGGTCTTCGGGTCGTCCGGGTAGTTCGGCAGCGCGTAGCCCTGGCCCTGCAGCTCGGCGATGGCGGCCTTGAGCTGCGGGATTGACGCCGAGATGTTCGGCAGCTTGATGATGTTGGCGGCGGGCGTCTTCGCGAGCTCACCGAGCTCGGCGAGGGCGTCCGGGATGCGCTGGTCCTCGGTCAGGTACTCCGGGAACACCGCGATGATGCGGCCGGCCAGCGAGATGTCCCGCGTCTCCACGGCGACACCCGCCTGCGAGGCGTACGCCTGGACCACCGGCAGGAAGGAATACGTCGCCAGGGCCGGGGCCTCGTCAGTGTGCGTATAGATGATGGTCGAGTCAGTCACCGGGTGCTCCGCTCCACGTCTGCAACATTGCTCGACATCAAGATATCTCGTGATCGACCTGACCTCGACAGGGGTCCGCACACCGGTACGGGATGTCCCCGCGATCGCGGATCGATCCGCGTAAACGGATGAATCCGCTCCGTACGACCGGACAGCACGGTACGACCGGACAGCACGGTGCGACCGGACAGCACGGTGCCACAGTCACGCAGGGAACACCGATCTCCGGCGGCCGGTCCTGACCACCCGGTCGCCCCGGCGAAAGCGGACATGAGACATCGCACCGGAGTGACGGCCCGAGCGGCCGCCCTGATCGGCACCGCAGCGGCCTGAGCGCCGCCCCCTCCGCCCACGCGGCACCGACGAGCACGCTGGACGTCGGCCGCCGGAACCACCGGCACCCTGGGCCCCGACATTCGTTCCATGCACGTCGGCGGCAGCACCGCGATGTGCGAGCTGGTCGACGAGAAGCCGCGCATAACGCCCGCGCGGACCCTGTCCGCCAAGTGCGCGGCGGTTCGCGGTGGCCTGCCAGGCGGAGTCGGCGCACACCGTCTTCCCCTGCAACGACCGCCCCTCCGGCAAGGCCGACTTCACCTTGCGTCTCACCGTGCCCACCGGCCTGCGCGGCATGGCGAGCGGCCCCTTGGTGTGCACCGAGCGGCTGTCCGGCGGCCGGACCGCGTACACGTACCGCTCACGCGAGCTCATGGTCACGGAGCCGGTGCAGATCACGGTCGGCGACTACGCGGTGAAGGAGCGGCAGGGCCCGCATGGGGCTGCCGCTGCGGGACGTCGTCCCGGTCGCCCGCGCGCAGGCGCTGGAGCCGGCGCTCGCGCCCACGCCGAAGCCGGTGGAGTGGGTCGAGGCGCGACTCGGGGCGTTCCCCTTCGAGACGTACGGACTGCTGCCCTGCAACTCCGACGCCGCGGAGCCCTTCGGCTCGCAACCTCGTCGGGGAGGCGGCCTTCAGCGCCCTCGAGTGCGCCTTCCTCGCCCGGTACCGCAACTCCTCCGCGTCGACGGAGGACTACATCGCCGTCGCCTCGGACATCACCGGCCAGGATTTGTCCGGGTTCCTTCGGAACTGGCTGTACGGCACGAAGACGCCGCGGATGCCGGGGCACCCGGACTGGACGGTCACCCCGGTGAACCCGTCGCTCGTCGCGCCGCACAGCCGGAGGGGCGGCCACCACCACGACAACTCGGCCGCCCTCCGGGGGCGGTACGTCAGTCGAGGCGGGCGGAGGTCACCTCGTCCGCCTCTTCGGGGCCGCGCTGCTGCGGTATCGCCACCGAGCCCTGCTGGATCGCCACCGTCCGCGTGGGCGCCGGGATGCGGATGCCTTCCTTGCGGTAGCGCTTGTGCAGGCGCTTGATGAACTCGTGCTTGATCCGGTACTGGTCGCTGAACTCGCCGACACCCAGGATGACCGTGAAGCCGATCCGGGAGTCGCCGAAGGTGTGGAAGCGGATGATCGGCTCATGATCGGGGAGCGCGCCCTCGACCTCGGTCATCACCTCGGCGATCACCTCGTTCGTCACCCGCTCGACATGGTCGAGGTCGCTGTCGTAGGCGACGCCGACCTGGACCAGGATCGTCAACTCCTGCTCGGGACGCATGAAGTTGGTCATGTTCGTCTTCGCGAGTTCCCCGTTGGGGATGACGATCAGGTTGTTGGAGAGCGCGCGCACGGTCGTCTGACGCCAGTTGATGTCCTCGACATAGCCCTCCTCGCCGCTGCTCAGCCGGATGTAGTCGCCGGGCTGGACGGTCTTGGAGGCGAGGATGTGAATGCCCGCGAAGAGGTTGGCGAGGGTGTCCTGCAGCGCCAGCGCGACGGCCAGACCGCCGACGCCCAGGGCGGTGAGCAGCGGCGCAATGGAGATGCCCAGCGTCTGCAGCACCACCAGGAAGCCGATGGCCAGGACCAGGATGCGGGTGATGTTGACGAAGATCGTGGCCGAGCCCGCGACACCGGGGCGGGACTGGGTGACCGTCCGCATCAGCCCGGCGATCCCGCGGGCCGCCGTCAGCGTCACGACGAAGATGAGCAGGACGGTCAGGGTCTGGTTGACGTTGTGCTGGACCGTCTTCGTCAACGGCAGCGCCGCGCCCGCGGAGGCCGCGCCGCCGAGGAACGCCGCCCACGGCACCACGGTCCGCAGCACGTCCACGATGAGGTCGTCACCGCTCCAGCGGGTGCGGTCCGCGTGCTTGCCCAGCCAGCGCAGCAGCATCCGCAGTAGGAAGGCCGCCAGCAGCCCCGCCGCCAGCGCGATCCCGGCGATGACCAGGTCGTCCACGGTGAGCGCCCGCTTCACCGGTCACCTCCGGAGAGAAAAGCGGCGGCGAACCCCTTCGCCGACGGCCGGATGTGAAGTCTCGTCACGTTGTCACCTGCTCGATTCCGCGATGTGCCGTCGCGCCGGCCACCCCATCCCCCGAGACCGGCACGAGGGCTCATCCTGCCGTATCGGGTACACATGTTCGTGCCGGGATGGTCGGGTGGCCGGCCTCATCGGTCGCTTTCGGGCATTCTCCCCGGAACTCCGTCACCCCCGAGGGGCGAACGACCGCACGCCGGGGCCCGCTTGATGCGTGAGCGCCGCACGAGGGTCGCTCACCTGCGCGCGCCCCGGCGGACGAGGAGGCCGGCCTGGCCGCGTGCGTCCTCAGAGATCCGTGAACGACCCGTGCCGCCCCGCACCCGAGGCGAACCGCGCGGCTCCCTCCAGGCTCTCGGCCAACACGCCCAAGCCGTGGCGGAGTTCACCCCGCATCGCGGCCACCTCGTCCAACCCCTCCTGGTCGAGCACGGACGCCCGGTCGGCCCGCAGGCACGCCTGCGGGAACCGTGCGATCGTGGCGGCCAGTTCCTCCGCCTCGGCGCGGGCGCGTCCGGTCGGCACGACACGGTTGGCGAGCCCCATGTCGCAGGCCTCCCGCGCCGCGACCGGACGCCCGGTGAGGATCATGTCCAGCGCGCGGCTCGTGCCGATCAGCCGGGGCAGCCGTACCGTGCCGCCGTCGATGAGCGGGACGCCCCAGCGGCGGCAGAACACCCCGAAGACGGCGTCCTCCTCGGCGACCCGCAGATCGCACCACAGCGCCAGCTCGAGACCGCCGGCCACGGCGTGCCCGGCGACCGCGGCGATCACCGGCTTCGACAGCCGCAGCCGCGTCGGCCCCATCGGGCCGTCACCGTCCTCGGCGACCCGGTTGCCCCGGTCACCGCCGAGCGCCTTGAGATCGGCGCCCGCGCAGAATGTGCCGCCCTCGCCCCACAGCACCGCCACCCGCGCCTCGTCGTCCGCGTCGAACTCCCGGAACGCCGCGGCGAGTTCGGCGGCGGTCGGACCGTCGACCGCGTTGCGGACCTCGGGACGGGAGAGGACGACGGTGGTGACGTGCCCCTGGCGCTCGACGCGGACCGGCATGGCGGGGCTCCTTTCCGTGGGTCGGACCCCGTACGTTACTGAGCGGTCAGATGACCTTCAGCCGCACCAGCGCCCCCAGCGTCAACGCCCCCGGCAGCAGCGGCAGCCACACCGTGATGATCCGGTACGCCAGTACCACCGCCGTGGCCACCGCCACCGGCCCGCCCGCCGCCACCAGGGCCACTATCAGCGCCGCCTCCACCGACCCGAAGCCACCCGGTGTGGGCACGAGGGCGACGGCGACGGTCGCCGCCAGATACGCGAGCGCCATGTGGGCCGGCGGTACGTCCAGCCCCAACGCGAGCCCGACCAGGACCAGCCCGGCCGCCTGCAGCGCCGGGAAAGCCAGCGAACCGCCCCACAACGCCAGCGCACGGGACGGGCGGGTGTGCACCGAGCGCGCCTCGCCCAGCGCGGTGCG
Source organism: Streptomyces sp. NPDC051243 (assembly GCF_044455405.1). Lineage (NCBI taxonomy): Bacteria > Bacillati > Actinomycetota > Actinomycetes > Kitasatosporales > Streptomycetaceae > Streptomyces > Streptomyces sp. NPDC051243. Next base: position 534,479 of record NZ_JBITES010000001.1, on the reverse strand, counting down.
CAGGAACGACGCCACGGCAGCCCGCAGCCGTCGTACGAAGGCGAAGACGGCCACGACCAGGACCGCCGCCGCGCCGATGACCAGCAGCAGCGGGCCCCAGGATCCCTCCGGCAGGAGGGGGCCGAGCCGAAGGGCGTGCGGGAAGGCGATGAGCAGCGCGGCCAGCAGTCCGACCCGGGCCACGCTCTCCGCGAGCAGATACAGCGCCAGCGCGGCCGAGGAGCGGGCCAGCGGCAGCCCGCACACCGTCATGAAGCGGAGGTTGACCGCGCTCGCCCCCAGCCCGGTGGGCAGCAGGTGATTGGCCGAGCCGGCCGCGAACTGGGTGACGAGCAGCCGCAGCGCGGGCAGCCGGTCGGTCACGGCACCCTGCCGGGTCACCGCCGCCGCGACCCAGGTCAGGCAGGTGGCACCGGCCGCCGCGAGCAGCCACGGCCACTTGGCCGTCGCCAGATGGCCGATGCCCTCGGCGAGCACGGCCCGGTGCCGCACCGCGACCACCGCGACCAGGGCGAGCGGAAGCAGGACCAGTATCTGGCGGACAGGGATGCGCCGGAGCAGGCGTCCCGCGTGGAGTCGTACTGCGGTCACATTCGAAGAGGTTTTCCGTGTCACCACAACGGCGGGTTGCGGAAGTGGAGACGGCGGCTTACGGGCGGGCTGCGGGCGGGCACCGATCTTCGCGAAGCCGTCGATAACGACCTCGACACCGGCATCGTCCTTGACCTCAATATTGCTTGAGGTTCTACGTTCCCTCTCATGAGCATGGAAACCACCGCCTGGACACAGCTGCACAGCGTCATGAACGCCGAGCGGGAGCGCCGCCCGCTCGCCCGCTCGACGCTGCGCCGCATCGGCACGTTCGCCCGCCCGCACCGCCGCAGGATCGCGCTCTTCGTCGTGCTCGGGGTGATGACCGCGCTGCTCGCCGTCGCGACCCCCGTGCTGGCCGGACGCGTCGTCGACGCGATCGTGACGCGTGGGGACGAGGGCACCGTCGTCCGTCTGGCCCTGCTGATCGCCCTGATCGCGGTGGCCGAGGCGGCGCTCGGGATCCTCGCCAGGCGGCTGTCGGCGACCCTCGGCGAAGGCCTCATCCTCGATCTGCGGACGGCTGTGTTCGATCATGTGCAGCGCATGCCGGTCGCGTTCTTCACACGCACTCGTACGGGAGCGCTCGTCTCCCGTCTCAACAACGACGTGATCGGCGCCCAGCGCGCCTTCAGCAACACACTGTCCGGAGTGGTCAGCAACCTGGTCACGCTGGTGCTCACGCTCGCGGTGATGCTCGCCATGTCGTGGCAGATCACCCTGCTCGCCCTGGTGCTGCTCCCGGTGTTCGTGATCCCGGCCCGGCGCATGGGTCACCGCATGGCCCGGATGCAGCGGGAGGCGGCCACGCTCAACGCGGCGATGGGCACCCGGATGACCGAGCGTTTCTCGGCACCCGGCGCCACGCTGGTCAAGCTCTTCGGGCGCCCTGAGGAGGAGTCGCAGGAGTTCGCGGCCCGCGCCCGCAGGGTCGCCGACATCGGTGTGCGGACGGCCACCGCCCAGTCGGTGTTCATCACCGCGCTCACCCTGGTGTCAGCGCTGGCCCTCGCCCTGGTCTACGGACTCGGCGGCTGGTTCGCCCTGCGCGGCACCCTGGAGCCGGGCGCGGTCGTCGCCCTGGCGCTGCTCCTGACCCGCATGTACGCCCCCCTCACCGCGCTCGCCGGCGCCCGCGTCGAGGTCATGAGCGCCCTGGTCAGCTTCGAGCGGGTCTTCGAGGTGCTCGACCTCAAGCCGCTCATCGAGGAGAAGCCGGGCGCGAAGAAGGTCCCCGAGGGCCCGGTCCCGGTGGAGTTCGACAACGTACGCTTCGGCTACCCGTCCGCCGACAAGGTCTCCCTGGCCTCCCTGGAGGAGGTCGCCACCCTCGACACGCGCGGCGGCGGCGAGGTGTTGCACGGCATCTCCTTCCGCGCCGAACCCGGCCAGACCGTCGCCCTGGTCGGCTCGTCCGGCGCGGGCAAGTCGACCGTCGCCCAACTCCTCCCGAGGCTCTACGACGTCGACGAGGGCGCCGTACGCGTCGGCGGCGTCGACGTCCGTGACCTGAGTGCCGAGTCCCTGCGCGGCACCCTCGGCATGGTCACCCAGGACGGCCACCTCTTCCACGACACCGTCCGCGCCAACCTGCTGCTGGCCCGCCCCACCGCCACCGACGCCGAACTCTGGGACGCTCTGCGCCGCGCCCGCCTCGACGACCTCGTACGCTCCCTGCCCGACGGCCTCGACACGGTGGTCGGCGAGCGCGGCTACCGGCTCTCCGGCGGCGAACGTCAGCGCATGACCATCGCCCGACTGCTACTGGCCCGCCAGCGCGTCGTCATCCTCGACGAGGCCACCGCGCACCTCGACAACACCTCCGAGGCCGCCGTCCAGGAGGCGCTCGCCGAGGCGCTGGAGGGCAGGACCGCCGTCGTCATCGCCCACCGGCTGTCCACCGTGCGCACGGCGGACCAGATCCTGGTGGTCGAGGCCGGCCGGATCGTCGAGCGCGGCACGCACGAGGAGTTGCTGGCGGCCGGGGGACGCTACGCCGAGCTGTACCGGACACAGTTCGAGGCGGTGCCGGACACGCTCCGAGCGGCTTGATCCGGCCAACGTCGACGGCCGGAGCCATCAGGAACACACAAACCTCGACAACATCGTTGCTTCGACTGTGTTCACAACCTAGTGTGCGTTCGGTTTCCCAACAGCACCGCACATGATCTGACGCTCCCTCAAGCCGTGCAGCGCCGCACAGTCGTCCCGAGGAAGGCCACCGTCGATGCCGCTCTCTTCCGTGTCCCCCGCCGGCCCGTCCCGCTCCGCAGGCGTGCCGGTCAGCCGCCGCCGTCTCCTGGAGGGAGGAGCCGCCCTGCTCGGCGGCCTCGCCGTCGCCGGATCGTCCGCCACAGTGCACGCGGCCGGCGGGGCCGGTGCGGCGGCCGGCACCCCGGAGTGGAACGGCCACATCGACGTCTTCCGGATCGGCACCCAGCCGCCGCACACCACCCTCATGCCGTACGCCGACGTCAGACAGGCACTGGAGGCCGACCGGACGCGCTCGCCGTACCGGCTCGGCCTCGACGGCAAGTGGAAGTTCGCGTACGCCGACCGCCCCGACGACCGCGACCCGGACTTCTACCGCACCGACGTCGACGACCGGGACTGGGACACCATCCCCGTCCCCTCGGTCTGGCAGATGCACGGCTACGACCGCCCCATCTTCGTCAACATCACCTACCCGTGGTGGGGGCCGAACGGCCTCGGCGAGGAGGCCATGCCGCCCGCCGCCCCCGCCCGCTTCAACCCTGTCGGACAGTACCGGCGCACCTTCACCGTGCCGCGCGGCTGGTCGGGGCGGCGCACCTTCCTGCACTTCGAAGGCGTCAAGTCCGCGCACTACGTGTGGATCAACGGCGAGATGGTCGGCTACGCCGAGGACTCCTTCACCCCCGCCGAGTACGACATCACCGAGCACCTCAAGCCCGGCACCAACCAGATCGCCGTCGAGGTGTACCGCTTCTCCGACGGGGACTGGCTGGAGGACCAGGACATGATCCGGCTGAGCGGCATCTTCCGCTCGGTCTACCTCTACTCCACGCCCGACGTCCGCCTGCGCGACTTCAAGCTGGACACCCCGCTCGGCGACGACTACACGGCCGCCGAACTGTCCGTCACGGCGAGCGTGCGCTCCTACGGGGAACGGGGCGAGGGCGGCTACTCCGTCGAGACCCAGCTCTACGACTCCCGCGGCCACGCCGTCTGGCCCAGGCCGCTCCGGCAGGCCGTCGACCTCGCGGCAGCCCCCGCAGGTGAGGACGTGACCGTCCGGGCGAGCAGAGCCGTGCCCGCCCCCAAGCTGTGGTCCGCCGAGCACCCGAACCTCTACACCGCCGTACTGCGACTGCGCGACCCGGCCGGAAAGGTGATCGAGACCCTCTCGCACCGCGTCGGCCTGCGCGAGTTCGCGCTCAAGGACGGCCTGATGCGGATCAACGGCAAGCCCGTCTCCTTCCGCGGCACCAACCGGCACGAGATGCACCCCGACAGCGGCATGACACTCACCCGCGAGCACATGGTCCAGGACATCGAGATCATCAAGCGGATGAACATGAACTCCGTCCGCACCTCGCACTACCCCAACAACCCGCTGTGGTACGAACTCGCGGACGAGTACGGCCTCTACCTCGTCGACGAGACCAACCTCGAGACCCACGGCATCCGCGGCGAGTACCCCGGCAACCACGCCGACTGGACCAAGGCGTGCGTGGCCCGCGCCCAGAGCATGGTCCACCGCGACAAGAACCACGCCTCGGTGGTCATCTGGTCGCTCGGCAACGAGGCGGGCGGCGGCAGCACCTTCGTCGCCATGCACGAGTGGATCAAGTCCTACGACCCGACCCGCGTCATCCAGTACGAGGGCGACGACCGGCCGGCCATCAGCGACATCCGGTCGGAGATGTACGACAGCCCGTCCCGCGTCGAGCAGCGCGCGAAGGACACCGCGGACACCCGGCCGTACGTCATGATCGAGTACGCCCACGCGATGGGGAACTCCAACGGCAACCTCAAGAAGTACTGGGACATCGTCCGTCGCCACGACGTCCTCCAGGGCGGCTGGATCTGGGACTTCGTCGACCAGTCGCTGAACTGGCCCGTGCCCGCCCGCAAGTTCCTCACCGAGACCGGCCCGGGCGCGCTGCGCGGCGAGATCCTCACCGCGAGCGGCACCTTCGACCGTGCCGAGGGCGTCTGCGGCGCCACCGTCTTCCCCCGCGACGAGCGTCTCGACCTCACCGGCTCGCTCACCCTGGAGGCCTGGGTCACCCCGCACTACACCGGCTACCACCAGCCCATCATCGCCAAGGGCGACACCCAGTACTCCCTGAAGCAGAACAGCCGCACGCTGGAGTTCTTCATCCACGGCGGCGGCCAGTGGATCACCGCGAACTGGGCGCTCCCCGAGGACTGGACCGGCCGCGAGCACCACATCGCCGGCGTCTTCGACGCGGAGGCGGGCACGCTGACCCTCTACGTCGACGGCGAGGTGAAGGCCACCCGGACCACCACGCGCAGGCCCGCCTCCAACACGGCACCCCTCGCGCTCGCCACCGACGTCGACAACCCGACCCGGGAGTTCAGCGGCACGATCCGCCGGGCACGCGTCTACGCCCGCGCGCTGAGCGCCGCCGAACTCGGCTCCGACAGCCGCGGCCCCGGTGACGAGGGCGTACGGTTCTGGTTCGACGCCGCCACCGTCGACCTCACCGAGAAGCGGCCCCGCGAGAAGACGTTCTTCCCGTACGGCGGCGACTGGGGTGACAACCCCAACGACGGCACCTCCAACGCCGACGGCATCGTCACGGCCGACCGCCGTCACACCGGCAAGGCGGCCGAGATCAAGCGGATCTACCAGGCGGTCAACGTCGCACCGGCGTCGGGTGACTCGCTGTCCGCGGACGCTGCCATCACCCTCACCAACGAGTACCTGTTCACCAACCTCCGGGAGTTCGACGGCTGTTGGGAGCTGCTCGCCGACGGTGAGGTGGTGCGGCGCGGAAAGCTGAGCCGTGCCCAGCTGGACGTCGAGCCGCTCAGCAGCAAGGACATCACGGTGCCGGTGAAGCTGCCGGACGACCCGGCCCCGGGCACCGAGTACCACCTCCAACTGTCCTTCACCACCAAGGAATCCACCCCGTGGGCGAAGGCCGGCTTCGAGGTGGCCAAGCGGCAACTGCGGCTCGACGCCGACGTACCGGCCGTGACGCCGGTCCCGCTGGCGAGCGTGGCGTCGCTGACGTACGAGGACGACGAGAAGGCCGTGACGGTGAAGGGCAAGGGTTTCTCCGTCACCGTCGACAAGGACAGCGGCGTCATCACGTCGTACGAGGCACAGGGCACCCGGCTCCTCACCTCCGGACCGGTGCCGAACTTCTGGCGGGCGCCCACCGAGAACGACCGCGGCAACGGCCAGCACACCCGCAACCAGACCTGGCGAGACGCGGGCACGAACCGCAAGGTGACGGACGTGAAGGTGCGCGCCCTGCGCGACAAGGCGGTGGAGATCAAGGTCAGCGGCACACTGCCCACCACGGCCGAGTCGACGTACACCACCACGTACACGGTGTTCGGCAACGGCGAGATCAAGGTCGACAACACCCTGCGCCCCGGCGCCGCGTCCCTGCCGTACATCCCTGAGATCGGCACGCTGATGTACCTGCCCGGGCGATTCGAGCGACTGCGCTACCACGGCCGCGGGCCCGAGGAGAACTACGTCGACCGCAACAACGGCACCGACGTCGGCGTGTACTCCGGAACCGTCTCCGGGCAGTGGACCCCGTACATCCGCCCGCAGGAGAACGGCAACAAGACCGACGTCCGCTGGATCGCCCTGACCGACGCCAGGGGCACCGGACTCCTCGTCTCCGGTGAGCCCCTGCTGGAGGTCAACGCCTCGCACTTCACCCCGGAGGACCTGTCGTCCGGCGTCCGCCACGACTACCAGCTCACACCCCGCGAGGAGGTCGTCCTGCGGGTGAACCACCGTCAGATGGGTCTGGGCGGCGACAACAGCTGGGGCGCCCACACCCACGACGAGTACAAGCTCTTCCCGAGCCGCGACTACTCCTACACCTACCGGCTGCGCCCGCTGACCGATGTGCACCAGGCCACGGCCATGTCCCGGAGGCCGACGGCGGTGGAGTAACCCCCGAGCACGGCTCCACGGCTCGTCACAGCACCGCGACCGGGTTGACGGGCGAGCCGGTGCCGCCGGGGACGTTCAGCGGGGCCACGGTCATCAAGAACTCGTAGCGCGTGGCCTGCGCGCACGCCTCGGCGAGTGCTTCCAGGTCGAGGTTGTCCAGCAGCGGTACGCCCATCGCGGTGAGGGCGAGCGCGTGCACGGGGGAGGACACCCCCTCGACCGGCGAGGGCCGCACGTCGCTGTCGCCGTCACCGCCGAGCAGGGCGATTCCCCGCTCGGCCAGCAGCGGCAGGACATCGACATGGCAGCCGGCGGCGGCGTCGTCCGGGTTCCAGGCGCCGACCTCCCGGCGGCGGCGGAAGTGTCCGGAGCGCAGCAGCACCGCGTCGCCCTCGTCGATCGTCACCCCGAGCGTCTCCTCGGCGGCGAGGATCTCGTCGGCGTGCACGGCCCTGCCGGGCTCCAGCCAGTCGACGCCGAGGACGGCAGGCATGTCGATCAGGACGCCCCTGGTCACCAGGGGGCCGAGCGAGGCGACGGAGCCGAAGCGCGCGCCCCTGGCGTCGACGACATCGGCGGCTGTACGACCGTCGTACAGCCGCCCTTGGTAGGCGATGTGGGAGAGCGCGTCGAGATGACTGACGCCCTTGCCGTGGTAGTCCACGGCGATGAAGTCCTTGTGGCAGGTGGGCTCCGGGGCCTCGATGTCGCCCAGCTCGGACATGTAGTGCAGGGCCGGCCTGGCGTTGTCCGGGCCGGGCTCCGTGTTCCACGGCAGAGCCATCGGCACGACGGTCCCGGCGCGCACCAGCGCGGCCGCACGCCGGACGTGCTCGGCTTTCACCCGGTTCCAGGCGCCCCGGTCCGCGGGGGTCCAACGCCCCCAGGTCCTCAGGGTGGCGAAGAGGGAGTCGAACTCCGCGCGGGAGACGCGGGGTCCGTTGTCGGCTGTGGAGGAAGAGGGACGAGGGGGATCGAACGGGCTCCTGGTCATGAGGTGCTCAGCGCTCCAAGGCTCGAATGGGTTGTCGTCGGCCGGCCCGGCGGGCACGGCGACGGGCGGCGGTCGGTCTCGGGGCCCGGCCCCTACTTGCCCCAGATCTCGCGGTACGCCTCCCGGTAGCCCGACGGATCCCAGGTCGACGCGCCGTCGCTGTTGTCGGCCGTGCTGATGTGAACGGGGGCCACATAGCCGCTCGCGGGACGGCCGGCGAAGGCGCGGTTGAACTCGTCGATGATCTGCCAGCCCTGCAGGGACAGCGGCTCGGGCACCGTGGCCGCCTGGTACTGCTCGCTGTTGATGCGCTGGAAGGCGGACGGGTCACCGTCTCCGGCACCGATGTTGAAGGGTGGGCCGGCCCCTTTCCGGCCGGCCGCGCGGAAGGCCGGTGCGGCATCCGCGAAGTACAGGTCGTTGATGGCGACGGAGTGGGTCCAGCGGTCCTGGAAGCGGGAGAGGAGCGAGGAGACCTCGCGGGGCGTGCGGCTGCTCGCGTCCGGGATCGGGATGTTCTCGTACGCGAGGAGCTCCACGCCCGCGCAGGTGGCGAGTTCCTTCCTGATGAGCTCCGACTTGTGCCTGGCGAAGGGGATCGAGGCGTCGGTGAAGATCACGACGCCGGCGTCGCCCCGCGACTGGGAGATCACCCACTGCGCGCTGACCCTGGCCACGTCCTCGACCCTGGTGGTGACGTTGGTGAAGAGAGCGGGACGCCGGCTGGGGCCCGGGGCGGCGACCGCGTGCCAGCCGATGAGCGGGATGCCGGCCGCGTTCGCCCGAGCCACCTGCTGCGAGGTCGAGTTGGGGTCGAAGCCGCCGATGACGATGCCCGACGGCTTGAGGGCGACGGCCTCGCTCATGGCCGCCTGGATGCCCGCGGGTGTGCCGCCACCGTCGATCACCCGGACGTTCCAGCCGATGACCCGCGCGGCATCCCGCACGCCCTCGGCGGCACCCGCGACTCCCGGGTTGGTCATCGTCTGCGCGACATAGACGACGTTCTTCCCGGAAACGGCCGCGGGGCCGTCGGCCGGTCCGTGCCAGGGGACGTCGGACCGCTCCGCCCGGCTGACAGCGGCCTGGGCCCTGGCGTGGACGGCGGGACAACCGTTCGGGCCGGAGGTGGAGTCCCCCTGCCCGTTCGACGAGCCGCGCTCACAGCCGGTCAGGACGACTGCCGCGACCAGCAGGGCAGCGGCGGCGGAAGCGGCCTTGAGCACGCCCGGAGCGGCCTTGCGCTTGCGGTGCACTGAAGCTCCTCGCGGAGGGATGCGCTGGGAAGTCGCGGCCGGGGTGCGGTTGCCCAGGCACGCTGGCGCGGGTCAGGGGGTGTCTTCGGTCGTACCGCCGTCCTGCGGCGGGGAGGACGGCGGCTCCGTCGTACCGGCGGGCGAGTCGCGGGCCGGGGCGGCGCCGGTGCGCAGCCGACGGCGCGAGGCGTAGCCGGCGAGGCCGACGGCGAGCAGCAGGGTGCCGCCGTGGAACAGCGGGACCGTCCAGAATTCGGCGCCCAGCTGGCCGATGCCGGTGAGGCCGACGGCGAGGACGGCGACGGCGACGAGGGTGCCCATGGCGTTGGGGCGACCGGGCTTGATCGCGGTGGAGCCGAGGAGAGCGCCGACGAACGCGGGCAGCAGGTAGTCGAGGCCGACGCTCGGGTTGCCGATCTGCTGCTGGGCCGCCAGCAGCACCCCGGCGAAGCCGACGAGAAGCCCCGACGTGGCGAAGGCGTACACGGTGTACTTCCGGATCGGGATGCCGAGGAGGTGGGCGGCGCGTGGGTTCGAACCGACGACGTACAGGTATCGGCCGAGCGGCAGCCGCTCCAGCACCAGCCAGAGGGCGATCGCGATTCCGAGCACGTAGAAGGCGGGGACCGGAAGGCCGAGGAACGTGGAGTTGTAGATGTCGGTGAAGGCGGCCGGGAGGCCCCGCGGGCCGGGGACGATCCGGCCGCCGTCGGTGATCCAGCCGGTGACGGCGTACATCATGCTGCCGGTCCCGAGCGTGGCGATGAACGAGTCGATCCGGCCGAACTCGACGATGACACCGTTGAGGACGCCGACGACACACCCTCCGACGATCACGGCGAGACAGGCGAGCGGCCAGGGCCACCCGTTGTTGACGACCAGCTGCATCACCATGACGTGCGCGAGGCCGAGGCCGTAGCCGATGGAGAGGTCGAAGGCGCCGGTCACGATGGGCACCATGGCGGCGAGCGCGAGCACTGCCGGGATCGACTGGGTGGCCAGGATCGAGTCGACGGTGTCCAGCGTCGGAAAGGTGCGCGGCAGAGTGAGGGAGAAGACCAGGAAGAGCAGCGCGGTCAGGGCCAGGAGGCCGTAGGCGCCGATGACATGTCCGCCCGAACCGCGCAGCCGGCTCAGGAGACCCGCCCCGCCCCGTCGGCCCAGCCGGCCCGGTCGAGGGGTTCGCGGCCGGGGCGAGGAGGGGGACGGCGAGGCGGTCACCGGTTGGTCGCTGTTTCGGCGGGAGGCAGCGTCGAAGCCGCCCGGGTGAGCCAGGCGACGGTCAGGGAGGGGCCGCTCAGCTCCGCCGTCACGGACCCGCGGACGAAGACCAGGGCGCGCCGGCAGACGTCCGCGACCTCCTCGAAGTCGGAGGAGACGAGGAGCACCGCGAGGCCGGAGGCCAGCGCCTCGTCCAGCAGCCGGTGGATCGCGGCCTTGGCGCCGATGTCCACGCTCGCGGTCGGCTCCTCGAGGACCAGCAGGCGCAGGCCCACGCGGAGCCACCGTCCGATCATGACCTTCTGCTGGTTGCCGCCGGACAGGGTGGCGATGGCGGCCTCGCTGTCGCGCGGGCGCACCGAGAAGCGGTCGATCAGGGCGGCTGCCTCGTGGCGTTCCCGTCGCGGACCGATCCAGCGCAGCGCGGGCAGACCGCCCGCGCGGGGGTTCGCGAGGAGGTTCTCGCGTACCGTCAACTCGGCCAGGCAGCCCTCCAGTTGTCTGTCGCCGGGCACGAGGGCGACTCCGAGTGCGACGGCGTCGGCGACCGTACGCGGCCGGTACGGACGGCCGCCGAGGAGGGCGGTTCCGTCGAGGAGGGGCTGGGCACCCGCGACGGCCCGGCCCAGCTCCGTGTGGCCCGCGCCGGTGAGGCCGACCAGACCCAGGATCTCCCCGGCCCGGAGCTCAAGGGCGACCGGTCCGGCGCCCGCGGTCCGTACCCCGTCGAGCGCCAGGACGGCCGGACCGTCGGTCGGCACCGGGGCGCGGCGGTGCCCGGTCAGTTCTCCGCCGACGATGTCGTGCACGAGGCGGGCCGGGCTGTGGCCCGCGAGCGGGCCGCGGCTGACGAGGCGGCCGTCGCGCAGCACGGCGAAGGTGTCGGCGACCTCGTACACCTCGTCCAGGCGGTGGGTGACGTAGAGAATGCCGTGCCCCCGGTCGCGCAGGGCGTGCAGGACGCGGAACAGCCGGGCGCAGTCCGTGGCGGGGAGGCGCGCCGTCGGCTCGTCGAGGACGATGAGCTTCGCCCGGGCCGCCAGGGCCCGTGCGACGGCGACCAGTGAACGCTCGGCCGGAGCGAGCCCGGCGACCGGAGCGTCGGGATCCAGGTGTCCGGCGACGGTCCGCAGGGCCTCGGCGCAGCTCTGCCCGGTCCGCCGCCAGGAGATCAGTCCGGCGCGGCGCGGGTACCCGGCGCTCAGGGCGATGTTCTCGGCGACCGTCATCCACTCCACGAGACCGAGGTCCTGGTGGATGAAGGACATGCTGCGGGAGGCCGCGTGGCTGCCGAGCGGGTGTCCGTCCACCATGACCTGCCCGGAGTCGGCGTGGTGGACGCCGGCCAGCACCTTGATGAGTGTGGACTTCCCGGCGCCGTTGGGACCGAGCAGGGCGAGGACGCTTCCGGCGTGGACGTCGAGGTCGACTCCGGCCAGCGCGACGGTCCCACCGAACCGCTTGGCGAGCCCACGGACACGGACCAGAGGTTGCACGGCCATCCCCGGTGATCGGCCTGGCGGGTTCTTCCCGACTGTCAGAACCGATAGTAAACGGGACGAATATGTACATGCCGGAGACCCCACCCCCATGTGGCCCCAACGGATCAGCGACCGCCTCACCCGCCGTGGAACCCGCATTCGGCCCAGATGACCTTGCCCTTCGAGGTGTGGCGCGTCCCCCAGCTCTGTGACAGCTGCGCGACGAGGAAGAGGCCGCGGCCGCCCTCGTCGGTGGTGGCCGCCCGGCGCAGGTGGGGCGCGGTGTCGCTGGTGTCGGAGACCTCGCAGATCAGGGTGCGGTCGTGGAGCAGCCGTACCCGGATGAGCCCGGTGCCATGGCGGATGGCGTTGGTGACCAGTTCGCTGAGGATGAGTTCCGCGGCGAACGCGACCTCGTCGAGGTCCCAGTCGGTCAGCTGTCGCATGGCCGAGGCGCGGACATCGCTGACGAGGGCCGGGTCGGCGGGAAGTTCCCAGGTGGCGATCCGGTGGGGGTCGAGGGCGTGGGTCCGGGCGACGAGCAGGGCGATGTCGTCGACGGGCGCGGCGGGTGCGACGGTGTCCAGGACTGCCTGACAGGTCTCCTCCGGTGTGCGTTCCGGGTGGGCCAGGGCCTCGCGCAGCTGGTCGAGGACCACGTCGACGTCCCGGTCGCGGTCCTCGATGAGCCCGTCGGTGTACAGAACCAGCTGGCTGTGCTCGGGGAGGGAGATCTCGGTGGCCTCGAAGGGCAGGCCCCCGAGACCGAGCGGGGGACCGGCGGGGAGGTCCGGGAACGACACCGTGCCGTCGGGGTGGACCAGCGCGGGCGGAGGATGGCCGGCGCGGGCCAGGGTGCACTGCTGCGAGATCGGGTCGTAGACGGCGTACAGACAGGTCGCGCCGATGATGCCGGCACCGTCGGAGGCGGGGTCCTCCCGGTCCAGCCGTCCCACGAGGTTGTCGAGGTGGGTCAGGACGTCGTCGGGAGGGAAGTCGAGCTCGGCGAAGCTCCGGGCGGCCGTTCGCAGCCGGCCCATGGTGGCGGCGGAGAGCATGCCGTGGCCGACGACGTCGCCGACGAAGAGACCGACGCGGCTGCCCGACAGGGGGATGACGTCGTACCAGTCCCCGCCGACGTCGGACTCGGCGGGCAGGTAGCGGTGGGCGACATCGACGGCGTTCTGGTCGGGCAGGCCGTGCGGAAGCAGGCTGCGCTGCAGGGCCAGGGCCATGCTCCGTTCGCGGGTGTAGCGCCGTGCGTTGTCGATCGAGAGTGCGGCGCGGACGGCGAGTTCCTGGGCCAGTGAGCGGTCGTCGTCCTCGAAGGGTGCGGGGTCCTCGGCGCGGTAGAACCCGACGACACCCAGCACGACGCCGCGGGCGACCAGCGGCACCGCGATGAGGGAGTGGACCCGGCTCAGCAGCCGTTCGGAGTGCTCGGGGTCCCGGGCGAGCCAGCCCGATGCGGCCCTCAGGTCCGGTTCCAGGACCGCCTGCCCACTGTTGAGGGATCGCAGCTGCGCAGTCGTCGGTCCGTACTCGACCTGCTTGCCGACCGGGCTGAAGGGGCAGTCGTCACGGATGCCGTGGACCACCGTGCGGCGCAGGTCATGGCGGGGATCGCCGGCCTCCTCGCCGCGCAGTACGGCCTCGGGCAGATCGACGGTGACGAAGTCGGCCAGTCGCGGCACCGCGATCTCCGCGAGTTCCTGGGCGGTGCGGCGGATGTCCAGGGTGGTGCCGATGCGGGTGCCGGCCTCGGACAGCAGCTCCAGGCGGCGCCGCGCGGCCAGGGCGTACGTCCCCACGTGCGGCTCTCCCACCAGGAGGAGCCCTCTCGCGGGGGAGGGGGCGTCGTGCTGGTCGTCCGGCGCGCCGTGGCCGACGACGAGGTCGGCGGTCGGGAGACCGTCGCCGACGACGGTGACTCGGCCGGGTGCCGTCTCGGAAGGATGTCCGAGCGCCGGTGGGGATGATGAGGACCCGGGCGTCGCGAGCGTGGCGACCGCCCCGGACAGCAGGGTGGCGGGTGAGGCGGCGGGCACGGGGGCGAAGTCCGACGGCTCGTCGACCTGGTGCGGTATGGCGTGGGCCGCCGGCGAGGAGGCGGGGAGCACGGCCTCGACGGCGAAGCCCTCCACTCCGGCAGCGCTCCGCACCGGACGGCTCACGAGGGTGATCCGCCGGTCGCCGGGCAGGGCCACATCGACGGCGCCCCGCTGGGCCCGGGAGATCAGCTCGGCGGCCTTCTCCAGGAGGACCGCCCGGTCCTGGGGCCGCAGCATCGAGGCCAGCTGGTCCATCCCGATCATGTGGCGCATGCCTGCCGCGGTCTCCGCCTCCACGTTCAGGTACGCCCGCAGCAGAGCGCGCTCACGCGTGGACCCCAGCCGCAGCAGGCGCCGTTCGATGACCGAGGCCGCTCTGCGTATCACGGTGTCCAGCGACGGGTCCTCCGCGGTGCGCGGATACCCGAAGCACAGGACGCCCTCGATGCGTCCGCTGAGCGGGTCGCGCAGGGGAAGAGCGCGGCAGGCGCTGCCTTGGGAACGCTCGGCGAAGTGCTCGGCACCGTAGACCCGGATGAGCTGCCGCTCCGCCAGCGCGAGCCCGATGCCGTTGGTGCCGGCGACCCGCTCGGTGAACACGAACCCCGGGGCGCTCTGGAACGCGGGAAGCGTCCGGGCCAGTGACGCCTTGCCGAAACGGCGCAGGAGGACCGTTCCGCTCGCATCGGCGACGGAGATGTTCATCTCGCTGCCGTCGAACCTGGACTGCAGCCGGTCGAGCACGGGCGCGGCGGCGCGGACGATCCGCCCGTCGGGTTCGAAGTCGTCCCGGTAGGGAAGGTCGGACTGGTTGGGCGACAGTCCCAGGGCTCGGGAGCGCTGCCAGGAGCTCAGGATCGAGGGTCGAACACCCGTCTCGATCGGCTCACCCTGGAGAAACAGCTCGCGGAAGCGGGCGGGTCCCGTGCCGCCTGTCGCACGCCCCGTCAGCATCGATTCGCCGCCGGACCGGACCACGCTTCGCCTCATTCACGTTCTCGACAATGCGCTCTTCGGAAAAATCTGGCATTGATGAGGATACGGGCATTGGGTACACGAGTCACGACTCGCAAGATCGCTTGCGTACGGTGAGCGCCCGGTGCGGGGCCCGCCATCGGGCGGCAGCGGTCCGATCACCGCCCACAGCCCGCCGGGGTGACCGGAATCTCACTGCGGCCACGAGGCCGAGTCCGTACCCTGGTCACGCTTCTCGACACTGAGAACTGCCCTTGACCTGCATAAAGGCAGGCAGGGAGCGAATCCCGGGAGTTCTGAATGCTGCGTACGCTGTTCAAATCCAAGATCCACCGCGCCACCGTCACCCAGGCCGACCTGCACTACGTGGGATCGGTGACCATCGACGCGGACCTGCTCGACGCCGCCGACCTGCTGCCCGGCGAGCTCGTCCACATCGTCGACATCACCAACGGCGCCCGCCTGGAGACGTATGTCATCGAGGGCGAGCGAGGCTCGGGCGTCGTCGGGATCAACGGTGCCGCCGCCCATCTCGTCCACCCCGGCGACCTGGTGATCATCATCAGCTACGCTCAGATGACCGACGCCGAGGCGCGGGAGTTCGAGCCGCGGGTCGTGCACGTGGACGGCGCCAACCGCATCGTGGCGCTGGGGGCCGACCCGTCCGAGCCGGTGCCGGGCTCCGACCAGGAGCGCAGCCCGCAGGCCGTACCCGTGGCCTGACGGCGCTCGGCCCCGCACGAACGAAAACGGAAGACGGCCCGGGAGGGGTGCTCATGAGCGAGCCGGAGATCCGCGACGACAGGCCGGCGGGCCGCCTGGAGGCACTGCGGGACGGCGAAGTCGTCGGCCACATCGCGTACTTCGTCCTCGACGCCCCGGCTCGCGCCCTCGTCCCCGTCCACACCGTCGTGGAACCGGCCCACGAGGGCCAGGGCATCGCCGGCTCCCTGGCACGCGAGCTGTACGACATGGCGGCGCGCGAGGGAGGCGTCGTCGCGCCGCTGTGCCCGTACGTCGCGAGGTGGGCCGAACGCCACCCCGACGAGGCCCCGGCGGCCGACCCCGAGCTGCTGGAGGCGGCGAAGGACTGGCTGCGCGCGCACCCCGGGCGGTTCTGATACTCGCCCTCCTGCACACCTCGCCCCTGCACATCCCCGTCTTCGACGCCCTGCGCCAGGAGCACCACCAGGACCTGGAGCTACGGCACTTCGTCGACGAGGAACTGCTGACCAGGGCCCGCCGCGAAGGCGCCGAAGCCGTCGCGGACGACGTCCGCAGGGCCCTGCACCAGGCTGTCGCCGACGGTGCGCGGGCCGTGCTGTGCACCTGCTCGACCATCGGCGCCGTCGCGGAGGAGGCCGCCGCCGAGGCCGGGGTGCCGGTGCTGCGCGTCGACCGTCCCATGGCGGCGGCCGCGGTCGCCGAGGGGGCGCGTGTCGTCGTGCTCGCCACGGTGGAGAGCACGCTCGGTCCGACGGCCTCCTTGATCGAGGAAGAGGCCCGGCGCACGGGGCGCCCCGTCGACGTACGGACGCGCATCGTGGACGGCGCCTGGGAGCGCTTCGACGCGGGGGACGTCGACGGTTGCGCACGACTGGTGGCCGCCGCCGCGGACGAGGTCACGGACGCCGACGCGATCGTCCTCGCCCAGGTCTCCATCGCCCCCGCTCAGTGGTTGGCGACGACACCGGTACCCGTACTGTCCAGTCCTCGCCCCGGGCTGGCGGCGGCAGCGCGGGCCGTGCGTCCGACGTAGGCCCACCCGGTCCTGCCCGGTGACTCGGGTGAGTGACTGGCGGCACGGGCGTCGGGTACGCGGGGGAGTAGTCCAGAGCCGACGTGCGCCAATGGGCTGGAGGACGCCATGACGAACCCGCACCCCGACCCCGTCCCACCGGGACCGACGCCGGGCCCGGACCCCGTGCACCCCGAGCCACCGCCGTCCCCGGTCCCCACCCCCGAGCCCCCACCGGCACCGGGTCCCACACCGCCGCCCCCACCCCCGGGCCCCGGCCCCGTCCCCAACCCGGACCCGTCCCCGATCCCCCCGGGCCCGGAACCGGTCCCGAACCCGGAGCCCGGCCCACCACTGAGCTGAGCAGAGGAATGCAAAGCGGCGGGCGGCTTCAAGACGCCGCCCACCGCAACACCCTCAGGGGCGCGGGGCTGTATCAATATGCGGCTACCGCCGCGTGGACGCGATCAACCCCCACACAGCCACACCCGCCTCACCGCCGCGTCCCCCGAGCTCCTAGGCGGAAACCTCCGACCGATCCCCACCCCACAACGTGTGGAACGACCCCTCCTGGTCCACCTTCCGATACGTGTGCGCCCCGAAGAAGTCCCGCTGCCCCTGCGTAAGCGCCGCAGGCAACCGCTCCGCACGCAACGCGTCGTAGTACGCCAGCGCCGCAGCGAACCCGGGCGTCGGCACCCCCTGCCGCGTCGCGGCGATCAGCACCTCACGCCAGTCGTCCTGCGCATCCGCGATCTCCCGCGCGAAGGTCTCGTCCGACAGCAGGCTCGGCAGGTCGGCCCGCGCGTCGTACGCGGCCCGGATGCGGTCCAGGAACGCCGCCCGGATGATGCAGCCGCCGCGCCAGATCGCGGAGACCGCGCCCAGGTCGATGTCCCAGTCGTACTCGGCGCGCGCCGCGTCGATCTCGTGGAAGCCCTGCGTGTACGACACGATCTTCGACGCGTACAGCGCCTGCTCGACCCGGTCGGCGAACGCCCCCGCCTCCGCCTCGCCGAGCGGCGACGCCTTGGGCCCGGCCAGCCCGCGGGACGCGTCCCGCAGCGCCGCGTGCCCGGACAGCGACCGCGCGAAGACCGCTTCCGCGATGCCGGACACCGGCACACCCAGGTCCAGCGCGATCTGCACGGTCCAGCGTCCGGTGCCCTTCTGCTCGGCCTGGTCGACCACCACGTCCACGAACGGCTTGCCCGTCGCCGCGTCCACGTGCGACAGCACCTCGGCGGTGATCTCGATCAGGTAGGAGTCCAGCCGGCCCCGGTTCCAGGTGCGGAAGATCTCAGCGATCTGCGCGGGCTCGTACCCGGCGACGTCGCGCAGCAGCTGGTACGCCTCGCCGATGAGCTGCATGTCGGCGTATTCGATGCCGTTGTGCACCATCTTCACGAAGTGCCCGGCACCGTCCGGACCGACGTGCGTCACACAGGGCGCCCCGTCCGCCGCCTTCGCGGAGATCTTCTCCAGCATCGGGCCCAGTGAGTCGTACGACTCCTT
The DNA here is from genome assembly GCF_044455405.1 of Streptomyces sp. NPDC051243. NCBI lineage: Bacteria > Bacillati > Actinomycetota > Actinomycetes > Kitasatosporales > Streptomycetaceae > Streptomyces > Streptomyces sp. NPDC051243. The sequence goes on along the minus strand of NZ_JBITES010000001.1, from coordinate 516,506 downwards.
CGGCCCGCCCGGCATGATGCTCGGCCCGTGCAGCGCGCCCTCCTCGCCACCGGAGACGCCCATGCCGACGAAGTGGATGCCCTGCTCGCGCAGGTCGCGCTCGCGGCGCCGGGTGTCGGCGAAGTGCGCGTTGCCGCCGTCGATGATCATGTCGCCGGGCTCGAGGAGCGGAGCGAACTCCTGGATCACCGCGTCGGTCGGCTCGCCGGCCTTCACCATGATCACCAGCCGCCGCGGCCGCTCCAGCGCCGCCACGAACTCCTTGGCGGTCTCGGCCGCGATGAACTCGCCCTCGCTCCCGAACTCCTCGACCAGCGCCCGCGTGCGCGCCGGCGTCCGGTTGTGCACCGCGACCGTGTAGCCGTTGCGGGCGAAGTTACGGGCGAGATTGCGGCCCATGACCGCGAGACCCGTGACGCCGATCTGCGCCGAAGTGCTCATGCGTTGGCTCCTAGTGACCTCGATATATCAGCGGTGCCGGTCCTGCCCGCCAGTATTGCCCCATCGTCCATCCTGACGTGCCGGTTCTCCGGCCGCACACCCGGGGTGGCGCGATGTCGCAGGCAGATACGCACGGAAGGCCCCGCCGCACTCAGCCGTCCCGCGCCTCGTCCCGCACACCGGGCAACGTACGCCGATTCCTCGCCACTTGGCGGGAACGGGAGGCCGAATTTCCGTCTTGTCATGGCCTGTTCGCAGCGCTTACTTTTGCCCCTCCTGACGCATGTCAATGGGGGGCTCCGTCATGGCCGCACGCGGTCGCCACCGCCGGTACCAGCCGAACAGGATCAACCGCGCCTCACTCACCGTCACCGCGGGCGGCGCCGGAATGGCGCTCCCCCTCATCGGCACCGGCACCGCGCAGGCCGCCGATCTGGACACCTGGAACAAGGTCGCCGCCTGCGAGTCGACCAGCCGCTGGCACGTCAACACCGGCAACGGCTACTACGGCGGCCTGCAGTTCGCCCAGGCGACATGGGAGGCGTACGGCGGCACCCGGTACGCGGCCCGGGCGGATCTGGCCACCAAGGACCAGCAGATAGCCGTGGCGGAGAAGGTGCTGGACGGACAGGGGCCCGGCGCCTGGCCGGTGTGCTCGGTGCGGGCCGGGCTGACCCGGGGCGGGGACACGCCCGGCATCCACCCCGCCGGCACCACGAAGAAGACCTCGGTCCAGGACGTCCAGCCGCAGACCACGCCCCAGTCGCGGGCGGGCACCGCCGAGATGTACACGGTCGTCCGCGGCGACACCCTCTCGGGGATCGCCGAGTCGCAGAAGGTCAGGGGCGGTTGGCGGGGGCTGTACGCCGCGAACCGGAAGACCGTCGGAGCGGACCCCGACCTGATCCTGCCGGGCCAGCGGCTCGCGCTGCGCGGCAAGGCCGCCACGACGACCGGTCCGACGTCCGCCCCCAAGTCCTCGCCGCAGAAGACTTCCTCGTCTTCGTCCTCGTCCTCGCCCGAGAAGGCCTCTTCGGACCGGGACGAGCAGGCCGAGGCCGGCAGTCGTTCGCTCGTGGCCCCGGTGAGCTCCCCCACGGGCACCCCGTATCGCAAGGCCGGCTCCTCCTGGTCGAAGGGCTATCACACGGGCGTCGACTTCCCCGTCCCGACCGGTACCTCCGTGAAGTCCGTCGGGGCCGGGCAGGTGGTCAGCGCCGGGTGGGGCGGCTCCTTCGGCTACCAGGTGGTGATCCGGCACACCGACGGCCGCTACACCCAGTACGCCCACCTCTCGGCCATCTCCGTGAAGGACGGGCAGTCGGTGGGCGCCGGGCAGCGCATCGGCCGCTCGGGGTCCACGGGCAACAGCACGGGCCCGCACCTGCACTTCGAGGTGCGGACGGGGCCCGGCTTCGGCGCGGACATCGACCCGGTCGCCTATCTCCGGGCCGGTGGCGTCAGGATTTGACGCGCATACGATGCCGGTCGACGAGTGGCATCGGCACGTACGGGCCGCCGTAGAAGGGGCCGTAGAGGTTCGGCGGCTCGCTGCCCGGGTGCGGCGGTTCCGCGTCCGCGTACGCGCCCTCCGCGGCCTGGGCCGGTACGAGGACGCCATCGATCCGGTCGGGTACGAGGAGTTCCTCGCGCGGCATCGCCGCGCGCTGCTCCGGGAGCCCGGCGAGCAGTTCCTCTGCGCCCGCCTCGGGACCGGCCGCGGCCACCGCCTCGGGCTGGACCTCCGCCGCCTCGCCCTCCGTACGCGCGATCCGCTCCGTCGTCAGCAGGATCAGGCCGCCCGCCGCCACCACACCGCAGCCCAGGGCGAGGACGGTGCCCGTGGTGCCGTAGCGGAAGGTTTCGCCGAACATCGTTATGCCGACCGCGGCCGCCACCACCGGGTTCACCACCGTCAGCGTGGCCAGCGGCGCCGCGAGGCCCGCGCCCCGGTAGGCGGCCTGGGACAGCAGCAGACCGGCCGTGGCGAAGGCGCCGATCGTGGCCAGGGCGGGCAGGTCGGCCGCCGACACCCCGCCGTTCCAGTCGACGGCGACGATCTTCGTGAACACCGAGGACATGCCGAAGGCTATGCCGGAGCCGGTCGCGAGCAGCATGCTGCGCACCGCCGGGTGCCGGTGGGCCGCCCGGCCCGCGACCATCAGCGTCACCACGATGCCGCCGGTCACCAGGGCCACACCGGCCTGTTCGGCCGTGCCCAGCGACTGCGACTCGGAGGAGCCGACCAGGGACAGCAGCCCGGCGAGCCCCACGGTGGCCATGATCGCGCCCCGCCAGGCCGTCGACCCGGCCTTCCGACCGAAGAACAGCGCCGCCATCGGCAGTGCGAACACGATCGTCAGCGCGCCCAGCGGCTGCACCAGGCTGAGCGGACCGAAGGCCAGCGCCACGACGTGCAGCAGACCGCCGAGGCCGTTCAGCGCGACCGCCGCCCACCAGCCCGGCCGGTGCATCGGCGCGAACTGCTGCCCCGGGGAGGACACCGCGACACGCTCCTGCACGATCGCCCCGCCCGCGTACGCGACCGCGGAGACGAGCGACAGGAGCACGGACAACGCGAGGGCGCTCATCAGCTGCTCCTCTGCGTGAGGCGAGGGCGGTGACCCCTGCGCGGCGAACGGTCGGCTGTCATGACCAACACGATGCCGCGAAATGTTCTTCCCGTCGTCGTACCAGAGCACCCACCATGTCGTACTGCCGATGGAGTACTGGAAGGCCCGCCTCATCCTCTGGGCGGGGGACCCCGGGTGGAGACCCCCAGGTGAGAACCCCCGAGGGGCCTTGGTACTACTGCTCTTCGTGGACATCGACCCCGATCTCGCCGCGCTCCGGCCGCTCGGCGGCTTCTTCGTACTGCACGCGCCAGGGGCAGCACTTCGGCCACTTCCGACCCTGGCGCAGGCGTACGGCGAACCCTCGTCGGACACCCAGGGAAGTCCCTTGGCCGTCCGTGTCCGGAAAGTCGCGAACGCCCTGCACGCCCCCGAGTCGCGCATCGCCGCCTCCGTGGCCCACCAGGGACTCGCGGCCCGCCTCTGGTCGGTGACGCTCGGTTGCCACGCCCTGCACGGCCGTGTCCCCGACCTCGACCCGCGCCTGCTGCGCTGGGACCCCGACGGCACCGCCCCCGACGACCTGTGGCTCACCGAGGTCCGCCCGCTGCCCGGGGACCCGCGGACCGTCGCCGAGATCGTCCTGCACGGCCACCTCGAACCGCTGACCGCCGCCCTGCACACCCGGTACCGCGTCGCCACCGGCCTCCTGTGGGGCAACGCCGGATCCGCTCTCGTGGGCGCGGCCCGGCAATTGGACCGGTGGGCGCGCGCGAACGGCCGTACCGATGCCGCCGCCCGGGCCCGCGCCCTGACCGCGGAACTCTTCGCCCACCCCCTCCTCGCCGACACCGGCACCCTCACCGCAACCGCGTTCCGTCGCCGCAGCTGCTGCCTCTACTACCGGGTGCCCGGCGGTGGCGTGTGCGGTGACTGTTGTTTCACACGAGCCCCGCGCTCTTCCCCACGCGCCCCATCTGGGTGACCATGAAAGGGCAACCAGCCGCTGAGAACAGGGGGTTCCGGGTGCGAGTGGGACTGCTGACCCGGGAGTACCCGCCGGACGTGTACGGCGGCGCGGGTGTCCATGTCGAGTTCCTCGCCCGGGAGTTGAGGGACCTCGTCGACCTCGAGGTGCACTGCTGGGGCGAGGGCCGTGCGGTGGGCGTGCTGCGCCACCGCCCCTGGTCCGCGCTGGACACCTCCAACGACGCGCTGCGCACCTTCTCCGTGGACCTCGCCATGGCGGCCGGCCTCGAAGGCCGCGAGCTCGTCCACTCCCACACCTGGTACGCCAACCTCGCCGGCCACCTCGGCAAGCTCCTGTACGGCATCCCGCACGTGATGACCGCGCACTCCCTGGAGCCGCTGCGGCCCTGGAAGGCCGAGCAACTCGGCGGCGGATACGCCCTGTCCAGCTGGGCCGAGCGCACCGCGATCGAGGCCGCCGACGCGGTGATCGCCGTGTCCGGGGCCATGCGCGGGGACATCCTCGGCTGCTATCCGGCGCTGGACCCGGAGCGGGTCCACGTCGTGCACAACGGCATCGACACGACCCTCTACCGGCCCGACCACGGCACGGACGTCCTGCGCCGGTTCGGCCTCGACGCCGACCGCCCGTTCGTGCTGTTCGTCGGCCGTATCACCCGCCAGAAGGGCGTGCCCCATCTGCTGCGCGCCGTACGGCACATCGACCCGGCCGTGCAGGTCGTGCTGTGTGCGGGTGCGCCCGACACCCCGGAGATCGACCAGGAGTTCCGCGACCTCTACCAGGAGCTCAGCCGCGTCCGCGAGGGCGTGCACTGGATCCCGCAGATGCTGCCGCGGCCCGAGGTGATCCAACTCCTCACGCACGCCGCCGTGTTCGTCTGCCCCTCGGTGTACGAACCCCTCGGCATCGTCAACCTGGAGGCGATGGCCTGTGGAACTCCCGTGGTGGCCTCGCAGGTCGGCGGCATCCCCGAGGTCGTCGAGGACGGCAAGACCGGACTGCTCGTCCCGCTGGACGACGACGTCGAGGCGTTCGAGGCGGGACTCGCCCGGGCACTGGACTCGGTGATCGGCGACCCGGAGACCGCCCGCCGGATGGGCGAGGCCGGACGGGAGCGCGCCGTGGGGGAGTTCGGCTGGGACGCGGTGGCCCGGCGGACGGCCCGGCTCTACGGGGAGATCCTCAAACAGGCTTAGCGCGCGCTACTGAGGGGCAGGCTGGGAGCAACCACGGTGAGGGGAGCGGCCATGCGTCGTGGCGGACCTTCGGTGCTCGGAATCGTACTCGCGGGCGGAGAAGGCAAACGCCTGATGCCCCTGACCACGGACCGCGCGAAACCCGCGGTCACCTTCGGCGGCACCTACCGCCTCGTCGACTTCGTCCTCTCCAACCTCGTCAACGCCGACATCCTGCGCATCTGCGTCCTGACGCAGTACAAGTCGCACTCGCTGGACCGGCACATCACCACGACCTGGCGCATGTCCAGCCTGCTCGGCAACTACATCACCCCGGTCCCGGCCCAGCAGCGGCTCGGCCCGCGCTGGTACCTCGGCAGCGCGGACGCGATCCTGCAGTCCCTGAACCTGATCTACGACGAACGCCCCGAGTACGTCGCGGTGTTCGGCGCCGACCACGTGTACCGCATGGATCCGCGCCAGATGCTCGCCCAGCACATCGAGAGCGGCGCGGGCGTCACGGTGGCGGGCATACGCGTGCCGCGCGCCGAGTCGTCGTCCTTCGGCGTGATCAGCCCCGGCTCGGACGGCCTGGCGGTGGAACGCTTCCTGGAGAAGCCCGCCGACCCACCCGGCCTCCCGGACGACCCGGAGACCGTGTTCGCCTCCATGGGCAACTACATCTTCACCACCAAGGCCCTCATCGAGGCCCTCCAGCGGGACGCCGAGGACGAGAACTCGGTGCACGACATGGGCGGTTCGATCCTGCCCCAGCTCACCGACCGGGGTGAGGCCCAGCTGTACGACTTCAGCGCCAACCACGTCCCCGGCGAGACCAACCGTGACCGGGGCTACTGGCGGGACGTGGGAACCCTGGACGCGTACTACGAGGCCCACATGGACCTCATCGCCGAGCGCCCGGCCTTCAACCTCTACAACCGCAGCTGGCCCATCTACACCCACTCCAACCAGCTCTCCCCGGCCCGCTTCAACGCGGGCGGCATGGCCAGTGAGTCCATCATCAGCGCCGGGTGTCTGATCCGGGGACAAGTCACGCGGTCCGTGCTCTCGCCGGGTGTCGTGGTCGACCCGGGCGCCGTCGTGCAGGGTGCGGTACTGCACGACAACGTGCGCATCGGCCGGGGCGCGGTCGTGCGCGGCGCCGTGCTCGACAAGAACGTCGAGGTGCCCCCGGGCGCGACGATCGGCGTCAATCCGGAGCGGGACGCGGAGCTGTACACCGTGTCCAAGGACGGGGTGATCGCGCTGGGGAAGGGGCAGCGCGTGCCCTAGGACCGGTCGTCGGATCATGCCGGCGTCGCGGCCCTGGGCCCGCCCCGTGTGGTCCGGCCCGCCGCCCCGGTCGGGAGCGACGGGCCGCCGCGTCAGGCGCCGCGGGTGAAGACCTCGCCCCGCGTGGAGCCGGTGGAGCAGAGCTTCTTCTCGTCGGCCGTCATCTTGCGGGACTTGACCACGACCGCGCTGTGCTTGCCGTCCGTGCCGTTCGGAGCGGGGCCGGTGATCACGTCGGGTACGAACCAGTAGTAGTGGCCCCACTTGGGGTCGTCGTAGTGGGTCTGCCACGTGCCGGTTATCCGCTGCATCACCTGGGCGCGGGAGATCCAGCCCACTTCTCCCGGCCGGACGCTCACGGTGAAGGAGCTCGTCTCCGTGTGGGAGCTCTGCCATGTGTAGTTGTACGTGGCGGTCACACTGGCTGTGACGATCCCCTCGATGCCGCCGCCGACGGTGACCGATCCGCCCACCGAGTGGGAGGAGCCCACGGTGTCGGCCCACGACATCGACTGGGAGGCGGGCGAGGCGGTGCAGTTGAAGAGAAGCTCGGAGACCTGGCGGGGCTCACCGAGATAAGCCTCGCCGATCTCAGGGGAGTTGAAGCTGCACTTGCCTTCCCCGGAAGCGCAGTCGGCCATGATCTGCTCCGTGGTGGGCTGTTCCTCGGCCACAGCCGGCACGGCCGCCGCGATCATCCCGAACGCCGTCGCAGCCAGCACCAGGGTGCGGCCGCCGTACCGCAGTGCGCGGTCCCTCGTCATGTCTGTTGCCTCTCGCCGTACATGGGGGGACGGCAACCGGCCCGTGTTGTCACTGGGCTTGGAGTCACCGCCTGGTGCCCATGAGGCTCACGTAATCGACGGCCGAGCTACACCAAGAACTCGCAAAGTTGTACTTGATTCCGCAACTGATGAGCCATCAATAGCGCTTGGCTTCAGGTCAATTGGCCGGTGAGGGGCGAACCGAAGCGTCGCCGCGATGGACGATGACGACCGCTGCCAGGCCGACGGCCAGGCCCAGCGCGGTGTTCGGGCCGAACGGTTCGCCGAACATGAGGGCTCCCCAGACAGCGGTGACCGGCGCCATGAGGAACATGAGCGTGTTCACCTTGGTCACCCCGGAGCGTCGCAGTATGAGCCAGTACAGTCCGTAGCCGCCGAAGGTCGACAGGGCCACGAGCCAGGTGATCGCGGTCCAGAACGACAACTCGCCGGGCGGCATCGCCGCCCCGGTACCCACCGCGAGTGCCGTGAAGACGACCGCGCTGGTCGCGCAGTGGACGGTCAGGGACACCGTGGGCGCGACCCGCGCGCGGGAGCGGCTCTCGACGAACGTCGCCGCCACCAGCGCCAGCATGCCGAGGAAGGGGATGAGATAGGCCCACCACGCCGCACCGGTGCCGGCCGCCGCATCGGCCGCGGTGACGATGGCGACGCCGCTCACTCCCAGGAACAGGCCCAGCCACTGCTTGCGCGAGACGCACTGATGCAGCAGGGGTCCGGCGAGTGCCCCGGCGACGAGCGGCTGGACGCCGTCAATCAGGGCCGTGGTGCCGCTGGAGACGCCGAGTTGGATCGCGTAGTAGACGGTGAGCAGATACCCGCTCTGCGACAGCACGCCGACCACGGCCTGCCGTGTCACATCCCGCGCCGTGAGACCCCGCCACGACGTTCCGGACGCGAGGGCCACGCCCATCAGGACGACGGCCAACGGCAGGAACCGCCACATCAGGATGGTGACCGCGGACGCGCTGCCCGCGCCGAGCTTGGCCCCGATGAACCCGGAGCTCCAGCACAGCACGAAGGCGATCGAGAGCAGGAGGTTCATGACTCACCCTCCCTCCACTAAACCGATCGGTATACCGCGCTCTCCACTATACAGGTCGGTATACTCCAGGGGCATGGGTACGACCGAGGGTTTGGGCAGAGTCGAGGGCTCACGACGGATCACGATGACGCCGGGCGCCCGGCGCGTCCTGGACGCCGCCACCAGGCTGTTCTACGAGCGCGGCATCCATGCCGTCGGGGTGGACCTGATCGCCGCAGAGGCCGGGGTGACGAAGAAGACCCTCTACGACCGGTTCGGCTCCAAGGAGCGGATCGTCGTGGAGTACCTCGCGGATCGTGACGAACGCTGGCGGGCCTTCCTCGCCCGGTACCTCGACGCCGCGCAGCCGGCCTCGGTGGCCCGCGCCCTGGCCGTCTTCGACGCCTCGCGCGCCTGGTCGGCGGAGAACAGTCCCAAGGGGTGCAGCATGGTCAACGCCCACGCCGAGATCAGCGATCCGTCACATCCGGCCCACTCGATCATCACGGGGCAGAAGCAGTACATGCTCGCCCTGTTCACCGACCTGGCCCGGGACATCGCCCCGGACGGGGCCGATCGTCTGGGCCGGACGCTCATGCTGCTCCACGAGGGAGCGCTCGTCGCCCACGGCCTGAGCATCTTCCCGGACCCCATCGGCCATGCCCGCGAGCAGGCGCAAGCTCTGCTGACCGCGGGTGAGGGCTCCACGGGGAAGGGGTGAGGGGAAGAGGTGAACCGACTTCCGGCCGTTCTGCTGAGACAGACGGACTTGTCATGTTTCAGATTTCGGACACGGCACACCTCCGGCCGCGCACGAGGCGCTGATCCGTGACGCCTCCCGGGTGACTCCTGTGGGATGCCCGGCGCCGCAACCTGTGTTGGAGTGACCTCATATGCACCATGAGTCCCGCCCCTTTCGCGAGGGGCGGGACTTAATCTGCCGTTAACTGTGCGTAGCTTGATCGTACTTGACTGTAATCGCCCCCGGGCGATTGACTGCTGGTCCACCCTTCGTCGACGCGAGGCAAGCCATTGACTTCTGACCTGCTCGCACCTCTCGACCTGGCGTTCTGGAACATCGAGTCCGCCGAACACCCCATGCACCTGGGCGCGCTCGGCGTGTTCACGGCGCACTCGCCCACCGCGGGAGCCCACGCGGCCGACCTGCTCGCCGCGCGCGCCGCAGCCGTTCCGGGCCTGCGGATGCGCATCCGGGACGCATGGCAGCCGCGCGGACTGCTCCAGCCGTTCTCCTTCGGCGGCGCCGCCCGCGAGCCCGCTCCGGACTTCGACCCACTCGACCACGTCCGGCTGCACGCCCCCACCGCCGACTTCCAGGCGATGGCGGGCCGGCTCATGGAGCGCCCGCTGGAGCGCGGCCGGCCGCCGTGGGAGGCGCATGTGCTGCCGGGCGAGGACGGGGTGTCGTTCGCGGTACTGTTCAAGTTCCACCACGCCCTGGCGGACGGACTGCGGGCGCTGACCCTCGCCGCCGCCGTCCTGGACCCCATGGACCTGCCGGCCCGCAAGCCCCGCCCCGATGAGCCCTCGCGCAGACGCCTGCCCGATGTGCGCAGGCTGCCGGGCCTGATGCGCGGCGCCCTGTCCGACGTGGGTCGGGCCCTCGACATCGGTGCCTCCGTCGCGGTGTCGACGCTCGGCATGCGTTCCTCGGACGCGCTGACCGCCGAGCCGAGCGGCACCCGCCGTACCGCCGGGGTCGTCGTCGACATCGACGACGTGCACGTGGTCCGCAAGGCCGTCGGCGGCACCGTCAACGACGTCCTCATCGCGGTCGTCGCGGGCGCCCTGCGCCGCTGGCTCGACGAACGCGGCGACGGCAGCGAGGGCGTCGCGCCCCGCGCCCTGATCCCCGTCTCCAAGCGCCGCCCGCGCACCGCGCACCCTCAGGGCAACCGGCTGTCGGGCTACTTGATACGGCTCCCGGTCGACGACCCCGACCCGCTGCGTCGCCTCGCCACGGTCCGCACCGCCATGGACCGCAACAAGGACCTCGGCCCCAACCGGGGCGCGGGTGCCGTCGCCCTGCTCGCCGACCACGTCCCGGCGCTCGGCCACCGCCTCGGCGGACCGCTGGTGGGCGGGGCCGCCCGGCTCTGGTTCGACATCCTGGTCACCAGCGTGCCGCTGCCCGGCGTCGCCCTGAAGCTCGGCGGCCACCAGGTCACCGAGGTCTACCCGTTCGCCCCGCTGGCCCGCGGTCAGTCCCTGGCGATCGCGATCTCGACGTACCGGGGACGCGTGCACTACGGCCTCGTCGCCGACGCCAAGGCGGTGCCGGACCTCGACGTGCTCGCCAGGGCCGTGTCCGAGGAGGTGGCGGAGCTGATCACCGCCTGCGGTCCCTGAGCCGCCGGTTCCTGGTCCTCGCCGCGTGGGCTCCTTCCCGGTTTTTGGCGGTGTGGCCCGGCGCTCCGTACAATTCCCCGTTCGAAAGCGGGCGCGACCGGAGCGCCGCGGTGGATCAGGGAACGGCAGCGGCGATGACGGTGACAGAGGACGGCTCGGCGGCGCTCGCGGACGAGGTCGTGCACGAGCCCGGTGACGAGGTCGCGTACGGCCCCGGCATCGACCCCGAGCGGCTCGCCGTCTGCCTCAGCGTGCTCGAGGAACTCGACAAGCTGGAGGTCGACCACCCCGACGCGATCACCGTGCGCCGGGCCACCGCCGGTATCTACCGCACCGTCAAGCAGCGCCGACGCCAGGAGCGCCGGGCCGCCAAGACCGCGCACGACAAGGCGGTCACGGAGGCCACGGCGACCGGCTCCGCCCAGCGCATCGACGACGAGACCGAGGGCATCCTCCCGTCGTCGATCACCGAGGCCGGCAAGATCGCGGGGATACTCCAGCGCCCGCGCTCCTGCTACACCTGCAAGACCCGGTACGTCGAGGTCGACTACTTCTACCACCAGCTCTGTCCGGACTGCGCCCGCCTGAACCGCGACAAGCGCGACGCCCGCGCCGACCTCACCGGCAAGCGCGCCCTGCTCACCGGCGGCCGCGCCAAGATCGGCATGTACATCGCGCTCAGGCTGCTGCGCGACGGCGCCCACACGACGATCACCACGCGCTTCCCCAAGGACGCCATCCGCCGCTTCAAGGCCATGGACGACTCCGCGGACTGGATGCACCGCCTGGAGATCGTCGGCATCGACCTGCGCGACCCCGCGCAGGCCGTGGCCCTCGCCGACCAGGTCGCCGAGGCGGGCCCGCTCGACGTCCTGGTCAACAACGCGACGCAGACCGTGCGGCGCCTGCCCTCCGCCTACGCCGCCCTGGTCGAGGGCGAGACCGCCCCGCTGCCCGCCGGGGAACTCCCCGCCCACCATGTCATCGGCGCCTTCAACTCCGGCGCGGTCGACGGCCTCGCGGCACTCCCGCTCGGCACCAGCGGTCTCGACGCCCAGCAGGTCGCCGACCTCGCCCTGGTGGCGGGCAACGCCAGCGTCGAGCGGCACCTCGACGGCACCGCGATCGACGCGGGCGGCCTCGTCCCCGACGTCGTCGACACCAACACCTGGGTGCAGACCATCGACCAGATCTCCCCGGTGGAACTGCTTGAGACCCAGCTCTGCAACTACACGTCGCCGTTCATCCTGATCAGCAAGCTCCGGCCGGCGATGGCCGAGGCCGCCAAGAAGGCGGCGAGCGGACGCGCGTACGTCGTGAACGTCTCGGCGATGGAGGGCGTCTTCGGGCGCGGCTACAAGGGTGCGGGGCACCCGAACACGAACGCCGCCAAGGCCGCGATGAACATGGTCACGCGGACCAGTGCGCAGGAGATGTTCCAGTCCGACGGCATCCTGATGACGTCGGTCGACACCGGCTGGATCACGGATGAACGGCCCCACTACGACAAGCTGCGGCTTGCCGAGGCGGGGTTCCACGCTCCGCTGGACCTGGTGGACGGGGCGGCTCGGGTGTACGACCCGATCGTGCGGGGCGAGGCCGGGGAGGACGTGTACGGGGTCTTCTTGAAGGACTACGCGCCCGGTAAGTGGTAGTCAGGGCCGGTGTGCGTCCGCCGGGTGGGGGTGGTGGCCGGTCGCGCGGTGCCCCGCGCCCCTGAGGTGGGGATGCGCACCCGCGTTCCGCCGTCGACCAGCAGATCCGCCCCCGTCACCCACTCCGCCGCGTCCGATGCCAGCCACACCACCGCCCGGGCCATATCCTCCGGCTCCCCGATCCGTCCCAGCGGCAACCCGGCGGCCACCTCCTCCTCGCCCGGCTCCCACACGAACCGTGCCATCTCGGTTCGGACCAGGCCGGGGGAGACGGAGTTGACCCGTACCTTCGGGCCCAGCTCGCCCGCGAGCTGCTGGGTCAGATGGAGAAGTGCCGCCTTGCCGGTGCCGTAGGCGCCGATGTTCGGGCCGACATGTCCGGCGCCCTCCGTGCAGACGTTGACCACCGCGCCGCCGTGTTCGCGCATCCAGGCGTGCCAGGCGCACTGCACGAGCCGCAGTGGCGCCTCGACGTTCACGGTGAAGGCGTGGCGCCAGGCCAGGGGATCGACGTCCATGAGGGGCCCGTACGGCAGGTTGGTCGCCGCGTTGTTCACCACCACGTCGAGCCGGCCGAACTCGCGCAGGGTCAGGTCCACGACCGCCCGCAGATGCTCGGGGTCGGCCACACTGCCGGCCGCCCCCACACCGCCCAGTTCGGCAGCCGTCCGCCGGACCTCCCGCGGGTCCCGCGCGGTCACGCACACCAGGGCTCCGGCGGCGGCCAGGTGCCGGGCGACGGCGTGCCCGATGCCGCGTGTGGCGCCGGTGACGATGGCGGTCCTGCCCTGGAGACGGTACGGCGACGTCATCGCCGTACCGTCCCATGACGGGCCGTCAGTTGCTAGCCCCGAGCGGCGAGTTCCTGGCCGCCACCAGTTCCAGCACCGCCCGCCAGTCCTCCAGCACCCCGGCGTCGAACTCCGCGCTGCGGCCCTCCTCGTCGGCCTGGTGCAGGCGCAGCAGGTCGTCGTCGGCGGACTCGCGGGCCCGGCAGTGTTCGCGGACGAGGCGGGAGACCCGTTCGCCGAGGAGGGGGCGTACCGCGTCCGCGGCGCAGTCGGAGTGGCGGTTCGCGTCGCCGGGGCGCAGCAGCGGGCCGATGGCATGGACGAGCCCCGCGACCTGGAGTTCCTTGTCGGCGGGGCGGACTCGGCGCAGCAGTGCGGCTGTCTGCAGCGCGTGTTGGTGAAGGTCGACTCGGGTGCTCGCGAGGCCCGGGGCGGCCCGGGTGCCCCGGCAGGCGTACAGCAGATCCATCAGCTCTTCGACACTGCGCAGCTCCATGCGTCAGTCCTCCCGCCGGACAAGCCGTTGCCGTCCGCCAGCAGATCATGGCCGCCTTGCGAATCGGCCAACGGGACTTGAACTGCGCGGCGTGCTGATGTCTCCGGTCAAGCCGAAAGATGATGTTGAGCCGAACGAGCGACTGATAAGCCGTTCATTTCATAACAAACGCGTGAATAAGGGGTTGGCTGAAAGCTGGTTGACTCCGGATAGTTACAGCTTGTTTGCAGCCCCATCGAGCGGGTACCCGCTCATTTGGTTAATCTGTAGCGGACGGACAGCAACACAGGGTCCCAACCCACACCCATGGTCCGTCCCGGGACAAGCCGGTGCACAACGGCCTGCTTGCACACCAGTTACCGGCGCCACCGCGTCCGAGCCGACGTTGAACAAGACCCGAGCGGGCGTCAAGTGCCGGACCGCAGACTGGCCGGCCCCGCCCCGAGGGTGATCCGACACAGAAGGAGTGCGCGGTGACACCTGAGAAGACGAATCGCGAACAGCGCCCCAAGGAACGCACGGAGCGCGCGGGCCGCCGGTCGAAGGAGATCGGCAGTCTCGATGTGTGGGCCAGGTCCGCCCCCATCCGCCTGGCCGGCTACGAGGAAGACCTCGCCGAGCCCCACATCCTGCCCAGCGTCGACTGACGCGGCGGAACTCTTCGCGATCGCCGACCGCATGGGCGTGCGGGTCTCACGCCCATGCCGATCAAGCAAGCCGCGGCCGACACCGGCCGCGGATTTCGTCTTTCCGGCGCCGGGTCGCCGCCACCGGGGCGCCTGCGCATCGGGTGCCGGGCCGGCTTTGGTCTTGGTTGGCCAGCCTTAAGGACCTTCCCGTTTGCCTAAACACTTTAGGTAAGTGCATAATCGCTTATGGCGAAGGGGAGGACGGTTGTGGCACGCGTGGGACTCACGACGGAACGCCTGGTCAGAGCGGGTGCGGAGCTTGCCGACGAGGTCGGCTTCGAGCAGGTGACCGCATCGGAGCTCGCCCGGCGGTTCGAGGTCAAGGTCGCGAGTCTGTACTCACATGTGAAGAACACCCAGGACCTCAAGACCCGGATCACCCTGTTCGCACTGGAGGAGCTGGCCGACCGCGCCGCCGACGCCATCGCCGGACGGGCCGGCAAGGACGCCCTGGTCGCCTTCGCCAACGTCTACCGCGACTACGAGCGCGAGCACCCCGGCCGCGCCGCCGCCGCGCGGATGAGGCTGGACCCCGAGACGGCGGCCGGCAGCGCGGGCGTCCGGCACGCGCACATGACGCGGGCGATCCTGCGCGGCTACGACATCGCGGAGCCGGACGCGACCCACGCCGTACGGCTGCTGGGCAGCGTCTTCCACGGCTACGCCAGCCTGGAGTCGGCGGGCGGCTTCAGCCACAGCGCTCCCGACTCCGAGGAGACCTGGACCCGGATCCTGGACGCCCTCGACGCTCTGCTGCGCAACTGGCCCGCGGCGCCCACCCCCTGACCGACGAGCTGAGGACATGGACACCGAGCACCACTGGATCACCAGGCCCGTCACCGCCGACCTCCTGCGCGGCGCCCTCGACGTCGAGCGCACCGAGCACGGCGTACTGCCGCACCGGCTGCCCGCCCGCGCCCGCGCACAGAACACCGACGGGCAGCTGGCCATGGCCGAGTCGCAGCCGTCCGGCGTACGGCTGGCCTTCCGCACCAGGGCCACCGCCGTCGAACTGGACACGCTGCCCACCAAGCGCGCTTACGTGGGTGCCCCGCCACGCCCGCACGGTGTATACGACTTGATCGTCGACGGCCGCCCCGCGGGGCAGGGAAGTGTGACCGACGGCAACGTCGTGATCGTCGACATGGCCGCCGGCACCGCCGAGCACCGCCCCGGCCGGCCCGGCACCGTCCGCTTCACCGGGCTGCCCGCCGACGACAAGGACGTCGAGATCTGGCTGCCGCACAACGAGACCACCGAACTGTTCGCCCTGCGCACCGACGCCCCCGTCGAGCCGGCGCGGGACCCGGGCCGCAGGGTGTGGCTGCACCACGGCAGTTCGATCAGCCACGGCTCCGACGCCGCGAGCCCCACCGGCATCTGGCCCGCGCTCGCCGCGTCCCTCGGCGGCGTGGAGCTGATCAACCTGGGTCTGGCCGGCAGCGCCCTGCTCGACCCGTTCACCGCCCGCGCCCTGCGCGACACGCCCGCCGACCTCATCAGCGTCAAGATCGGCATCAACCTCGTCAACCTGGACCTGATGCGGCTGCGCGCCTTCGGCCCCGCCGTGCACGGCTTCCTCGACACCGTCCGCGAAGGACATCCGACCGCGCCCCTGCTGGTCGTGTCGCCGATCCTGTGCCCGATCCACGAGGACACGCCCGGCCCCTGCTTCCCGGACTTCAGCGATCTCGGCAAGGGTCGGCTGCGGTTCGTCGCCATGGGCGATCCGGCGGAACGCGCAAGCGGAAAACTGACGTTGGGCGTCATCCGGGAGGAGCTGTCCCGCATCGTGCGGCAGCGCGCGGCCGACGACCCGAACCTGCACTACCTCGACGGCCGCGACCTGTACGGCGAGACCGACTCCGCCGAACTGCCCCTGCCCGACGGCCTGCACCCCGACGCCGCCACCCACCGCCGCATCGGCGAACGCTTCGCGCGGCTGGCGTTCAGCGCCGACGGGCCCTTCGCTCGACGCGGGCGCTGACGGGGTGGGGGAGCGACCGAGCCGCTGACGGTGTGCCACGCACGCGGCCGAGCCGGCGGCGCCGCCCGCACGCGGTGACCTGTCGGGCCGTCACCCGTAGGAGGTGCCCAGGTCGCCGGAGGCTTGGGGCGCGATTAGCGTCCGGAACGGATCACTCAGCGGCCGTTCCCGTCCAGTGGCGCGTGGCCCGACTCTTCCTGGAGACCCCTATGAGGATCAGATGCCCCGCGCCCCGAGGCGCGAGCCGCCGTACCCGCCTGGTCGCCCTTGCGTCCGGACTGACCGCCCTGGCGGCGACGGTCGTGGCCGGGACCGCGGTCCCCGCAGGCGCCGTCGACCCCGGCCCGACCACCGCGTACAGCACCGCGCAGCTCGCCGCGGTCGAGAAGGCGGTTGCGAGAGCCGATGTGGCCGGCACCGCCTGGAGCGTGGACGACAAGTCCGGCAGGGTGCTGCTCGCCGCCGACAGCACCGTGCCCAGCGCCGCGATCGACACCATCAGGCGGGGAGCGGGCGCCAACGCCGGCGCGCTGCTCGTCGAGCGCCTGCACGGCAAACTCACCGCGTACCTCTCCGGAGGCGACGCCGTCTACGGCACCGGCACCGCCGGCCAGTATCGCTGCTCCCTCGGCTTCAACACCCAGGACGGGGCAGGGAACTACTTCTTCCTGACCGCCGGCCACTGCACCAACGGCATTACCGACTGGTACTCCGACCGGTTCGTCACGCACATCGGCACCACCCGCACCCCCGACGGGTCCAGCTTCCCCGGCAACGACTACGGCATCGTGCGGTACGACAGCGGACAGCCCGTCCCGCCCGGGACGGTCGGCAGCCAGGACATCGCCAGCGCCGGCGAGGCCCAGCTGAATCAGTCGGTCTGCCGCCGCGGCTCCACGACCGGCACCCGCTGCGGCCGTGTCACCGGGCTCAACTGGACCGTCCGCTACCCGCAAGGCACCGTGACCGGCCTGATCCGCACCAACATCTGCGCCAACCCCGGCGACAGCGGCGGCCCCCTCTACGCAGGCAGCCAGGGTCTGGGCCTCACCTCCGGCGGCTCGGGCAGCTGCAGCTTCCCGTTCTTCGCCACGACGTTCTACCAGCCGGTCATCGAGGCCCTCAACGCCTACGGGGTGCGCGTGTACTGAGTACGAGCACACCGCTCGCGCTCCCGACCGTAGGGTTCCGGCAGGTGCTGAAGAAGCGGCCTAGTCCAGCGGCGCCGTCCGCCGCCACGGGCGCAGCTCCTCGATCCGTCGCGCCAATGCCAGCAGGTCCGCTTCCGCTCCGGGGCGCCCCACCAGTTGCACGGCGCAGGGGGCGCCGGACGGCAGCGTGCCGAACGGGATCGCCATCGCCGGCCAGCCGGTGAGGTTCCACGGCGGGGTCAGCGGCGAGTAGTTGGTGTTGGCCATGACATTGCGCAGCCAGCCCCGTTCGTGCCAGGGCTCGGACCTGGGGGAGCGGCGGGCGAGGGCCGGGGTGAGCAGTACGTCGTACTCGGCGAAGAACGGCTCCAGCCGTCGGCGCAGCTCCTCCCGGCTCGTACCGGCCCGCACCCGGTCGACGAAGCGCCTGCCGACAGCGGCATGGACCCGGGTCCGGCGGGTGAGCTGCCGTGGGTCGTAGCCCTGGGCGTCCACGGCCGTGCCCGCGGTCCAGTGGGTCAGCGCGGTCACACCCAGCGACATCGGGTACGGCGGGTCGGCACGCCGCACCTGGTGACCGGCCTTGATCAGCAGCCCCGCCGCCTCGCGGGCGGCGGTCGCGTACGGCTTGCTGATGGTGACCCCGGCGAGTGGGCTGCGCAGGGACACGGCGATCCGGTGCGTGCCGGGCGTGTCCGGGCGTACGACCTCGGTGTCGGCGAGGACCGACAGCATCAGGCGGGCGTCCTCGACGGTCGTGGCCAGCGGGCCGTTCTCCGACATGCCGAACCAGTCCCCGTCGCCGATGCCGGCCGGGACCACACCGTGACCGGGCTTGATGGTGACCAGACCGCAGTTGGCCGCCGGGATGCGCAGCGAGCCCATGCCGTCGTTGCCGAGGGCGATCGGCACCATGCCCGCGGCGACCGCGGCCGCGCTGCCGCCGGACGAGCCGCCCGCCGTGCGCGAGGTGTCCCACGGGTTGCGGGCCGTGCCGTGCACGCCCTCGGTGGTGCCGAAGACACACAGCTCCGGCACGTTCGTCAGCCCCACGACGACCGCTCCGGCGGCCCGCAGCCGGGCCACGGTGACGTGGTCGTGGTCGGCCGGGGTGTCCGGCGTCGCGCCGGAGCCGACGCGGTTGGACTCACCGCGCACCGCGAGGTTGTCCTTGACCGCCACCGGCACCCCGGCCAGCGGCAGTTCGGCCAGGTCGGCGCGCGAGCCCACCTCGTCGGCCTCGGCGAGCGCCGCCTGGGCGCGCACCACCCGGAAGGCACCGACACGGCCGTCGAGCCGCTCGATACGGGACAGGTGCTCGGCCACCACCTCACGGGGCGTGGCCTGCTTCTCGCGTACGGCGGCGGCGATCTCGGCGGCGGTCCGGCCGACCCAGCTGGTCACGGGCGCTCCTCAGGGCTTACTCGCGAGTATGTAGGAGAACTCTGCCGGGCCGAGGGCCCGGAGTCGAGAGGGCGCTCGGCGTGGATGTTCGGGAGGGCTCGGCATGGCCGCCGGCTTGGATATTCGGGTGGGTCTTCTTGGACTTTTCGCGAGGCCTGTCCTCGGCACAGCCCGCTGACCTGCACATCATCCGATCAATGAGTCAACTCCCCCCACTTCGCGATCCATTGACAGCCCCTGGGGCCCGCCCAATGATCAGACATCCGATGAATGGGGTGCCTCATGAGGAGACGCTTGAGAGCGGCAGGTTTCCTGACGGCGCTGACGCTGCTCTGCGCGGCGCCGGTGCCGGCGCTCGCGGAGGAGGAGCAGGGGCCGCCGGTCACGGTGCCCGCGCTGACCGACTGGACACCGGCGTCCGGCAGTTACACCTACGAGCGCTCCGCCCGCCTCGTGGCCGACAGCCCGGCCGAACGGCGGGTCGCCGGCACCCTCGCCGACGACCTTCGCGAGGCGGGCCGTGGCACCGTTCCCGTGGTACGAGGCGGTGCGCGCGACGGTGACATCGTTATCGACGTCCAGCCCTCCCGCACCTCCCTCGGCGCGGAGGGCTACGAACTCCGCGTCGGCGAGCGCCTGTCGGTGACCGCTGCGACCGAGACCGGAGCCTTCTACGGCACCCGCACCCTCCTTCAGCTCCTCGCCCGGGACGACCGCATCCCCGCCGGCCGCACCGTCGACGTACCGCGCTACCAGGAGCGAGGTGTCGGCGTCTGCGCCTGCTACATCCATGTCTCCCTGCCCTGGCTGGAGAACCTGGTCCGCGAGATGGCGTACCACAAGCTCAACCAGCTCCTCCTCGAACTGAAGGTGAGGAGCGACGCCCATCCCGAGGCCAACACCTGGGGCTACTACACCAAGGACGAGATACGCGGCCTCGTTGCCCTCGGCAAGCGATACCACGTCGAGATCATCCCCGAGATCAACTCCCCGGGCCACATGGACCCGTGGATCGAGAACCGCCCGGACCTGCAACTGACCGACTCCGACGGCAACAAGCAGCCGTCCCGGCTCGACATCACCCGGCCCGAGGCCTTCGCGTACTACACGAGCCTGATGGACGAGTACGCGCAGGTGTTCACGTCCCGCTCCTGGCACATGGGCGCCGACGAGTACATGCTCGGCTCCGACTTCGCCAAGTACCCGCAGATCCTGAAGTACGCCCAGGACAGGTACGGCCCCGGCGCCACTCCCCAGGACGCGTTCATCGACTTCGTCAACCGCGTCCACGCCCACGCGGCGGGCATGGGCAAGAAGCTGCGCATCTGGAACGACGGGCTCACCGGCGCCAACACCGTTCCGGTGGCCGCCGGAACGACCGTCGAGCACTGGCTGAACGTGGCGACGAAGCCGAGCCGGCTGCGGGCTCAGGGCTTTCCGTTGATGAACGCCGCCTACGCCCTCTACCTGGTGCGCGGCGGCTTCCACAGCGACACCGAGGGGCTGTACGAGCAGAGCTGGGACCCGCGCAGCTTCGAGGGCGAGAAGCTGGCCTCCTCCGACGGCATCACCGGCGCGAAGATCAGCCTCTGGCCCGACAACGGCCGGGGCGAGACCGAGAACGAGGTCGCCGTCGCCCTGTGGCCCGCGCTGCGGCACCTCGCCCAGGCCACCTGGGGTGATCCACACCCCGACGCCGCATACGCCGAGTTCACCGCGCGCGGCACGGCGGTCGGGCACGCCCCCGGGTGGCGGGAGCCGACCCGCGTACCGGTGGCCGACGGGGCGTACACCTTCCGTACGCAGGGCCGGTCCTTCGACGCCGAGGTCGCGCGCACCGCCGACGGCTATGTGACCGTACGGACCGCGGACGGCTGCCTGGAGGTACGCGGCGGGAAGCTCACGCTCAACGTGCCGCTGCAGCCCGGCGTGGAGGCGGCGCCGCAGACGTGCGATCCCGCGAACACCCTCCAGCGCTGGCAGCTGGAGCCCGTGGCCGGTGGCTTGCTCCTCGTCAACGCCATCACCCGGATGACGGTGAGCGTGACGGACGACGGCCGGCTCGCACAGTACCCGCCGGACCAGCGCACGCCCGCCGTATGGCACCTGAACTGAGGATCCGATCCGAGGACCGACCCGAGGAGCCTTCCCATGGCCGTTTCCCGACGCGTCTTCGTCGCGACAGCCGCCGTCCTCGCCGTGACCGGCGCCACCAGAACCGCCCTCGCGGCCCCTGCCGCTCGCGCGGAAGACCTCGCCTACCGCATCCCCGTCAGCCCCGACGACACCGAGGCCGACCTCGTCCGCAAGGCCTCGCAAGTCCGCCCGACGGCACGCCAGATCGCCTGGCAGCGCCTGGAGCGCACGGCGTTCCTGCACTTCGGCGTGAACACCTTCACGGGCCTCGAATGGGGCACCGGCGACGAGGACCCCGACGTGTTCCAGCCGGCCGGCCTCGACACCGACCAGTGGGCCCGCGCCCTGCGCGACGCAGGATTCGAACTCGCCATCCTCACCGTCAAGCACCACGACGGCTTCGTGCTCCACCAGTCCCGCTACACCGACCACTCGGTGGCGTCCAGCAGTTGGCGCGACGGCCGGGGCGACGTCCTGCGCTCCTTCGCCGACTCCATGCGCCGCCACGGCATCAAGGTCGGGGTCTACATCTCACCCGCCGACGAGAACCAGTACCTCCACGGCGTCTACGCCAACGGCAGCGCCCGAACCGACCGTACGATCCCCACTCTCGTGGAGGGCGACGACCGCACCCCGTCGCGCTCGTACGCCCTCCCGGCCACCGACTACGGCGCCCACATGCTCAACCAGCTCTACGAGGTCCTCACCGAGTACGGGCCGGTCGACGAGGTGTGGTTCGACGGCGCACAGGGCCGCATCCCGCCGGACAAGGTGGAGAAGTACGACTGGGACAGCTGGTACACCCTCGTCCGCTCGCTCGCGCCCGACGCCGTGATCGCCGTGTCCGGCCCGGACGTGCGCTGGGTCGGCAACGAGGGCGGGCTGGCCCGGGACGACGAGTGGAGCGTCGTACCGGTGCGGGAGAAGGACTACGGGCGGACGGACTACGCCCTCGCCTACGACGCCCCCGACATGGGCAGCCGCGACGCGCTGGTCCAGGCCAAGCCTGTCGCCGACCATCTGCAGTGGTGGCCTGCCGAGTGCGACGTATCCCTCCGCGACGGCTGGTTCTACCACGCCGACCAGCAGCCCAAGAGCGTCGAGCAACTGACGGACATCTACTTCCGGTCCGTGGGCCGCAACGCGGTGCTGCTCCTCAACATCCCACCGGACAGGGACGGACTGCTGCCCGCCGCCGACGTGGCACGGCTGAGGGAGTTCCGGGAGCGCGTGGACCGCGAACTGCCGGAGGACCTTGCGCGCGAGGCCCGGACCACCGTCTCGCCCGGCCGTGTCACCGTCGACCTCGGCCGGGAGCGGGAGGTGGACCGGATCCGGCTGGCGGAGGACATCCGGTACGGGCAGCAGGTGGAGAGCTTTGTCGTCGAGGCCGAGCGCGACGGTGCCTGGACGGAGGTGACCCGGGCCGGGACGATCGGCGCGAGCCGGATCCTGCTGCTGGCGGCGCCCGTGCGGGCGCGGCGGTGGCGGGTGCGGGTGACCGGTTCGCGTGCCCTGGTGCGGCTCGTGGAGTTCGGGCTGTACCGGTCGCGGGTCTGACGGGGGGCGGAGGGGGCGTTCGCCGGGCTTTCGGCGGCTCGGTGACCGCCCCCTCGCGTCACTGCCCGGGGGTGCCGTGATAGCGCTGGGCGAGCCGAGCCAGGGCGACCGCGCCGAGCAGCAGGCCGAAGTCGCGCAACGCGATGTCGTAGTAGTCGGGGATCGTCAGCAGGTTGACGATGATCCCCGCGAGCCAGCCGGCCACCAGCCAGCCCCCGAAGCGCGGCGCCACCGCGACGACCAGTCCGGCGACGATCTCGATGACACCGACGGCGTACATGGCGTCCTGCGCGCTGCCGGGGACGACGTCGTCGATCCAGGGGGCTAGGTAGCCCGGCCAGTCGACGAGCAGGTTGGCGAACTTGTCCAGCCCGAACAGCACCGGGGCGACGGCGAACCCGACGCGCAGGATCCAGAAGGCCTGGTAGCCGGGGTCGGTGGTGAGGGCCCGCCGCGCGGCGACGGGTGCGGGGGTTGCGGGTGCGGACGACATGACGCCCTCCTTCTATGAACAACACCTGTTATCGATAGAAGCGCATCCCGTTTCTTTAGTCAACGACACTTGGTTTTACACTGGTGCTCGTGGATCACTCCAAGGACGCACCCCGCGACGACCTCTCCGCCGTCGCCGCACTGGACGAGCCGACCCGTCGCCGGCTGTACGAGCACGTGGCGCGCAGCACCGACCCCGTGGGCCGGGACGAGGCCGCACAGGCCCTGGGTCTGGCCAGACAGACGGCGGCGTTCCATCTGGACCGCCTGGCCGACGAGGGGCTGCTGGACGTCGTCTACGAGCGGCGCAGCGGGCGAACCGGGCCGGGTGCCGGACGGCCGGCCAAGCTCTACCGGCGCTCGGACCGGGAGATCGGCGTGAGCGTGCCCACCCGGCAGTACGAGATGGCCGGGCAGCTGCTGGCCGAGGTCGTGGAGGAGTCCGACGCCACCGGCGAGCCGGTCCGTACGGTGCTGTACCGCAAGTCTGCGGAGCTGGGCGAGCGGCTGGGCGGCGAGGCCGTGGCCGGGGTCGTGGACATGCTGGAGCGGTACGGCTTCGAGCCGCGCCGCGAGGGCGAGACCGTCGTCCTCGGGAACTGCCCCTTCCATGTGCTGGCGAGAAAGCACGCCGAAACGGTGTGCGGGATGAACCTCCACCTGTTGCGTGGGGTGCTCGCCACCTCGGGCGACACCGCGTTCCAGGCGCTTCTGGCGCCGGCTCCGGGCCGGTGCTGCGTGGTGCTGGCGCCGGCCGGCTGACCTCGTCCGGGCGGACCGGGCGAGGCGTTCAGGGAGTGCGGGCCGCTCCCGTGCTCTCCCTCGGGATCAGCCGCGGCACCGGCACCCGCACCGCCCGCGCCGACCCCCCGTCCAGCAGGGCGGTCAGTTCGCGCGCCGCCGTGCGCCCGAACTCCACACTGTCCCGGGACAGCGCCGACAGCCATGGCTTGACCATGCGGCACAGCGCCGAGTCCTCCCAGGACACCACCGAGACGTCCGCCGGCACCGAGAAGCCGAGCTCGGCCGCCGCGGCGGCGCCGGCGACGGCCATCACGTCGTTGTCGTAGATCAGCGCGGTCGGGGGAGCGGGGCCCTCCAGAACCCGGCGCGTGACCGCCGCGCCCTCGGCGTCGGAGTAGTCGGTGGTCACCGACCTCACCTCGGACAGGCCGCGGCGCCCGGCCTCCGCGCGCAGTGTGCGGACGCGGCGTTCGGTGTGGGCGAGCCCCGGCAGACCGGCGATGTGCACGATCCGCCGATGGCCGAGGGCGTACAGGCTGTCCACGACCGAGGCCATCGCGCCCGCGTCGTCCGCCCAGACCGTCGACAGGCCGGGGTGGCGGTCGTCGGGTGCGCCGCCGATCACCACGGCGGGCAGCCCGAGTTCGTCGAGGAGGCCGGGGCGGGGATCGTCGGTGCGCGGGTCGACGACCAGGACGCCGTCCACGCGGTGCTCGGCCCACCAGCGGCGGTAGACCGCGCACTCGTCGGCGAGGTCCTCCACCACCTGGAAGAGCAGCCCGAGATGACGCTCCGCCAGCACCTCCTGGATGCCGGAGACGAGCTGCAGGAAGAAGGAGTCCACGCCGAGGGTGTCCGCGGGCCGGGCCAGTACGAAGCCGACCGTCGCCGCGCCCTCTCCCGACAGTGCGCGCGCCGCCGTGCTGGGCCGCCAGCCCAGTTCCTCGGCGACCCGCCGCACCCGCTCGCGGGTGTCCTCCGACACGCCGGGCCGGCCGTTCAGCGCGAAGGAGACCGCGCTCTGGGAGACCCCGGCGTGCCGGGCGATGTCCTTCATCGTCGGCCGACGGGCCGGTGACCGCTTGCCTGACATGGCGATTCCTCATTCCGGCGACGCATTCCGGGAGCAGTATGCACTAATGCGGTTCAGTGCAGGCACCTAATGCGGTTCAGTGAGGTGATCCTAATGCGCATTAGTCACTAAAGAAATTAGCTCTGCGAGAGCCATTGACGGGCCTGTGGAACGGCATGCAGGGTCTGCCTCGTCCACCAACGCGCCCCCGAAGGAGGCCGGTTCACGGTGCCCGTTTCCCGCAGAGCCCTCGCTGCCGCATTCGCCGTCTGTGTCGTCCTGCCGCTCAGCGCGTGCGGCTCGGGAGGGGGCGACGGCACCGCGGCCGACGCCTCCGGCAAGGTCGAGGGCGACATCACCTTCCAGACCTGGAATCTCCGCGCCAACTTCAAGGACTACTTCGAGGGCCTGATCGCCGACTTCGAGAAGAAGTACCCCGGCACCGACGTGAAATGGATCGACCAGCCCGCCGAGGGGTACGCCGACAAGATCAGCGCGGACGCGGCAGGCGGCACCCTGCCCGACGTCGTCAACGTCTCGCCGGATCTCGTCGCACCGCTCGCCAAGGCGGGCCTCGCTCTCGACCTCGACAAGGCGGCCGGGCAGTACAAGAAGGAGTATCTGGAAGGTGCCTGGGCCAGCCATCGGATACCGGGCATGACGGGCATGTATGCCTTCCCCTGGTACCTCAACACCGGCCCGCTCTTCTACAACAAGTCGCTCTTCAGGGAGGCCGGGCTCGACCCCGAGCAGCCTCCCAGGACGTACGACGAAGTCTTCGACGCCGCCCTGAAGATGGCGAAGGAGACCGACGGCAAGGTCGCCACCCTCGCCAACGTGCCCACCGTCGAGGACTTCGGCCGCTACGGCGTCGAGCTCATGAACAAGGCGGGCACCGCCTTCACCTTCAACGACGCCAAGGGAGTCGAACTCCTCACCAAGTACAAGGAGCTGTACGACGCGAAGGCCCTCGACCCACAGGCGCTCACCGCCACCCCCGAGTCGTCCGGCAAGAAGTTCCTCACCGGTGCCGTCGCCATGAACCCCGGCAGCGCGCTCGACCTCGGCAACTTCAAGAAGCAGGCGCCCAACCTGTACAAGAACATCGGGATCACGGACCAGATCACCAGCACCGGTCACGTCAACATGTACGTGATGGGCGTGATGGTCAACGCGCAGACGAAACGCGCGCCCGCCGCGGTCGCCTTCGCCCACTACGTCACCGACGCCGCGCACCAGATGTCGTTCGCGAAGCAGGTCGCCATCTTCCCCAGCACCGCCGGCTCCCTCGACGACCCGTACTTCACCAAGGAGGACGGCACCGACGAGACGCGCGTACGGGTCGCCGCCGCCAAGTCGCTGAAGAACGCCGTCAACTACACGCCCGTGCTGTTCAGCGAGCAGATGAAGACCGAACTGCGCAACGAGGTCGCCAAGGCGTTGCAGGGCAAGGAGAGCCCGCAGCAAGCTCTTGACAACGCTGTCGAGGCCTGCAACCGGCTCCTTCAGCAGCAGGGCTGAGCCGCATGGCGAGCCCGACCGTCCCACGTGTCTCCCGGGTGCGGCGCCAACTGCCCGCCAGCCCCTGGCTGTTCGCCGCTCCGGGTCTGCTGGTCACCGGCGCCTTCATCCTGTACCCGTTCGTCTCCACCCTGGTCAACGCCTTCACCGACCGCCGCACCCTGATCCCGGGCAGGTTCGTCGGCCTCGCCAACTTCCGCGAGCTGCTGAGCGACGACATGTTCTGGATCGGTCTGCGCAACAGCACGCTGTACGTCCTCGGTGTCGTCCCCGCACTCGTCGTCCTGCCCCTGCTGCTCGCGCTGCTCGTGCAGAAGAACATCCCGGGCATCACCTTCTTCCGGTCCGCCTTCTACACACCGGTCGTCGCCTCCATCGTGGTGGTCGGGCTGATCTGGGTGTGGCTGCTCGACGAGCGCGGCCTGGTGAACTCGCTGCTGGAGACGATCGGCGTCGGCCGCGTCGGCTTCCTCAGCGACCAGTGGCTGCTCCTGCTGAGCGCCATGACCGTGACGGTCTGGAAGGGCCTCGGCTACTACATGATCATTTATCTGGCCGCGCTCGCCAACGTGCCCCGCGAACTGCACGAGGCGGCCGCCGTGGACGGCGCCGGCCCGGTACGCCGCTTCCTCACCGTCACCGTGCCCGCCGTCCGCTCCACCATGGTCCTGGTCGGGGCGCTCTCCTCGGTCGCCGCCTTCAAGGTGTTCTCCGAGGTGTATCTGATGGCCGGCCCGAGCGGCGGCCCGGCCGGCGAGGACACCACCCTCGTCATGCTCGTCCAGCGCACCGGCACGGGCCTCACCGGCCGCGTCGGCTACGCCTCGGCCATCTCGGTCGTCGTCTTCGTCGTCACCGTCGCCCTGATGCTGCTCGTGCTGCGCGCCGACCGGAGGGAGGAGTCATGAGCGTCATGGAGAAGGTACGGCCCGCCGCTTCCAGGCCCTCGGCCGTTGCTCGCGAACCCCGTGTCACCGACGAACACGGCCGTCGGATACGGGTCTGGGAGCTCGCCCTGCGCTATCTGCTCCTGCTCGCCGTACTCGCCCTCACCGTCGGCCCGTTCCTCTGGCAGCTGTCGACCTCGCTCAAGGGTCCCACCGAGGACATCTTCAGCTCCCCGCCGAAGTTCCTGCCGGGCGATCCTACCCTGCACAACTACGAGCGGGTCGCCGACACCATCCCCGTCTGGGACTACGCCCTCAACTCGCTGAAGGTCGCCACCGCCAACGTCGTGACCAACTGCGTCGGCGCGGCACTCGCGGGCTACGCCCTCGCGCGGCTGCGCTACCGGGGCCGCCGCGTGGCCACCCTCGTCTTCATCCTCGCGATGCTCGTGCCCGTGGAGGGCATCATCATCGCCCAGTTCACGACCATGCGGGAGCTCGGCCTCAACAACACCCTCATCGGTGTCGTCCTGCCCGGCTGCGTCAGCGCCCTGAACGTCCTGCTGATGCGCAACGCCTTCCTCAACCTGCCGTACGAGATCGAGGAGGCCGCCTACGTCGACGGCGCCAATGTCTGGCAGCGGTTCCTGCGCATCGCGCTGCCGTCCGTGAAGGGAACCCTCGCCGTCGTCGCGATCTTCGCCTTCATGGGCGCCTGGGACGACTTCCTGTGGCCGCTGATCGTGCTGAGCGACCCGTCCAGGTTCACGCTGACCATCGGCCTCAACTATCTGCACGGCACCTTCGCGGGCGACGAACGCCTCGTCGCCGCGGGCACGATCATCGCCGTGGCGCCGCTGATCGCCCTCTTCGCCTGTCTGCAGCGGTACTTCTTCCGCGGCGTCGGCGAGGGCGCCGTCAAGGGCTGACATTCCACGACTGACCTCAAGGGCTGACTGACCTCCCTGACCTCCCGCACCCCGTCACAAGGACACGCATGCCTTCTGCCGTGCGCTTCGGCGTCAACTACACCCCGAGCGAGGGGTGGTTCCACCACTGGCTCGACTTCGACCTCGACTCCGTACGCGCCGACCTGGACTCCATCGCGGCACTGGGCCTCGATCACATCAGGGTCTTCCCGCTGTGGCCCTACTTCCAGCCGAACCGCACGCTCATTCGCGCACGGGCCGTGGAGCAGCTGGTCCGGCTCGTCGACGCCGCCGCCGAACGTGGTCTCGACGTCAACGTGGACGGCCTGCAAGGCCACTTGAGCAGCTTCGACTTCCTCCCGGCCTGGACCCGGACCTGGCATCGCCGCAACCTCTTCACCGACCCGGACGTCCTCGACGGCCAGGCCGCCTACCTGCGCACCCTGGCCGCCGCCCTCGCCGACCGGCCCAACTTCCTCGGTATGACGCTCGGCAACGAGGTCAACCAGTTCTCGGCGGGGCCGCATCCCGACCCCGACCGGGCGACCGAGGACGAGATCGACCGCTGGCTCACACGCATGCTCGCCGCCTGCGAGGAGGGCGCACCGGGGCGGCTGCACCTGCACGCCGAGTACGACGCCACCTGGTACCAGGACGACCAGCCGTTCACACCGGCCCAGGCGGCCAGGCAGGGCGCCCTCACGGCCGTGCACTCCTGGGTCTTCAACGGCACCGCCCAGCGCCACGGCCGTACCTCCGTGCCGGCCGAGCACCACGCCGCGTACCTCGTCGAACTGAGCAAGGCCTGGGCCGACGACCCGCACCGCCCCGTCTGGC
Organism: Streptomyces sp. NPDC051243; assembly: GCF_044455405.1. Lineage (NCBI taxonomy): Bacteria > Bacillati > Actinomycetota > Actinomycetes > Kitasatosporales > Streptomycetaceae > Streptomyces > Streptomyces sp. NPDC051243. The sequence goes on along the minus strand of NZ_JBITES010000001.1, from coordinate 487,503 downwards.
TCCAGGAGGTCGGCGCGCCCGCGCCCCTGATCCCGCCCGAGCACGCCGCCGCCTTCACCGAGGCGACCCTCGCCAACGTCCTGGACTGCCCCGACCTGTGGGGCATCGCCTGGTGGTGCTCCCACGACGTCTCCCGTGCGCTGGCCGACTTTCCGCAACTCGAATACGGACTCGGCCTGTTGACCAACGACCGCAAGCCCAAGGACGCCGCCCGGGTGCTGGAGCGGGCGGCGCAGGAGCCCCCGAGGACGCCTGAGCCGCGTACGACAGCGCTGATCGTCCCGGCCGATCCGTCCACCCGCTCGCGCTGCGCCCCGGGCGGCCCGGTCTTCGACGCCTATTTCCGGCTGGTCGCCGAGGGCGTCCGCCCCACGACCGTCCTCGATGTGCGTGCCGCCGACCAGGAACACCTCCGCGCACGCGGCATCACCGAGGTCGTCGCTCCCGATCAGGTACTCCGCACCCCACAAGGAGGAACCCGCTCGTGAACCCCACCAGACGCACCGTCCTCATCGCCGCCGCCTCGGCCGCGATGCTGCCCTCACTGCCCGCGACGGCAACACCCAGGCCCGAAGCCGGGGCCCTCCAGCCGTACGCCTCCTACTGGTATCCGGACTCCCTGCCCTCCGGCGCCCCGGGCACCGGCATCACCTGGCGCAGCCTGAAGTCCTGGCACCCGGCCGGCGACCCGGACCTCGCCTTCAACGCGTCGACGGTCCCGCTCGCCGCGCGCTTCACCCCGACCCCGGCGAACCCGACCGCCCGCGTGGACCAGGCACGCATCCAGTCCCTGGTGTCGTTCGGACCCACCTCCGGCAACCCTTCCCAGGGCTCGGCCACCGCCGACTACTACGCCCTCACGCACTGGGCGTACATCGACGAGCTGGTGTTCTGGGGCGGCTCGTCGGGGGAGGGGCTGATTCTCGCGCCGAACGCGCCGGTCGTGGACGCCGCCCACCGCCACGGCGTACCCGTCCTCGGCAACGTCTTCCTGCCACCCGTCGCCTACGGCGGGCAGCTGCGGTGGACGCGCGACCTGGTGCAGAGGGACGCGGCCGGGCGGTACCCGCTGGCCGAACGGCTCGTCGCGGTCGCGGAGGCGTACGGGTTCGACGGATGGTTCGTCAACGCGGAGACCAGTGGCGGGGACGCCGCGCTGGGCGCGGACATGCTCGGCTTCCTGCGGGAGTTGAAGACGCTCGCCGAGCGCAAGGGCCGGCGGGTCACCTGGTACGACTCGATGACCGTGAACGGATCCGTGAGCTGGCAGGGGGCGCTCAACTCCCAGAACGAGCCGTTCTTCCAGGCCGCCGACGACATGTTCGTCGACTTCCGGTGGACGGCGGCGAAGCTGGCCTCGTCGGGACAGCGGGCCGAGCAAGCGGGGCGCGGCCGGTACGAGTTGTGGGCGGGCGTCGACGTCGAGGCGAGCGGGTGGAACTCGTCCGTGAACTGGGACGCGATCGTGCCGCGCGACAAGGCACACGTCGTGTCGGTCGGCTTCTACCGGCCCGAGTGGACGCGGAATCACCTTCCGGCGGAGGGCCGGGGGCCCAGGGAGTTCCATGCCGCCGACGACCGGTTCTGGACCGGGCGGTCCCTGGATCCGTCGCGGCCGGACGGTACGGACAGCTGGCGGGCGCCGGCCGTGTCGGTCGCCGATCGGTCGACGGTCGCGTCCGTGCCGTTCGCGAGCGTGTTCAACACCGGGCACGGGCTGCGGTGGTACGAGGACGGCGAGGTGACGTCCGACGCGCCGTGGAACCACCTGGGGCTGCAGGACCGGCTGCCCTCCCGGCGCTGGGTCGTACACACCGAAGGGCAGCGCCCCGCTGTGAACTTCGACTTCGCGGACGCCTGGCGCGGCGGGAGCAGCGTGCTCGTCGGCGGTGAACTGGACGCGTCCACGGTGGTGGATCTGTATGCGACACGGCTGCCGGTCGATGCTGACACGGTTGTCGAACTGACCCACAGGACCGACGCGGGCCGCGTGCACGTCGAGCTCGCGGTGGCCACCGCCGAGCCGAGCGCGCCGGGCGCGACACCGCCGTACACCTGCTTCCCTGTGCACTCGGCCGGCACCTGGCAGACCTCGACCGTGCGGCTCACGGGCCTGACCGGCACTGTCCGTGCGCTCGGTGTGCGGCTCACCGCGGCCGACGGGCCCGTGCACTGGCGGCTGGGCGGCATCGCGGTGCGAAAGGCGACCACCACGCCCGCCGCCCCCTCCGCCCTGCGGATCACCGGCGCGAGCGGCGGCGATCTGCGCTTCACCTGGAATCCCGCCCCCGGGGACGTGCGCCACCACACCCTCCACCGACTCCTCCCCGACGGCACCCGGCGCTTCCTCGGCGGCACCTGTCAGTCCGCCTACTTCGTCGCGGGCCTGCGACCCGAGCAGGGCGAGCGGACGGCACGGTTCGAACTGCGTGCCGTGGGGGAGCTCTACACGTCGTCGGCTCCCGTGACCGTGACCCACACCTGGTAACCGTCCGCCCCTCAGCCCTGGAGCACCCGCATGCATGACGACCGCAGCCTGGTCGAAGCCCGCCTCAAGCGTGTCCTCGACGAACGCGTCCGCCCCGCCGTGTACCCCGAGTCCGTGCCGCTGGAGGTGGCGGTGTGGCACGCGCCCGGCGAGCCGGTGCCGGTCGCCGAGGGGCTCGCGGCCGAAACCGAGCCGATCGAGGTGGGCGCCCGCTGGGGTGCGCCCTGGGGCACCAGCTGGTTCCGCGTCACCGGGACCGTGCCCGAGGCGTGGGCCGGTAAGACCGTCGAGGCGCTCCTCGACCTCGGGTTCGACGAGAACATGCCCGGCTTCCAGTGCGAGGGCCTCGTCTACCGGCCCGACGGCACCCCGGTGAAGGGCCTCAACCCGCGCAACCAGTGGGTGCGCATCGGCGCGCCCGTCGAGGGCGGCGAGGAGGTGCGGCTGCACATCGAGGCCGCCTCCAACCCCGTCATCCTCGACTACCACCCCTTCCTGCCGACGCAGCTGGGCGACAAGGAGACCGCCGGCATTGAACCGCAGTACCGGCTCACCCGCATGGACCTCGCCGTCTTCGACGAGACGGTGTGGCAGCTCGTGCTCGACCTGGAGGTGCTCGGCGAGCTGATGGCCGAGCTGCCGGTGGAGTCGGCGCGCCGCTGGGACATCCTGCGCGCGGTGGAGAAGGCGCTGGACGCGATCGACCTGCAGGACGTCAACGGAACGGCCGCGCAGGCGCGGGCGCGGCTGGAGACGGTCCTGTCCGAACCCGCCGTGCCCTCCGCGCACCGCATCAGCGCCGTGGGCCATGCCCACATCGACTCGGCGTGGCTGTGGCCGCTGCGCGAGACGGTCCGCAAGGTGGCCCGTACGACGTCCAACATGACCGCACTGCTGGACGACGAGCCGGAGTTCGTGTTCGCGATGTCCCAGGCCCAGCAGTGGGCCTGGGTGAAGGAGCACCGGCCCGAGGTGTGGGCGCGGGTGAAGAAGGCGGTGGCGGACGGGCGGTTCGTGCCGGCCGGCGGCATGTGGGTGGAGTCGGACACCAACATGCCGGGCTCGGAGGCGATGGCCCGGCAGTTCGTGCACGGCAAGCGGTTCTTCCTCGACGAGTTCGGCATCGAGAACGACGAGGCCTGGCTGCCCGACACCTTCGGCTTCGCCGCGGGACTGCCCCAGATCATCAGGGCGGCCGGCTCCAAGTGGCTGCTGACACAGAAGATCTCCTGGTCGCAGACCAACAAGTTCCCGCACCACACCTTCCAGTGGGAAGGCATCGACGGCACCCGGATCTTCACCCACTTCCCGCCCGTCGACACCTACAACTGCTCCATGAAGGGCAGCGAGATCGCCCACGCGGCCCGCAACTTCAAGGACAAGGGCGTCGCCCGGCACTCCCTCGCCCCCACCGGCTGGGGCGACGGAGGCGGCGGCACGACCCGCGAGATGATCGGCAGGGCGGCACGGCTGCGCGACCTCGAAGGCTCCGCCACCGTCGTCTGGGAGACCCCGGAGGAGTTCTTCAGGAAGGCCGAAGCCGAATACCCCGACCCGCCCGTCTGGGTCGGCGAGCTCTACCTCGAACTCCACCGCGCCACACTCACCAGTCAGGCGAAGACCAAGCAGGGCAACCGCCGCAGCGAACACCTCCTGCGCGAGGCCGAACTGTGGGCGGCGACAGCCGCCGTGCGTACCGGATTCCCCTACCCGTACGACGAGTTGGACCGCATCTGGAAGACGGTGCTGCTGCACCAGTTCCACGACATCCTGCCCGGCTCGTCCATCGCGTGGGTGCACCGGGAGGCACGCAGGACGTACGAGCGGATCGCCGAGGAGCTGACCGGGATCATCAGCGCGGCACAGCACGCCCTGGCGGGTGAGGGGGAGCGGCAACTGGTGTTCAACGCCGCCCCGCACACCCGTGACGGCATCCCGGCGGGGGGCGCCGGCACCCCCGCCATCCAGGAGCGGACGCGGCTCACGCCACGCCCCGGCGGCGGCCACGTCCTGGACAACGGCCTGCTGAGCGTGGAGATCGACGGACAGGGCCTGGTGGTCTCCGTGTACGACATCGAGGCCGACCGCGAGACGATCGCGCCGGGCAGGGCCGCGAACCTCCTCCAACTCCACGCCGACTTCCCGAACATGTGGGACGCCTGGGACGTCGACGAGTTCTACCGCAACACGGTCACCGATCTGACCGACGCGGAGGAGGTCGTCGAGAGCGAGGACGGCGTCCGGGTCGTACGGTCCTTCGGATCGTCCCGTATCACGCAGCGGCTGAGCCTCGCGCCGGGCGAGCGCCGCCTGCTGGTGGACACGGAGGTCGACTGGCACGAGACGGAGAAGTTCCTGAAGCTGGCCTTCCCGCTCGACGTGCACGCGGAACGGTATGCGTCGGAGACCCAGTACGGGCATTTCCACCGCCCCACCCACACCAACACCAGCTGGGAGGCGGCCAAGTTCGAAGCCTGCAACCACCGCTTCGTCCACCTGGAGGAGCCGGGCTGGGGCGTCGCCGTCGTCAACGACTCGACGTACGGCCACGACGTGACCCGGACGGTCCGCACCGACGGCGACCGCGGTACGACCACCACCGTCCGCGTCTCGCTCCTGCGCGCCCCGCGCTTCCCCGACCCCGAGACCGACCAGGGCGTCCACCGCTTCCGGCATGCCCTGGTGCCGGGCGCGGGCATCGGGGACGCGGTGCGCGAGGGCTGGCGGATCAATCTGCCGGAGCGGCGGATCACCGGTGGCCGGGAGGTGGCGCCGCTGGTGACGGTGGACAAGGACGCGGTCGTGATCACGGCCGTCAAGCTGGCCGACGACGGCAGCGGGGATGTGGTGGTGCGCCTCCACGAGGCCCACGGCGGCCGGGTACGGGCCACGCTGACGGCGGGCTTCGAGGTCGCGGACGTCACGGCGACGGACCTGCTGGAACGTGCCCTGCCCGAGGCCCCGTCGTACGACGGCGATCAAGTAGCCCTGCGTCTGCGGCCCTTCGAGCTCATGACGTTGCGGCTGCGCCGAGCCCGGGACCACTGACGGCGAAGGGCGGCGCGTCGCCGTGAAGTGGCGGGCAACTGGCCCCACACTCAGGGGCGTTGGCGTTACATCAGCGCCTTGGAGGCACTCTTGAAGCTTGTCACGCGAGCCCAGCTCGGCTGGCCCGCATCCGCAGCGAACGCGCTGACTTCGACCAAGGGCGTGAAGGTCCACTACGAAGGCTCGCCGGTCAGTGTCGAACTCCTCGACGACCACGATCTGTGCATCGCCGAGTGGAAGAAGATCAGGGTCAGCCATCTGAACCACCCGACGGAGAACTACTCGGACATCGCCTACAACTACGGTGCCTGCCCGCACGGCTACCTCCTGGAGGGACGCGGTATCGGCAGGCGCACCGGGGCGAACGGCAGCAGCAAGCTCAACGACGACCACTACGCGATCGTGGGCCTGGTCGGCAACAAGGGGCTCACCAAGCCGACGGACGCGATGCTGGGCGCCATCCGCGACGGCATCGAGCTGCTGCGCCGCCACGGTGCCGGCAAGGAGATCAAGGGACACCGGGACGGCCACGCCACGGCCTGCCCGGGCGAGCACCTGTACGCGTGGGTGAAGAAGGGCGCCCCGCGGCCCGGTGGTTCGGCGCCCGTGCCGAGCCCTCGTCCCGTGATCGACGTGTCGAAGGTGGTCGCCGCGGCCAGGCAGGACCCGGCCGAGCCGGGCACACCGGTGTCGTACTCGGGTGTGAAGACCGTGGAGAAGGCGCTCGTCGCGGAGGGCCTTCTCGAATCGAAGCTCGCGGACGGTCACTTCGGCACGTCGACCGTCAAGGCGTACGCCGCCTGGCAGCGGCGCTGCGGCTACACGGGCGATGACGCCAACGGCATCCCCGGCCAGACGTCACTGGAGAAACTCGGCAAGGAGCACGGCTTCGACGTGAAGCCGTAGGGCGGTCATGTGCCACGGGCCGCGCCCCTCGCACGGGAGGTGAGGGGAGCGGCACCGGGCGTCCGGGAGCCGCAAGCCCCAGGCGGGCCCCGCAGGAAGGCGTCAGTCGAACGCGGGCGTGATCGTGTCGTGGATCAGCCGCAGCTGGGTGTTCACATCGGCCACGTTCTCCAGGTCACGGCCGGTGAAGGCCTTGACGAGGGCGCGGTCGGTGAGCGCGCAGATCATGTGGTTGACGCCGCTCGGGGCGATCTCCCGCCGGATCTTGTCCAGGCACTCCTCGGGCGTCCCGGAGACGGAGAGGCGGTCGGCGAGCTCCGGGCTGGTCAGCTCGATGCCGCGGGCGAGGTCACCGGCGGCGATGGCGTCGATGACCGGCTTGAGCTCGCCCGGGTCCACGCCGTTGCGGCGCAGCTGTTCCTCGGGCGTCGAGGAGGCGTAGATGCCGACCATGCTGCGGGCCGCGTCCTTCGCGGCCGCGGAGTCGGGGCCGGTGGCGAAGACGACCCAGGCGCCGATGTCGAGCGTCCGCCAGTCCTTGCCCGCCCGTTCGGCACCGGCACGGATGTGCCGCACCGCGTAGTCGTACGCCTCGCGCGGGTAGCTCAGCGCGTGGTGGCAGCCGTCCGACAACTCCCCTGCGGCCTCGAACGACTTGGGGCCGCGCATCGCCCCCGGTTTCAGCGGGACGCGGTCCTCGACCGGCCGGGCGAAGGTGAACAGCCCCTCGTAGGAGAAGAACTCGCCCTTGTACGAGATCGCACCTTCGCCCAACAGCGTGCGTACGACATGGAGTGCCGGACCCGTCCGCAGAACGGCCCAGGCCCGCTACGGAAGGTGGCCCCGGTGAAGGACATGTGGTTGCTGTTCGCCGCAGCCGCGGGCCAGACCCGGCAGCTCCGCTCAGGCCCGAGCGTCTCCCCCGTCACGCTCCGCGAGCCCACCCTCATCGCCAAGCCCCTCGCCACCCTCGACGAGCTGTCCGGGGGGCGTGCCGAGGGCGTGCCGTCCAGCGGGAACTTCGGGCTCCTGGCGCAGTACGGCATCGACTGGTCCCGCACACGCCCGCTCTCCCGGGTCAAGGAGGGTGGGTAAGCGGCCCCGCATGTGTCCAGTGCGCGTCGGAGCCCCCTACTGCCCCGGCCGCCTCCCGTTCCTGCCCCGTACTGCCCTTACTGCGGCCCGAGTTGGGAGCGCAGCCACTGCTCCACCTCGCCCACGTGCGCGGCCGCCGCCGCCCGGGCCGCCTCCGGGTCGTGGGCGACCAGGGCGCGGTGGATCGCCGCGTGTTCGCGACGGGTGCGGGCGAAGGCGCCCTCCTCCTGGTAGCCACGCCAGACACGGGCGCGGAAGGTGCGGGAGGACAGGCCCTCCAGGATCGCCGCCATGGTGTCGTTGCCGGCAGCGGCCACGATCTCGCGGTGGAAGGCCAGGTCGTGGGCGAGGATCTCCTCGGGGTCGTCCGTGGTGTTCATCGCGGTGAGGTGCTTCTCGACCTGCGCGAGCTGGTCCGGGGTGATCCGCGCCGCCGCGAGCGCGGTCGCCGTCGACTCCAGGATGCGGCGCACCTCCAGCAGTTCCACCAGGCGTGGGCCCCGCGAGAGGTCGGCGACCACGCCGAACGTCTCCAGCAGATCGCCGGCCTCCAGCTGGGTGACGTAGATGCCCGAACCGTGCCGGGCCTCCAGCACCCCCAGCACGGTGAGCGCGCGGATCGCCTCACGCATCGAGCTGCGGGAGATGCCGAGCTGGGCCGCCAGATCGCGCTCGGTGGGCAGCCGCTGGCCGGGCTCCAGCTGCCCCTCCGCGATCATCGCCTTGACCGCCTCGATGGCGCGCTGCGTCACGGTGCCCTTCTGCGGGGCCGTCTCGACGGTGCCCTTCTCCGGGGCTGTCTCGTCCACGCCGTTCCTCCCGTCGCCCGAGGCGCCTCGGAGCACCCGGTGAGGGGCAGTGTAATCACCAGGTTGGTCGGACCACTACGGCTGGAAACCGTGAAAATCTGCCGCCTAAGGCTGTTGTTTCGCCGAAGTGGTCTGATAAATATGCGGGCATCTGCTCGAACCATGTGCCCGAACAAGCTCAATGAGGAGCCGCCAGATGCACGGCACGACAGCGCGGAAGCAGAACAGGTCACGGTTGGTCGGAGCGGTGTGCGCGGTCGCCGGCGCCTCGCTCGTGCTCGCCGCGTGCGGCAGCACCAAGGACACCGGCGCCTCCAGTGCCGGAGGTGGCGGCGGCAGCGGCAAGGTCGGGGTGATCCTGCCCCTGCTGACCTCGCCGTTCTGGCAGTCGTACAACGACTACGTGCCGAAGATGGCCGACTCCGAAGGCGTCGACGCGCTCAAGACGGTCAACTCCAACAGCGACCCCTCCCAGCAGATCACCGACATCAACAACCAGCTCAACCAGGGAGTCAAGGGCCTGGTCGTCGCCCCGCTGGACAGCGCCGCCATCGAGGCCGGCCTCGACCAGGCCGAGCGCAAGGGCGTGCCGGTCGTCGCGGTCGACGTGGCGCCGGACAAGGGCAAGGTCGCGATGGTGGTGCGCGCCAACAACGTGGCGTACGGCGAGAAGGCGTGTCAGTACCTCGGCGAGCAGATCCCCTCCGGCAAGGTCGTGCAGATCATGGGTGACCTCGCCTCCGTCAACGGCCGTGACCGCTCCGAGGCGTTCCGCGCCTGCGTGAAGAAGAACTTCCCCAAGCTGAAGGTCCTGGAGATACCGGCCAAGTGGGAGTCCGACACCGCGGCCTCCAAGCTGGACACGCTCCTGAACGCCAACCCCGACATCAAGGGCATCTACCTGCAGGCCGGCGGCGTCTACCTCGCACCCACCCTCCAGACCCTGAAGTCCAAGGGCATGCTGAAGAAGACCGGGCAGGCCGGGCACATCACCATCGTCTCCAACGACGGCATCCCGCAGGAGTACGACGCCATCCGCAAGGGCGAGATCGACGCGACCGTCTCCCAGCCCGCCGATCTGTACGCCAAGTACGGCATGTACTACATCAAGGCGGCGATGGAGGGGAAGACGTTCAAGCCCGGTCCCACCGACCACGACTCGACCATCGTCAAGCTCCCCAGCGGCATCCTGGAGGACCAACTGCCCGCCCCGCTGGTCACCAAGGACAACGTCGACGACCCCGACCTCTGGGGCAACACGGTCAAATGACGACGCCACTCGTAGAGGCACGGGACATCGTCAAGCGCTACGGCCCCACCACCGCCCTCGCCGACGGACGCCTCACCGTTCTGGCCGGCGAGTCCCACGCCCTCGTCGGCCGCAACGGCGCCGGCAAGTCGACCCTGGTCAACATCCTCACCGGACTCCAGGCCGCCGATGAGGGCGAGGTCCGCTTCGACGGCGAACCCGCGCCCCCGCTGGCCGACCGCGACGCCTGGCGCCGCAAGGTGGCCTGCGTCTACCAGAAGCCCACGGTCGTCCCCGAGCTGACGGTCGCCGAGAACCTGTTCATCAACCGGCAGCCTCTCCAGCGCGGTTTCATCAGCTGGCGCAGGCTGCGGTCGCAGGCCGCCGAACTCCTCGCCACCTGGGACGTCTACGTCGACCCCGAGGCCCGCACCGCCGACCTCAAGGTCGAGGACCGCCAAATGGTGGAGATCGCCCGGGCGCTCAGCTTCGGCGCCCGGTTCATCATCCTCGACGAACCGACCGCCCAGCTCGACAAGCGCGAGATCGAGCGGCTCTTCGCGCGCATGCGGGCGCTGCAGGACTCCGGCGTCACCTTCCTGTTCATCTCGCACCACCTCCAGGAGGTGTACGAGGTCTGCCAGACCGTCACGGTCCTGCGCGACGCCCGCTGGATCACCACCGCCCCGGTCGCCGAACTCCCGCGCCGGGCCCTGGTGGAGGCCATGGCGGGGGAGTCCCTGGAAGTCATCGCCGAGCAGGCGGTGGACCCCGGGGACGTCGACCACGACGCCCCCGTCCTGCTCGAAACCCGCGGGCTCACCTCACCGGCGTACGAGAACATCGACCTCACCGTCCGCCGCGGCGAGGTCGTCGGACTCGCCGGCATCAGCGGCAGCGGGAAGGTGGAGCTCGCCGAGTCCTTCGCGGGGCTGCACACCCCGACGGACGGGACCGCTCGACTCGGCGGTGAGCGGCTGCCGTTCGGCGATGTGCAGGCCGCCCTCAAGGCCGGTGTCGCCTGTGTGCCCCGCGACCGGCACGACCAGGGCCTCGTCGCCGGCATGACCATCGGCGACAACGCCACCATGAGCGTCCTGGACCGGCTCGGCCGCTTCGGTTTCGTCGGCACCGACCGCAAGCGCGGCTTCGCCACCGCCCTCATCGAACGCCTCGACATCCACACCGAGGGCCCCGACCAGCCCGTCTCCGACCTGTCCGGCGGCAACGCGCAGAAGGTCGTCATGGCCCGCGCCCTCGCCTCCGAGCCCCGGCTGCTGGTGCTGATCAATCCCACGGCGGGCGTCGACGTGAAGTCCAAGGAGTCCCTGCTGGCCCGCGTGGACAGCGCCCGTGAGGACGGCATCGCCGTGCTCGTCGTCTCCGACGAACTCGACGACCTGCGCCGCTGCGACCGCGTTCTCGTCCTGTTCCACGGCCGTGTCGTCGCCGAGCACCCGGCGGGCTGGCGCGACCACGAGCTGATCGCCTCCATCGAAGGAGTGGACAACCATGGCTGACACCAAGGCCCCTCCGGCCCTGCCGGTGAAGGTGCCGGACGCCCGTGCCGCCAGGACGGTCCTGCTCCGCCGCGCCCGCGAACTCGCCCTCGTCCCCGCCTTGTTGCTGCTCATGGTGCTCGGCGCGGTGGTCAACGACTCGTTCCTCACCGAGCGCAACCTGATCTCCATCCTCGGCGCCTCCGCCGCGCTGGCGATGGTCGTGCTGGCCGAGTCGCTGGTCCTGATCACCGGCAAGTTCGACCTGTCCCTGGAATCGGTCGTCGGTATCGCGCCCGCCGTCGGGGCGCTGCTCGTCCTGCCGGTCGCCCAGTCCGGCTGGGGCACCGAACTCCCCTCCGCCGTCGCCCTGTTGGCGGTCCTCGTCGTCGGTGCGGCCGTCGGTGCCTTCAACGGCGTCCTGGTCGTGAAGTTCAAGCTGAACGCGTTCATCGTGACGCTCGCGATGCTGATCGTCCTGCGCGGACTCCTCGTCGGCGCGACCAAGGGCAAGACGCTGTTCGGGATGCCCGACAGCTTCTATTCCCTCGCCACCACGACGTTCATCGGCATCCCGATGTCGGTGTGGCTCGCGGCGGCGGCCTTCGCGATCGCCGGGTTCGTGCTGAGATACCACCGCATCGGACGCGCGCTGTACGCCATCGGCGGCAACGCGGACGCCGCCCGCGCGGCCGGTATCCGGGTCGAGCGCGTCATGCTCGGCGTGTTCGTCGTCGCGGGCACCCTCGCGGCCGTCGGCGGGATCATCCAGACCGGCTATGTCGGCGCCATCAGCGCCAACCAGGGCAACAACATGATCTTCACCGTGTTCGCGGCCGCGGTGATCGGCGGCATCAGCCTGGACGGCGGCAGGGGCACCATGTTCGGCGCCCTGACCGGCGTACTCCTCCTGGGCGTCGTGCAGAACCTGCTCACCCTCGCCCAGGTCCCGTCCTTCTGGATCCAGGCCATCTACGGCGCAATCATCCTGGTCGCCCTCATGATCGCCCGCGTGACGACCGGCCGGGCCCAGGACTGACCCCGAGCTCCCAGCCACCGACCGAAAGGCCCTCAGTGTCCCCGACCTCCGACACCCCCGCCCGCGTCACCGCGCTCGAAACCCACGACATCCGCTTCCCGACCTCGCGCGAGCTCGACGGCTCCGACGCGATGAACCCCGACCCCGACTACTCGGCCGCGTACGTCGTGCTGCGCACCGACGCCGGGGACGGTCTGGAGGGGCACGGGTTCACCTTCACCATCGGGCGGGGCAACGAGGTCCAGGTCGCCGCGATCGAGGCGCTGCGCGGCCATGTCGTCGGCCGCTCCGTCGAGGAGCTGTGCGCCGACCCGGGGACCCTCAACCGCGACCTGATCGGCGACAGCCAGCTGCGCTGGCTCGGCCCCGAGAAGGGCGTGATGCACATGGCGATCGGAGCGGTCATGAACGCCGTGTGGGACCTGGCCGCCAAACGGGCGGACAAGCCCCTGTGGCGGCTGCTCGCCGACGCCGACCCGGAGTGGATCGTCCGCCAGATCGACTTCCGCTACCTCACCGACGCGCTCACGCCCGAGGAGGCGCTGGCCATCCTGCGCGGGGGCCGGGAGGGGGCGCAGGAGCGAACGGCACGGCTCCTGGAGCACGGCTACCCGGCCTACACCACCTCCGCGGGCTGGCTCGGCTACGACGACGAGAAGCTGACCCGGCTCGCCGCCGAGGCCGTCGCCGACGGCTTCCGGCAGATCAAACTCAAGGTCGGCGCCGACTTGGAGGACGACGTACGGCGCTGCCGCGTCGCCCGCTCGGTCGTCGGGCCGGACATCCGCATGGCGATCGACGCCAACCAGCGCTGGGACGTCGCCGAGGCGATCCGCTGGACCAAGGCCCTCGCGGAGTTCGACCCGTACTGGATCGAGGAGCCCACCAGCCCCGACGAAGTCCTCGGCCACGCGGCGATCCGCGAGGCCGTCGCCCCGGTGAAGGTGGCCACCGGCGAGCACGTGCAGAACAGGGTCGTCTTCAAGCAGCTCCTCCAGGCCGGGGCGATCGACGTCCTCCAGATCGACGCGGCCCGCGTCGGCGGCGTCAACGAGAACCTCGCCGTCCTGCTGCTCGCCGCCAAGTTCGGCGTGCCGGTGTGCCCGCACGCGGGCGGTGTCGGACTGTGCGAACTCGTCCAGCACCTTTCGATGTACGACTACGTGGCCGTCACCGGCACCACGGAGGACCGTGTCATCGAGTACGTCGACCATCTGCACGACCACTTCCTCGACCCGGTGGTGATCAGGGAAGGTCACTACACGGCACCCACCGCGCCCGGCTTCTCGGCCGCCATGCGACCCGAGTCGATCGCGCGGTACACGTTCCCCGGCGGCGCCTTCTGGGCCGCCGACCTCGAGACTTCCGGAAAGAAAGGGCAGGCGGCATGAGCGACTTCGACGGTCTCAAGGCACTGGTGACGGGAGGCGCCTCCGGCATCGGCCGGGCCACGGCCGAACTCCTCGCCGCGCGCGGTGCCCAGGTCGCCGTACTCGACCTGGACCCCTCGTCCGTCGAGAAACCGCTGCTCGCCTTCCGCGCCGATGTCACCGACGACGCCTCCGTACGCGCGGCCGTCGCGGCCGCCGTGGCCGAGCTCGGCGGGCTGGACGTGGTGGTCAACAACGCGGGCATCGGCGCCCAGGGCACCGTCGAGGACAACGACGACGCCGAATGGCACCGGGTCATGGACGTGAATGTCGTCGGCATGGTCCGGGTGGCCCGCGCCGCCCTGCCGCAGCTGCGGGAGTCGTCCCACGCGGCGATCGTCAACACTTGCTCCATCGCGGCCACGGCAGGACTGCCGCAGAGGGCGCTGTACAGCGCGACCAAGGGTGCCGTGTACTCGCTCACCCTCGCCATGGCCGCCGACCACGTCCGCGAAGGCATCCGCGTCAACTGCGTCAACCCCGGCACGGCCGACACGCCCTGGGTCGGCCGCCTGCTCGACGCCGCCCCCGACCCGGCCGTCGAGCGCGCCGCGCTGGAGGCCCGCCAGCCCACCGGCCGCCTAGTCTCGGCCGCCGAGGTCGCCGGGGCCATCGCCTACCTGGCGAGCCCCCTCTCCGGCGCCACGACCGGAACCGCCCTCGCCGTCGACGGCGGCATGCAGGGCCTGCGGCTGCGGCCGGTGGGCCAGTGAGACCCCCGAGCGGGCTCGGCTTCGGGGCCGCCGTCATCGGCAACCTCTTCACCGAGGTCACCGAGGAGCAGGCGTACGAAGCGGTGGCCGCCGCCTGGCGGTGCGGCATCCGCTACTACGACACCGCACCCCACTACGGCCTCGGCCTGTCCGAACGCCGCCTCGGCGCGGCCCTGCGCGAGCACCCTCGCGAGGAGTACACGCTCTCCACGAAGGTGGGCCGCCGCCTGGAACCGTCCACCGACGGGGGTGACGACCTGGCGAACGGCTTCGCCGTGCCCGCCACCCACCGCCGCGTCTGGGACTTCACCGCGGACGGCATACGGCGCACCCTGGACGCGAGCCTGGAACGCCTCGGCCTCGACCGCGTCGACATCGTCTACCTGCACGACCCCGACGACCACGCGGAACAGGCCTTCCGGGAGGGATACCCGGCCCTGGAGAAGCTCCGCTCGGAAGGTGTCGTCGGCGCGATCGGCGCCGGCATGAACCAGGCGGAGATGCTCACCCGCTTCGTCCGCGACACCGACGTCGACGTGGTGCTGTGCGCCGGCCGTTACACACTCCTCGACCAGAGCGCGCTCGACGAACTGCTGCCCGCGGCCGTATCGAGGGGCACGTCCGTCGTCATCGGCGGGGCCTTCAACTCCGGCCTGCTCGCGGACCCCAAGCCCGGAGCGACGTACAACTACACGCAGGCACCCGGGGAGTTGCTGGACCGGGCCCTGCGCCTGAAGGAGATCGCCGAGCGGCACGGCATCGGCCTGCGCGCCGCCGCGCTGGCCTTCTGCGCGGCCCATCCCGCTGTCAGCAGCGTCCTGGTGGGGGCCCGCTCGGCCCACGAGGTCCAGGACGCCGCCCACCAGTTCGCCACGCCGGTTCCCGACTCCTTCTGGCAGGAGCTGCGGGACACCGGACTCGTGGTCATCGAGGAGCCGTGATGAGAGTCGCCCTGCACACCAAGGTCCGCGCCGACCGGATCGCCGAGTACGAGGCCGCCCACCGGGAGGTTCCGAAGGAGCTGACGGACGCGATCCGCGCCGCCGGTGCCACCTCCTGGACGATCTGGCGGTGGGGGTCCCCCCGCGCGAGCGCATTCGAGCGTGGGGGAGGCACCGACCTCTTCCACGTCCTGGAGTGCGAGGACTACGGCCGCCTCATCGCCGAGCTGGAGAAACTGCCCGTCAACGTGGCCTGGCAGGCCCGGATGGCCGAACTGCTCGACGTGGTGCACGACTACTCCGGCGCGGGCGCGGGCGCGGGCGCGGACGCCGGCCTGCCGGTCGTATGGGAGCTGCCGTGACGGTCGTCGACGCGCACCACCATGTGTGGGACCTGTCGGTCCGCGACCAGGACTGGATCACGGGACCCGAACTCTCACCGCTGCGGCGGAACTTCACGGTCGCCGACCTCCTCCCGCAGGCGCGGGCCGCCGGAGTCGGCCGTACCGTCCTCGTCCAGACGATCACCGTGCCCGAGGAGACCCCCGAGTTCCTGGCCCTCGCCGCCGAGCACGAACCGATCGCGGGCGTCGTCGGCTGGACCGACCTCACCCGGCCGGACGTCGCCGACGAACTGGCCCGACTGCGGGAGTTGCCCGGCGGGCGGTACCTCAAGGGCATCCGCCACCAGGTGCAGGGCGAGCCCGACCCGGAGTGGCTGCTGCGCCCGGACGTACGGCGCGGACTGACCGCCGTGGCCGCGGCGGGGCTGGTCTACGACCTGGTCGTGCTGCCGCACCAGCTGCCGGCCTGCGTCAAGGCCGCCGCGGACCACGCCGACCTGACCTTCGTCCTGGACCACCTGGGCAAACCGCCCATCGCCTCCGGCGAACGCGAGCCGTGGGAGACCGCCGTGCGCTCCCTGGCCGCCCTCTCCAACACCGTCTGCAAGCTCTCCGGCCTGGTCACCGAGGCCGACCACGCCTCCTGGACGGTCGACGACCTGCGTCCGTACGCCGACGTCGTCCTCGACGCCTTCGGGCCGGAGCGGCTGATGTTCGGCTCGGACTGGCCCGTGTGCACGCTGGCGGCGACGTACGGCCAGGTGCTGGACTCGGCGCGGGAACTGACCGGCGAGTCCGACCGCGAGCACATCTTCCGGACGACCGCCACCCGCGTCTACGACCTCTGAGCCACCTCGGCCAGCCTGGTCGGCGGCAGATACTCCCGCACATACGTCCGCTCCCAGCACGCGCCTGTCTCCCGCAGCTCACGCCACGTCGTGTACCGGTAGCGGAAGAGGCGGGCGCGGACGTAGCGGGGCGGTGCGTCGGGCGGGAAGGGCGAGCGGCGCAGCAGTCTCAGCGTGTCGCGGTCGTTCTCCAGGAGCCGCTCCACCAGGGCACCGAACCACGACCCGGCGTACGCGGGCGACAGCGCGGCGAACCACATCAGCCAGTCCAGCCGCAGATGGTACGGCGCGAACTGCCGTGGCCAGTGCCGGGGATCGCCCGGCTTGCCCTTGAACTCGTACTCCCGCCAGTCCGAGTCCTCACGCGGTACGTCGTCGGTCGTGCCCTCGATCACCACCTCGTAGCGGAGTCTGCTGACGCTGCCGAAGGCGCCGTAGGTGTTCACCAGGTGGAGCGGGTCGAAGGAGCGGTTCATGATCTGGCGGCGGGAGATCATGTTGGCCACCGGGTGGTAGCTGAGGAACAGCAGCAGCGCGGCGACCGCCAGGACCACGACCTCGTACCACAGCGGTGTGTCCGGCACGGCGGGCGGATCGCTCGGGAACCGCACCGCCGACAGGGCCACCACGATGGTGATCCAGTTCAGCCAGGAGAAGTTGCCCGACAGCACCAGCCACAGCTGGGTGACGATCATCAGGGAGGCGGCGGCCGTGGCGATCGGCTGCGGGGTGAAGAGCAGGACCGGCACGGCAAGTTGGGTGACGTGGTTCGCGGCCACCTCGACGCGGTGCAGCGGCTTCGGCAGATGGTGGAAGAACCAGCTCAGCGGGCCCGGCATCGGCTGGGTCTCGTGGTGGAAGTCCAGGCAGGTCAGCTTCCGCCAGCAGGCGTCGCCGCGCATCTTGATCAGGCCCGCGCCGAACTCGACCCGGAACAGGATCCAGCGCAGCAGGAACAGCACCACGACCGGCGGCGCCACCTCGTCGTTGCCCAGGAACACGGCGAGGAAGCCGACCTCCAGCAACAGGGACTCCCAGCCGAACGAGTACCAGGTCTGCCCGACGTTGACGATCGACAGGTACAGCACCCACGGGACCAGCCACAACAGCATCGCCGCCCACAGCGGGACCACGGAGTCCAGCCCCGCCAGCAGTGCCGCCGACACCGCGCAACCCGACCAGGCGCAGACCGCGAAGAACCGGTCCGAATAGTGGAGTTGGAACAGGCTGGGGGCGGCCCTGAAGGGCACCCGAGCGACGAACTGCGGCACGGGCAGCATGCCGCGCTCGCCCATCAGCGCCCTGAACTGCAGAGCCGCCGTCAGGAACGCGACGAGGTACACGCCGGCCAGAGCCCGCTGGAAGACCAGCCGGCTCGTCCAGTAGTCCGGTGCGATGAACCACTCCACGGCCGCACACTCCCTTCACCATTGTCGCGCCCGATGCCCATGTGACTCTCCGTATACCACTTCTCCGTTTGCGTAACCCGAGCGGGTGAAGCAGACAATGGTGTCGAACTGCCCGAAAACACTCGGGAGGACGCGGTGCGGACAACCACCGGAGCCCACGTCACGGCCTGCGCGCTCTCCGCGGCGCTCCTCGTCACCGGCTGCGGCGGCGGGAGCAAGGGCACCGAACCGAGCGGGGAGATCTTCCTCGAGCGCGCGGCGGCCAAGGGGCCCGATCCCTTCACGGATTCCACCGTGACCGCCACGGCCGCCCCGGCCCCGGTACCCCGGACGCCGAAGCCGACGCCCTCCGGCCGGACCGGACCACGGCAGCTGTCCGGCGGCACGCCCGGCCTCTACGCCGGCACCCGAGGGTCCGGCAGCTGCGATGTGCGGCGGCAGATCGACCACCTCACCTCCGACGCGTCCAGGGGCCGCGCCTTCGCGCAGGCCGCGGGCATCAACCCGGACTCGATCCCCGGCTATCTGCGCGGCCTGACCTCGGTCGTGCTGCGCGCGGACACCCGGGTCACCAACCACGGCTTCCGGGACGGCCGCGAGACCGGCTACCAGTCCGTCCTGCAGGCGGGCACCGCAGTCCTGGTCGACGGCCACGGCGCGCCCCGGGTCCGCTGCGCCTGCGGCAATCCGCTCACCCCGCCCGCCGGCCTGCGGGGCGAGCCGGCCACCAGCGGCCGGACCTGGTCCGGATACCGGCCCGACCGGGTGGTCGTAGTGGCCCCGACGACCCAGGTGATCACCGACCTCACGATCATCGACAACGTCGACAACACCTGGATCGAGCGGCCGACCGGCCATCGGGGGCACGACCGCGACCATGTCCTGCCGCGACCGGAGCCGGTGACACCGACCCCGGTCCCGCATCCGCACCCGCACGACAGCGGCTCACCCGGTGAGCACGGCAGGTTCCCCACGGACGGCGGCACGTCCCCGTCCGGCGGGCCCACCTCCCCGGAAGGCACACCGACGCACTGCGCGCCCCACGGCACCACCGACTGCACCACTGCCACCCCGACACCGTCGCACCCCGCCGGCGACCCGGGCCGCACGCCCACCTCGCCCGAGGAACCCGACGCCCCCGACTCCGGCACCGAACCGAAGCCGTCCCCCAAGTCCCCCAAGTCCCCGAACTCCCCGAAGGCGCCGGACTCCCCGGCAGCCTCGCGATTCCCGGAGGAAACCGGTCCCGAAACCGTCCCGGAGTCCCCCGACCTCCCCGACGGCGGCGGGCTGATCCCCGGCGACCCGCACACCACCGACAGCGTCTTCGGCAGCCCCACCGACGTGTTCGCAGGCTGACCGACGCGGGCCGAGGGATCCCGGGCGCCGAGCGGAAACAGTTCCGTCGCCCCAGTCGAAGATTCCGGCGAATCCTGGCAAGGTGGCCCCATGGTTGATCGGGGAGCGAGCGCCCTGTCACTCCCGGACGACTGGCCCGCCCACCCGGACCCGATCCTGGCGCTCAACCACATGGGCACCTTCGACTGGGACCTGGACGCCGGTGTCTTCCACATGGACGCCCAGGCCCACGAGGTCTTCGACCTGCGCCCTGACGAATACGACGGAAACCCGCTGTCCCTGGCGGTCCGGGTGCCGCCGCCCGAGGGCTATCGCCTGGACGGCCTGGTCTCCAAGGCCCTGAAGGACGGCAGCGAGAACTACGGCGCCTACTTCCGTATCCGCTGTCGCGACGGCACCCTGCGCTGGACCCACACCCAGGGCTACATCCGCCGCGATGAGACGGGCCGCCCGCGCCGCATCATCGGCATCGTCCGCGACGCCACCGACGAACTCGCCGAGAGCGAGGAGCGGCGCGAGCAGGCCGCCGAGGACGAGGCCCGCCGCCGGCAGACCAACGTCGTCCAGCTCACCACCGCCGCCCTCGCCCACGCCCGCACCGTCCGGGACGTCATAGACGTCCTCAAAGACACCCACGGCCTGACCCACCTCGGCGCCACCAGCCTGGTCATGGGCCTGGTGGAGGCCGGCCGCATCCGGCTGGTCGCCGAGGGCCCGGCGGGCAGCTTCGTGCCCGGGACCCTGGTCACCCGAATAGACGAGCAGTACCCGATGAGCGAGGTCGTACGGACCCTCACCCCGCGCTTCATCGAGTCGCCGCAGGAGTTCGCGGACAGCTATCCCATCCTGTGGCCGCACATCACCGGCCTCAACATCACGGCCGCCGCCTATCTGCCGCTGATCGCCCAGGCCCGGCCGATCGGCGCCATCGGACTGCTCTACAGCGACCGGGACGGCTTCTCCACCGAGGACCGCAACGTGCTCGTCGCCCTCGGCAGCAGCATCGCGCAGAGCCTGCAGCGGGCCATGTTCTACGAGCAGGAGAAGGACCTCGCCACCGGCCTCCAGCAGGCCATGCTGCCGCGCACCATCCCCAGTGTCCCCGGCGCCGACGTCGCCGTCCGCTACCGGTCCGCCTCCCTCGGCCGGGACATCGGCGGCGACTGGTACGACCTGATCCCGCTGCCGGGCGGCCGGGTCGGTGCCGTCATCGGCGACGTCCAGGGCCACGACACACACGCCGCCGCCGTGATGGGCCAGCTGCGCATCGTGCTGCGCGCCTACGCCGCCGAAGGGCACACCCCGGCCACCGTGATGGCCCGCGCCTCCGTGTTCCTGCACGAGCTGGACACCGACCGCTTCGCGACCTGCCTGTACGCGGAGGCCGACCTGTCCACCGGGGTCGTCCAGGTGGTCCGCGCCGGCCACATCGACCCGCTGATCCGGGAACCCGGCGGCGCCTGCCGACGCGTCCCGGTCGAGGGCGGGCTGCCGCTCGGCCTGTCCGCGGAGTTCGGGCGGCTCGAATACCCGGTCGGCACCATCGAGCTGGACTCCGACCACACCCTGCTGCTGTGCACCGACGGCCTGGTCGAACAGCCCGGCGCCGATCTGGACGACGGCATGCACACCCTGACCGCGCTCATCGCCACCGGTCCGAACGACGTCCGGGATCTCGCGGACCGCCTCATCGACGTGGCCGAGGAACGCGGCGGCGACGACGACGTGGCCCTGCTCCTGCTCCGCCGCCGCGTCCTCGACGCCCCGCAGTCCGGCGGCCGCCTCCAGCAGCACGTCGCCCCCGGCGACCCCGAGGCCCTCACCGCGGCCCGGCACATGATCCGCGCCGCCGTGCGCGCCTGGGGCGCCGGCGACCGGGCCGACGAGATCGAACTGGTCGCCGACGAGCTGATCACCAACGCCCTGATGCACACCGAGGGCTCCGCCATCGTGACCCTGCGGGTCCTCACCGGCTCCGAGCGCCGGCTGCGCGTCGAGGTCGAGGACTCCTCCAGCGCCCTGCCGCGCCGCCGGGAGGCAGGGGAGTCCGGTGTCTCCGGCCGCGGCCTGCTCCTCGTCGACCTGCTCACGGACGTGTGGGGCGTGGAGGCGCGGGGCGGCGGCAAGGCGGTGTGGTGCGAGTTCCTGGCGCCGGAGCGGCCCGGCGGGTGAGCGGATCCACCGGGCACTGTCGGTGCCGGGTGGCACTCTGGAGCTATGCCGGAACTCCCCGAGGTCGAAGCGCTCAAGGACTTCCTGACCGAGAACCTGGTCGGCCACGAGATCGTCCGCGTGCTGCCCGTCGCGATCAGCGTCCTCAAGACGTACGACCCACCGGTCACCGCCGTCGAGGGCCATGCAGTCACCGCCGTGCACCGCTACGGCAAATTCCTCGACCTCGTCACCGCGGACGGCCCGCACCTGGTGACCCATCTGGCCCGGGCGGGCTGGCTCCACTGGAAGGACCAGTTGCCGAGCGGCATGCCCCGCCCCGGCAAGGGCCCGCTCGCCCTGCGCGTGGCCCTG
Organism: Streptomyces sp. NPDC051243; assembly: GCF_044455405.1. Taxonomy (NCBI): domain Bacteria; kingdom Bacillati; phylum Actinomycetota; class Actinomycetes; order Kitasatosporales; family Streptomycetaceae; genus Streptomyces; species Streptomyces sp. NPDC051243. The sequence continues at coordinate 465,800 of NZ_JBITES010000001.1, read as the reverse complement.
GAGACCGGCGCGGGCTTCGACCTGACGGAGGCCGGCACCCAAAAGCGCCTCGCGGTCTATCTCGTCCAGGACCCCCAGCAGGTCCCCGGCGTGGCCCGGCTGGGCCCGGACCCGCTCGCCGCCGACTTCGACGAGGCGCGTTTCGCGGCCCTGCTGAAGGACGAGCGCCGCCAGATCAAGGGTGCCCTGCGCGACCAGAGCCTCATCGCCGGGGTCGGCAACGCCTACAGCGACGAGATCCTGCACGCGGCGAGGATGTCCCCGTTCAAGCTGGCGTCGTCCCTCACCCCTGAGGAGACGGCGAGACTGTACGAGGCCCTGCGGACGACCCTCACCGAGGCGGTCGAGCGCTCGCGCGGGGTCGCGGCCGGGCGCCTGAAGGCTGAGAAGAAGAGCGGCCTGCGCGTCCACGGCCGCACCGGCGAACCCTGCCCGGTGTGCGGCGACACCGTCCGCGAGGTCTCCTTCAGCGACTCCTCGCTCCAGTACTGCCCGACCTGTCAGACGGGCGGGAAGCCGCTGGCGGACCGGAGGATGTCGAGGCTGCTGAAATAGGCCGGAACCGGACAGCCGAGCAGGGGGCTACCGGGGCTCGAGCGTCACCAGGTGCTCGCCCTCCGCCGTCCGTACCTCGTAGCGGACGATCTCGTCCGTGTGCATCGCCGAGGCTCCCGTCATCGTGTTCTCACGGGCGTCATGGTCGGCGGCGTGCCAACTGGTCACGGTCTCCTCCGAGCCGTCCCGGCCGATGGCGATCAGATGGCAGGAGCGCGACCCCGCGCCGTCCTTCACCTTCAGCTCCACCTGGCTGCCGTAGACCTCGTCCTCGGTCGTAACCTGAGCCCACACACCCGACCGCGCGTCGGTCGCCTGGACGACCTGTACGGGCGTGTCGCCGCCGCCCGCCATCACCGCGACCCCGGGCCCGGCGAGGGCGATCACGACCGAGGCCGCCACGGCGTACAGCGTGCGCCGGCGCAGCGCGCGACGGCGGGCCGCCACGGCTTCGAGCAGCCGGTTCAGCAGCTGCGGTCCCGGCTTGGCCAGGGGGTGCACGAACCGGGGTGTGGACCGCCGGTACAGCATCAACTGGCGGGTGACAGGCCCGAACTCGGTCACGTGTGCCGCGCAGCGCGGGCACTCCATGAGGTGGTCCTCGAAGCGGAACGCCTCCGCCTCGTTCAGCACGCCGAGCGCGTACGCGGCGACGTCGCGATGCCTCTCCAGGGACCTCATGCCGAATCCTCGTGCCGTTGGGTGTGGGGTGTGTTACTCCTTGCGCCCACTGGTACGCACCAGGCAGTCGAATCACTCAAGGCCTACACCGAATCGCAACCAAGGGATTCGGAGCGGCCGGGGCCGAGGATTGGTCCGAGGAGAAAAGAACTTAAAAAAGATGGATGGCGAGGTGCCCGAGCGGCAGCCCGAGCTGCCAGGCCGGTGTCCACACCTTCGGTCCCTCGTCCTCGCCGACCAGCGCGCCGCCGCCCGGCACCGCGTTCAGATCGGGCGCGAGCAGCTCGGTCTCCTGCAGCCAGCGCCAGGCCGCCTCGGCCAGCTCCAGGTCGGGCGCGGGCCCGCCGGAATCCACCGCCTCGGCCGCGAGGCCCGCCATGCGCTCGCGCACCCAGTCCTGCCACGGCTGGTCGTAGGCCGTCAGCGACAGCCAGGTCTCCAGCTGGGTGACGACCCGGATGCCGGACAGCTCCCCGTCGGTGTCGGAGAGGAAGATGGTCAGCGCCAGGGCATCGCGCCCGGCGCGGAACTCGAAGGACGTCGGCGGCATGAGATCGCCGGTCCGCAGCAGCTCGTCGGCGATGTACTCGGCGTACAACCACGCCATGGGGACGGTCAGTTCACCGCCGCCGGTGCCGTCCGTGCTCTCCTGACCTCTGTGCAGCATCCCTTCCTGCCTTCCTCCGGTGAGTGCGTCGCCCGACCCGGGGCCCTCGGGCCCTGGGGCCCAATCCGGAACACGGATGAGGACAGCCGATTACTCAACCGGTGTCTTCAGCAAGGCGCTTTACGGAGGTTTGACTCAGCCATTGGTTTCACCGCAGGTCGGCCGCGTATCCCGGAAGCACCCTGCGCAGGGCGCGCAGCGCGTAGTAAGCGCGGGACTTCACGGTACCGGGCGGAATCCCGAGGGTTTCCGCGGCTTCCGCAACACTCGCACCTTGGAAGTACACGAGCACCAGGACTTCACGGTGCTCCGGAGTGAGTGTCTTCACAGCCTCGCGCACATCGAGCACTTCCGCGGCCCGTTCGGCGTGGTCGGACATCACTCGGGCGTTCTCCAGGATCGCGTCGCCGACCTCCGGCGGCCGCGCCTGGCGGGCCCGGCGCGCGTCGATCGCCAGGCGCCGCCCGACGGTCATCAGCCAGGGCCGTACGGATTCGAAGTCGTCCGCGCGCAGCGCCTCGGGATGCTGCCAGGCGCGCACCAGCGTTTCCTGCACGAGGTCCTCGGCGCGCTGCCGGTCGCCGTCGCAGAGCCGGAGCAGCAGCGCGAAGAGGGGCCGGCCGTGCTCGCGCTGCAGCGCGGCGAGCTCGTGCTCGGCGGTCGTCGTCCCGTTGGAGAGGGTGGTTCCGGCCGTCATGGCCGTATGGCATCGCAGGCGGCCGCTGTGGGACAGGCCACACACACGGATCTGCGGCGGACGGTCGATCGCGTCGGCGAACGGTACGACGAACGGTCCCTTCCGCCTATTCGGGACAGGCCGGACGGGCTAACGGAAGCGGCCGAATTGTTTACGGTCAGGCCCGGTTTCATACGTATTGGTTGGTAATACGACCACTCGGGGTGAGTTGATGATTGCACGCAGTCGACTTGTGGCCCTGGCTCTGACGGCCGTTCTTGCCGCTGGCGCCGCATGCCAGGCCGACAATCGCAAGGCGGGGCAGCCGGGCGCCTCCGCCGGCCCGCGCGGCTTCACGCTCGTCGCCTCCGGCGACATCCTCCCGCACACCTCGGTCATCGACCGTGCGCGTTTCGACGCCGGTGGGTCCGGATACGACTTCCGCCCGATGCTCGCCGGTGTCCAACCCGTGGTCTCCCGCGCCGATCTGGCGCTGTGCCACATGGAGACCGTTTACGGCGAGCGAGGCCAGTACAGCGGATATCCCACGTTCAAGTCGCCCCCGGAGGTGGCCCGTGGTGTGGCCGCCACCGGCTACGACGGCTGCTCCACCGCCTCCAACCAGAGCCTCGACGACGGCGCCGCCGGCATCCTGCGCACCCTCAACGCCCTGGACGAGGCGCGCGTACGGCATGCGGGAACGGCGCGCACCGAGGGCGAGGCGCGCTCGGTGACGATCCTGCGCGCGGGCGCGGCCAAGGTCGCCCACCTCGCCTACACCTACGGCGTCAACGGTTTCCCGCTGCCACCGGGGCAGCCATGGGCGGTCAATCTGATCGACAAGGCCAAGATCATTGCGGACGCCCGTGCCGCCCGGAAAGCGGGCGCCGACGTGGTCGTCGTATCGCTGCACTGGGGCACCGAGTGGCAGGACGAGCCCGACAACACGCAGCTGACCCTCGCCCGTGAGCTGACGGCCGCGAGCAGCGGCGACCGCCCCGACATCGACCTGATCCTCGGCACCCATGCCCATGTCCCGCAGGCCTACGAGAAGGTCAACGGCACCTGGGTGGTCTACGGCATGGGCGACCAGGTGGCGGGCGCGATGTACAACGAGCAGGGTGTCCAGGACCCGCGCGGCAACCAGTCCACCCTCGCCCGCTTCACCTTCGCGCCGCCCGACGAGTCCGGCCGGCGCTGGGAGGTGAAGAAGGCCGAGTTCATTCCGCAGTTGTTCGACATCGACGCCGGGCGGGTGATCAACATCAACCGGGCGCTGGCCCAGGGCGCCGAGCTGCGCGGGGTGCGCGACCGGATCCGGGAGGTCGTACTCAGCCGGGGGGCGGCGGAGGACGGGCTCGTCATGGGGGAGTAGGTCAGTCCACGTCGTGGTCGAAGGTCTTCAGCATCTGCTTCAGTACGCGCACGCACGCCCGGAGCTCGGCGTCCGTCAGATCGCCCCCGACCTGCCGGTTCAGGGCGTGCTCGCGCGCGAGGATCGCGGTGATGACGGCCTCGCCCCCATCCGTGATCCGGATCAGCGAGGACCGCTGGTGCGCCGGATTGGGGATGGCCTCCACCCAGTCCCTGGCCATCGCGTCGTTGACCATGCGCTGCACGAACTGCCGGGTCAGCGTCATCACCCGGCCCATCTGAGGCACCGTCATCGGCCCGTACCGGTGCAGCAGTCCCAGGACGGAGCGCACGCCGACGGAGACCCCCTCGATCTCCTCGCCCTGCTCGAGTTTGCGCAGGCCGCGTCGGTAGAGCGCGCCGATCAGGTCGAAGACCTCGCTGATCCGGTGGCCGAGATCGTCGGGGGGCAGCGGTGCGTCGATGTCGTTCGCCTCGTTCACCCCGCCATCATGACACCTTGGTTGCCAAAATCTTTGGAAGATGACACCTTGGTTGTCATGACAGTTGCTTTCGAACTGAGCTCCTTCACGTCCGCCGACGGCGACCTCGCCTACCTCGACACCGGCTCCGGGGACCTCGTGGTCCTCCTCCACCCCGGATACGTCGACCACCGCGCCTTCGAGGACCAGATATCGGCGCTCGCCGCCCACCACCGCGTGATCGCCCCGGACGTACGGGGCCACGGCTCCTCCGCCAACGCGAGCAGGCCCTTCCGCTGGGCCGACGACCTGGCCGCCCTGCTGCGCCACCTCGACGCGGGACCCGCGGTGCTCGTCGGCGTGTCGATGGGCGGGGTGATCGCCACCGACACCGTGCTGGAGCACCCGGAGCTCGTCCGCGCGGTGGTCACGTGCGGCGCCGCGACCGGCGACTTCATGTACACGGACCCCTGGACGAAGGAGATCCAGGCCGAGTACGCGCGCACGCTGGCGGCCGGTGACATCGAGGGCTGGCTGAGGGCCTTTCTGCGGGTGGTGCCCGGCGAACACCGGACCGCCGACGACGTCGACCAGGACATCCTGCGCCGGCTGCGGGAGATGGCCCTGAACACGATCGGGAAGCACACTCCGGACGAGAAGGACCGGATGGTGCGTGTGACCGACTCCTGGTCACGCCTGCCGACGATCGACGTCCCTGTTCTCGCCCTCAACGGCACCCTGGAACCGGCCGAGATGCTCGACGCGGCTGAGCGGCTCGTCCGCTCCGTCCCCCACGGCCGCTCCGCGACCATCGACGGCGTCGGCCACTACCTGAACATGGAGAAGCCGGCGGCCTTCAACGAGATCTTGCTGGACTTCCTGCGCACCCTCTGACGCCCCGTCCGCTCAGCGCGCGACCGCGTAACTCAGGTCCTGCGCGCGGAGCGACGCCGGCTCCAGCCGCAGCCACACGGTGCCGCGCTCCGCCGGGTCGTCGTGCAGATAGTGCACGAACCTCGGGTCCCAACGGCTCTCGTCCGCCCCCAGATAGCGGACGAGCTTGCGCCGGCCCCGAGGGACGTCGAACGGGACGACGTCGGCCCGGCCCCGCGCGATCACCTGGCGCACCAGTCCCGTTGCCGGATCGCACTCGTCGACGACGAGAGCCACCGCCGGGTCGTCCCGAACCCGGTGCAGAAGCCGGGCCCACGGCCCGGTCAGGATCCAGAAGGCGCCGTCCTCCCAGAGGAACCAGACCGGGCGCACCGTCGGCCCGTTCGTCGCGATGCGCGCGGTCAGCGGCCGCTGGAGGAAGGCGTCGACGTCGAATGCGGTCATCGCAACATCGTCGATCGCCGTGGGCCTGCCGTACACCGACCGGCGACCTAGGACTCCCGTAGGCCGGACTAAGGAACCACCGTCACCGGCCACCGCCCCGCCTTCACCAGCCGCACCGCGACGGAGCCGACGATCCGGTGCCCGGCCTGTTCCGAGGCGCCCACCACCACGGCGTCCGCCTTCAGGTCGTCCGCCGCCTTGACCAGCCCGTTGTAGGGATCGCCGGGGAAGGTGTGGAACTCCCAGCGCACGTCGAATATCCCCTTGACCCGCTCGGTCGCGTCCCGGATCTGGGCGATCAGGTCCTCGGCGATCTCGTCGGTCGTCTCCGCGACCGGCACCCCGAGGGCCGCTCCGGCCGCCATCACCGGCTGCACGTAGACGACGGCGAGCAGGGCGTTCTGCCGCCGGGCCAGCCCACCGGCGTAGGCCGCCGCGCGCAGCGAGGAGTCGGAGCCGTCCACCCCGACCACGATGACCTTGGGCCCGTCCGTGCCCCGTTCGAACCGGTGTGCGTGCTGTTCCGTCACGACACGGAGGCTATCGGAAGCCGCAGGTCGCGCCGTCGGGCAGTTCGCTCGACGGGCGAGGAGGCCGAGCGCTTCCTACAGTCGGAACATGAGTGCCACCGTGGAGGCCGCCCCGGCGAAGGACACCACGGGCCGGACGCGGCCGCCCGGGAACCGCTTTCTCAGCAGGGTGCCGCAGGGTTTCGCGACTTTCTTCGGCGCCCTCGGACTGCTCTGCGTCCTGCTGGCCTTCATCCCGCCGCTGCGCACGGCGCTCCGCCCGGTCGTGCAGGCCCTGGACCAGATCATCGTCCCGGTCAGTGCCAACCTCGCCTACGCGGTCTTCCTCTTCCTGCTCGCCGCAGCCACGGCCGCCCGCAAGAAGATCGCCTGGTGGCTGGTCGTCGTCTATCTGGGCCTGCTCGTCCTGACCGACATCCTCGGCACGGTCGTCGGCGACTACTCCGACTCCGTTCCGTCCCTGGTCGTGTGCGGCCTCGCCCTGGCCCTGCTCGTCGTCGCCCGCAACGAGTTCTACGCCGCCTCCCGCCGCGCCGCCGTGCGAAGAGCCCTCGGTGTCCTGGTCGTCGGCCTCGCCGCGGGGATCCTGGTCGGCTGGGGGCTGGTCGAGCTGTTCCCCGGCACACTGCCGCACGGCCAGCGACTGGCGTGGGCCGCCGACCGGGTCTGCGGCGGACTGGTCTCCGGGGCCTCCTACGACGGACGGCCGCCGCGCCCCCTGTACTTCCTGCTCGGCCTGTTCGGCGCGCTCGCCCTCCTCAACGCCGCCGCCACGCTGTTCCGTTCGCAGCGCCTGGAAGCCGCCCTGCACGACGACGAGGAGGCCCGCATCCGCGCCCTGATCAAGGCGTACGGCGACCAGGACTCCCTCGGCTACTTCGCCACCCGGCGCGACAAGGCCGTCGTCTTCTCACCCAGCGGCAAGGCCGCCGTCACCTACCGCGTGGAGGCCGGCGTGTGCCTGGCCAGCGGGGACCCGGTCGGCGACCGGGAGGCCTGGCCGCACGCCATCGCCGGCTGGCTGGACCTGGCCCGCCGCTACGCCTGGGCGCCCGCCGCGATGGGCGCCTCCGAGGACGGTGCCCGGGCCTACGCGCGCGCCGGACTCGGCGCCCTCCAGCTCGGCGACGAGGCGATCGTGTCCGTACCGGACTTCGACCTCGACGGCCGTGACATGCGGGTCACCCGGCAGGCCGTGCAGCGCGTGCGGCGCACCGGCGCCCACTGCCGTATCCGCCGGCACTCCGCCCTCGGTGAGGCGGAGATGGAGGAGGTGATCAGGAAGGCCGACGCCTGGCGCGACACCGAGACCGAGCGCGGCTTCTCCATGGCCCTCGACCGCCTCGGCGACCCGGCCGACGGCGACTGTCTCCTCGTGGAGGCCCTCGGCGGGGACGGCGAGCTGCTCGCCGTGCTCTCCTTCGTGCCGTGGGGCAGGGAGGGCATCTCCCTGGACCTGATGCGCCGTGACCGGGGCGCTCCCAACGGCGTGATGGAGTTCATGGTCGCCGACCTGTGCGCGGCGGCGCCCAAGATGGGCATCCGCCGGATCTCGCTGAACTTCGCCGTGTTCCGCTCCGTCTTCGAGGAGGGAGCCCGCATCGGTGCGGGCCCCGTGCTGCGGCTGTGGCGGCGCCTGCTGCTGTTCTTCTCCAAGTGGTGGCAGCTGGAGGCCCTCTACCGCTCCAACGCCAAGTACCGCCCGCAGTGGTTCCCCCGCTTCATCTGCTATGGCGAGGCCGCCTCCCTCGCCCGCATCGGCCTCGCCTCCGGCATCGCCGAGGGCTTCGTCTCCGTACCGTCCATGCGCAAGCTCCGCAGAAAGGGGCACCCGAGGAACGGACCGCGCCCGGCGACCACCGAAGGACTGCCCTCGCTGGCGGCACTCGGCCTCGAAGGAGGGGACGAGGCCGGGGCGGCCGGGCCGGATGCGGGCCTGTCCGAGCAGGTCCGCATCCGGCACCACACCCTCGACCGGCTGCGCGCCGAGGGCACCGACCCCTACCCGGTGGGCATCCCGGCCCGCACCCACGCCCTCGCCGACGTCCGCGAGGGCGAGCAGGTCACCGTCGCCGGCCGGATCATGCTCGTCCGCGACTTCGGCGGCATCGTCTTCGCCGTACTGCGCGACTGGTCCGGCGACCACCAACTCGCCCTCACCCGCAAGGACTCCGGCGCCGCCCTCGACCGCTTCACCGCCGACACCGACATCGGCGACCTCATCACCGCCACCGGCGCGGCCGGCGTCAGCGACAAGGGCGAGCCGACCGTCTTCGTCACCTCCTGGCAGCTGACGGCCAAGTGCCTGCGCCCCCTGCCCGACAAGCGCCGCGGTCTCGCCGACCCCGAGACCAAGGTCCGCATGCGCTACCTCGACCTGGTCGCCAGCCCCGCCGCCCGCGACGTGGTCCGGGCCCGCTCCACCGCCGTACAGGCCCTGCGCCAGGGCCTGCTGGAGCGCGGCTACCTGGAGGTCGAGACGCCGGTCCTGCAGCAGATCCACGGCGGCGCCAACGCCCGCCCCTTCACCACCCACATCAACGCCTACGACCTCGACCTGTACCTGCGCATCGCCCCCGAGCTGTATCTGAAGCGGCTCTGCGTGGGCGGCATGGAGAAGGTCTTCGAGCTCGGCCGCACCTTCCGCAACGAGGGCGTCGACCACAAGCACAACCCCGAGTTCACGATGCTGGAGGCCTACCAGGCGTACGCCGACTACGACGTGATGCTCGACCTCGTCCGCGAGCTGATCCAGGGGGCCGCGACCGCCGCCTTCGGCTCACCGGTCGCCCATAGGGACGGCCAGGAGTACGACATCTCGGGGAAGTGGCCGGTCAAGACCGTGTACGGCGCGATCTCCGAGGCGCTGGGGGAGGAGATCGCCCCCGACACCGAACTGCTCCGGCTGCACCGCCACTGCGACCGCGCGGGCGTGCCGTACACGGCCGACGACGGCCACGGCGACGTCGTCCTGGAGATGTACGAGCGCCTCGTCGAGGAGAAGACCCAGCTGCCCACCTTCTACAAGGACTTCCCCACCGACGTCTCCCCGCTCACCCGCCAGCACCGCGCGGACCCCCGGCTCGCCGAGCGCTGGGACCTGGTCGCCTTCGGCACCGAACTCGGCACCGCCTACTCCGAGCTCACCGATCCCGTCGAACAGCGCCGCCGACTCACCGCCCAGTCCCTGCTCGCCGCCGGCGGGGACCCCGAGGCGATGGAACTCGACGAGGACTTCCTCGACGCCCTGGAGTACGCCATGCCGCCCACCGGCGGCCTCGGCATCGGCGTCGACCGGCTGGTCATGTTCCTCACCGGCCTGACGATCCGCGAGACCCTGCCGTTCCCCCTGGTACGCCGACGCTGACAGGGCGTCATACGCAACCGCTGCTGATCCGGTCGGGGGTTTTCCTGCCGCCGTACCGGTGTCGCGTGGTGCGTCGGTCCCGCGCCGGGCGACTGATCATTCATGACGAAGGATCAGTCGCTCACACGTCCGCTCACGCGCCGCCGCGCCCTGCTCGCCGGTGCCGCCGCCGTCGGCGCCGCCGGCACCGGGGTGTTCGCGACGGTCGCGGGCGAGGAGCCGGTCCGGCCCGCCGCCCCGGCCGCGGGCCCGCAGGCGCACCGCGCGCTCAAGCCCTCCGCCTACCGGCTCGAGCCCCTCACGGGGTACGGCCCGCCCCGCGCGGCGGCCCGCCCGACCCTGGTGCGGCGCAAGCCGTTCCTGCGGGTGTCCGGGCGGGGCCGCACCATGGTGCTGACGTTCGACGACGGACCCGACGCCCGCTACACCCCGTACATCCTGGACACCCTGCGCGAGTACGACGTGCGCGCCATGTTCTTCGTGTGCGGCGAGATGGTCGCTGACAACAGGGACCTCCTGGCGCGGATGGCCGACGAGGGCCATGTCGTCGGCAACCACACCTGGTCCCATCCGCTCCTCACCCGCCTCAGCCGCGCCCGGATCCGCGCCGAGATGGAACGCACCAGCGACATCGTCGAGGAGTCGTACGGCGAACGCCCCCTCTGGTTCCGCGCGCCCTACGGCGCCTGGAACCGCGCCGCCTTCCAACTCGGCGCCGAGCTGGGCATGGAGCCGCTGGCCTGGACCGTCGACACCCTCGACTGGATGAGCCCGGGCACCCGCACGATCGTCGACCGGGTCGAGGACGGCGCCGCCCCCGGAGTCGTGGTCCTCTCGCACGACGCCGGCGGCGACCGCTCCCAGAGCGTCCTGGCCCTGCGCGCCTATCTGCCGCGGCTGCTGGACTCCGGGTATTTCGTCACCGTCCCAGAACGGTAGTACACCGGACGGCTGCGAAAGCCCCCCCTAGGCTTTCGCCCGCCCGGCGAGAAACGCTCAGTGGACCTCGACCAGGCTGGCGAAAGCGACGACGTTCCCGTCATATCCGTTCTGCTTCGAGAAACCGCCGCCGCAGGTGATGACCCGCAATTCAGCGTTCCCCTTCGAGGCGTAGACCCGGTCGCCGGGGAAGTTGTTCTTCTCGAAGACCTCGACGCCGTAGATCTCGAACACGGCCGTCTTTCCGTCCTGCCGGGAGACCTCGACGCGACTCCCGGGCTTGAGTGCCCCGAGGCTGTAGAACACGGCGGGGCCCTCATTGTTGTCGACATGGCCGACGACCACCGCCGTGCCCTTCTCACCGGGAGACACCGACCCGGTGAACCAGCCCGCCAGATTGGGGTCCTCCGGCGGCGGGGCGCCGACCCAGCCGTCCGCGTCCAGGCCGACCGGGATCATCGGCGCGTCGACCTGGATCGAGGGAATCCGGACCCGGTCGGGCAGGGCGTACGGGAGCGGCTGCGCCACACCGGCGAAGAGGCCGCTGGTCACGTGGCTGTCCGCGGCGGCCGCCGACGCGGGCTGCGGGGGCCCCACGTCGAACTCCCCCGAGCCGTTGCGAATGAGCGCGAGACCGGTCAGCAGAACAAGCGCTATCACACCCCAAGGAGCGTGCTTCTTGCGCCGCTCCTCCTCTTCGGCATGCTCGTTCCCGTACATTCGCCTTCCCCTCTCGACGCGGCCGTCGCCCCGCCAATCGCGCATACGAGAACGCTAAGTCCCGCACGGGGAACCGGCGACGGGGTGGGATGCGAACGGGTGGCCCCGCGTCAATCGGTGCGCCATCCGAGTTGCCGCCGGCCGGAAAATTCTGACGGTCCGTGACCTGCGGCAATTCCGATAGCGGGGTGGTCCGTCGGCGTGTCCTCTCACCAGGACGGACCATCGCCGAAATGCGCCCTCCGTCACGGCATCTGAGGGTCTTTCTGGGAGGCGCTTTCTCGCCGATTCGACCGGGGACGGTTCCCGGGGCGTCTTCCGCGGAGGATCACATGCGTACTACTCGTGCCCTGGTGGCCGCTGCCACCGCGGTCGCCGCCCTCGGCATCGCCGCCCCGGCGGCCGTCGCCCGGGACGGCATGCCCATCGGACCGAGCAACATCGTCGCCATGCCCAGTGTCATCCCGCGCGGCGGGCAGTTGACCATCACCGTCGACGGCTGCCCGAGCGGCGGCACCGCGACCTCGGACGCGTTCAGGCCGACCCGGCTCACCCCCGTGGGCGGCAGCACGGCGAAGGGCCACGCGACCATCGACCGGCACGCGAGGCCGGGCGCGCACAGCATCACGGTCCTCTGCGTCGGCGCCGGCAGGCCCCTGACCAACCCGAACGCCTACACCGTGATCGGCGGCGTCCGCGGCGGCCTCGGCGGCAGCACCTCCACGGGCGCGACGCCCACCGACATGGCCATCGGAGGTGGGCTCATCGCCGTGGCCGTCGTCGGGGGCGGGGTGTTCTGGATGCGGAGGCGGGCGGAGAAGCGGATCTGACCGTTGCCCGTAAGAGAGAGCCGCACGTTCAGCAGCACTTCGCCCCGGCCCCCCTGCGGGGAATCCGGGGCGAAGTCACGTCTGTGCGGACGGAGGTGTCGCCTGTGCGGACGGTGGTGTCGCCTGTGCGGACGGTGGTGTCAGGAGCCGTCCTCGTCGTCGCGGCGCCGCGAGAGGTGGTACGCCGTCCCGAGCGAGCCCGCGATCAGTGTGGCGCCCATGCCGATCTCCTTCAGATTCAGGTCGGCCAGGCTGCCGCCCCCGCCCGCGTCCACGCCCTTGCGCCAGTGCGGGGCAGCGGACGCCCGGCCGCCGGCGATGGTGAGGTCGACGTCCTGCCAAAAGGTGCCGCAGTGGAACGACACCTCGTACACGGCACCCGGCTCGGCGTCCCGGTCCACCACGGCCTTGGCCCAGGTCCGTCCCCGGGGGATGATGATCGTGTCGAACACCCCCGACGAGACGCTGACGCTCTGCTCGCAGCCGACCGCGTGCAGCGCGACCCGTCCACCGGGGGCGACGGTGGACGGCAGGACGGCGACCCGGAAGACCGCGCTGTCCGCGCGGGCCTGGGCGACGGGTGCGGTGACGACGAGGGCGCTGACGCCCAGCAGTGCGGCCGAAGCGGCGCGTATCGCGCGCATGGTGTTCCCTCCGGGTCCCCGAGGAGCAGCCGCGAACCCATGTCCGCTCGCGCCGGAAATGCACCTCGGTGATCGGAACGCTAGGAAGGCATGCCCACCCGCGCGATCGCAGTCGTACGAATGGGGCAACCGTGTGGGCCGCCCAGGGGACGAAGTTGCCACGACCGGGGGACGGGAGCGGCGTGACGGCAACCAGTGCGGTGCCCGCACCGACTTCACACGCCCCCCGGCGACCTGACAGATGAGGGCCCGTCAGCCCTTGGCCTGCGGGAACAGGTCCAGGAACGGCTCCGCGGATGCCGTGACGCCCCGGCTGTAGGGCGCGTCGAAGTCCCAGATGAGGAAGAGCAGGAAGGCGATCAGTGCGGAGAACAGCCCGGCGAGGACCAGCTCGCGGGGCGTGCGCCGGATCTGCAGGGCGAAGATCATCCCGATGGTGACGACGCCGCCGGCGATGAGCCCGAACCACACCACGCCCGGCATGGTCTCCCCGGTCGAGTTCGCGCGGGCGTTGCGTGCCTGGTCGGCGGCGGTCACCTGGTCGAGGAGCGGCTGGTAGGCCTGTGCCTCGAAGTCCGTCCTCGGCTTGTAGTCGGTGACGTCCTCGCGGATGCGCTGGAAGAGCTCGGCGCCGCGGTCGGTCATCCGGGCGTCGTCGGCCATCGACTTCCACTCGGTGGTGACGACGTGTCCGACATAGGTGTTGACGTCGTCACGAATGCGGTCACGGATGTCGGCGGGATAGACCCGGACCCGCTCCGACACCTCGTGCAGTGCCACGGCCTCCGCCTGGACGTGGTCCTGGGCGGCGCTGCGGCCCTCCCACACACCGGCGATGGCCAGGCCCAGCACGATGGCGTACACCACACCGATCCACATCGTCATGTACTCGATGACGTCGGGGGTCTCGGAGGGATCCTCGTCCTCGGGGGCCGTGCGGTGCCGTACGAAGGTGATGATGACGACCACGGAGCAGGCGGCCAGCATCGCGAGGGTGAGAACAAGCCATTCCGGCAAGGGAAGCCTCCAGGTTCAGCGCGGGCGCAGCGCGGCGACGGCGGCGATCGCGGGCGCGGCGATGAGCAGGACGAAGGTCAGGGGCGACGGCGCGTCGTGGGCCGCCCGCCGGTGCGCGGTGGCGCGGTAGGGCGGGTAGCGCACGGGCGTGGCGGAGGGAGTCGGGGTGGGTCTGGCCGACGGCTTCGGTTTCGGCGTCGGGGTGGGGGTCGGAGTCGGCGTGGGGGTCGGCCTCGGGCGCGGTGGCGCGGGCTGGGGAGCCGGTGCGGCCGGGGGTGGTGGCGGTGGGGCCGGTGGTGGTTCGGGCTTCTGGCTGGGCGTGGTTTTCGGCGGTGGCGTCGGAGTGGGGTCCGGTGTGGGCGTCGGTGTCGGCATGGGGGTGGGGGTCGGCGTAGGTGTCGGTGTGGGCGTCGGCGTCGGGCACTGCGTGGGTGTCGGCCAGGTGAGGGTCCCGACGACCGCCACCGCCTCCGCGCCGTCGGGGCCCGTGCTCGCGTAGGCGCAGACGTCGGCCACGGCCACGCCGGCCGGTGCCGCCACCAGGAGCCAGGTCAGCGTCACCACCGTCAACACCCTTGTCCTCAGGGTGGATTGGGTCGGTTCGAGTCCATACACGACGAAGATCTTCAGCCCCGTGCACGTTCCCACGCGCCGGACTGCCACCGGATTGCCTCGAAAGGGCGACGTACGGCCCTCGAAAGGTTTGGCCACGTGGCACATGAGTGACCGCCGGGACGTACATGCGTGCGACGCGAGGGGTGGGTGGGATCACCGGTGAAGCGGGTGGTCTCACAGCTGTGACGGGGGCGCTGTCACAGCTTCCGGAAAGAAATTTGTGCGCCGGTTGAACACGAACGTGGCTTCCGTGCGTACCCCATGTCGTGCGGCGGCGCAGCAGGGCGCTGCAACACCCTTGTGATTATGGGGAGTTGACGATGAAGACCTCGTGGCGGAGCGCCTCGCTCGTGGTGAGCGCCGTGGCAGTGCTGGCGCTGACGACGGCATGCGGCTCGGAAACCGCCCCGCCGGCGAGCAGCCAGAACGTGGGTGCCACGGCCGCGGCGGGCGATTACGGAACCGCCGGTACCGGCCTCGGGAACGGAACCGGCTACGACGCCGGCGCCGCCGGGCAGGAGAGCGCGGCCACGCCGACCGCCTCCGCCGGCGAGCTGTCCGTCTCCACCAACCAGGAACTCGGCGAGGTGCTGACCGACAGCGCCGGGCTGACGCTCTACCGCTTCGACAAGGATGTCGCCGAGCCGCCCAAGTCGAACTGCGACGGCGACTGCGCGGCGAAGTGGCCGCCGGTCCCCGCGGACGACGCCAAGGCCGGCGCCGGTATCGACGAGTCGCTGCTCGGCTCGGTCACCCGCTCCGACGGCACCAAGCAGCTGACGGTCGACGGCTGGCCGGCCTACCGCTTCGCCAAGGACACCCAGGCCGGTGACGTCAACGGCCAGGGCGTCGGCGGCACTTGGTACGCGCTCGCCCCCACCGGCAAGAAGGCCCAGGGCGGTGGCGCCGAGGCCGCCGACCTGCCCGGACTGTCCACGCGCAACGACCCCAAGCTCGGCGAGATCGTCATCGACAAGAACGGCCACACGGTCTACCGCTTCATGAAGGACACGCCCTGGCCGATGAAGACGGCGTGCACCGGCGAGTGCCTGGAGAAGTGGCCGGTCATCGCGCCGGTCGACGCCGAGGACACCGAGGGCATCGACCTGAAGGGGTCCGGGCCCAGGGGACAGGGTTACGTCGTCTTCGACCGGCCCGACGGCATCAAGCAGCAGACCATCGACTGCATCCCGATCTACACCTTCGCGGGCGACAAGAAGCCCGGCGACACCAACGGTCAGGGCGTCGGCGGCACCTGGTTCGCCATTCGCCCGGACGGCAAGCCGGTCGGCGCGTCGGAGAAGTAGAGAT
Organism: Streptomyces sp. NPDC051243; assembly: GCF_044455405.1. Lineage (NCBI taxonomy): Bacteria > Bacillati > Actinomycetota > Actinomycetes > Kitasatosporales > Streptomycetaceae > Streptomyces > Streptomyces sp. NPDC051243. The sequence goes on along the minus strand of NZ_JBITES010000001.1, from coordinate 450,075 downwards.
CACACCTCCCCAGGGTTGATCGCCTCACCCAGCCGAGTACGCACCACGGAAGGGAGGGACGAGAACACGAGAGTGCCGGACGAACGGACGGCGCGCCCGACCCACCGGTCCGCCCCCTGTGGCTCCACGCCGCAGGGGGCGGAACCGGTTTGCCGTCATTCACCGGTATTCTTCGGCCTCTTTCACCATGGTTCGGGACTCTGTGGAAAGCTTCGGATGCTTCTCGTGGAGGGTTGCGGGGCATCAATTCGGCACGTGCCGCTGGCAGTGACCGGGAACGGATGGTCAATTTCCGTTTCCGCTAGCTCCTTTGGCAGGCGATCAGTAGCCTCAGCTCGAACACCGGATCGCCTACGCCTTGGAGAGATAGATGGAGCGTCCCGCCTGGGCCCCACGGGGCATCGACATCTCGGTGCCCAGTGTCTCGCGGATCTACGACTACTACCTGGGCGGTTCGCACAACTTCGAGGTAGACCGGGAAGCGGCCCGCAAGGCCATGGAGTTCATGCCGGGGCTGCCCAAGATCATGCAGGCCAACCGGGCGTTCATGCGCCGTGCGGTGCGCTTCGCGGTCGACGAGGGCGTCACCCAGTTCCTGGACATCGGCTCCGGCATCCCGACGTTCGGCAACGTCCACGAGGTGGCCCGGGCGGCCAGCCCCGAGGCGCGCGTGGTGTACGTCGACCACGACCCGGTCGCCGTCGCGCACAGCCAGGCCGTACTCGAGGGCGACGACCGCGCGGACATCGTCGCCGCGGACCTGCGCAAGCCGCAGGAGATCCTGACCAGTTCACCGGTCGAGCGCCTCATCGACCTGAACCGGCCGGTCGCCCTGCTTCTCGTTGCCATACTGCACTTCGTGGAGGACGAGGACGACCCGTACGCGTCGGTGGCCGAGCTGGGCGACGCGCTCGCGCCCGGCAGCATGCTGGTGCTCACGCATGCCTCGTACGAGGGAATCCCGCTGCCCGAGGAGCGGGCCAAGGGCACGGTCGACGTGTACAAGGACATTCGCAACCCGCTGATCATGCGCTCGCGCGACCAGATCGCGCGGTTCTTCGAGGGGTACGACATGGTGGAACCCGGACTGGTGCCGATGCCGCACTGGCGGCCCGACACCGCACCGGAGGACGAGGATCCGTTTGCCTTCTCCGGTTTCGCCGGCGTGGGGCGTACGGCGTGAGCGCGGGGCCGGACGGGCCGGAGGACAGACTGCGCCGGTTCGCGACGATCTGGAGCCGGGCGGTCTTCCCGGTGACCTCGACGTCGTCGACCCGGCCGGAGTTCGAGGCACAACTGCTGCCCCTGGCCCGGCGGTTGAGCGACGCGCTCAGGGCCAGGACGTTCGACGCGAACGAGGGCCGGGCGGTCGGCGCCGCGCTGGTCACCGCGCACTGCACCGACCCCGAGGCGCTCAGCCGCTCGCTGGACTGCGTCGAGGCCTACCTCGTGCTCTACTGCGGCACCGACGGCGACCAGGAGGACCAGCGGGCCCGCTCCTCGCGGCTGCAGCACGCCATGGCCGCCGGGTTCGCCCAGGCGCTGCGCGAGCGGACGCTGGCCGAGCAGGAGGCGATCTCCGCGGCCGCCCTCAAGGCGCAGGGCGTCGTGGCCCAGGCACTGCACGCCACCGAGGCCCGCTTCCGCGCGGTCTTCGAGGGCGCGGCCATAGGAATCGGCATCGCCGACCTGGAGGGCAACGTCCTGCAGGTCAACGGCGCGCTGCTGCGGATGTTCGGCGTCTCCGAGCAGACCATGCAGGGCCGCAACGTCATGGAGTGGACCCACCCCGAGGACGCGCCGCAGACGTGGAAGCTCTACGACGAACTCGTGCGCGGCGAGCGCGAGCACTACCACGTCGAGAAGGCGTTCTACCGGCCTGACGGAACGGTCCTGTGGACCAACCTCACCGTCTCCCTGCTGCGCGATGCCGACGGCAACCCGCAGTACCAGCTGGCCCTGATGGAGGACACCACCGAGCGGCGCCTGCTCAACCTCCGGCTGCGCTACGAGGCCACCCACGACGCCCTCACGGGCCTGCCCAACCGCACGTTCTTCTTCGAACGCCTGGAGAAGGCACTGGGTGCCGGCGAAGGACAGCGGTTCGGCCTGTGCTACCTCGACCTGGACGGCTTCAAGACCGTCAACGACAGCCTCGGCCACGCGGCCGGCGACCGGCTGCTCGTCGAGGTCGCCGACCGGCTCCAGTCCTGTGCCACCGCGCCCGGCGAGATGGTCGCGCGGCTCGGCGGCGACGAGTTCGTGGCGCTGACCACCGGCCCCGACACCGAGCGCGAGGTCGACGAGCTCGCCGCCCGCATCATGAACGCGCTGATCGCCCCGATCAGCGTCGACGGCCGGGAGCTGACCGTGCGCGGCAGCATCGGCATCGTCGAGGGCCCGGCCGGCGAACGCAGCCCGGCGGAGGTGCTGCGCAGCGCCGACATCACCATGTACCGGGCCAAGTCGGCGGGCGGCAACCGCTTCGAGCTGGCCGATCCGGAGGCCGACGCCCGCGCCATCACCCGGCACGGGCTGACCACGGCGCTGCCGACGGCCCTGGAGCGGGGCGAGTTCTTCATCGAGTACCAGCCGCTGGTCCACCTGGGCGACGGCAGCGTGCGCGGCGCGGAGGCGCTGGTGCGCTGGCTGCACCCGCAGCACGGCGTCCTCGGCCCGGACCGGTTCATCCCGCTCGCCGAGCACACGGGGCTCATCGTGCCGCTGGGCCGCTGGGTCCTCGAGCAGTCGGTGCGTCAGGCACGCGAGTGGCGAGAACGGCACGACGACGCGGGCCCGCTCCGCATCAACGTCAATCTCTCGCCGTGCCAGCTCACCCACCCCGGACTCGTCCAGGACACGGTGGACATCCTGGAGCGCACGGGCGTCGAGCCGGACTCCCTCTGCCTGGAGGTCACCGAGTCGGCCCTCATCGGCGCCGACGACGACCTGCTGAAACCCCTGCGCCGCCTCGCCGAGATGGGTGTCGACATCGCCCTGGACGACTTCGGCACCGGCTACTCCAACCTCGCCAACCTGCGCCGCCTGCCGGTCAGCATCCTCAAGCTGGACCGCTCCTTCACCCAGAGCATGCAGCAGTTCCCGGCCGACCCCGTCGACCTCAAGATCGTCGAGGGCATCGTGTCCCTGGCCCACAGCCTGAGCCTCGCGGTGACGGTGGAGGGCGTCGAGACCGGCGCCCAGGCAGAGCAACTGCGCATCCTGGGCTGCGACACGGCCCAGGGCTGGTACTACGCCCGCCCGGGGCCGCCGGACCGGCTGCACGAGCTGGCGCTGGTGGACGCGACGGGGTGAGCGGCGATCGTCGTGCCTGGCCGAGGACGGGCACCGGCCCCCCTGCGCGCAGGGAGCGCGGGCATGGACGTCACAGGCGGGGATCCCGCTGGACGCCGTACGCATCGCGGCCGCCACGCGCCGGTCCCGGACCTCGGCCTCCCGCCACTGACAGGCAGGCTCGCCCCCCGCGAAGCCCGGGACAAGGGTGGCTGCGCGCGGTCGGCCGGGGTCGGCGGTGAGCGCCGCGGGGGGGGGGCGGGGAGGGGAATGCATGTGCGTCCTGTAGGCCCTGAGGATGAACCGATCGCGAAGCGCATCCGGTGACAGCACGGGCGGCGGAAAGTGGGACCACCCGCCTTCGCATGCCCAGGAGCAGCAGATGATCGTGCTCGTATCGACATCCGACCCCCAGGGCGCCGACGAACTGCGTGATCTGCGCGCCGAATTGATCAGTGAGGCGGCGTGGCGCGGCAGGGTCGAACTGGTGGAGCAGCCGCCGGCCCCCGGCAGACTCGGGCCTGTGCTCGACGCGCTCCAGCTTGCGTTGGAGCCAGGAAACATCGCGCCTTTGCTGGCTGCCCTGGCCGCTTGGCTGCGATACCGGACAAGCGATGTGGAGTTGACCGTGCGCCGCACCGATGACGGTTCCACGGTCACCGTCTCGGGCAGGCGGGTGAGGCAGCTGGACGTCGTGGCACTGACGGCCCAAGTAGAGGAAATGACCGAGCGCCTGACCGACTCCGACCGGCACAACGTCGGTGGTTGAGCCCTCTCTGCTCGCCCTGTCGTCGCCGGGAACTCGGGTCCTCCTTGTGGGAACGGGTCGGCATGAGGGCAGTCCGCAGTTGCCCGATGTGCCGGCAGCCGCAACGTCGGTGCTGGACCTGGCACGCTGTCTCATCAACAGGTGCGGTGTGAGGCAGGAAGGGCTGTCCACGCTTGTCGATCCGCCGAGTCCGAAGGTGCTCGGCGACGCCGTCTGGCGCGCGGCGGAGGAAGCCGAAGACGTCTTCTTCTTCCATTACGTGGGCCACGGAGTGTGTTCGCCGGGTGGGGAACTCCATCTGGCGACACAGGCCACAAGAGATCTCCGCCAGGGACGCGCCGCCGACCAAGCCCTCGCCTTCTCGGAGATCAACGACGCTCTGGCGGCGAAGTGCAGGGCACGAACGATCGTCGTTGTTCTTGACTGCTGCTTCTCGGGCCGTGCACGTCCCCTTCCGTCGGGCGATTCGCTCCTTCTCACCTCTGCCACTCGTACGTCCTTCGCGCTTGCCCCGGACAGCCGTCGAACTCTGTTCACCGGCGAGTTCATCCGTCTGCTCGATGAAGGGGATGCCCATGGACCGCCACGACTGACGTTGGGCCGTGTCACGGACGTCCTGGATCGCCGGCTGACGCAGGCCCATCAGCCACCGATCGTGAGATACGAAGGCGGAGCCGGACGCCTGGTGCTGGCCATGAACCATGGGTACGTACCACCCGGGCCCCGGCCGATGCGGGCGCAGGACGCCACAGTGGAGGAGACAAGCCCGTATCTGGGACTGCACGCCTACGGCCGAACCGATGCCGACTGGTTCTTCGGCCGTGACGAGCTTGCCGAGAAGCTGCTGCGGAGCGCCTGCGCACAGCTCTCCCGGTTGAGCCCGCTCATCGTGACCGGAGCCTCCGGCGTGGGCAAGTCCTCTCTCCTGCAGGCCGGGCTGCTGCCCCGCATCGCCAGAGTCGGACTCGGCGTCGATCGCTCTGCCGGCTGGCCCCACGTCGTGTTCACGCCGGGAGACGACCCCTTGAGCGCCCTGGCCGAGAGCCTCGCTCGGTACTCCTCCGAGGAGGCTGAAACGACACGCTCGCTCCTTGTGGGGGACCGGCCCGAGGAGGCCCTGGACGGGCTGTCGGAACGGCACGCGGTCGTGGTGGTGGATCAGTTCGAAGAGCTGTTTGCCCTGGGCAGTGCCGAAGGCATGCGCGGCGCGTTCCTTCGTACGCTGGCCGCGCTCGCAGGTTCGGGCCGAGCCTTGGTGGTGATCGCCGTACGGTCCGACTTCTACGGGATCTGCACCGACCATCCCTGGTTGGCGAGCGGTGCAACCGAGTTCGTGCGCCCGATGACGTATGACCAGCTCCGATCATTGATCACCAGGCCCGCCGAGACTGCCGGACTGGTCGTGGAGCCGGAACTCACCGAGGTGGTCCTGAGCGACCTGAACGCCCATGCCTCCTCCCGGCGTCGCAGCGCGGTGCTCCCGCTGCTGTCGCATGCGCTGCTTTCGACCTGGCAGAGGCACTCGGGGCGGCGCCTGACCGTGGCCGATTACCTGGCAACGGGCAGAGTCGACGGGGCGATCGCCGCCACCGCCGAGGACGTCTTCGCTCGTCTGGACGCCGCCGGGCAAGGTGAGGCGCGGCGCATCCTCGTGGAACTGGTCAACGTCGCAGACGACATACCGGAGGACACGCGGCGTGTCGTCGACAGAACGGCGCTCGCTCTCGACGGGCCCGCCGTAGCCGCCCTCGACGCGCTGGTACGCGCCCGACTGGTCACCGTCGGCCGGGAGACCTCCAGTGACCGGGACACCGTCCAGATCTCCCACGAGGCCCTGCTGGAAGCATGGCCGCGCCTTGCCTCCTGGATCGAGGAGGACCGCCATGACTTGCTCGTCCGGCAGCGTCTTCAACGGAATGCAGGCGAATGGGCGGCCAGCGCCCCGCGCGACGACTCACTGCTGTATGAGGGCAGTCGCCTGGACGAGGTCGAGAATCTTGCCGAGCGCGTACGGCTCACCCACCAGGAAGAGGCGTTCCTGGCCGCGGCTCGTCGAAGGACACGACGGCGTACACGTCGGCTGCTTCAGGTCATTGCCGCACTGAGCGCCCTGCTCCTGCTCTCGGGTGCCCTGACGGTCTATGCCTTCCGGCAACGCTCAGCCGCCGTCGCCGAACGCCGCCTTGCGACCGGTCAGAAGCTCGCCGTCCAGGCCGAAGCAATTGACCACCAGCCGCTTTCCCTGCTGCTGAGTCTCGAAAGTCTGCGGCTGGCCCCATCGGATCAGGCCCGTGCGGTCCTGCTCCGCGGCATCCTCGACCCGCAGCGCAACACAGTCGAGCTGATCGGGCACAACGCCCCTGTGCATGCGGTCGCCTTCAGCCCGGACGGCAAGACCCTCGTCTCGGCCGGCGATGACCACACCATCCGACGCTGGAGCATGACCACGTCCGCCCCGCTCGGCCCACCGATCGAAGGTCATACCGATCCCATCGAGGCGTTGGCCGTAAGCCCGAACGGGCGTGTGATCGTTTCGGGCGGTGACGACACCACCGTCCGGCGCTGGGACGTCAACACGGGCAAGCCGATCGGACAACCACTGCGACGGCATACCGACAACGTGAAATCCGTGGCGATCAGCCCGGACGGCCGCATGATCATCTCAGCCGGCATGGACCGGACCATCCAACGCTGGAACGCCGCCACCGGGGCCCCGATCGGTCGCTCCCTCGTCGGCCACACCGACAGTGTGTGGTCCGTGGCCTTCGGCCAGGATGGAAAGACCATCTTCTCCGGCAGCTACGACGGGACACTGCTCCGCTGGGACGCCCGCACGGGCAAGCCGATCGGCCCACCTTTGCGAGGACACGTCGGACCGGTGGTGGATGTGGCCGTGAACACCCACCGGTCACTCCTCGTCTCCGCCGGACAGGACGGTACAGTCCGCCGCTGGGATCCCGTCACGGGAGCACCCCTCGGGAAGCCGCTCACCGGTCACAAGCTTCGCGTCGAGGCTGTCGCGGTCGCCCCGGATGGGAAGACGATCATCTCTGCCGGTCGTGACCGCACCGTCCGTTTCTGGAGCGCGGCCACGGGCAAGCCGCAGGGAAGGCCCATGGTCGGCCATCGCGATCAAGTGCGCTCCATCGCCGTCACCAAAGACGGCGCAGCCATCGCGACGGCCGGCCGCGACTATGCGGTGAGGCTGTGGGAGAAGACGCCGGGGCCTCCCGTCGGCCCTGCCCTTCGTGGAGTGGGAGACCAGTTCGTGAGGATCGCACTCGCCCCGGACGGGCGGACGATCGTCTCCGGACACAGTGACGGCTCGATGCGCCGTTGGGACGCCACCAGCGGATCTCCGATCGGCCAGCCCCTCAAGGGCCACCGCAAACAGGTCAGAAGCATCGTCTTCAGCCCCGACGGCCGGACCATCTTCTCCGCCGGCCAGGACGCCGTGGTTCGCCGCTGGGATGCCGCAACCGGTAAGCCCGTCGGGAAGCCTCTCACCGGTCACGACGAAGAGATCGACATGATCGCCTTGAGCCCGGACGGAACGATGCTCGCGTCAGCCGGCTGGGACGACACCGTGCGCCGCTGGGACGCCACCACGGGAGCCCCTGTCGGAAGACCTCTAACCGGCCATGTCGGCGACGTCGTCGACGTCCGGTTCAGTCTCGACGGCAAGACCGTCATCTCCGGTGGCCGTGACGGTGTCCGCCGCTGGAACGCGGTCACCGGGGATCCGGTCGGGGGCCTCCTCGCCACCGACAAGCCGGTCGAAGCACTGGATCTGAGTCCGAACGGAAAGATGATCGCGTCGGTCGACGGAAACACACTTCGCCGGTGGGACCTCACCACCGGTGCTGCCATCGGACAGCCCTTGACCAGCCGTGAGCACGCCCTGGTGCGCATCGCCTTCACATCCGATGGCAAGACCATCGTCACAGCATCGAGAAACGGCAACCTGCAGCGGTGGGACGCTGCCACCGGTGCGCTGAGTGGCGATGCCCTGTCCGACTATTTCGACAGCGTCGGCAGGATCGCGCTCGTCTCGGACGCCGAAACGATCGCGGCAGCCGGCCTGGACCAGAGCATCCGAGTCTTCCCCAGCAGCGTCGGTGAGTGGATCCGCCATGCCTGCAGACTGGCGAGGCGAAACCTCACCCGACACGAGTGGGACAAGTACCTCGGCCCGCACACGCGATATGAGCGCAGCTGCCCCGACCTCCCCGAAGGACAGGGCAATTAGGCAACGGACATGCGAGGCCGGGCAGGCCGTGGGCACAGATGCCTGCCCCACGCCTGTCCGTCCGCTCACCGCTCCAGCAGCATCCGCTGCAACTCCCGCGCCGCCCGCGGCGGAGCCACGTCGCTGCGGTGGGCCAGGGCGATCGTCCGGTGCAGCCCGGGCCGGGCCAGTGGCGTGACGCGCAGTCCGCGCCCCGATCGTGCCGCCACCATCCTCGGTACGACGGCGACCCCCAGCCCGGCCCGCACGAACCCCAGCACCGCGTCCATCTCACCGCCCTCGACCGCGAAGTCCGGTTCGAAGCCCTCGGCACGGCACGCGGCGACGGTGAGTTCCCGCAGGTCGTAGCCGTGCCGGAACATCACCAGGCGTTCGCCCTCCAGGTCGGCGATGCGTACGGTGCGCCGACCGCCGCCCGGGCGGGGTGCCTCGGGCGAGGAGACGACCACCAGGTCCTCGCGCAGCAGCTCCACGGTGGTGAGTGCGGGGGAGGGGGTCGGCAGGGGCAGCACGACCAGGGCCAGATCGAGGGCACCGCGGGCCAGTTCCCGGACCAGGTCGTGCGAGCCGCTCTCCTCGATCAGCAGTTGGATTCCGGGATAGCGGTCGTGGAAGGCGCGCAGCACATCCGGGAGCAGGCCCGTGCACAGGCTCGGCGTAGCGCCCAACCGGACCCGGCCGCGGCGTAGCTGCACGAGCTCCTGCACCTCATGCCGGGCGGTGTCCGCGTCGGCCAGGATGCGGCGGGCCAGCGGCAGCAGGGCCTCCCCGGCGTCCGTCAGCGTGATGTTGCCGCGGGCCCGCAGGAACAGGTCCGCCCCCAGCTCCCGCTCCAGCGCCTTGATCTGCTGCGACAGCGAGGGCTGCGCGACATGCACCAGGTCGGCGGCCCGGGTGAAGTGCCGGGTCTCGGCGACCGCCACGAAGTACTGGAGCTGCTGGAACTGCACCCGGCCATCATAGGCCTCTCATAGGGATCGCCTATCGAAACGAGCCGGACCATGTCTTGGACCGATGGGGTCGAACGGCCCTAGCGTCTTGAGTCATGGCTCTGGCAACGCGGACGGACCGACGGCCGTCCATGGCACGCACGGTGTGGGACTCCACCGTCGGCAAGAAGACCGTGATGGCGGTCAGCGGGCTGATCATGCTGCTGTACCTGGTCGCCCACATGATCGGCAACCTGAAGATCTACTTCGGCGCGGGCGAGTTCAACGCGTACGGCCACTGGCTGCGCACGGTCGGCGAGCCGTTCATGCACTACGAGTGGACGCTCTGGCTGATCCGCGTCGTGCTGGTCGTCGCCGTCGTCGCGCACGCCACCTCGGCGTACCAGCTCAGCCGCCGCGACATCAAGGCGCGCCCCAGCAAGTACGTGCACAAGAAGCGGCGGGCCTCCTACGCCACCCGCACCATGCGCTGGGGCGGCATCATCCTCGGCCTGTTCATCGTCTGGCACATCCTCGACCTGACGACCGGCACCGTGCACTCAGGCGGCTTCCAGGAGGGCCACCCGTACCAGAACGTCGTGGACACCTTCTCCACCTGGTACGGCAACGTCGTCTACATCGTCGCGATGCTCGCGCTCGGCCTGCACATCCGGCACGGCTTCTGGAGCGCCGCCCAGACCCTCGGCGCCAGCAGCCGCACCCGCGACCGGGCCCTGAAGACCGTCGCCAACGTCCTCGCGCTGCTGCTCACGGCCGGCTTCATCGCGGTACCCGTGGGCGTCATGACCGGAGTGGTGAGCTGACATGACCGCTGAATACACCGACTACGCGACCGGTGACCCCGTCGTCGACACCAAGGCCCCGTCCGGGCCCGTCAACGAGCGCTGGGACAAACGCCGCTTCGAGGCCAAACTCGTCAACCCCGCCAACCGGCGCAAACACACGGTGATCGTGGTGGGCACGGGCCTGGCCGGCGGCTCCGCGGGCGCCACTCTCGCCGAACAGGGCTACCACGTCGTCCAGTTCTGCTACCAGGACTCCCCACGCCGCGCCCACTCCATCGCCGCGCAGGGCGGCATCAACGCGGCCAAGAACTACCGCAACGACGGTGACTCCATCCACCGGTTGTTCTACGACACCGTCAAGGGCGGCGACTTCCGGGCGCGGGAGTCCAACGTGCACCGGCTCGCCCAGATCTCGGTGGAGATCATCGACCAGTGCGTGGCGCAGGGCGTGCCGTTCGCCAGGGAGTACGGCGGTCTGCTGGACACCCGCTCCTTCGGCGGCGTCCAGGTCTCGCGTACGTTCTACGCCCGCGGCCAGACGGGACAGCAACTGCTGCTCGGCGCCTACCAGGCGCTCAGCCGGCAGATCGCCGCGGGGAACGTCGAGATGCACCCGCGCACCGAGATGCTCGACCTGATCGTCGTCGACGGGCGGGCACGCGGCATCGTGGCCCGGGACCTCATCACCGGTCGTATCGACACGTACTTCGCGGACGCCGTCGTACTCGCCAGCGGCGGCTACGGCAACGTCTTCTACCTGTCGACGAACGCCATGAACTCCAACGCCACCGCCGTCTGGCGGGCCCACCGGCGCGGCGCCTACTTCGCCAACCCCTGCTTCACCCAGATCCACCCCACCTGCATTCCGCGCACCGGCGACCACCAGTCCAAGCTGACGCTGATGAGCGAGTCGCTGCGCAACGACGGCCGGATCTGGGTGCCGAAGGCCAGGGGCGACGACCGCCCCGCGAACAAGATCCCCGAGGACGAGCGCGACTACTACCTGGAGCGCATCTACCCGTCCTTCGGCAACCTCGTGCCCCGCGACATCGCCTCCCGCGCCGCCAAGAACGTCTGCGACGAGGGCAGGGGAGTGGGCCCCGGCGGACAGGGCGTGTACCTCGACTTCGCGGACGCCATCAAACGCATGGGCCGGGCGGCCGTCGAGGCCAAGTACGGCAACCTCTTCGACATGTACCAGCGGATCACCGACGAGGATCCGTACGAGGTGCCGATGCGGATCTACCCGGCCGTGCACTACACGATGGGCGGCCTGTGGGTCGACTACGACCTCCAGACCACCATCCCCGGCCTGTTCGCGATCGGCGAGGCCAACTTCTCCGACCACGGGGCGAACCGGCTCGGCGCGAGCGCCCTGATGCAGGGCCTGGCGGACGGCTACTTCGTCCTCCCGGCCACCATCAACGACTACCTCGCCCGCAACCCGCACCACGAGAAGGTCACCGACGAGCACCCCGTGGTCCAGGAGGTGCTGGCCGAGACCCAGGACCGGCTGGGCCTGTTGCTGGCTGTGGACGGTGACCGCACCCCGGACTCCTTCCACCGTGAAGTCGGCGAGCTGATGTGGGAGTTCTGCGGAATGGCGCGCACCGACGCCGGGCTGCGCAAGGCACTGGAGCGAATCCCGCAGATCCGCGAGGAGTTCTGGCGGCGGATCAAGGTCCCGGGCACCGGCGAGGAGTTCAACCAGTCGCTGGAGAAGGCCAACCGCGTCGTCGACTACCTGGAGCTCGCCGAGCTCATGTGCCTCGACGCGCTGCACCGCGCCGAGTCCTGCGGCGGCCACTTCCGCGAGGAGTCGCAGACGCCGGACGGCGAGGCGGCCCGCAAGGACGACGGGTTCGCCTACGTGGCGGCCTGGGAGTTCACCGACACCGGCGCCGCTCCCGTGCTGCACAAGGAAGACCTGGTCTTCGAGTACGTCCACCCCACCCAGCGGAGCTACGCATGAAGCTCACCCTGCGCGTCTGGCGGCAGAAGAACGCCGACGCCGAAGGCGCCATGTCCACCTACGAGGTGGACGGGATCTCCTCCGACATGTCCTTCCTGGAGATGCTCGACACCCTCAACGAGGAGCTCATCCTCAAGGGCGAGGACCCGGTCGCCTTCGACCACGACTGCCGCGAGGGCATCTGCGGCGCCTGCTCTCTCGTGATCAACGGCGATGCGCACGGGCCTGAGCGGACGACCACCTGCCAGCTGCACATGCGGTCCTTCCAGGACGGCGACACGATCGACATCGAGCCGTGGCGGGCGTCGGCGTTCCCGGTGATCAAGGACCTGGTGGTGGACCGCTCCGCCTTCGACCGGATCATCCAGGCCGGCGGTTACATCACCGCGCCGACGGGTGCCGCGCCCGAGGCACACGCGACGCCGGTGCCGAAGCCGGACGCCGACCTCGCCTTCGAGCACGCCGAGTGCATCGGGTGCGGCGCGTGTGTGGCGGCCTGTCCCAACGGGGCGGCGATGCTGTTCACTTCCGCCAAGATCAACCACCTGAACGTGCTGCCGCAGGGGGCGCCCGAGCGTGAGACCCGGGTGCTGGACATGGTGGCGCAGATGGACGAGGAGGGCTTCGGCGGCTGCACGCTCACGGGCGAGTGCGCCACCGCCTGCCCCAAGGGCATCCCGCTGATGTCGATCACCAGCATGAACAAGGAGTGGCTGCGAGCCACGCGGAAGGTGAAGCGGTAGTTCTCGCCGCACAACAGACGTTCGCCGGCACGTGCGGACGGGCGGGGCCGGGAGTGGTGCTCCCCGGCCCCGTCTCGCCTTTTTTCGCTCGCCAGGTGAACAGCACCGGACCGCTCGGCTGACCGGTCGGGCACTGGAATGTGGACGACCGGTACGAGTTCACGCCGTTCAACATCCGCACATCCGCTCTCCTGGCACAGGTCACGCGTACGCCAACCGGCATAGGAAGAACAGGGGCGGCACCACGCACCGCTCGCAACTGCCCGCCGCTCGCCGTCCCCGGCCCGTGACCAGGAGTAAGCCATGACCGGCGTACTGACCGTCGACCGTCCCCCGCAGCCCACGGCACCCACCAGGTACACCGTCGGCCTCGCCCGCAACGAGGAGGACGTGCGCGCCGCCCAGCGGCTGCGGCACGACGTCTTCGCCGGCGAGATGGGCGCCCTGCTGGCCACCCCTCAGCCGGGCCTGGACATCGACGCCTTCGACGCGTACTGCGACCACCTGCTCGTCCGCGAAGAGGTCTCCGGCCAGGTCGTCGGCACCTACCGGCTGCTCCCGCCGGAGCGGGCCGCGGTCGCCGGCCGACTGTACTCGGAGGGCGAGTTCGACCTCACCAGGATCGACTCCCTGCGCCCGAACCTGGTCGAGGTGGGCCGCTCCTGCGTCCACCCCGACCACCGCGACGGCGCGGTCATCAGCCTCATCTGGGCCGGCATCGCCCGCTACATGGTCGACCACGGCCACGAGTGGCTGGCCGGCTGCTGCTCCATCCCGCTCGCCGACGGCGGCACGCTCGCGGCCGCGACCTGGGACCGGGTGCAGGCCAAGCACCTGGCCCCGGAGGAGTACCGGGTACGGCCGCTGCACCCCTGGCAGCCGTCCGCCCCCGTCCCCGCCACGCGCATCGAGCTGCCCGCCCTGCTGCGCGGCTACATCCGCCTGGGCGCCTGGGTCTGCGGCGAGCCCGCGCACGACCCGGAGTTCGGGGTCGCCGACATGTACGTGCTGCTGTCGATGCGCCGGGTCAACCCGCGCTATCTGCGGCACTTCCTCTCGCTCGTCCCGGCGTGACGGACGGGGCGGCCATGAGCACCTCCTCCCTCGGTGCCGTGGGTGTCTCCACGGCGACCGCTCCCAGCGCCGGGGCGACCGGCGCACCGGCCGCGCGTGCCCACGCCGTCGAGGTGGCGACCCTGTGGCGGCCCAGCGCGCCCTGCACCCCGCGGACGTGCGTGGACGCGACGGGACCGGCCAGGGCCGTGCCCCTGGCCGCCCTGCGGCTCGTGGCGGTCCTGTTCCTGCTGATCGCCGGGTTCGTAGCCAGCCCGCTGGGCGGCCGCATACCCTCGCGGCTGATACGGCGCTGGTGCCGCTGGGTCGTGCGGGCCTCGGGGGTCCGGGTGCGGATCGACGGCGGCGCCGCGCCCGACGGCGGGCTGCTGCTCGTCGCCAACCACGTCTCCTGGCTGGACATCCCGCTGCTCGCCGCCGTGCGCCCGGCCCGGATGCTCGCCAAGTCGGAGATCCGGGACTGGCCGGTGGCGGGCTGGCTGACCGCCCGCAGCGGCGCCCTGTTCATCGACCGGGACCGGATCCGCGCACTGCCCGACACGGTCGCCCGGATCGCCGAGGCGCTGCGGGCTGGCGAGGCGGTCACCGTCTTCCCCGAGGGCAGCACCTGGTGCGGTCGCGCCCAGGGCTACTTCCGCCGGGCCGCCTTCCAGGCCGCCCTCGACGCGGAGGTGCCCGTGCAGCCGGTGCGTCTGCACTACCGGCTGGCGGGAGGCGCGCCCAGCACGGCGGCCGCCTTCGTCGGGGACGACTCGCTGCTCACCTCGGTGTGGCGGGTGACGAGGTCCCGCGACCTGGTCGCCGAGGCGGAGGTGCGCGAGCCGATGGCACCGGGCAGCCGCCCCGACCGCCGCTCGCTGGCCCGCGCGGCCGAGGAGTTCGTCCTGGTCGGGACGCACCGGGCCGAGGATGCCGGCCCGCGGAACACCGTGCCCTTCCCGGCCGGCGGTGGCAGCCGGGCGACCGAACAGGCGTCGGCGGCACCGGCGCGCGAGGCTCTGACGGCCTGACGCGGGTATCAGGCCCTCGCGGGCGGACATGGGCGCGGGACCTCACGGTGCGGCCCGGGTGACGGGTGACGGGTGACGGATGCCTGGGCACGATCCGGCGCGGGGTCGCACGGCGTGACGCGCGCTGGAGCTCGGGGCATGACGCGCCCTTGCGGCTCTCGCAGAGTGACATGCGCGCGGGAGCTCACGGCGTGACCCGCTCGCGGGAGGTGCCCGGGCGTGATCCGGGCGCGGGGTCGCGGAGCGTGCGCGCCCTGAGCCTCAGGGCGTGACGCGCGCGAGGCCCCGTGGCATGCCCCGAGCGTGCGCCCTCACCCCATGACCCGGGCGAGATACGGCGCTGTGGCGCTGCCCCCCGCCCGTGCCACCTCAGCGGGCGGACCCGCCGCCACGATCCGCCCGCCCGCGTCGCCGCCGCCCGGGCCCAGGTCGATCACCCAGTCCGCGCCCGCGACGACGGACATGTCGTGCTCGACGACCACGACCGTGTGCCCGGCGTCGACGAGCCCGTGCAACTGGCGCATCAGCACCTCGACATCGGCCGGGTGGAGTCCGGTCGTCGGCTCGTCGAGGAGGTAGAGCGTGTGGCCGCGACGGCCGCGCTGCAACTCGCTCGCCAGCTTGATCCGCTGGGCCTCGCCGCCGGACAGCTCGGTGGCGGGCTGCCCGAGACGCAGATACCCGAGGCCCACGTCGAGCAGCGTGCCGAGGCTGCGGGCCACGGCCGGGGTGTCCGCGAAGAACTCCGCCGCCGCCTCGACCGTGAGGTCCAGGACCTGCGCGATGTTCCGCCCCCGGTACACCACTTCGAGCGTCTCGGGGTTGTAGCGTGCCCCGCCGCAGTCCGGGCAGGGCGCGTACGTACTCGGCAGGAACAGCAGCTCGACACTGACGAACCCCTCGCCCTGACACGTATCGCACCGCCCTCCCCCAGAGGGGGTACCCCCAGCGACATTGAAGGAGAACCGCCCGGCACCGTAAGCACGCGCCCGCGCCTCGTCGGTTGCCGCGAACACCTTGCGCACCACGTCGAAGAGGCCGGTGTAGGTGGCCAGATTGGAGCGCGGGGTACGCCCGATCGGCTTCTGGTCGACCGACACCAGCCGCCCTACCCCCGCCAGTTCCTCGGCGATCTCCCCGATGAGCGTGGACTTGCCCGATCCCGAGACCCCCGTGACGGCGGTGAACACGCCGAGCGGGAACTCGGCGGTCACCCCGCGCAGGTTGTGCCGGGTGACCGGGCCGACCTTCAACCTGCCGCGCGGGGCGCGCACTTGGCGCAGGGCGGCAGGGGAGTCGTCGAACAGGAAGCGGGCCGTCGCCGAATCCGCGACGGCCGCCAGCTCGGCCACCGGCCCGCTGTGCAGCACCCGCCCGCCGTGCTCACCGGCGCGCGGCCCCACGTCCACCAGCCAGTCGGCGCCCCGCACGACATCGAGATGGTGCTCGACCACGAACACCGTGTTCCCGGCCGCCTTCAGCCGCGCCAGCACCCTGAGCAGCGCCTCCGTGTCCGCCGGGTGCAGTCCGGCAGACGGCTCGTCGAGGACGTACACCACACCGAACAGCCCGGACCTGAGCTGGGTCGCGAGTCGCAGGCGCTGGAGTTCGCCGGCCGAGAGCGTGGGGGTGGCCCGGTCGAGGCTGAGATAGCCGAGGCCGAGCTCGACGACGGGCCCGATCCGGGTCCTGAGGTCCTCGGTGAGGACCCGGGCCGTCTCCGACGAAGCCGCCCCGTCCAGCGTGGCCGCCAGCTCGGTGAGCGCAAGCCCGGCCAGCTCGGCGATCGTGCACCCCGCGAAGGTCACCGCCAGCGCCTCGGGCCGCAGCCTGCTGCCCCCGCACGCCGGGCAGGGCGCGGAGACGAGGAACCGCTCCGCCCTGGCCCTGAGGGTCGGGCTCTTGGAGTCGGAGAAGGTCTTCATGACGTACCGCCGGGCGCTCATGTAGGTGCCCTGGTACGGCCGTTGGATGCGGTCCGCGTCGCGCACCGGGTGGACGGTGACGACCGGCTGCTCGTCGGTGAACAGGATCCACTCCCGCTCCTCGGCGGGCAGGTCGCGCCAGCGCCGGTCCACGTCGTGGCCGAGCGCGTCGAGGATGTCGCGCAGGTTCTTGCCCTGCCAGGCGCCCGGCCACGCGGCGATCGCGCCCTCGCGGATGGACAGCGCGGGGTCGGGGACCAGCGACTCCTCGGTCGTACGGTGCACTCGGCCGAGTCCGTGGCACTCCGGGCACGCCCCGGCCGCCGTGTTCGGCGAAAAGGCGTCCGAGTCGAGCCGCTCGGCGCCCGGCGGATATTCACCGGCGCGGGAGTACAGCATCCGCAGGGAATGGGAGAGGTTGGTGACCGTGCCGACCGAGGAGCGGGACGTCGGTGCCGAGCGCCGCTGCTGGAGGGACACGGCCGGCGGAAGCCCGGTGATCTCGGCGACCTTCGGCGCGCCGACCTGGTGGATCAGCCTGCGCGCGTACGGCGCGACCGACTCGAAGTAGCGGCGCTGCGCCTCGGCGTAGACGGTGCCGAAGGCGAGCGACGACTTCCCCGACCCCGACACGCCGGTGAACACGGTCAGCACATCCCGCGGAATGTCGACGTCCACGCCCTTGAGGTTGTGCTCGCGGGCGCCGCGTACACGGACGTACGGGTCGTGTGGGGAGTGCATTCGGCAGGTGCTCCGGGCGGGGCGGGTGGAGGGTCGTGGGCAAACCCCGCGATTGTATGCGAACCAGACGCGGCGCCCGCAGGAGCCATCCGAAGTTCACGGCGCCGTCGGCTCACCCACACCGGCCACCCATAGCGTCTCGCCAGTCTCTCTTCCAACCGAGGAGTATGCGTGAGCGCTTCCGCTCTGAGCACTCTCACCACCGCGCTGCTGATGGTCACGGGCGCCTCCGTCCCGCAGCCGGTCTCCGTCTCCGCACGCGTGGAGACCCCCGCCGTGTACGACGACGAGGCGGGCGGCAACGCCGACGCCGACGACCCGGCCGTCTGGGTCGACCCCGACAACCCGGGCCGCAGCCTCGTGATCGGCACCCTCAAGGAGGCCGGCCTCGACGTCTACGGCCTCGACGGGAAACGCCTCCAGCACATCGCCGCCCCCGCCGCGCCGGGCGAGGACGCCGCGCCGGGCCGCTTCAACAACGTCGACGTCGTCTACGGCTTCGAACTGGACGGCGAGAAGACCGACTTGGCCCTGGTCAGCGACCGCGGCCGGGACCGGGTCCGGGCCTACGCGATCGACCCGGCCGCCGTGGCGGCGGGCCGGCCCCCGCTGAAGGACGTCACCGCGGCGGACGCCGCGCCGGTCTTCTCCGCGAGCGAGGCCGAGGTCGACGACCAGCGCACCGCCTACGGTCTGGCCGCCTTCAGCGACGACGACAAGGCGTACGTCGTGGTGTCGCGCCGCTCGGAGACCCGCGTACGGCTGCTGCAGCTGGAGGACCGGAACGGCCGCGTCGGCTATCGGACCGAGGACACCCTCGACCTGCCGGGCTCCTTCACCCTGCCGAACGGCGACAGCTGGACCCCGTGCGCCGACCCCGGTGACCACGCGCAGGTCGAGGGCATGGTCGTCGACCAGGAGGAGCACGTCCTGTACGCGGCCCAGGAGGATGTCGGGCTGTGGCGGGTCGAGCTCGACGACGAGGAGTTCGAGCGGCCCGAGCTGATCGACCGGGTGCGCGAGTACGGTACGCCGTGGACGTACGACGCGGAGGAAGAGGAGTGCGTCCTCGACACCGCGGGCGACCCCGGTTACGGCGGTGAGCACCTGAGCGCCGACGCCGAGGGTGCCGCGATTTACCACACCGGCGACGGCAAGGGCTACCTGCTCGCCTCCAGCCAGGGCGACAACACCTTCGCCGTGTACGAGCGCCAGGGCGGCAACGCCTACCTCGGCTCCTTCGCCGTCACCGACGGCGTCGCCACCGACGGCGTGCAGCACTCGGACGGAACCGCCGTCGTCAACGTGCCGCTGGGCCGCTCCTTCCCCAAGGGCCTGCTGGTCACCCACGACGGCGAGGCCACGCCCGCGGACGGCGACCGGGAGGGCACCGACTTCAAGTTCACGGGCTGGGAGTCGGTGGCCGGCGCGTTCCCGAAGCCGCTGACGATCGACACCACCTCGTTCGACCCGCGCGACACGGACTGATCCGACGGCCGGAGGCCCGCCCGGGTCATGCGTTCACGATCCGGGCGAGCCTGCGGTACGAGTCCACCAGCGCCTCGCGGTCGTACGTACTGGTCGTGACCAGCACTTCCTGCGCCCCCGTCTCCTTCAGCACCGTCTCCAGCTCGTGCGCGACCTGATCCTCCGTGCCCGCGATGTGCCCGGCCAGTCCGCCCTCGTAGAAGCCGCGCTCCTTGCCGGTCATCGTGAGCGACTCCACACGCTCGGCGGGCGGCAGCGGCGGGAAGGTGCCGTGCGTGCGCGAGTACGCCATCGACCAGGCCTCCGGCACGAGCAGACGCCGGGCCTCCTCGGGCGTGGCGGCCACCGCGACCGTGCCGGAGATCACGACGTACGGCTCACCCGCCCACGGGGAGGGCCGGAAGTGCTCGCGGTAGTGGTCGATCCCGCGCCGCATCTTCTCCCTGTTCCTGAGGTCGCCGATGACCATCGGCAGCCCCGCGCGGGCAGCGATGTCCGCGCCCTCGCCCATGGCCAGCACGAACGGCGGCACGGTCAGGCCCTCGGCGGGACGCGCGTGCACCCCGGTGGGCGAGGTGCCGCGGAACCAGCCGAGCAGCTCCTGGATCTGCGCCGCGAAGTCCTCCGCGTCACCCTTGTCCCGCCCGAGCGCCTTGCGCACGCCGTCCGTGAAGCCGACGGACCGCCCGAGCCCCATGTCGACACGGCCGGGGAAGAGCGACTCCAGCACCCCGAACTGCTCCGCCACGACCAGCGGTTGGTGGTTGGGCAGCATGACGCCGCCGGTGCCGACCCGGATGGTGCGGGTCGCGGAGGCGACGGCGGCGGCCAGCACCGTCGGGGCGGAACCGGCGACGCCGGGTACGCCATGGTGCTCCGAGACCCAGATGCGGTGGTAGCCCAGCTCCTCCAGCTCCCGCGCCAGCGTCACGGTGTCGCGCAGTGCCTCGGCGTTCGTATGGCCTTCCCGGGTGCGGGAGCGGTCGAGGACGGAGAAGCGGGTCGCCGCGATCACGGAGCTCATACGGGGTTCAACACCGTCACCGCCGCAGGATTCCTCAGGGCGCGATGTTGTGGTTCAGACGGAACAGGTTGCCCGGGTCGTAGCGCCGTTTCAGGGCGGTCAGGCGCGCGTGGTTGCCGCGGTAGTTGGCCCGGACGCGGTACTGGTCGTCGCCGTCGATGAAGTTGACGTAGCCGCCGTCCATGGAGTGCGGTTCGAGCGCCCGGTGGAAGCCGCGCACCCAGCCCTTCTGGGCCTCGCAGTCCGCGCGCGTGGTGAACGTCCCGCTGAGGGCGATCGAGTAGTCGGCGTCCCGGTAGGAGAAGGCGGTCTCCTCGGGTCCGACGCGGCGGAAGGCGCCGTCGAGGGGATAGACGACCGTCACGCTCTGGATGGAGGGCGTGGTGGCGCCCTGTTCCACGAGGGCGTCGATCGCGCCGTCCGGCAGGCCCTGGGTGAACGTGCCCTTCCAGTAGTGGTAGAGCCCGGCGGGCACCAGGTCGTCGAACAGGGTGTTGATCACCGGGTAGGGCATGCGCTCCACGTGCCGGCCCAGCACCGGTCCGAGCGCGGCGACCCGGTCCCGGACCCGGCCGTCCTCGTCCTGAGGCCCGGTCCAGCAGGCGATCACGCCGCACAGCGGCCGGCCGTGCCAGCGCTCGGGCAGGAAGGGCACCGGCGGACCGAGTCCGACGACGAGCAGCGCGCCGAGGTCGTGGTCCGCCTCCGCGACGAGCTCCCGGTAGCGGCGGATCACATCGCCGTCGAGCGGGAAGAAGGTCGGTCCGCCCAGGACGTCCGCGACGGGGTGCAGCCGGTAGGCGAAGGACGTGACGACCCCGAAGTTCCCGCCGCCTCCGCGCATCGCCCACATCAGGTCGCTGTTCTGCTCGTCCGTGCAGGTCAGGAAGGCTCCGTCGGCCGTCACCAGGTCCGCCGAGACCAGGTTGTCGCACGCCAGGCCGCAGCGACGGGTCAGATATCCCATGCCGCCCCCCGTCGTCAGGCCGCCCACGCCGGTGGTGGAGACGACTCCTCCAGTGGTGGCCAGCCCGAAGGCGTGCGTGGCGTGGTTGACGTCCGCCCAGGTGCAGCCGCCCTCCACCCAGGCCGTCCGCGTGTCGGGGTCGACGCGGATGCCGCGCAGCAGAGCGAGGTCGAGCACGACACCGCCGTCGCACGTCCCGTAGCCCGGGACGCTGTGGCCGCCGCCGCGCACCGCAAGCGGCAGGCCCTGGTCGCGGGCGAAGTCCACGGTGGCGATGACGTCGCCCGCGTCGACGGCCCGCACGATGATCGCGGGCCGCCTGTCGTGCATCGCGTTGTAGACCTTGCGGGCCTCGTCGTAGTCCGGGTCGCCGGGCTCGACGATGTCGCCGCGCACGGCTCCGCGCAGCCGCTCCAGCAGCCGGTGGTCGAAGGTCGGTGTGTAGGTGGTCATGGCCGCCACCTTCTTTCCACTCCTGGGGCGGGAAGGGGTACACCACTGGTCTACGCACCGAGCGGGGGCGTGGGCATCGCCGGAACCGCCCAATCCGCTGGACCGGGTGTGGGTGGAACGGCCCATGCGCCCTCAGGTGAGGCCGTGCGTGTACGCGTACGCCGTCGCCGCCGCCCGCGAGGACACGTCGAGCTTGGCGAAGATGTTGTTCAGGTGCCGGGCGACGGTGTGCTCGCTGATCACCAGTTCCGTGGCGATGGCCCGGTTCGTGCGGCCCGCCGCGACCAGCCGCAGCACCTGGATCTCGCGCTCGGTGAGCCCGCCGGGCTGCCGTCGGCGCACATCGGCGAGCAGAGCGGCGGCCCGGCGCCTGTCGGGTACGGCTCCGAGCTGCCGGAAGACCTGCTCCGCCGCCCGCAGCTCCATGCGGGCACCGTCCTCGTCCCCGGCGGCCCGGTCGGCGGCCGCCAGGATCATCCGCACCTGGGCTGCCTCGTACGGCACCCGGAGTTCCAGCCACAGTGTCAGCGCCCGGTGCAGCAAGGGCAGTGCGCGATCGAGGCCACGGGCCGAGAAGGCCACCGCGCCGGCTGCCGCGGCCGCGCTCGCGTGCAGGATCGTCGTCTCCGAGCCGCACTGCCGCTGCCAGTCCAGGGCCATGGACCGAAGCTCCTGCGCGGCCGTGCGGGCCTCGGCCGTCCGTCCCAGCGCCAGCGAGACCTCCACCTGGGCCGCGAGCAGCCCGCACCGCTCGAGACCATCGGCTTCGGACCCGCCCGCCAGCGCGAGCCGCAGCGCGCCCGCCGAGGCGTCGGCCTTTCCCTGGGCCAGCCGCAGCAGGGCGAGCCCGGGCTGCGGATCGCGGCCGAGCTCATGGGTGCGGTCGTACGACTCCTCGGCCGCCGCGAGATCGCCGCGCCGCCGCTGGATCTGGCCGACCAGGTAGACCGCCTCGGCGGCCATCCGCCGCTCGTAGGGCAGCAGTTCCGCGCAGGTGCGCTCGGCCTCGGTCAGCGCCTCGGCCCAGCTGCCCCGCAGCTCCAGCACCTGGACCCGGTGCACCCGGCACAGCCCGCGGTAGTTGTTCTCCTCCGGCATGGACGCGCACCACCGCATGGCCGCGTCGGTCCATTCGGCGGCGCGTTCGAGATCGATGCACGCCATGGCCTGCTGGAGGCCGAGGCAGTAGGTCCAGCCGGTGAAGAAGGAGCTGAGCTCACCCGCCATGGCCGAGCACATGGCGTCATCCAGCAGATCGAGTCCGTCGCGCAGGCGCCCCTGGGCCACCAGCACACCCACCTGCGCCTGCACACTCATGGCCAGCAGATCCGGGCTGCCGCAGCGCCGTGCGATCCCCGCCATGCGCCGGGCCGAGGCCATCGCCTCGTCGAACGCACCCCGCTCCTGAGCGGCCTCGGCATCGACCCAGGCGAGGTAACACTGCTCGACGCACTCCGGCTCGCTCCGCAGCTGCGCCCGCGCCCGGCGCAGCCAGCCGGCCGCCACGGCGGTGCGTCCGGCGAGCTGGTGCTCGTAGAAGAGCAGCCAGGCCATGAGCGCGGCCTGCCGGGCCGCGCCCGTCGCGACATACCCGGAGTAGGCCCGCATCCGCTGGACGACCGACTCGTCGATCCGGCTCGTCCACCAGGCGGCGTCGGCGAACGCGGCGCAGTCGTCGGGGGTGAGACGGGCCGGATCCACGCCGCCCAGCAGCCGGTACGCCTCGGCCCACGCCTCACGGGCGGCGGCGTCCCTGGCCCGCCGCAGGGTGTCCGCGGCCGCCCTGTCGATCGTCCGCTCGGTCACCCGCGGCTCCCTTCTCGCGCTCTGCGAGCAGGACCGGCCCCTCACCAGGATAGGCACCGGGTGTCGGGGGAGTCAGTGAGCGGACACCTGGAGCTCGGCCGTGTGCTCGTGTTCGCAGGCGTCGTCGACACCGTAGGTGTCCCAGGCCGGGAACGGGTCGCCGGACGGCACGCCCTCACCGTCGGCCATGAGGCAGTCGGCCAGAGCCGCCCGCAGTGCCTCCTCGCGCAGCTGCGTGCCGATGAAGACCAGCTCCTGCGCGTACGGTGCGTCGGTGTCCCGCGCGGCGCTGGGCTCGAAGCGGGCGACGGAGCCGGCCTGCGACCACAGACCCGTCACGCGCGGGCGGCTGGCGAGGGTGAAGAACCCCTTGGACCGCAGCACCTTCCCGTAGGCGCCGCTGTCGAGCCGCTCGGTGACGAAGGTCCACAGCCGCCCGGGATGGAAGGGCGCCGCGGAGCGGAACACCGTGGAGGAGATCCCGTACTCCTCGGTCTCCGGCACGTGGTCGCCGTTGAGCTCCCGCACCCAGCCCGGCGCCTGCTGGGCGCGCTCCAGGTCGAACAGCCGCGTGCCGAGTACCTCCTGGAGCGGCACCTGTCCGCGTACCGCGTCGACGAGCCGCGCGGCGGGGTTGAGCCGGCGCAGTGCCGCCCGCAGCCGGTCCGCCGTCACGTCGTCCACCAGGTCCAGCTTGTTGAGCACGATGACGTCCGCGAACTCGACCTGGTCGACGAGGAGATCGCTGACGGTGCGCTCGTCCTCCTCGTACTGGTCGAGGCCGCGCTCGGCGAGTTCGTCGCCGCTGTCCAGCTCGGACAGGAAGTTGGCGGCGTCGACGACCGTGACCATGGTGTCCAGGAGGGCGAGGTCGCCGAGGGTGGCGCCGTCGTCGCGGGCGAAGGCGAAGGTGGCCGCGACCGGCATGGGTTCGGAGATGCCGGAGGACTCGATGAGGAGATGGTCGAAGCGGCCCTCGCGGGCGAGCCGGTCGACCTCCTCCAGCAGGTCGTCGCGCAGGGTGCAGCAGATGCACCCGTTGGTCATCTCCACCAGGCGCTCCTCGGTCCGCGACAGCGCGGCCTCGCCGCCCCGCACCAGCGCGGCGTCGATGTTGACCTCGCTCATGTCGTTGACGATGACCGCCACACGCAGTCCCTCGCGGTTGGCGAGGACATGGTTGAGCAGAGTCGTCTTGCCCGCCCCGAGGAAGCCGGACAGGACGGTGACGGGCAGACGGCTGTCGTACGGCATCCCGGTCAGCCCTCGGGGCGCAGCAGACCGCGCTCGTACGCCTTGACCAGGTGCTGCGGCACGAGGTGGCTGACGCCGTCGATGGTGACGGGCACGAGCTGGGGCGTGCTCGCCTTCCACTGCGCGCGGCGGTGGCGGGTGTTGCTGCGGGACATCTTCCGCTTGGGGACAGCCATGACGGACCTCCTCGGTGGGTGAACACCGAGGACGCTACCTGAAAATGGATCCCATTAACAATTGGCCGGGAGTTGCCGGGGGTCGGTCCGGGGTCAGCGACGTGACCGCACCCGGGCGTCCCGTGGTGGCCGGATGAACTGCAGCTCCAGCGTGACGGGCGGCTCCGCGAGGCCCGGTCCGCCGGCGGCCGCCCACCGCACGACGTCCTCCGTGCTGTCGTCGTCCATGGCGAAGCCCACCCAGGCGGGCCGCCCGCCGGCCCGGCGCCCCGCGGCCGACGGCTGGACGACGATCACGTTGGCCTGGTCGCAGGGGCCGAGGCAGTCGGTCGTACGGACCTGGAAGCCGTGCTCGGCTCCCGCGGCGCGCAGTCGCTCCAGCTGCCAGGCGTGATCGGTGCCGGGGTGCTTGCCGGGATCGCCGCAGCAGCAGCCCCGGCAGACGACGAGCGTGCAGGGGCGCTCGCGGGCGGCGCCGATCAGAAGCGTTCGGTTAGGCATGCCAGAAGCATCCCCTACTCCTTCGCACCCACCAGCATCCGCACCTCGAAGTCCGCGTAGGCGGCGTCCTCCTGACGTTCCTGACGACTGCTCAGCACGCTGCCGAGCCAGCCCAGCAGGAAGCCCGCCGGGATGGAGACGATGCCGGGGTTCTGCAACGGGAACCAGGCGAAGTCCGAGTCCGGGTAGAACGAACCCGGCGCGGAGGAGACGACGGGGGAGAACAGGACCAGCAGGACCGAGCAGATCAGCCCGCCCCAGAGGCTGAGCAGCGCTCCTTCGCCGGTGAAGCGGCGCCAGAACAGCGTGTACACGATCGTCGGCAGGATCGCGGACGCCGCGATGGCGAAGGCGAGGAAGGCGAGCGTCGCGGTGTTGGCGCCCCAGGAGATGAGGGCGAGCATCATCGCGAGGATGCCGATGACGGCCGCGGACAGCCGGGCCACCATCAGTTCCTCGGTCTCGCTCGCGCGGCCCCTGCGGATCACCTCTCCGTACAGGTCGTGGGCGAGGGACGACGCGGCGGCGAGGGTGAGGCCGGCCGCGACGGCGAGCAGCGTCACGAAGGCGAGGCAGGACAGCAGGGCCGTGAGGATGCCGCCGCCGAGGGCGTTGGCCAGCAGCAGGACGGCCGAGTCGCCCTTGTGGTCCGTCTCCGCGATGGTCTCCCGGCCGACGACGGCGGTGGCGCCGAGGCCCAGGACACCGGCCGCCAGACATACCAGGCCGACCAGGCCCACCGCCCACACGACCGAGGAGCGCAGGACGTCCACCTTGCGCGGGGCGAGCAGCCGCATCAGTACGTGGGGGAGGGCGGCGAGGCCGAGGACGATCGCCAGTTCCAGGCTGAGGAAGTCGAGTTTGCTGGTGGTGCTGACGCCGTAGCGCAGTCCGGGTTCGAGGAACTGTGTGCCGGTGCCGCTGTTGTTCGCGGCCGCGGACAACAGGGCGCCCGGGTTCCAGTCGTAGTGGTGGAGCACCATGACCGCGGTGATCGTCACGCCCGCCACCAGCATCACGGCCTTGATGATCTGGATGACCGTGGCACCGGGAGCGCCGCCGATGGCGGCGTACACGATGACGATGGTGCCGATCACCACCACGCACAGCGTTCGGGTCCCGGCGCTCGGTTCGCCGGTGAACTGCGTCAACAGGGCCATGCTGCCGACGAGTTGGGCCACCAGGTACAGGGTCGTGATGGCCAGGGTGCACACGGCCAGCGCGAGCCGCGCCGGGCGTTGCAGCCTGGTCAGGCGCAGGGCCAGTGTGTCGCCCAGTGTGAACCTGCCCGCGCGGCGCAGGGGTTCGGCGACCAGCAGCAGCACCATCATCCAGGCGACGACCGTGCCGCCCAGGTACAGCAGGCCGTCGTATCCCGTGAGGGCGACCAGGCCGGTACTGCCCAGCAGGGTCGCGGCCGAGAGGTAGTCGCCGCACATGGCGAGGCCGTTGCGCAGCGGGGACATCGTGCGGTTGCCGAGGTAGAACTCGCTGATCTCGTCGCGCTGAGGGGCCGTCAGCAGCGCCATGAACAGAGTGACCACGACCACCGACAGGAACAGCACGAACGTCAGTTGCAGGCTGAACCGGTCGACGATGCCTTCGGACATGGTCACCACGTGCGGTACCCCCTGGGGGCGGGCGGGGCGGATGGGGCGGTCGGCCGTGCCGTGTGCCGGTCCAGGCGGGTGGCGAGGCCGCGGGCGAGCGGGTCGACCCGGGTGCGCATGTGGCGGACGTAGCACCAGGCGGTCACGCCCATCACCACGAACTGGCCGAGGCCCAGGGCGAGGCCGAGGGTGAGGTGACCGAGCAGGCGCTGGTTCATCAGGCCCGGGACGGAATGCGACAGAAGTACGTACAGCAGGAATCCGCCGACCGACAGGAGCGTCGCACGCACTCCGAACCTGCGCTGGGCCCTGCGCAGTAAGTGAAATTCCGGGCTTTCGGATATATGCGGAGGTGGTGCGGGTTCATTATTCGGGGGACTGTTTGTGAAAGAATTGTCGTGCCAAGGTGAAAACTCGGGCACAGGCGCACCTTCTTTGCTGCGGCATGCCGGATGTACGGGGAACGCGGGCTTTGTTGGTGGGGGAAGGGGTGAGCGGCGGCGAAGCCTGGAAGCCGGAGTATGGCAGCGGGGTCTTTGAGGAATCAACTGCAGCTCTGAAGAAGCGCCTTCCGGGAATTAGTCCGGACCATTTCTTCCGGCCGGACTGTCTCAAACTTGATCCCGTCCGGCGTGGCCCGGCCGAACGGCTCAGAACCGGGCGCCGACAGCCGCGCCGCTCCGGGGCACGAGGAAGTTCGGGGCCGGCGGCAGCGCGCCGTCGGCGGAGCGGGGGCCCGTGATCGCGCCCGGGTCGGTGCTGAGCACCGAGGAGGCGTCCCAAGTCCCGCACGGGTTCCACGAGTTCTCGTCGGCCACCGTCCCAGAACCGATGGCCGCCGCGCGTGCGTCGGCGACGGACAGATTGGCGGTGAGGATGGCGGTACCGGCCGTGACGTCGGCGTCGAAGCCGGTGCCGGCGTTGGCCCAGGTGCTGTTGCGGGTCAGGGCCAGGGCGCCGGGATTGCCGTTGTCCGTGACGCCGTGCGCCGCGTTCCTGAATGCGATCGAGTTGTGGAGGGTGTGACCGACCGCCGGGGCCGGGCTGCCGCCGCCCATCTTGAAGCCGTTTCCGTCGCCCGCGAAGTCCGGGAAGTTCCAGCGGTTGTGGCCGTTGCCGTACGCGACAGTGTTCTCGATCAGAATGGGCGAGGTGAACTTCCAGGCGTCGAACCCGTCGTCGACGTTGTTCCACAACCGGGCGCCGCGCACCACGTTGCCGGTTCCGCTGCCCTCCTTGATGGCCAGGCCGTCGGCGCTCTCACCATTCTTCCGGAGGTCGCGGTTGCCGTAACTGTCCAGGTTCAGGATCTGGTTGCCGCTGGAAGATCCCTGGAGCTGGAAGCCGGACTCGTAATTGTCGTGCGTGGACAGCCCGGAGAAGACGTTGTGGTCGCAGCTGTCGCAATAGACGCCGTACGGGTCATTGACCAGCTCCAGGCCAAGGATCCGCCAGTACGAGGCCTCCATGTGGATCGCCCCGCGCTCGGCCCGCGCAATGCTGCCGCCGACCGGAGTGTGACTGGCGGGCAACCGCTCGCCGTCGACGACCACGCGCTCGCCCTGGTAGGCGCCGAGCGTGATGGGCCGGGCGGAGGTGCCGGAGGTCGTGATGGTGATGTTGTCGGTGAGAGCGTAGGTGCCGCCGCGTACGGCGATGACGTCGCCGGGTTGCGCCAGGTCCACGGCACGCTGGACGGTCCGCAGCGATCGGCCCAGGGTGCCCCCGGCGCCGAGTCGCTCCCGTCGGTCGCCACGACCGGCGTCGTCGCGCCGTATGCCTCCTCAGCCGGGCCCCACACCGCCGGCAGGGCCGCACTCACCGCCGCCGCCGTCCAGATCGCCGCACCGCGCCTGCCGCTCGCCGTGTCGCCCATGGGGCCTCCCGCCTCCGTCTCCG
This sequence comes from Streptomyces sp. NPDC051243, assembly GCF_044455405.1. Classification (NCBI taxonomy): domain Bacteria; kingdom Bacillati; phylum Actinomycetota; class Actinomycetes; order Kitasatosporales; family Streptomycetaceae; genus Streptomyces; species Streptomyces sp. NPDC051243. The sequence goes on along the minus strand of NZ_JBITES010000001.1, from coordinate 421,385 downwards.
TCCGCGTGCCGTGTCGCACAGGAGTGGCCGCCCGGGACGCGGAGGTTGCCGGGGTGCGTGGCCCTGTCCGCCGAGTTGGGCGACGAGGCCAGGTGCGGCGACGTCGATGGGACGCGCGAAGGCTTCCGCGGCTGCTCGCGGGCGATCGCCGGATCCGTGCCCGGCCAGAGGCGAGTGAGCATGAGCCGCGCGGCGCGGGCCTGGTGGGCGTACCGGCCGGCCGGCCGTGCGGTCAGCGGACAGGGCGCGTCGGCGGTCGGCACCCGGTGGACGTGCGTGGCGTCCGACAGGCGAGGACGGACCCGGGTGTGGCGAGCCGAATGCCGGCATTGGGCACGAAGTGCGGCAGGAGCCAGGTGTCCGTGGTGAAGGGGCCGATGCCGAACCGGTCACCGGGGTCGAACTCATGGAGCCGGTACGCCCCGGCGAGCATGCTCGGTTTGTCGAGGGCGAGAACGGCGTCGACCGCGTCGACGGTGCTGTGCTGGAAGAGGCGCGGCAGCGTGGCGTATCCGGAGTCGACCAGCAGGCGGAAACCGGCGTACTCGATGAGGTGGCCGCTGCATGCCTGGGCCGTTGTCGGCCACGCACCGCAGCCGCCGAGAACCGAATCAGTCGCATGACACGCGACCCTGGCGCCCTGCCTGGCAGCGATCAGGCGAATTTCCGGGCCTAGGTCGTGTCCGCAAAGTCCCGTCGTCCGCCCGCGGGGCAGGCGGGACTTTGCGGACACGGCCTAGGGTGAGCGGTGTGACCGACAGCAGCAAACTCCCGCTCGCCGTGTTCGACCTGGACAACACACTCGCCGACACGGCACACCGGCAGCACTTCCTGGAGCGCAAACCCCGCGACTGGGACGGATTCTTCGCGGCCGCCCCGCAGGACCCGCCCATCCCGCAGGGCATCACGCTGGCGCTGGAGTGCGCCGAGGAGTGCGAGGTGCGTTATCTGACCGGGCGGCCCGAGCGCTGCCGGCCGGACACGCTGGACTGGCTCGCGGCGCACGGGCTGCCCGAAGGGCGGGTGTACATGCGGCGCAACGACGACCGCAGGCCCGCCCGGCGTACCAAGCTGGAGATCCTGCGCCGCCTCGCCCGCACCCGGGAGATCCGGGTTCTGGTGGACGACGACGAGCTGGTCTGCGAGGACGCCGAACGGGCCGGCTTCACGGTCGTACGCGCGCGCTGGACCGCCCCGTCCGCCGCGCTGAAGGTGGCGCAGGAGCGGGAGGGGCGGACCTGAGGGCGAGCTGCCGAACGGCCGGTGCTACTCGGTTTCCTCCAGGCGGAAGCCGACCTTCATGGTCACCTGCCAGTGCGCGATCTCCCCGTTGTCGAGCTGGCCGCGCACCTCGACCACCTCGAACCAGTCCAGGTTGCGCAGGGTCTGCGAGGCCCGAGATATGCCGTTGCGGATGGCCTGGTCCACGCCCTCGGGCGAGGTGCCGACGATGTCCGTGACCCGATAGGTGTGGTTCGTCATGGGGTGCTCCTCTCCCGTGACTCCGCCGTGGCGGATCTGTCACGCGTCATTTCACCGTGCCCCAAGGTGGGGCATCGCGCGAGCCGTCCGTCACCGTGCCACGCTCAGTGACAGGGCGAAGCGGCCCTCACCGTCCGTCCACCAGTGCGCCAGTTCCAGCCCGGCCGCGGACAGTTCCGCGCCCACGCCCTCCTTGCGGAACTTGGCCGACACCTCCGTACGCATCTCCTCGCCCGCGGCGAAGTCCACGGCCAGATCGAGCGCGGGGACCTTCACCGTCTGTGCCGTACGGGAGCGCAGCCGCATCTCGATCCACTCGTTGCGCGCGTCCCAGAGCGCCACGTGATCGAAGGCCCCGGAATCGAAGTCGGCGCCCAACTCGCGGTTGATCACGCTCATGACGTTCTTGTTGAAGGCCGCCGTCACCCCGGCCGCGTCGTCGTACGCCTCGACCAGGACCTTCTCGTCCTTCACCAGGTCGGTCCCGAGCAGCAGCGCGTCACCGGGCGCGAGCAGAGCGCGCACCGAGGCGAGGAACGCCGCGCGCTCGGCCGGCAGCAGATTGCCGATCGTGCCGCCGAGGAACGCCACCAGCCGGGGGCCCGGGGTCTCCGGCAGGGCCAGCCCGCCCGTGAAGTCGGCGATCAGGGCATGCACGTCCAGCCCCGGCCGGTCCTCGATGAGCGCGTGCCCGGCCTGCGTCAGCGCGCTCTCGCTGACGTCGACCGGGACGTACGTGTGCAGCCCGGTCAGCGCGTCGATGACGTACCGCGTCTTCTCCGAGGAGCCGGAGCCCAGCTCCACCAGGGTGCGGGCGCCGGTCGCCGCGGCGATCTCGGCGGCCCGGTCGACGAGGATCTCGCGCTCGGCGCGCGTCGGGTAGTACTCGGGCAACTCGGTGATCTGCTCGAAGAGTTCGCTGCCCTGCGCGTCGTAGAACCACTTCGGCGGCAGCGTCTTGGGCGTGCTCGTCAGGCCCTTCAGGACGTCGGCGCGCAGTGCGGCGTCGGTGGCGTCCTCGGGCAGGGTGCGGGTGAGAAGGAACGGACTCACGTGCTGGGCTCCTCCGGTGCGGGTGCAGGTGCGGGTGCCAGGGCGTCGCTCGGGTCCTTGAGCGGGGTGAGCAGCACGTCGGTGCCGCTCGCGGCCAGAAGGGTGCGGTCGGGGACCTCCTGCCAGTGCGGGTCGTCGTCGTAGGGCTCGGAGGCCACGACGGTGCCGCCGCCGGGCCTGGTCAGATACCAGAGGGTGTCGCCCCAGGCGGTCGCGGTGATCGACTCGCCGTTGGTGAGCAGCAGGTTGAGCCGGGAGCCCGGGGCCGCCTCGGCGACCTCCACGACCGTGTCGGCCAGTGCCTGCCCGTCGTCGTCACCGCCGCGCAGCCGCGCCAGGACCAGCGCCCAGACGAGCGCCGAGTCGTTGCGGGCCTCCAGCGACAGCAGGTCCACGGCGGGCAGACTCGGGACCAGCGGCGCGAGCGAGTCGGGCCAGCCCTTCACGGCGCCGTTGTGGCTGAACAGCCAGGGACCCGCGGCGAACGGCGCCGCCGCTGCCTCCGCGTCGGCGCCCGCCAGCGTCGCGTCCCGTACGGCGGCGAGCAGCGCGGTGCTCCGTACGACCCGGGCCAGATCGGCGAAGGACAGATCCGCCCAGACGGGCCCGGCCCTGCGGTACCGCGCCGGCACCGGGTCCCCCTCGGCGTACCAACCGACCCCGAAACCGTCGGCGTTGACGGTCCCGTACCGCTGCCGCCGAGGCGCCCACGACTGGCGGTACAGGCCGTGCGGGGGCTCCACGAGGAGTCGGCCGAGCGGCTCCTCGGGGCCCAGGTAGGCCAGGTGACGGCACATCAGACTTCTCCCGCGGAGCGGGCCGTGCGGAACCCGGAGAAGATCTGCCGCCGTATCGGATAGTCCCAGTTGCGGAAGGTGCCCCGGCAGGCCACGGCGTCCACGGCGAAGGAACCGCCGCGCAGCACCTTGTACTCGGGGCCGAAGAACACCTCCGAGTACTCCTTGTACGGGAACGCCTGGAAACCCGGGTACGGCAGGAAGTCGCTCGCCGTCCACTCCCACACGTCACCGATCAACTGCCGTACTCCCAGCGGCGATTCACCCTCCGGGTAGCTGCCGGCCGGCGCCGGGCGCAGATGGCGCTGGCCGAGGTTGGCATGCTCGGGAGCGGGATCGGCGTCACCCCACGGGTAGCGCGTGGAGCGGTCCCCGGCCGGGTCGTACCGGGCCGCCTTCTCCCACTCGGCCTCGGTAGGCAGCCGCCGCCCGGCCCAGCGGGCGTAGGCGTCGGCCTCGTACCAGCACACATGCAGCACGGGCTCCTGCGGCGGTACGACCTCGGTGACGCCGAACCGGCGGCGCAGCCACTGCTTGCCGTCCCGGCGCCAGAACAGTGGGGCGTGGATGGAGTGGGCGCGGATGTGCGCCCAGCCCTCCGGCGTCCACCAGCGGTCGTCGTCGTAGCCACCGTCGTCGATGAACGCCTGGTAGGCGGCGTTCGTCACCGGCGTCGTGTCGATGGAGAACGGCGGCACCTCGCGCACGTGCGCCGGGCGTTCGTTGTCCAGCGCCCACGGCTCGGTGGAGGTCCCCATGGTGAACGGGCCGCCGGGGACCAGCACTTCGGACGGACCCGTGAACAGAGGCACCGGCTCCGGGTCGGGGGCGGTCAGGGCCTGCGGGCCCCTGCGGAGCTGATGGGTGATCAGCATCGTCTCGTCGTGCTGCTGCTCGTGCTGCGCGATCATCCCGAAGGCGAACCCCGCCTCGGTCAGCCGTGTCCCGTGGAAGGCCGTGCTCTCGAGGATGTCCAGCACCCGGCCGCGTACCTCGGCCGCGTAGTGCCGGGCCTCCGCCGGCGGCAGCAGGGGCAGCGAGGGACGCTCCGCGCGCGGATGCTCGAAGGCGTCGTACAGGCCGTCGATCTCGGGCCGCATCGCCTCCCGCCCGGCGACGGCACGGAGCAGCCACTGCTCCTCCTGGTTGCCGATGTGCGCGAGGTCCCACACCAGCGGGGACATCAGCGGCGAGTGCTGGGCGGTCAGGTCGGGGTCCTCGACACAGCTGGTCAGCAGGGTGGTGCGGGCACGGGCGGTGGTCAGGGTGGTCAGTGCCCGCTCGCGGAGCGTGTCGGCGTCGAGGGCGGGGTCGGTCATGTGCGGATGTCCTTCCCGTGCAGGATGGGGGTCCCCCCGCTCGAGCGAAGCCGAGAACGGCGGAGGTCCGTGCCGTAGAGCTCGTCCAGCAGGTCGTCGGCGGGGCAACGGCCCCTGGCGACATAACGGTCGTGGTACGCCGCCACGGCCTGCGTGACCTCGGTCGTGGCCCCCAGCCGGGGCAGCGCCTCCAGGGCCGCCGAGAAGCACTCCATGGCCACCTCGTGCAGCTCCGGGTCGGCGAGCCCGGATCTGGCCGCGTCGAGCCACAGCGGGTTGTGCGGCGCGGGCAGCCCGAGGGCGCGCTCGGCCAGCGGCTTCACCGTGCGGTAGGCGGTCTCGGCGGCCTCCGGGTCGTCGAAGAGCGCGGCGGTCACGGCAAGCGGCACGATCCAGCCGTCCTCGCCCGGCTGGGCGTCCATCATCCGCAGTTCCAGATGGCCACGCGGTCTGACCGGCGGGAACAGCGTCGTGAGGTGGTAGTCGAGGTCCTCGTGCGTCGGCGGTCGGGGCGCCTGCGACCTGGCCCAGTCCCGGAACGTCAGCCCGTCCGGGACGTCCCACGGGCCGCTCTCCCGCCGTACGCACATCACCGGCGCGTCCAGCACGTGCCGCGCCCAGGCGGCCCGCGGATCACCGTCCAGCGGGGGAGCACCCGCGCGGCCCGCGCCGATCTCCATCCACAGCAGCTGCCGCGTGGAGAGCCAGCCGGTGGGCTCGCGCCCGGCCAGCGGGGAGTTGGCGAACACGGCGACCAGCACCGCCCCCAGCTGGTGCGCCAGCCACCAGCGCCGCCCGTGCCCGAGCGGGCCGGGCTCCTCGTAGCCGGCGTCCAGGCAGACCTGCACGGAGGCCGAGGTGCACATCATGGCGCGGCCGGCCGGGCCCGCCCGGTCCAGGTACGCCTCCATGGCGTCGTAGCGCGGCTGGCGCAGGAACCGGCGGGGCGAGTGCCAGGGGTCGTTGCCGATGCCGACGAGGCCCAGATCGTGCTCGCGCAGGGCCGCGCGGGTGGCGTCGAGGTCGGCGGAGACGGTACCGATGCACTCCATCAGCGAGGCGGCGGGCGGCGAGCTCAGCTCCAGCTGGCCGCCGGGTTCGACGGTGAGCGCCGACCTCAGGGGCACGGTCCGCAGTGCGGCGTAGGCCGCTTCGAGTCGTTCGGGTGTCACGGGGAGCCGCGGGCTGCGCAGCTCGTGGACGAGCCATTCCACTTCGACCCCGAGGGTGCGGGGCGGGCCGGTCTTGAAGCAGATGCCCCGGACCAGGGCCTCCACCTCGGCTTCGGTGACCGCGGAGCGGGGTTGCTCCGTACAGTCACTTACCGAATCGGACATGTCGGGATCCTCCTGAGAGTCCACGATGCCACCGGCCCTCGGATCCTGCGGGCCGGGTCGGCACACTCGTCCCACCCAAGACCCTCGCGTCGCATCGCACAAGGGTGCGTACCGGCACGTTCCGGGTCGGTAATCTGCGCACGCCGCGCGTTTCCAAGGGCTTTTCCGGTCGTTCGCGCAGGCCGTCGCGGACCGCGAAATTCCATTGCACCGCATGACCAGCATCGCCCAGGATCGGTGCGTGAGCACGACGGGGGAGAGCGCGCGGAGCACGCTCATGGCGCACACGGGGGTGGCGCCATGAGCGCGCGTCTGCGCGGCATCGCACAGGAGACGGAACGGATCGTCGCGGAGGGCGCGTACCGTGCGCCGGACGGCCACGAGGTGTCCCTCGCGGCGGCGATCGGGGCGGCACGGGCCGCGACCCGGATGCACGGACCGGATCCGGTGCCGGTTCCGGAGCTCTCCGCGGCTGAGACGTTCTTCGAGGTCACGGGCGAGAGCAGCCTGGAAGCAGCCGGCCGCCTCGGCGGCACGACGGCCGTACTGAACTTCGCCTCGGCCCGCAACCCCGGCGGCGGTTACCTCAACGGCGCCCAGGCCCAGGAGGAGGCCCTGTGCCGCGCCTCGGCGCTGTACACCTGCCTTCTGGAAGCCCGCGAGTTCTACGACCACCACCGCGCACACCGCGACCCGTTCTACACGGACCGTGTCATCCATTCACCGGGCGTACCCGTCTTCCGCGACGACCGCGGCCGTCTGCTGGACGAGCCGTACACAGCCGGCTTCCTGACCGCCGCAGCGCCCAACGCGGGTGTCGTACGGCGTACGGCACCGGAACGCACGGCCGAGCTGCAAGGCGCGCTCGCGACACGCGCCGAGCGGGTGCTGGAGACGGCCGCGGCGCACGGGTACCGGCGGCTGGTGCTGGGCGCGTGGGGCTGCGGGGTGTTCCAGAACGACCCGGCGCAGGTGGCCGGGGCGTTCCGGGCACTGCTCGGGCCCGGCGGGCGGTTCGCCGGGGCCTTCGAACACGTGGTGTTCGGGATCCTGGACCGCACGCCGGACAGCCCGGTTCGAGCCGCTTTCGTCCGGGCGTTTCCGGAGCGTCAGGTCCAGCCGTAGCGTTCGTGCAGCCGGTGCCTGACCAGGTTGAACCGCCCGCGGTCCAGGGCGCAGGCCTCCCTCCGCATACCTTCCTCGTGCAGGCGGAGGATGCGGTCCACGTCGACCCAGGAGTCACGCCCCGAGCGGTCCCACGGTCCGCTGCCGATGGCGACCCACTCGCGGACACCTCTTCTCCCGCCCGCCCGCCCTGCGTCGTGCCGCTTGCTGGACAACTGCACGGCGAGAAAGGTCCCGGCGGCCTCCCGGGCCACCACCAGCACGGGCCGGTCCTTGCCCCGCCCGTCGTTCTCCTCGAAGGGGACCCAGGTCCAGACGATCTCCCCGGGGTCGGGGTCGCCGTCGTGCGCGGGGGAGTACTCGGTGCGCACCCTGCCGACCGCGCGGGGGTCGGCTTCGGTGGTGGCGGTGGGGCCTTGGCGGCCCGGAACGTTCTCATCGGTAAGCGTGCTCACGGGGGCACCTTAGGGGCTGCCCCCGTGAGTTGCGTGTGAAGGGTCACCGGATACGAGTGAAGGTCACTTCTCGTCCACCGGCACCTTCTGGGCGAGCCCGTTGAGGGACGACATGTCCGCCATACCGTCGGCGCCGTTGAGCAGCACCATGTTGTCGGCGCTGCCGAAGGCCGACGCGCCGGCCTGGACGATCTGCGGCCAGTTCTCGGCGAGTTGCTGGCTACCGGAGTTGGCGTCAGACGACGGCCGTGGGTGCCGTCTCGTCCTGCTGCGGCGGCCACAGCTCGTGCCAGCGCAGCTCCGCCTCCAACTGCGCGGCCAGCGAGATCAGCAGGGGCTCGCTGTTCGCCGGTCCCAGCAACTGGGCGCCGACGGGGAGGCCGCCCACGAATCCGGCGGGCACGTTGACGCCGGGCCAGCCCAGCACGTTCCAGGGCCAGGCGTAGGGACAGGCGGCGATCATCGCGCGGTCGGTGGCGAAACCGCCGAGGCCGAGCAGCGCGCCGATCCGGGGCGGGGGAGCGGCGGTCGTGGGCGCGAGGACGACGTCGTACGACTCGTAGAACGCGCCGATACGACGGTGCAGCACGGCCTCCGCGCGCCGGGCCGCCCGCAGCGGGGCCCCGCCGAGCAGTCGGCCGAGCCGGGCGGCGCTGCGGGTGCGCGGGTCGAGCAGCGCGGGGGAGGGCACCTCGCTCGCCCACTCGGCGATACCGGCCGTCGCGCGGGGGACGAAGGTCAGCCCGATCTGCCCGTACGGCGGATCGGCCTCCTCGACGACGTGCCCCAACGCGCTCAGTTTCCCGGCGAGTTGAACGACCCGGTCCCGCACCTCGGGCCGCAGTCGGGCGGGCAGAGCGGTGAACGGCGGCTTGAGGGAGAGCGCGATGCGCAGTCGGCCGGGTTCGCGGCCGGCCGCCTCGAAGGCGTCGACGGCGGGCGGCCGGTGCGGATCGAGGTCGTGGTTGCCGGCGGCCGCGTCCAGCAGGAGAGCCGCGTCGGCCACCGTGCGGGCGAGGGTGCCGTTGACGGTGATGCCCTGGAACGACTCGCCGCGCGGCCAGGTGGAGATGCGCCCGCGCTGCGGCTTGATGCCGATCAGATGGGTCCAGGACGCGGGGATCCGCACCGAGCCGGCGCCGTCCGAGCCGAGCGCGGCGGGTACGAGCCCGGCGGCGACGGCGGCGGCCGAACCACCGGACGAGCCGCCGGGAGTGTGCTCCGGGTTCCACGGGTTGCGCGTGGCGCCGAAGGCGGGCCCCTCCGTGAACGGCCACTGCCCCAGCTCGCAGGTGTTGGTCTTGCCGACGATCACGGCCCCGGCCGCCCGCAGCCGCCGTACGGCCTCGCCGTCCTCGGCGACGGGCGGGAACTCCCCGCCGCACCCGAAGGCGGTCGGCTCGCCCGCCACGTTCATGTCGTCCTTGACCGCGACCGGAACGCCCAGCAGAGGCCGGCGCCCGCCGGCGGCCAGCTCCTTGTCCGCGGCCTCGGCCTCGGCGAGGGCGGCTTCCGTACGGATCACCCGGAAGGCGTTGAGCGACTCCTGGGTCGCCTCGATGCGCGCCAGCGCCTGAGCGACCAGCGCCCGCGACGTCACCTCCCCGTCGGCCAGTGCGCGGGCGGACTCGGCGAGGCCTACGGCACGGTCGGGCGTCATACGGGCACCTCCGGGACGACGTTGTCTACCGAACGGTAACCTCCAGGGGCCCGTGGTGGAACGGTTTCGCCGGGCGCGGCCCGCGGTTCACCACAGGTTTCACTCGGGTCCCGCTTTCTCCTGCTGAAACCATTGACGCACGGGAACCACACCCCTACCTTCTGATCGAATTTCCGAACCGCGTTCGATATTCCGAACCATCGCGTCGAACCCGTTCGGAATCCCTTGAGCCGTAGGGAGAGCCGTACGTGACCAGACGTCCCCACATCCCGTCCCGCCGCGCCCTGTTGCGCGCGATGGCAGCCGTGCCCGCCTCGGCGCTGATCCTGGGCGAGGCCCCCGGCCTGCTCGGAACGGCACTGGCGGCCGCGCCGCCGAGCGGGTCGGCCACCCGGTACACGATCGTGCCGTTCCTGAACAGCAACGACGGGACCGTGAACGTCTACCAGTCGGACGACGCCACCGACTTCCGCCTGGCCCGGGCCTCCGCCTACACGCCGCCGAGCAACCGCATCCGCGACGCGAGCATCTTCAAGCACACCAACGGCTACTACTACATCACCTACACGACCCACACCTGGCAGGCCACCAGCACCACCATCGGCTTCGCCCGCAGCACCGACAGGGTCAACTGGACATTCCTGTACGACTACACGGTCCCGATCGCGAACCTCTCCCGGGCCTGGGCGCCGGAGTGGTTCGTGGACAGCGACGGCAGCGTCAACGTGATCGTGTCCTGCTCGACCACCAACGACGAGTGGATCTTCACGCCGTACCTGCTGAAGGCGACGAACTCCGCGCTGACGGCGTGGACTTCACCGGTGGCGCTGTCCGGCATCGGCGCGAACCACATCGACACCTTCATCGTGAAGATCGGCTCGACCTACCACGCCTTCACGAAGAACGAGACGACGAAGTACATCGAGTACGCGACGGCGTCCAGCCTGACCGGCCCCTACACGATCTCCCGTACGGGCGACTGGGCGGGCTGGGGCAGCTACCGCGAGGGACCCGCTCTGGTCCAGCTCGACAACGGCGCCTGGCGCCTGTTCTTCGACGGCTACGGCGACGGCACCTACTACTACAGCGACAGCTACGACACCTTCGCCACCTGGTCCGCGCCGGTCGCCCTGCCCGCCGTGTCGGGCACGGTCCGCCACTTCACGGTGATCAAGGAAACGGTCTCGGGCGGCCCGACCCTGGCCAGGAACGTCACCCGTTCCTTCCAGTCGGCCAACTACTCCACCCGCTACTGGCAGTCGCAGTCCTCACTGCTGAACCTCCCGGTGGTGAGCAGCTCCAGCACGACCGCCGAGAAGCAGGCCTCGACGTTCACCGTGGTGGCCGGCCTCGCGGACGCGAACGGCTACTCCTTCCGCGACGCGTCCGGCCGGTATCTGCGCCACTGGGACTTCCGGGCCCGCTTCGACACGAACGACGGGACGTCGACGTTCGCCAAGGACGCCACGTTCGTCGCCCGCACCGGCACGACGAGCGGCTCGATCCGCTTCGAGTCGTACAACTACCCCGGGTACTACCTGCGGCACTACGGCTACCAGCTACGGGTGGAACGGTCGGACGGGACAGAGCTGTTCCGGCAGGACAGTTCGTTCGTGCCGGTGGGGGCCTGGGCCTGAGCTGCACTCTCGCTGACCTGACCACCAGCGGACAACACCGCCGTACACCGACGCGGTGGTCCCCTTGCGGCAGGTCGCGTCGGACCGAGATGTGCGGAATTGCGGGTGGGGGGGGGGGGGGGGGGGGGGGGGGGGGGGCGGGGGGGGGGGGGGCCGGGGGGGGGGGGGGGGGTGGTTGCGGGGGGGGG
>NZ_JBITES010000001.1:0-410324 GCF_044455405.1 Streptomyces sp. NPDC051243 | reverse complement strand
TGGAGACCAGAAACGCCGAGAGCATCAGCATCGCCCCCGTCTCCACCAGCCGCAGCGAGTCCACCCCCCCGCCCCCCCCCCCCCCCGACCCCCCCCCCCCCCCCCCCCCCCCCCCCCCCCCCCCCCCCCCCCACCCGGTTCAGGAGACTCGCTCGGGCTCCTTGTGCTCCACCGCCGGGGCCTTCTGGAGGCGTGTGCCCTCGACGTCGAGATCGGGCAGGACGCGGTTGAGCCAGGCGGGGAGCCACCAGGCGTGCCGTCCGGCGAGGGCGAGGACCGCCGGGACGAGCGTCAGGCGGACTGCGAAGGCGTCGATGGCGACGCCGACGGCGAGCGCGAAGGCGATGGGCTTGATCAGGGCGTCGTCGAGCGGGAAGAACCCGGCGAAGACGGTGAACATGATCAGGGCGGCCGCGGTGACGACTCGTACGCTGTGCCGCGCGCCGTCGGTCACCGAGCGGCGGGCCTCACCGGTGTGGACCCATTCCTCGCGCATCCCGGAGACGAGGAAGACCTCGTAGTCCATGGCGAGTCCGAAGAGCACGCCGATCAGGATGATCGGCAGGAAGCTGACGACGGGGCCGGTGTGGGCCAGGCCGAGGGTGTCGGCCAGCCAGCCCCACTGGAACAGGGCGACGACCATGCCGAGCGAGGCGACGACCGAGAGCAGGAATCCGACGGCGGCCTTCAGGGGGACGACCAGCGAGCGGAACACCATGGTCAGCAGGATCAGACTGAGGCCGATGACGATCGCCATGAACGGCAGCAGGGAGTCGCTGAGGCGGTTGGAGACATCGATGTTGACGGCGGTGGTGCCGGTGACGGCGACCCTCGCTCCGCTGCTTTCGCGCAGTTGCGGGGCCACGGCACGGATGTCGCGGACGAGCCGGTCGGTGCGGACGCTGTCGGGTCCGGTCTCGGGGACGACCTGGATGACGGTCTGCGCCGAGTCGTGCGTGGGGACCGCCGGCAGCACCGCCTTGACACCCTTGAGGTCCCGCAGCTTTCGGGCGACCTCGGAGCCCGCCTGCGCACCGGACCCGTCGTCGGTCTCGGTCAGCACCAGGAGTGGACCGTTGAAGCCGGGGCCGAACTTGTCGCCGATCGTGTCGTAGGCCTTGCGCTCGGTGGAGCCGACCGGGGCCGACGCGTTGTCCGGCAGGGCCAGGCGCAGGTCGGCGGCCGGAAGGGCGAGCGCGAGGAGGACGCCCGCGACGGCCAGGACGGTGAGCAGGGGCTTGGCGACGGCGAACTTCACCCAGCGGGCGCCCAAGGTGGACTGTCCGGCGGATCCGTCCGGGTCGGTGGCCCGCTGGGCCGCCTTGCTGCCGGGCTTCGGGGTCAGCCGGGTGCCGGCGAATCCGGCGAGGGCCGGGACCAGGGTGATCGCGGCCAGGACGGCGACGAGGACGGCTCCGGCGGCACCGAGGCCCATCACGGTCAGGAACGGGATGCCGATGACGCTGAGTGCGGCCAGGGCGATGATCACGGTGCTGCCGGCGAAGACGACCGCGCTGCCGGCCGTGCCGGTGGCCAGCGCCACGGATTCCTGCGGATCGGTGCCGCGGGCGAGCTGCTGGCGGTGGCGCGACAGGATGAACAGGACGTAGTCGATGCCCACGGCCAGCCCCAGCATCAGCGCGAGCGTGACGGCGGTGGAGGAGATGCTGACCGCCGGAGCGAGGGCGAGCAGCCCGGCGAGTCCCACGGCCACACCGAGCAGGGCCGGCAGCAGCGACATGCCTGCGGCGAGCAGGGAGCCGAAGGTGACGACGAGGACGAGCACGGCGACGGCGACGCCGATGATCTCGGACGGGCCTATGTGCACGCCGTTGCTGCCGTAGACGCTGCCGCCGACGGAGGTCTTCAGTCCGTTCTTCTCGGCGACCTCGGCGGCCCGCTCTATGGCATCCAGGGACGAGGCGCGTACCTCGGCCCGCTGCACGGAGTACTGCACCTGCACGATCGCGGTGCTCCGGTCGGCCGAGACGGCGCCGGTGACGCCCGGGCCCATGACGGCGCTGACCTGGGGCGCTTTGGAAGCCGCCGTCTCGGCTCCGGTGATGGCCGCGGTGAAGCGGGCGTCGGTGACCCGGCTGCCCTCGGGCGCGGTGAAGACGATCTGGGCGTTCACCCCGGAGGCTTTGGGCAGCGTCTTGCCGAGCGTGTCCAGCGCGCGCTGAGACTCGGTCCCCGGAACGGTGAAGCGGTCGTCGAGCTTGCCGCCGAAGACGCCGACGCACGTGACGAGAGCGGCGAGGACGACGAGCCAGATACCGAGCACGAGCTTGCGATGACGGTAGGCGCTGCGGCCCAGCCGATGGAGCAGGACAGCCATGACGAACTCCCAAGGTCGGTAAGGGAATTTCCGGACGTCTCGTCGCGGGGGCGGGACCAACGACGGAACTTCGAGCACCGACTTTATCATTCGCTCAAGTCATACGATCAAATCGACTAACTGGAACCTCCGACATTGTCAGTTGACCATGTCGTCTGTATGGTGGTGGCCACCGGAGCGCACCACCCCCCGGAAGAGCCAGGTCACGGGCCTGTGCCGCTTTCCCCGCGGGGCACTTCCGCAGCGCCGGGACACCCCATGACAAGGAGTGATCATGAGCAGCACGCAGGACACGGGCACCGCCACGTCACACCAGGCCCGCAGGGCGGACGTAGTGGTGATCGGCGCGGGACTCGCCGGTCTGACCGCGGCACGGGAGCTGGTGGCGGCGGGCAAGTCGGTGGCCGTGCTGGAGGCCCGCGACCGGGTCGGAGGCCGACTGCTCAACCATCACCTCGGCGACGGCCAGGTCACCGAGATCGGCGGGCAGTTCGTCGGCCCCACCCAGGACCACATCCTGGCGCTGGCCAAGGAGGTCGGCGTGGACACCTATCAGGCCGCCGTCCCCGGCGAGACCGTCTACGTGCACGAGGGCAAGGCCAAGCGGTTCACCGGGCACACCCCGCCGGACCTGTTCGCGCTGCCGGACATGGGCATCGCCCTGGCCCGCATCGGCCAGGCCGCGGCCAAGGTGAACCCGGCCGCCCCCTGGCAGGCCCCGAACGCCCGCGAACTGGACGGCATGACCTACGAGACCTGGCTGCGCAAGGCCGAGATCACCGGCGACGCCGTCGACATGATCAACATGTTCCTGAACTCCGCCTACGGCGGCGAGGCGCGCGACGCGTCCGCGCTGTTCAGCCTCTGGTACGTCTCGACGTTCGGCAACGAGACGCACCCCGGCACCATGGAGCGCGGCACCGGCACCACCGGCGGCGCCCAGGACAGCCGGTTCGTCGGCGGCTCGCAGCTGGTCGCGCAGCGGCTGGCCGAGGAACTCGACGGCCGGGTCCAGCTGTCGGCGCCGGTGCGACGCGTCAGCCAGGACTCCACCGGTGTCACCGTGGTCTCCGACGCCGGCGACTGGCGGGCCGACCGGGTGATCGTCGCCGTACCGCCGCTGGTGGCCTCGCGGATCCTGTGGGACCCGCTGCTTCCGGCGCAGCAGGACCAGCTCTTCCAGCGGCTGCCGTTCGGCACGCTCATGAAGTGCGTGGCTGTGTACGACAAGCCGTTCTGGCGGGAGGACGGCCTGTCCGGCATGGGTCTGCTGCGCGGCGGCAGCCCCATCCGCGAGATGTTCGACAACACCCCGCCCGACGGCGGACCGGGCGTGCTCATGGGCTTCCTCGGCGGCAGGGAATGGCGCAAGTGGGCCCACCGTCCGGCCGCCGAGCGCCGCGGCGCCGTCCTGCGCTGCTTCGCCCAGGTCGTCGGGGACCGCGCCTTCGACACCGTCGACTACGTCGAGCAGGACTGGACCGCCGAGCAGTGGACCCAGGGCGGCCCCACCTCCGTCGCTGCCCCCGGTGTGCTCAGCGACTTCGGCCAGTGGATGGGCCGCCCCCACGGCCGCGTGCACTGGGCGGGCGCCGAGTTCTCCCCCTACTGGAACGGCTACATGGACGGCGCGGTCCGCTCCGGCCGCCACACCGCCACCGAACTCCTCCACCAGATCTGAGTGCAAGAAGCACCGACAAGCAAGGGAGCCCTGCCATGAACCGTTTCGTCGTCGCCGAGACCGCCGTCATCGACGCCCCCCTCGGGCGGGTCTGGGACGTCATCGCCCGCACCGACCGGTACGCCGAGTGGGTCGCCGGCGCCATCGAGGTCACCGACCACCACGGCGTCGCCGTTGTCGGCAAGACCTACTCCGAGCGCAACCGCACCCTCGGCCCGTTGAAGACCGAGTCGGTCTGGACCGTCCGGGAGATCGAGCCCTTCAAGCGCCGCGTCGACATCGGCACCGGCTTCGCCCCGCTCCAGGACGTCACCAACACCTTCGAGTTCCGCCCGGTCCACAGCGCCGACGGCCGGGAGGTGACGGAGATGCTCTATCAGGTCGAGTACGCCATCGGCCTCGGTCCGCTGGGCCTCCTCCTCGACTGCATACAGCAACCCGCGATGCGTGCCGGCATGCGCACTTCCATGGCCAACCTCAACACCTTGCTTCGTTCCGAGGCGTCGAGGACCGACCTCTGACAGGCACCGGATGCTTCTGGGCCGGTGGCCGGGGCCGGTGGCCGGTGGCGGGGTGGCCGGCCGGTGGCCGGTGGCCGGTCCGCCCGTCCGACCGGCCACCGGCCCCGCAGCGGCCACCATCATGTGCCCATGTTCCGACTGGACCCCTCATCGACCGGTACGACTTCCCCGACGGCGAGCTGGCTCCCGTCGGCTCCACAGTGTCGCTGCTGGAGGAAGCGGAAACCTTGCCGGGGCGGGCAGCCCGGCTGAGCAGGGCCAGTAGCGGTTCCGAAGGCCGGATGGCGGGCGCGGTTGATCTGGTCGAAGCGCTTCGACATGGCAGTCCGAAATCCGCAGTACAGCAGTCCGGAGGTGAAAGAAATGTGTCCTCCTGTGCAGAGTCTTGCTGACCAGACGCCCCATCATTACTGTCCGCAGACGCAAGCGCTTCGACGAAGCGAAGGCGCCAGCACCTCGGACGGAGCTGAGTCGCACCGTCCCGCGCCCGGACTCGCCGGCGAGCGACACCTCGCGGCGCCGGAGTCCGCCACCAGACCGGGGGGTCCGGAACAACCCATCGCCGTCCTTGGAGGGACACATGAGATGGCAAGCCCGTAAATCCATAAGCAGCAAGTCGGCCGGGCTCGGTCGGCTGGCCCTGATCGTCGCCGTGATCGCCGGGTTACTGAGCTTCGCGTCTCCGGCGCAGGCCCAGGTGTACTCCACCTGCGACCGGTGGGGTCAGTACACCCAGGGCACCTGGACGATCTACAACAACATCTGGGGCGACAACCACGGCCCGCAGTGCCTGACCGTCAACAGCATCAAGTCCTGGTACGTCGATGCCAACCACTCCGGCGGCGGGATCAAGACCTACCCGAACACCTCGGTCCGGCCCCAGACGCCGCTCTCGCAGCTGAACTCGGCGGGCTTCTGGTACAACACGTCGTCGGCGCCCGTCGCCGGCGGTGACCACTGGAACTGGACGAGCGACCTCTGGTCGACCGGCAACCAGGACGAGATCATGGTCTTCACCAGCTGGTCCGGGGGGACGGCAGGCGGCTGGGGAAGGCAGATCGCGTCCAACGTGACCATCGGCGGCGTCCGGTACGCGTCGGTCTGGCAGGCCGACCCCGGCTGGAACGTCCTGCAGCTCATCCCCGCCCAGCAGAGCAACAGCGGCACCATCGACGCCTCGGCGGTCTGGCGATGGGCCGCGTCGCAGAACCTCCTGCGCAACACCACCTTCGACACGATGCAGTTCGGCCTTGAGATCACCTCGACGAGCGGCGTGCAGAAGCGGTACTCGCTGAACGCCTACAGCGCCTGGTGGAGCAACACCTCCGGGGGCGGATCAAGCATCTAGCCGCAGTAGGGGCGACCGGCGGTGCACTCGTCCGCGCGTAGAGGCGAACGCCGGAGCGATTCCCGAACGCGCACCTTGCCGCCGGACCTCGAACGACAATTTCCGTCGGCAAGGTTTGCGGAGTCTGCCGTCCCTGGTGGGCTTCAGCTTCCACTGCTGGTTGGCGGTGTGGAGATACGGCACGAGGACGGCGGGCACGCCGAGCGGCAGACCGGTGGCGGTCCAGCGGCGGCGGTGACGTCCGCGCCGCCTGCTGTTCGTTGGGGTGCTCAGGGGAGATCGCCACCACCCTCACAGGCCTGTGAACACGCGTGCCTGGTTGCCGGGGAGGCGGCACCCAGGCCTTCAGGACAGAGCGCGGTGGTGACTCCGGCGAGGCGCGCAGCGTGTTTCGGACGGCAACACGTCAAGATCACCCAGGGCGCCGGGACCGACGGCCTGGTGCCCATTCGCTCAGGTCAAACGGCCCCGGACGACGAGTCCGAGGCCGAGTGGAGCGCTGCTGCCGTGGAGGAGAACCTCAGGTCAGCGTCGCGAGGTGTTCCTGGGTGGCCCGCGCCGTCACCAGCCCGTCGGCAGGCCGGCGATGAACGAGGAGCCGGTCGGCGATGAGTCGGTCGTCGTGGGCCGAGTAGTGCCAGTCGCAGCCGAGGAAGTCCAGGCCCGAGTCGTCGAGGAACCAGTAGCGGACCGGCTGTCGCCGGCATCATTGCGTGCCTTGACCACCTGCTGGACATGGCCGGCGTACGGGCCGGCGCCGACCGCCACGATGGTCGTGTCGGCCCCGTAGCGCGTGCGCCGCTTCTGGACGAAGTCGCCGTAGGCGGTGCGGTAGCCGGCCGCGAGGCTGTCGGACGTCCACGGCTCACCGGTTCGAGGAGCCGCCGTACGTCCATGTACCTGCCACCCGGCGGGGTGCCGTCATGTTTCCCGTCGGGATCGCTCCGGACGAGTCCGCCCGTGCCCTCGACGCCATCCGAAGGGCAGTCTCAGGCCATGGCCAGAACGGCCGAGACCAAGGCACGCAGGCATGCCTTTTCGGCTTCCTCGTCCGGCACTGAGAGGTGCTGCATCGTCAGTCCGTCGAAGCCCGCGAGGAAGAATCTCGCGATCGTCTCGGCGGGCTGGCCGAGTTGGTGGCCGGTGCGTTCGGCGGCCTCGTTGATCAGCTTCGTCGTCACGGCCGAGATGTCGCGGTGGTGGCTGTGCAGAGCCTCCTGGAGATGGGGTGTGCGCAGCGCGAACATGGACAGTTCCGTGAGGAGCTGGTACGACGCGGGCTGTTCGAGCACGGTGCGCCACAGTGCCTCGGCGAGCGTGGTGATCGTGTCCTCGAAGGTCGCGTCCGTGGGCGCGGCCTGCTCCACCTGGGCGACCAGGTCCTGGGTGAGCTGCTCCATCACGGCCCGGTACAGCTCTTCCTTCGTGCCGAAGGTGTAGTGCACGGTCGCCTGGGCCACACCCAGCTCTGCGGCGATGGCGCGGGTGCTGCCGGCGGCGACGCCCTCCCTGGTCATCAGGTCGATGGCCGCCTTGATCAACTGAGGGCGGCGCTCTGCCGCGGATACATGAGCCATGACGGCATCCTACGCGACTAAGTCTTGTGAACAGGTCGCTCGACCGCACTTCGCTGCCGGGTCGAGGGGACGCGCCCGCCTCGGAGATGCCTCTGCATCACGCCGGCTGTGGCTGCGGCAGGGTCCCGCTATCCGTCCTCGAACCCGGGAGAACGCTGTGCACCGCGCACGGCCCGGGGCGAAGCTCCGAGTTCCCGGCGGCAGGCCTTGTTGAATGCCTGGAGGTCGGGAATGCCGACCATGGCGGCGATCGCGGAGACGGAGAGGGTGGACTCGCGCAGCAGGTGGCGGGCGCGTTCCAGGCGGCGCTGCCGGATGTAGGCGACGACCGTGTCGCCGGTGGCGGCGCGGAACAGCCGGGTGAGGTGGTTGTGGGAGACCCCGGCGGAGCGGGCCACACCGGGGACGGTCAGAGGGTCGGCGAGGCGGGACTCGATGTGGGAGATCGCGGCGGTGACGGCCGGATGCGGGCCGCTGCGGGCCTCCTGCGGAGCGGGCGCGGTGAGATGGGCGACTCGCCACAGGGCGGCCCAGACCTCGGCCGCCGCCCGCACCGGGGTGCTCGGCCAGGCGGCGACGGCCTGGAGCATCAGGGCGGACAGGGCGGGCAGTTCCGGGCCCGCGTCCTGCATGACGGGCACCGAGCGGGGTTCGCCGCCTGTGGGCAGGCGCAGGTGGGCGTAGAGGTGCTCGGAGCGGCCTCGATAGCGGTACCGGACGGTCGTGGCGGGCGGAACGAGGCTGATCCGACCGGGGCGGATGGTGTGGGGCGTGCCGTCGACGGTGAGGTCGGCCTCGTACCGGTACAGGTGCAGCTGCCACAGATCGGGCAGGCGGAAGACGTCGGTGTGCCCGGCCGAGCCATGGATGCCGACACCGACGTTTGCCACGACGGGCGGCTCGTCCAGGCAGACCATGACCTCACGCATGGTGAAAAACTACCAGTAGTGGGTGAGTCGGGGCCACGCGCCCGGGGCGGTGCGCTCCCTACCGTGGCGGACATGACGACAATCGGAGAGCACTTGCTCAGCTCGGTACAGATGGCGCACTTCGTCGCCCACGGCTCGCTGCGCATGGATGCCGTGGTGCCCGCGGAGATGAACGCCGAGGCCATGCAGGCCTTCCAGGCCGGCATCCCGCCGGTGCCGTACGGCACGCCGGTCCTCGACGCCTATCCCGAGGGATCCTTCATGCGGCGCCTCGTGGAAGTGCCCGAGGTGGCAGGCGCGTTGCGCAGTCTCGTCGGACCCGATCCGAACGTGGACCATCACTTCGTGCACGTCCGGGAGCCGCACGAGGGCGCGGCACAGCCGCTGCACGGGGACGCCATCATCGACGTACGGACCGATGCGTTCGACGTGCAGCTCATGTACTACCCGCAGGAGGTGACGCTGGAGATGGGCGGCACGCTCAGTGTGCCCGGCAGCCATCTGCGGCGTACGAACGAGAGCGACACCGGCCGGTACCAGAACCTGCGCGGCCAGAGCCGACTGGTCTGCCCGGCGGGCACCGTGGTGTTTCTGCACCACGGCCTCTGGCACGGCGGCCGGCGCAACGACAGCGGCATCCGCCGCTACATGTTCAAGATCCGCTTCAATCCGACGGTACGGCAGCGGCGGCTGTGGGACACCTCGGACCTGTCGGACCCGCGTGTGGCGCAGGAGTTGAACACCGGCTTTCCCTGGTATGAGCACGCGACCGGCCGCCTGGAGCTCTACAACCGCGTCCTGATGTGGCGGGCGCTGACCGGCGACGAGACCTTCGACCTCGACCACTGGGTCACCCGCGTCTCCAACCGACCGCAGGAGGTTTCCGCGTGACCACGACCACCCCCGCCCCGACAACGACCGCTTCCACGGTCCGCCAGCAGGTGCTGGTGCTGTACCTGGCCACGTCGGCCCTGGACTCCCCGGTCGTGGGCTGGTCCCTCTATGACGGCACCGGTCGCACGTCCCCCACCACGGGCGACAGCGACGAGCCTCCCTACGAGACGGGAGTGGCAGCCCTGTATGACGGCTGGCGCCTGATCCAGGCGGCTCAGCTGATCCCGCCGTATCCGGGGCACGAGTACGACGTGTCGTTCCTCAAGCACGAGTTCTTCTTCGAAAAGCTCGTCGGCCAGGACGACGCGTCGCAGTGACCACGCGGTGGTGGCGGCAAGCCGGCGTCCGAAGTGAGGGTGGTGGTACTCGGCCAGGCCCGAGGGTGTCGTTTCCGTCGTCCGCCACGTACAGCGCGGGGCGATGAGTACGGGATGCAGCTCGGCCGCCGACTCCGGGGCCAGTCCCGGGCGTTCGCCGCGCGGATCGTGCAGCTGGTGGGCGTGCAGGATCCGTACCTGGCGCCCCGCCTCGAACGCGTCCCGGTAGAACGGGCCAGTACTCGATCACGCGTGACGTCGCCGTACTGCCGCCGCAGGTCGACGAACCGATGGAAGACACCGTGGTTGTGCGGCAGTCGCGGGCCCGGCTCGTTGTCGACCTGGCAGCCGATCACCGCGGGAGGGGAAGCCGATCACCGTGGGACGATCGGCGTAGCGGGCCACGACCGCGCGGATCACCCGTTCCGCGTGGAAGCCGTCGCCGACCAGTAGCCGCGCCCTGGGACCGATCGGGTCGGAGGCGCCGCCGGACAGCCGTACAGGCTGTCCGGCGACAGGATGACAGCAGGTGATGACCCGTTGGTCAGGGGCAGTTGACGGCCGTGTCGCCGGTGTCGCGGTTGCAGGTGTCGAAGCCGAGGCCGCCGTCGAGGCTGTCGTTGGCGATCACGCCGTCCACGGCGTTGAGGGTGTCATTGCCCTCGCCGCCGATGTGCGTGTCGTTGCCGCGGCCCCCGGTGAGGGTGTCGTTGCCCTGGTCACCCCCGAGGGAGTCGTTGCCGTCGTCGCCGTTGAGGGTGTCGTTGCCGGCATTGCCGTTGATGGTGTCGTTGCCGGCCAGTCCGGAGATCGTGTCGTTGCCGGGGCCGCCGTTGATGGTGTCGTTGCCCGGTGTCGCCCGCAGGCCGGTGGCAGACGGGTCGTCGCCGACGAGCCGGTCCGCCCGGGGGCCGCCACTCAGGCGGTCGTCACCGGCTCCGCCGATCACCGTTCCGGCGGCCTCCAGGTTCGGGGAGATGGTGACGCTGTCGTCGGCGTCCTCGGCGTTGACCCGTATCGACGTGACGGGCAGCGGACACTCTGCCGTGTGCGTCCCCGTCGACTGACACGGGGCGACGGCGGACACGATGTCGCCCGTGTCCGTCACGACGACAACGTTGCCCTGGCGCCGGACGGTGATGTCGTTCGCCACGCCTTGGGCGGCCGTGACGACCAAGGCGTCACCCACCTCTTGCACGACCGTGGTGCCGGCCAGGCTTCCGCCGGGGGCCGCACCGGGCGCGGCGGAGGCGGCGGTCAGCGGGGCGCAGGTGAGTGCGCCGATCGCCGCCAACGTGGTGCAGATGCTTCGTGTTCTCATCGGTGCCCGCCTTTCGTGTTGACTCGCCGTGTACGGGTACTGGCGTGCTGCTCGCTCACGCCGGTCAGGGGCATCCGCTGACGTTGTCGCCCAAGTCGGCGCGGCAGTCGTCCACGTCAGCACCGCCTTCGAGGTAGTCGTTGCCGCTGACGTTGTCCACGGCGTCGATGGTGTCCCGGCCGTTGCCGCCCTCGGCGTAGTCGTTGCCGGCGCCGGCGACGATGTGCTCGTTGCCGCTGCCGCCGTAGATCACGTCGTTGCCGGCGCCGCCGTCCACGATGTCCGAGCCGCCGCGTCCCTCGACGGAGTCATTGCCGGAGCCGCCGAAGATCCTGTCCGCCTCGGCTCCCCCGGTCAGCGTGTCGTTGCCGGCGCCGCCGGAGAGGAAGTCGGAGCCCTCGTCGCCTTCGAGGGTGTCGTTGGCCGATCCGCCGTAGAGGTTGTCGCTGCCGGCACCACCGATGAGGGTGACGCCGAGGACCGTCAGCGAGGAGGTGACGTTGTCGTCCTGGTCGCCGGCGTTGACCACGAGTTCGGTGGTGTCGGCGGCCCTGCAGGCGACTTCGGTCGAGCTGATGGCGTAGCAGTCGCCGGACGGTGCGACCGTGTCTCCGGTGTCTCTGATTCTGATGCTGCTGCCTGACTGCCAGACACTGATCGTGTTGCCCCGTCCGACTCCGGCGGTGACCGTGATGGTGGTGCCGGTCTTGTTCACGAGTGTGGTGGCGAGAAAGTGCGGCGTCGGTGCGTCGGCCGCGCGGGCCACGCCCGTGAGGCAGAGGGTAAGACCGGACACCGTGGCGACAAGTGCCACGGTGCGATGGTGCGTTCGCTTCATGACCTGCTCCTGAAATAGGGCGCTGGATTTCTGTCTCGCAGGTGTGCGCATTTCTTCCCGGCCGGAATTGCCGGTGCTTGCTCAAAGGAGTGCTTCCTTTTGCGGCCTGTCGACCGCAGTCGGGACCCGATAACCGGCCCCCGCGGAGAGCCGGGGAAATGGTGTGGCCGCAGGCGCCGAACGTGCGGCTGCGGCCCATCCCTGCGCGGTACCCGGATGTCCTCGATGCGCTCAACAGTCCTCAGTCCGCGCAGGCTCCTCCCGTCCCGCCGTGGCCGACGCCTGCTCGACCGGGGATCGGTCCTGGCGCCTGGGCACCCAGAGCATGTCGGGATGCGAGGCGGTGCTGAAGTCGAATTAGCGCCATTGCCGAATACAACGGTCTCCGCGCGTGGAGTGCCGCTCTGACTCGGAATGGGATCATCTGGGGCGGGGCATGCGCGCCGTCTGATTCACCATCAGCCAGGCTGTTTCAATTCAGGATTCACCTGTACCGCATTCAATTAATCGCTCTCGCGGGTGTCTTCTCGACTGGTTCGTCACCCGTCGGTGTGGGGATCAACGAAACCGAAGCTCCGGCCTGCCCCCGCAGTGTCCGGGCTCTTGTCCTGGCGTGTCGGCTCCCTTTACGGTGATGCGGCACATGCCGACCAGTTGGTATGCCGGAGCCGGTGGAGGCCGTCGTGGCGGACAACGCGCGCGTGGAGGAGTACTTGGCCGACGTACGAGCCCGTCGGCAGCGCGTATGGCCGGCCTCGACAAGGAGATGATCAAGGTCTCGGGTATGAGTGTCTTCCCGTCCGAGCTGGGGGCGCTGCTGGCACGGCACCCGGAGGTGCTGACCGCGGCGGTGGTACCGATGGACGATCCCCAACGGGGCCGGGTGCCGCTGGCCTTCGTCGAGCCCCGCCCAGGCGCCACGCTGGACGCCGAGGGCGTGCGCGCGTGGGCGCGCGCGAACATGGCGCCGTACAAGGTGCCCGTGGTGAGGTGCGTCGACGTCCTGCCCATGACCACCACCGGCAAGGTGAAGAAGGGCGAGCTGCTGGAGCGGGCCGCGCGCATCGCCGTGTCTTCCGCGTCCCCGCCTGCTGCCGATGCCTACGGAAAGGACCGGTGACGATGGGTCTGGCCAAGCTGCTGGTCGCCAACCGCGGCGAGATCGCGGTACGGGTGATCCGCGCCGCCCGCGAGCTGGACCTGCTGACGGTGGCGCTTCGCTCCCGCGACGACGCGGACGCTCTGCACACCCGCATGGCGGACGAGGTCGTGGTGCTCGACGGGGAGGGGCCGGGGGCCTTCCTGGACGCGGCCGCCCTGGTCGGCGCGGCGGTGCGCACGGGCTGCGACGCGGTCCACCCCGGCTACGGACTGCTGGCCGAGCACGCCGACTTCGCACAGCGGTGCACCGACGCCGGACTCACCTGGGTCGGGCCGCGCCCCGAGGTGCTGCGCACCCTCGGCGACAAGACCGCGGCCCGTGAACTCGCCGCGCGCCTCGGCGTGCCGGTACTGCCGGCGACGTACCGCGACACCGGCATCGAGGAGGCGCGTGCGTTCATGGCCGGCCTCGGCGAGGGTGCCGCCGTGATGGTCAAGGCGGTCGCCGGCGGCGGCGGGCGCGGCATGCGGCCGGTGTACGAGGCAGGGGAGTTGGAGGAGGCCGTGCGGCGCTGCCGTTCCGAGGCCTCGCGCGCCTTCGGTGACGGCGCGGTCTACCTCGAGCAGTTGCTGCGGCGTGCCCGCCATGTGGAGGTGCAGGTGCTCGGCGACGGCACGGGCGCCGTCGTCGGCTACGGCGACCGCGACTGCAGCCTGCAGCGGCACCGGCAGAAGCTCGTGGAGATCGCGCCGGCGCCCGGCCTTGACCAGGCGGTGCGGACCGGGCTGCACGATGCGGCGCTGCGCATGGCCCGGGAGGTCGCCTACGCCGGTCTCGGCACGTTCGAGTTCCTCGTGGACACCGGCGAGGGGTCCACGGGCTTCTACTTCCTCGAGGCCAACCCGCGCATCCAGGTCGAACACACCGTCACCGAGGAGGTCACCGGCATCGACCTGGTCAAGGCGCAACTGCGGGTGGCCTCCGGCGAGAGCCTCGACCGCATCGGGGCGGGGCAGGCTCCCGTGCCCCGCGGCTGCGCGGTGCAGATGCGGGTCAACGCCGAGACGGTCCGCCCCGACGGGACGGTGCTGCCGTCCGCCGGCACGCTGGACGTCTTCTGGCCGCCGGCCGGCCCGGGTGTGCGCGTCGACACCGCCGCGTTCCCCGGCGCTCTGGTCAGCCCGCGATTCGACTCGCTGCTGGCCAAGCTCGTCGCCCACGACGGTTCCGGCAGCCTGCCCGACACGCTCGTCCGCGCCCGCCGCGCCCTGGCGGAGCTGAGGGTGGAGGGAGTCGCCACCAACGCCGGGGTGCTGCGGCGCCTGTTGGAGGCGCCCGAGGTCGTCGCCGGGCGGCTGCACACGGCGCTCTTCGACGAACTTCTGCCCGCACTGGTCCCGCAGGGGACAGAACGGGAGACAGAACGGGGGAGAGAACGGGAGACAGAACGGGGGAGAGAACGGGAGACAGACCTGGGTAAGGACGCGGAGAAGGACGCGGAGAAGGACGCGGGGTTCGCCGACGCTTTCGAGCCGCAGGGCACGCTCACCGTCACCGCGCCCATGACGGCCACCGTCGTCGACGTCGCCGTCGCCGAGGGCGAGCGCGTACGGGCCGGCAGCACCCTGGTGGTCCTGGAGTCCATGAAGATGGAGCACCTGCTCCAGGCGCCGGGTGACGGCGTGGTCGTCGCCGTACGGGCGGGGCTGGGTGAGCTCGCCGAGCACGGTCAGCCGCTGGTGGTGATGGAGGCCACCGGCGCGGCGGACGGTGAGCCGCGCCCCGAGGAGCGGCCGGACCCGGACGCCCCACGCGCCGATCTGGAGGAGGTGCGGGCGCGCAAGCGGTTCGGCGACGACGCCCACCGTCCCGAGATGGTCGCCCGGCGGCACGCCGAGGGGCGGCGCACCGCCCGCGAGAACATCGCCGACCTGTGCGACCCCGGCAGTTTCATCGAGTACGGCGGCCTGGCCATCGCCGCCCAGCGCAGCCGCCGGTCCCTGGACGACCTCATCCGCCGCACCCCCGCCGACGGCCTGGTCGGCGGCGTGGGCACGGTGGGGGCAGACCGGTTCGGCCCCGAGTCCGCCCGCGTGGTGGCGATGTCGTACGACTACAGCGTGATGGCCGGCACCCAGGGCATCACGGGCCACCGCAAGAAGGACCGGCTCTTCGCGCTGGCCGAACAGGCGCACCTGCCCGTCGTCCTGTTCGCCGAAGGGGGCGGCGGCCGGCCGGGCGATGTGGACGGCACGGTGGTCTCCGGCCTGGACTGCACGGCCTTCGCGCTGTTCGCGTCCCTGAGCGGGAAGGTGCCGCTGGTCGGCATCGGCTCGGGGCGCTGCTTCGCCGGCAACGCCGCGCTGCTCGGCTGCTGCGACGTCATCATCGCCACGCCCGAGGCCACCATCGGCATGGGCGGCCCGGCCATGATCGAGGGCGGGGGACTGGGCAGCTACGCCCCGGAGGACATCGGGCCTGTCGAGGTCCAGCGGGCGAACGGCGTCATCGACCTCGAGGCCGAGGACGACGCGGACGCCGTCCGGCTGGCGCGCACGTATCTGTCGTACTTCCAGGGCCCGGTGACGGAATGGGAGTGCCCCGACCAGCGCCGACTGCGCCACCTCGTTCCCGAGAACCGCCGGCGGGCGTACGACGTGCGCGCGGTCATCGCCACCCTCGCCGACGCGGACTCCGTCCTTGAGCTGCGACGGCACTTCGGACGCGGCATCATCACCGCGCTGGCCCGGGTGGAGGGCCGCCCGTGCGGCATCCTCGCCAATGATCCGCGGCAGCTGGGCGGCGCCATCGACTCCGACGCGGCCGACAAGGCGAGCCGCTTCCTGCAGCTGTGCGACGCGTTCGGGCTGCCGGTGGTCTCCCTGTGCGACACGCCCGGCTTCATGGTCGGCCCCGAGGCGGAGAAGACCGCGACCGTCCGGCATGTCAGCCGCATGTTCGTACACGCCTCGGCGCTCACGGTGCCCTTCGGGATGATCGTGCTGCGCAAGGGCTATGGGCTGGGCGCCCAGGCCATGGCCGGCGGCGGCTTCCGCATCCCCCGGTTCACGGTGGCATGGCCCACGGGCGAGTTCGGGCCGATGGGCATCGAGGGGGCGGTGCGGTTGGGCTACCGCCGGGAGCTGGCGGCCATCGAGGACGCGGACGAGCGCGAGCGGGAGTTCGCCCGCATGGTCGCCGCCGCCTACGAGCACGGCAAGGCCCTCAACGTCGCATCGGTCTTCGAGATCGACGACGTCATCGATCCGGCCGAGTCCCGTCGCTGGATCAGCACGCTGCTGCATGATCCCGAGCCCGGGCAGCGCGGCCCGCGCAGCTGCGTCGACACCTGGTGAAGGCCCGCCGACGCCCGCCCCAAGGCCCGCTTCTTCCGTGGTCGCCGTAGGTCTGCCGGCCGACGTGCGCGGCGACGCCGGAGCACCGCCCCGCCCCCCGGCGGCGGACCGTGACTGGACGGCGCAGGCTCTTGGCCTCGGGCGCGCGCCTGCCTCGTCTCTCTCGATGACACGACGTGTGCAATGGGTAACTCGACGCCGGGGGGTTCCCGGCCTGACGCGGGTTGCAGCGCATGCGTCATCGGCGTTCCCTGGAAGTGTCCGGAGGGGGGAAGCAAGGGCGCCTGGGCTACGACATGGATCGACGGGCTCCGCCTCGACACCCGTTCTCCCGGCAAAGGCCGCGACCGGGGCGGATCGTCGTCGTCACCCGGCGTTCGACGCGGAGGTGATCCAGGTGAAAGCCGTCGTCTACGAGAAGCCCTTCAGCGTCGCCGTCAGGGAGGTCGATGATCCGCAGATCCAGCACCCGAACGATGTGCTGGTACGGGTCACATCGACCGCCATCTGCGGATCCGACCTGCACATGTACGAGGGCCGCACGGCGGCCGAGTCGGGCATCGTCTTCGGACACGAGAACCTCGGCATCATCGAGGAAGTCGGCGCGGGAGTGACCTCCCTGTCGAAGGGCGACCGTGTCGTCATGCCGTTCAACGTCGCCTGCGGATTCTGCAAGAACTGCCTCGCCGGGAGGACCGGCTTCTGCCTGACGGTCAATCCGGGCTTCGCCGGTGGAGCCTATGGCTATGTGGCCATGGGCCCGTACACGGGCGGGCAGGCAGAGCTCCTGCGGGTGCCGTTCGCCGATTTCAACTGCCTGAAGCTGCCGACGAACAACTTCGAGACCGATTTCGTGCTGCTCGCCGACATCTTCCCGACCGGCTACCACGGCTGCGAGCTCGCCCAGGTGTCCCCCGGCGAGAGCGTGGCCGTCTTCGGTGCCGGCCCGGTCGGGCTGATGGCCGCGTACTCCGCGCTGTTGCGCGGTGCGTCGAAGGTGTTCTCCGTGGACCGGGTGCCCGAGCGGCTCGCCAAGGCCGAGGAGATCGGAGCCGTGCCGATCGACTTCACCAAGGGCGACCCGGCCGCGCAGATCAAGGAACAGACCGATGGCGAGGGAACCGACAAGGGCGTCGACGCCGTCGGCTACCAGGCCCAGGCGCACGACGCCAGCCACGAGGAACCCGCCGTCGTCCTCAACACCCTCGTCGAGACGGTGCGGCCGACGGGCATGCTGGGCGTACCGGGCCTGTACGTGCCGTCCGACCCGGGCGGACCCGACGAGAACGCCAAGCACGGCCAGCTCTTGGTCTCCATCGGCAGGATGTTCGAGAAGGGCCAGCGGATGGGCACCGGTCAGTGCAACGTCAAGCAGTACAACCGCCAGCTGCGTGACCTGATCATCGCGGGGCGCGCCAAGCCCAGCTTCGTGGTCTCCCACGAACTGCCGCTGGAGGAGGCGCCGAGCGCGTACGAGAAGTTCGACCAGCGGATCGAGGGCTACACCAAGGTCGTCCTGCATCCCGGTCACGCGCTCGCGGCGTAAGGGCGGACGGTACGCCACACCGTCCATCCAGTGCGGCGGGCCGGCCGCTGGGAGCCAAGCCCAGTGCGGCCGGCCCGCTACCGGCTGCCGGCGCAGACTCGGGCCGCCGACTCACGACGCCCTGCGCCGGTACTGCCCCGGCGCCACGCCGAACTCGCGCTTGAAGGCCTTGGCGAAGGCGAACTCCGAGGTGTACCCGGTGCGTTGGGCGACGAGCCGGAGTGGTGTGTCGTTCTCGCGGAGCAGCGGCCGGCCGTGGTCATGCGCCACCAGGTGAGGTACGTCAGCGGAGGCTGGCCCACCAGGGAGGTGAAGCGGCGGGCGAAGGCGGCGCGCGACAGGCCTGCCCGGAGACCGAGTTCGCCGACCGTCCAGGGATGGGCGGGGTTCTCGTGGACGGCGCGCAGGGCCGCCGCGATGCCGGGGTCGGCGAGGGCGGCCGCCCAGCCCGTGGGGTGCCCGGGGTTGTCCTGGCCCGCGCGCTGCCACCAGGCGCGCAGTATGTAGAGCAGCATGGTGTCCAGGAGGTTCGTGACGATGGTGTCCGAGCCGGGCTGCGGTTCGGTGAGTTCGGCGCCGAGCAGCTCGACCGCCGTGCGCAGGGAGCCGTGCGCTCCGACGCGGGCGGGCAGGTGGACCACCTCGGGCAGTTCCGTCAGCAAGGGGTGCGCCCGGGTGCGGTCCAGTAGATAGGCGCCGCACAGCATCACGGTGTCCGGCGTCGAATCCCTTCGCGGGACGGGCAGTTCGGGCCAGTTGCCCTCGCCGTCCAGCCGTACGTCCTCCAGCGGCGCGTCCAGGGCACTGGCGATCGCGTGGCCGCGCCCGTGCGCCAGGAACGCCACGTCTCCCGGCGCCAGTGCGACCGGCTCGCCGTGCGACGGCATCAGCCAGGCCGACCCCCGCAGCACCACATGGAACCCGGCACCGCCCGCGGCCTCGAACCGCAGCCCCCAGGGCGCGTGTTTCTCCCGCAGTCCCGAGTGCGGCCGGCCGGTGCGTATCGCGGCGACCGCGTCACTGAGCACGTCCATGTCCGCAACGCTAACGGCCGCGCACGGCGCCGTACCGCGTGGAAGACGATCGGACAGGAAACCGAGACAGTGAGGCATGGCTCGTCTCGCGGGCCGCTGCCTAGCGTGGACGGCATGTCAACTACCGCACGTACCGTGCTTTTTCATGAAATCGGCGGACCCGACGTCCTGACCGTCGAGGAGACCGAGCTCCCCGCCCCCGGCCCCGGCGAGGTCCTCGTCCGTGTCGAGGCGCTCGCCCTCAACCGCGCCGAGGCGCTCTTCCGCTCCGGCGGCTACTTCTACCAGCCGACCCTGCCGGGCTCCCGCAACGGCTACGAGGCCGCCGGCCAGGTGGCGCAGGTCGGCCCGGGGGTGACCGCCTTCGCGCCGGGCGATCTCGTGCTGACGGCCGCCAATCACGAGCTGAGCGCCCACGGCGTCTACGGCGACCTGATCCTGATGCCCGAGACCGCCCTGGTCCCGCGCCCCACGGGGGTGGACGCGGTGACCGCGGCCGCGGTCTGGCTGACGTACTCGACGGCCTACGGCGCCCTCGTGGAGCGGGCGGGGATGAAGGCGGGCGACCACGTGCTGATCACCGGGGGGTCCAGCGGAGTGGGTACCGCCGCGATCCAGGTGGCCCGCCGGGCCGGTGCCGTGCCCGTCGTCACCACGCGCACCGAGGCCAAGCGGCAGCGGCTGCTCGACCTGGGCGCGGAGCATGTGATCGTCTCCGAGGGGGAGGACGTGATCAAGGAGGCGAAGCGGCTGACCGGAGGCCGCGGTGCCGAGATCGTCCTGGACGCTGTCGGCGGCGCCTGGTTCGCCGCCCTGGGGGACGCGGCCGTGGAGGACGGCACATTGATCTGCTACGGCTGGCTGAACGAGGAAACGGTGCTGTTGCCCATGCAGTGGCCGCTGACCGTGCTGGGCTACAACAACTTCAGCCTCACCGGCTCGGCGGACGGCCGCCGCCGCGCCGCCCACTACATCGGCTCCGGACTCTCCGACGGCACCCTGAAACCGGTCGTGGCGGAGGTCTTCGACGGCCTGGATGCCATCCGGGACGCCCATCGCCTGATGGACTCGAACGCGCACACCGGCAAGATCGTCGTACGGGTCTGACCTCACCCGAGCGGCGGCTCTCTCGCGCCCGCCCCGCCCCAGACCCGGGCAGCGGGCCCCACCCCTGAACCGTGCGGTCACTCCTCGCTGCACACCGTATCCGGGTCGGCGCCCTTGCGGCCGGGTGGTGCGGAGAGCGGCTGGTCGCTGCCGGCCGGCCGTCCGCACACCGTTTCCGATCGCACCTTGTGATCCCGGTAGGTCACCCGAACGATCTTGTAGCCGTGCCCCCGCTGGTCGGCGTAGGGCTGGCTGCCGGCGAAGCTGACCGTGCCGACCGGCAGGTTCGGGTTGGGGCGCCACCGCAGGTCGGCCCAGGTCTCCGGGGCGGTCTGCGGGGCGTCGCCGTTCTTCGACGCCCGGTACAGCACCGCGGTGGCGCTGTAGGCCAGAACGGTCTGGCCGCTGGAGAACAGCGCGTCGTCCCAGGGCCGGGCAGGGTCGGCGAGCGCGGTCGGCGACGCGCCCGCGGGGAGCAGATCGCCGAGCACGGCGTGGGAGTCCTGGTAGAAGCCCGTGTCACCTACGAGATCCATCGGTGCCAGCGCGAAGTGGTAGAGGGTGACCTCCGCCGGGATACGCAGGCTCTCGCCCTCGGCGTAGTTGCTCTTGGCCAGGTCGTCGCCGGTGAACACGGTGATGTCCCGGCCGTTGCAGCCGGGTGTGGAGCCGAGTTGGGACATCAGGTTGGGCACGTCCTCCACCCGGCCCGCGAAGTACAGGGCCCTGGGCACGGGGCGACTCGCGCAGATCGACTCGACCGGGTCGGTGAGTTCCGGCTCGCCGTTGGGGCTCAGTCCGTAGGACCGGGAGGGCAGCAGGCCGAAGCCGGCCTCATCCAGCATCTGCCGGCCCACCCTGGCCTGTTCGGTCGTGTAGAAGTCCTTCTCGCTGCCGACCTTGCGGGCCAGCACCACGGCCCGGGCGCCGTCCGCACGCCGGGCGAGCTGCCTGGCCAGGACGAGCATCGCGTTCGCCTCCTCCTCGTCGGTGGCGGCCAGACCGAACCAGTTCGACAACTTGCGCGCCAGACGACTGCTGGAATTGGTGGTGCTCACCACGGGCAGCCCCGCGCCCTTGAGGATCTGCACGGCACCGGCGCTCTCCGTGGTGTTGCGTCCCATGCCGACGACCCCGACGATCGACCGGTCGCGCCGGGCCAGGTCCGCTATGTGCCGGGCCATCGGCAGCACGTGGAGCATGTTCTGGCCGCCGTTGGCGAGCAACACCCTTATCTTGGTCGGCTGGTGGGTGCTGACGTTGGCGTAGTGCTGATAGAGGTAGACCCCCGTGATCTCCTCGAGTCCCTTGCGGGTGGCGGCCTCGTCCGCCGCGGTGACCGGGCCGGCGTAGACGATCGTCACGTACTTGTCCTTCGGGCCGATCCGCGCGTTCTCGGCCCTGATCGCCTGCTCGACGGTGTCGAAGGTGATGCCCTTGCCGGCACCGTACAGTTCCAGCCCGTTGCCCGCGGCCAGCCGTACGTCTCCGGTCGCGATGCCCACGCACTCGCCGCCCACCAGAACGGAGTCCGTGTTGGAGCCGATCAGCCGGCCCGCGCAGTAGCGCTCGGCCATCCACCGGTTGCCCAGGAAGCCGAGAGCGAGGGCGATGGTGAGGACCACCGCCAGGCAGGGCCTGGACCACAGCAGCCAGGCGGCCGTACGGCGGATCCTGGTCGTGGAGTGCTGCGCGGAATGCCGGCGGCGCAACTCGTCGGCGGACAGCGGTATCCGCAGGATCCACGGCAGCGCGGCCGACCGCCCGGGGGACTGGCCGACGTTGAGGCCGGTCACCCACTCCTGGTACCTGGCGTCCGCTCCGACTGCGCGCTCCCCGTCGTCCTGCGCCGAGCCGTCGGAATGCGGTACGACGGGCAGCACGGGCCCCTCGAAGCCGGGCGGCCGCAGGCGCTCGGCCGCCGGGATCGCGGCCAGCACCAGCAGCGGGTCCACTTCGCTGCGGCGGCTGCGCACATTGCTGATCGCCCGCAGCAACAGCAGGCCGCCGTCGTCCTCGGTGGCGCACGGCAGGTACACCACGGGCGGCACCGTGCGCTTGCGGCGGCGCAGATCCAGCGTCCTGGGCCGGAAGTTCTCACGCAGATCCTCGAGCAGCGCCAACACCCTGAGCTCCAAGTGGAACTGACGTGCCGTCATATCGCCTGCCTCGGCGGCGACGACCTGCTGAGCCGCCGCGAAGGCCCGGCCCCGGATGGTCTCCCAGGACTTCGTCGGCCGCCACCGGGACCACTCGGCGGCCTCCGGCCGGTCGCTCGACGGCGCCAGGAACGTGGTGGTCGCGAACCACCGGCTGGCCCGGCGCAGCCACAGCAACGGCGGAGCGCTGCGCGCCAGCAGGTGCACCACGCCGAACGCGGCCAGCGCGAGCGCGCCACCCCACACAGCCGTCTGCCAGCCGCCCTCACCGAGCAGCACGCTCAGGCAGGCGATGAACATCGCCCCCACGAAGCCGGACGGGTTCACCACCGCGCCCACGGTGTCCGCCACCGCCGAGACGCGGCTCTCCTCGTCGGCCCCGTCCGGATCGCGCCCCGGCCGCCAGCGCAGCTCGGCCAGCCGTCGCATCAGCCGTTCGCGGCGCTGGGCCGCGGACCACACGGTGCTCACCTCCCCGCCGACCTCCGGCGCGGCCTGCTCGATCGCCCGCAGCAGCCGCGAGCGCGGAAAGGTGAACGGCTTGTACTGCGACTGGCTCTGGTTGTCCCAGGGGTGCTCGCACAGCTGGCGCACCATGTCGATCGCGGACGAGTACGCGTCCACGCCGCCCCCGCCGTCCAGCCGTTTGGCGATCAGCCCCCGCGGCTGATGGCCCTGGCGGACGAACTCCACGACCTGTGCGGCCCGTCGGTCGAGGGTGCCGGTCGGGTCCTCCTCGGTGGCCTGCAGGACCACCAGCGGCGTCACCGGCGGGTTGTCCCGGAAGTTGTCGATGAGCCGTCTCATCAACTCGAACACCGCGTCCGCAGCCTCGATCCCGGCGCTGCCGCTCCATGCCTCTCTCGCCACTTGATCCGCCCCCGTCGCATCCGCCCGACCCGGCACTCCCGGATCCGATGGAGATACCCATACCGGAAGTCGCTGCACCGCACAGGCGTTCCGAGGCTTACGGACTTTCCCGGAACCGGCGTGCGGGCCGATCGGCCGGAGGGCACACCGGCCGGCGCTTCCTCTAGAGTCGGCCGTATGACGCAGGCACCGGCCCAGGGCCGCGGCGCCCGGTCCCGGGACGCGATTCTCGACAAAGCCGGCGAACTGATGGCGCGTTACGGCTATGCCGCCACGTCCATCTCGATGATCTCAGCCGCGTGCGGTCTGCCGGTCAGCTCCCTCTACTGGCACTTCGGAAGCAAGGACGGGATCTACGTCGCGGTGCTGGAGCGGGCCAGGACCACACTGCTGGCGGCTCTGCCCGTGGCCGACATGCCGGGCACCGACATCAACGGGCGCCTGGAGGCCTTCCTCACCGAGGTCGGGGACGCCTTCCAGCGTCATCAGCCCGGTGTGCGGCTGCTGTTGGGGCTGGGCATGGTGCAGCAGGACGCGAGTGAGGCTGCCGTGGCCGAGGTGCGGCACTACCGGGACGCGCTGGTGGTGTGGGCCCGGGACGCGCTGAGCGGTGTCTTCGGGCTGGGTGATCGCCCCGAGGTGGCGGACGAGTTGGCCCGCTTCACACTGAGGATGGCGAGCGGCACGGCCGTGGCCCGCTGGTTCGACGCGGGCGCCGTCCTGGAGACCGGGCCACTGCGTGTGGCGTTGCTGGCACTGGCGGCTCACCACGGCGTCAAGGTGGGGGACGCCCCGGGCGGGGGCGCCCCGTCGCGCGGCCTCACGAGCCGTCCGAAGGCGCAGCCGTAGACAGGGCGAGGCTCTTGTCGCCGGCGTTGGCGTTGATCAAGTGCGCGGCTCCCAGAACGCGCAGTGGTGATCGGCCGCGAACCCGTTGGTGGAGCCGACCCGGTCGGGCGCCAGTACCTGGATGCGGTCCTCGTCGGGCGTGTAGCGCGGCCAGGATGGCGTTCCGGGCCCGTTGGGATCGCCGGTCGCGGCGAACCGGGCCCAGTAGGCGGTCATCGTCGCGGACAGTCGGCGCTGGGCCGGGGTCAGGGGCCGCACCGCGTTCATGGGGAAGAGATAGGCCAGTTCGGAGGCGTGGAAGGCGCCCTGTGGTGTGTGGGGTGCCGGGATGAACGGTGGTGCCTGGGGGTCGGCGAACTCGTAGGCGTAGACGGGCGCCCGAGTGCCGTACAGCCGGCTGTCGGCCCGGGCCGGGCAGGCGAACCGCTGGTCGGTGCCGACGGCGGAGTAGGCCAGGTTCGGGGAGGGATGGGCCGACGCCGGGTACGTGTCGAGGACCGCGGTCGCACGGTCGCCGTGCTGGAGCCTGATCAGCGCGGCGTACGAGGCGGGGGTCAGTGGGCCGCCGCCGAGCAGGTCCACGTACAGCGCGGTGAAGTAGCGGTATTCGTGGTGGGTGCTGCCGCTCAGCGTCGGGACCGCGTTCACTCGTCCCTGCGCCCACGCCGAGTCCGGAGGGTGCGGCAGGACGCGCGGGCCGGTGTTCGGGCCCCACAGGGACGCCGTCCCGGTCCCGGCGGCGCGGATGAGCTCGGTGACCGGCACGGCGCGCAGACAGGCCGCCGCGGTGGTCGGGTCGGGGCAGCCCACTAAGGCCGCGAAGCCGTTCCCCTTGCGCTCCGCCGCGTCGAGGGTGAGGGGTGCGAGAGCGCCGGGTGAGACGCAGCTTCCGCTCTGCTGGATCGCCCGGTGGAAGAGCCCCTTCGCGGTCGGCGAGGCGATGTGGGCGCAGGTGTCCACCGATCCGGCCGACTGGCCGCCGAGCGTCACCCGGTTCCGGTCGCCTCCGAAGGCGCCGATGTTGTGCCGCACCCAGCGCAGCGCGGCCTGCTGGTCCAGCAGACCGTAGTCGCCGGAAGCGTTGTCCGCGCTTTCCGCGGACAGGGCGGGATGGGCGAGGAACCCCAGTGCGCCGAGGCGGTAGTTGACGGTCACCACGACCAGGCCCCGCGCGGCGAGCGCCGAGCCGTCGTAGTCGCTGCCCGCGCCGTAGGCGTTGCCCCCGCCGTGCAGCCAGACCAGCACCGGGAGGGGGCGGCCGGTGATGCGGGCCGGGGTCCACACATTGAGGTACAGGCAGTCCTCCGTGGTGCTGCCGGTGCGGTTGGACTCGCCGGGCAGGACGGGACCGCCGTCGGGGAGCAGGGTCAACGGCAGCTGGGGACAGGGGCGGGCCGGTGCGGTGGCGCCCCGTACGCCGTGCCACCGGGCGGCGGGCCGCGGCGCACGCCAGCGCAGCGCGCCGGTCGGCGCAGCGGCGAACGGCACCCCGTGGAAGACCCGCCCGCCGTCGCGGCCGACCGCCCCGCGCACCCAGCCGCGATCGGTGCGCACGACCAGCGAGTCGTGGCCGGGGCCGGCGTCGGCGCGGGCCGTGGGCGGGGGAGTGGTGAGGGACAACAGCAGGGGCAACAGCAGGACCGCGACGGTGGCCATGGCGCGGGCAAGGGTGTGGCGCGGACTCGGAGAGCTCATCTCATCGCGTCCTCATCAGTCTTGATGCCGGTGCGGGGTCGGGACGCACGGTCACGGCGTGCGCTCGTAGGCGCCGATGTCGCAGGCGGTGCCCTGGGGGCGGGCGATGCCGCGCTGGTCGGTGGCGGGGCAGTCGGCGGCGGCGTCCAGGGCGGGGCTGCCCGGGAGCAGCGCCACGGTGTCCGTATGGCCGCCGTTGTCCGTGAGCGGCCCGACCAGCGGGACACGGCCGGGCAGATCGCCGGCTGCGGTGAGGTGACAGCTTCCGTCGGCGTCGATGTTGTGGCCCAGCGAGGTGATGGTGGCGAAGGCTTTGGCGCAGTCGGCCGCGGCGCCGCCCGCGGTGTTGCCGGCGACGAGGGAGTTGCGCAGGATCATGCGTCCCAGCGGCAGATCGACGATGT
Source organism: Streptomyces sp. NPDC051243 (assembly GCF_044455405.1). Taxonomy (NCBI): domain Bacteria; kingdom Bacillati; phylum Actinomycetota; class Actinomycetes; order Kitasatosporales; family Streptomycetaceae; genus Streptomyces; species Streptomyces sp. NPDC051243. Next base: position 384,438 of record NZ_JBITES010000001.1, on the reverse strand, counting down.
CGGGGATCGGCGCCGGCAGACTGTCGAGATAGGCCGGGGCGATGTTGATACCACCCCCGCCGTCGCTGGAACTGTTCCCGGTGATGGTCGAGTTGAGGATCCGGACCGCTCCCGTGCCGCGGATGTCGATGCCTCCGCCGTAACCGCCGAGGCTGCCCGGACGGTCGCCGGGGTCGGTCACCCGGTTGTCGGCGATGGTCGAGTTCGTCACGGTGCCGCTGTCGTCGAACCTGATGCCCCCGGCCTCGCCGGCGGTGTTCCCGCTGACCGTGCTGTCGACGAGATCCAGATGGGAGTCCGGGACGTTGAAGACACCGCCCCCGTAGCCGGCGGAGTTACCCGTCACCGCGACCCGACGCAGTGTCAGATGCCGCCCGTTGGCGATGCCGCCGCCACCGGTGTCGGTGAAGGGCAGCTCGCGCTGCGCGGCCCGACCCCCGGTGATCGTCACGTCCGATATGCCGGTGTCCGCCCGCAGGCGGAAGACCCGGTCCAGGAGGTTGGCGTCGATGACGGTGGTTCGCGCGCCGGACCCTCTGATCGTGGTGGGCGCTTCGACGTTCAAGTCGCCTGTGGTGGGGTCGGGACGGGACCCGATGATCAGTCGGGGGTCGGGTGGGATCGTCAGCCGGTAGTGGCCGGGTGGCAGCGTGATCGTGCTGCCGGGCCGGGCGTTGGCGGCCATCACCGCGGCGCGCAGGCTGCACCTGCCGGACGCGGTGAGGCACCGGCCGTCCGAGGCGTCGGCGTCCACCGCGTCGAACGTGGTGTCCACGGTGAACTCCGCCGGCCCGGCGGACGCGGGCGTGGCGGCGGATGCGGCGGATGCGGCGGTGGCGGGGAGGTGCATCCCCGTGGCGACGGTGACGGTGATGGCGGCCAGTGCCGCCGGGGTGATTCGGACCCTCATGCGATGTACTCCTCTCGGCGAGGAAGCTGGGCGTACGAGGACTCGACTGGTTCGAGGACTTGCCGGCGGTTCGGGGACTTGCCGGCGGTTCGGGGGCTGCGCGCCTCGTGCGGGCGCGTGCCTCGTCGGGTGCGCGGCTTGTCGGGTGCGCGGCTCGTGCGGGTGGGCGGCCGGCGCAGTGGTGCCAGGTCGCTCCGGGCCGCCAGGCGGACCCGGGGAGCAGGGAGGCCGTAGGGATGGAACGACCGGCGTGAATCACCCTGCTCTGGAGCGAGCGTTCCATTCAGACGGGTCCGTGTCTACCGAGGGGTAGGGGAATGACCGAATGGAGGCGGTGCCGCAGGGTGCGCCCGGCACGTCGCCGAAGCCCCGCCCGCCGCGAGTGCCCTGCTCGCCGCCGCCCCGGGCGCAGGCCTCCCATACCACCCACCGACGCGCACAGGCATGGCCAACTCGGCCACCCACGGCTGGTTTGGGTCAAGGGGCGGCAACTGGATGGATACCCGAGGCCTTTCATCCCCGACGGCCCACCAGCGCCGCCCGGTCTTCAGGGAAGCCGCCCGGTCCTCAGGTCTGCCCCCAGGCGGATCAACCGGTGGGGTCGAGGAGGATCTTGCGAACCCCGTCGGAGCGGCCTGCGAACAGTTCGTACGCCGCGGGCCCCTGGGAGAGGGGGAAGCGGTGGGAGACCACGGCCTCGGGCTTGATCCGGCCGGCCTGGGCCAGGGCGATCAGGGCCGGGAGTTCGTAATGGATCGAGCAGAGCCCGATGGCGAACTCGAGTTCCTTGATCTGCGCCAGCCCCATGTGGAAGGGGAACGCCTTGTTCTGGCTGACCCCGATCACGCTGACCCGGCCGGCCTGCCGTACGGCCTTGAGGGCCAGCTCGATGGTGGCGTCCGCGCCCACGGCCTCCACCACCGCGTCCGGTCCGCGTCCGCCGGTCATCTCCCGTATGGCCGCCTTCGTGTCCTCGCCCTCGACCGGCTCGACCCCCATGCCGGCGGCGAAGGCGCGGCGCTCCGCGACCAGGTCCGCCCCGAGCACGCGTGCGGCGCCCATCGCGAAGGCGGACTGGGCGGCCATGAGGCCGACGGGGCCGAGGCCGATGACCAGGACGGTCTCGCCGGGCTGGATGCGGGCGCGGCGGCAGCCGTACCAGGCCGTCGGGGCGTTGTCCGTCAGGACGACGGCGGCCTCGTCGGAGATGCCCTCGGGCAGGCGCACCAGGTTGATGTCGGCGTACGGCACGGCGAGGGCCTGGGCCTGGCTGCCGGGGAGCTGTGGGCTCACGCCGTAGCAGAGCTCCGTACTGGACTTGGCGCGCTCGCACCGGGCGGTGAACCCGGCCGCGCACGACCGGCACCGGGTGCAGCCGGCCGAGGCGGGCACCAGGACGCGGTCGCCGGGCTTGAAGCGGGTGACCTGGTCGCCGGTGTCGACGACCACGCCGACGCACTCGTGGCCAGGTGTGTAACCCAGTTCCGGGCTGAACGGGTTGCCGTGGTAGATGTGCAGGTCGCTGCCGCAGATGCCGGCCGTGGTCACCTGGACGACCGCGTCGGTGGGGCTGGTGACGGCCGGATCGGGGACGTCCTCGAAGCGGATGTCGTGCCGGCCGTGGTAGGTCAGTGCCTTCATCGGATCACTCCCTCCCGCTGCCCGCTCAGTCCGCGATCTTCAGCACGAGCTTGCCGTGGTTCTCGCCGCGGAAGAGGCGCATCAGGGTGTCGGGGAACGCGGCCACTCCACCGGACACCACGTCCTCCAGTGACTTCAGCCGGCCCTCCGCCCGCCACGCGGCCATCCGCGCGATGCCCTCGGCGTAGCGGTCGGCGTAGTCGAAGACCACCATGCCCGTCATGGTGGCCCGGTTGACCAGCAGCGACAGGTAGTTGGCGGGGCCCTGCGGCTTGGTGCTGTTGTACTGGGAGATCGCACCGCAGACGACGACGCGGGCACCGCGCGCCAGTCGCAGCAGTACGGCGTCCAGGACGTCGCCGCCGACGTTGTCGAAGTACACGTCGACGCCGTCGGGGGCGTGCTCGCGCAGCGCCTTGCGGAGGTCCTCGCTCTGGTAGTCGATCGCGGCGTCGAACCCGAACTCGTCGACCACCAGCCGGCACTTGGCCTCGCCGCCGGCGATGCCGATGACCCGGCAGCCCATGATCTTGGCGATCTGACCGACGACGCTGCCGACCGCCCCCGCCGCACCGGAGACGACGACGGTCTGGCCGGGCTCGGGGCGACCGATGTCGATCAGGCCGAAGTAGGCCGTCAGGCCCGACATGCCGAGTGCGCCGAGATACGTCGGCAAGGGTGCCGCCGCCGGATCGACCTTGGTCACGTCGCGCCCGTCCGACACGCAGTACTCCTGCACGCCGAAGGACCCCGTCACATGGTCGCCGACCGCGAAGCCGGGGTGCCGTGAGGAGAGCACCCGTCCCACCGCACCCGCGCGCATGACCTCACCGATCTCCACCGGGCGGATGTAGGACCGGCCCGCGTTCATCCAGCCGCGCATCGCCGGGTCGATCGACAGACAGAGCACCTGGACCAGGAACTCCCCGTCGCCGGGTTGCCCGACCGGCTCCTGCACGTGCTCCCAGTCGGTGGGCCGCGGCTCTCCCACGGGACGTGCGGCCAAGCGCACCTGGCGGTTGGTTCGGCTCATCTTCGGCGGCTCCTCGGACGGTCGCTTCTCAGTGGCGGCGGGCACGCTGGGCAGATCGCCCGTCGTCGCGAGCTGAGACGGCCAGGTGACATACCAGCTGGTCGGTATGGCTGTGAGCGTACGGTGCCGAGGCGTGGGAGGCAAGAGATGCCGGTCCCGTACGAACGGAGGCGGGCGGGGGCCCGCGCAGGCCGGCCGGGGGAAGCGGTCCGCGGAGTCGCCGCAGCAAACCAGCCATTCGCCGGCGAGTTGTCCCGCTGTCCCGGGAGTGGTGGTCGACCGGGGTCGAGGGGCCGCTAGGATCACGGCATGGTTACGGCTCGGTCGCCCTGGCGTATCGTCAGTGCCCGCACAGGTGCGGGTCCACTGGTGCGCGTGCCGGCCCTGGCCGTGCTCCTGTTCGCCATCCTCCTCACGCACGGCGTGCACGGCGAAAGTGTCCAAGGGCACCTCTCCACCAGCGCGACGGCGTCGGCGGTACGGTCGGCCGACGGCGTACACCATGCCGTCGTCGAGACCGCGCCGCTGATCACCGCGGAAGCCGACTATCACCGTGGCGGCCACGAGCCGTCACATCCCGGCCAGCACTGCGCATCCGGGCAGCCGCAGCAGAGTTCCTTCCTCGCGTCACCCTGCTTTGCAGCGTCGGTTCGCGAATCGACCGGTGCCGGCGGCCTCCCGGCTCTGTGGGTGCCGACCTCTGACGGGCCCATGGACGGTGCGTCCACCGCCGCTCTCAGAGCAGCCTCCGTGGTGCGGCAGGTCTAGGAGTTCGGAGTCCGCCGACCGCCCCGCCGTTGGGAACCGGTTCGGCCGACATCGCGCGACGAGCGTCGAATCCCCCGCACATGATGGGGCGTCACGTTCGTCGAAGCCGTCCTGCCACCACCCCATGGCTGCGCCTCACTCCAGCTCCCACCGGACGCGTGGCAGCAGCACGGAGGACCTGTGCCGACACATCCCCCGATTCCCGCGCACGCCGCAAGCCCGTGGGCCCCGTACGGCTCACCCCTGTGGCGCCGACTGCTCCCGTCGATCCGCTCGATCCGCGGTGCCTGCGTGATGGCGCTCATTCTGTGCGCCGTCCTGCATGGTCTGCCCGAGGGGACGCACGTGTCGGTGCCCGTACCCGCCGGAATCCCGGCGACGGCCGCGGCGCCGGACGAGCACCCTCACGGGCCCCATGGCCCCCACGGAGCGGAGGACTGCGCGGCGGACGTGATCGTCCCTACCGCGGCCCAGACGAGTGAGGACCCTTCCCTCGGCGCGATGGCCGTCGTCGTGCTCGTCGCCGTCTCCTTGTCGGTGGGACGACCCCTCGTACGGCGGGAATTCCGCAGGCGTCGCAGCGCACGCACCGGCCGCGCGGCGCTCGTCCGTACGTCGCGGTGGCGGATCTAGACCACTCGCTCGCAGCCGACCGACCTCGTCGGCTGCCGCGCACCCGTGGCGTGAGCGCGGACCCGCGGTCCGCCCGTCGCCAGGGGGCGCGAGATGAACCGCACGCGCATTCATCGGCATTCATCGAGCGAGAGTGACAACACAGACATGCAGTCATTGACCAAGGCGGCGATCGCCTCGGGCCGGTCCGCCCTGTCCGGGCTGGTGGGCAACACCCCGCTGCTGCGGGTGTCGGAGCCGCTGGCCCCCGCCGGACGTGGGTTCTGGGCGAAGCTCGAGGGGTTCAACCCCGGCGGTATCAAGGACCGTCCGGCACTGCACATGGTGGAGCGGGCCCGGGCCCGGGGCGACCTGCGGCCCGGCGGGCGGATCATCGAGTCCACCAGCGGGACCCTCGGCCTGGGGCTGGCCCTGGCCGGGATGGTGTACGGCCACCCGGTCACCCTCGTCACCGATCCGGGACTGGAGCTGTCCATGACCCGGCTGCTGACGGCGTACGGCGCCCAGGTCAACGTCGTCTCCGAGCCCCATCCCACGGGCGGCTGGCAGCAGGCCCGCCGCGACCGCGTGCAGCGGCTGCTGGAGCAGTACCCCGACTCCTGGTGCCCGGACCAGTACAACAACCCCGACAACGTCGCCGCCTACACCCCGCTGGCCCTCGAACTCGCCTCCGAGACGGGCCACATCGACGTGCTGGTGTGCAGCGTCGGCACCGGCGGCCACTCGGCCGGCGTCTCCCGGGTCCTGCGCCAGCTCTACCCGGAGCTGACGGTCGTCGGCGTCGACACGACCGGTTCGACGATCTTCGGCCAGCCCGCGCGGCCCCGGCTGATGCGCGGACTCGGGTCCAGCATCCATCCCCGCAACGTCGCCTACGAGCAGTTCGCCGAGGTGCACTGGGTCGCCCCGCACGAGGCGGTGTGGACCTGCCGCCAACTGGCCGCGTCCCACTACGCCACCGGCGGATGGAGCGTCGGCGCGGTCGCGCTGGTGGCCGGCTGGCTGGCCCGGACCATGCCCGCGGACGCACGGATCGTCGCGATCTTCCCCGACGGCCCGCAGCGCTATCTCGGGACGGTCTACGACGACGACTACTGCACCGCCCACGGTCTGCTGGCCTCCCCGCCGGCCCCCGAACCGGAGCTGATCGGCCGCATGGACGAGAAGGAGGTCCACCGCTGGAGCCGGTGCACCACGGTCACCGATCCCCTCAGCCGCGGAGGTGCGGTGCCCGTCGTCGCCGAGGACGTCCCGGGCGTCGGGCCCGACTCGGCGGAGGAGGGCCGGTGACGGGGTTGCTCGCGCAGGTTCGGTCGTACGAGCGCAGCGTCCGGCTGTTGATGCTGAACCAGTTCACCATCAACCTCGGGTTCTACATGCTGATGCCCTATCTGGCCGCCCACCTGTCCGGGACGCTCGGGCTGGCCGGCTGGATCGTCGGACTCGTCCTCGGCGTACGGAACTTCAGCCAGCAGGGCATGTTCCTGGTCGGCGGGGCGCTCGCCGACCGGTTCGGCTACAAGCCGATGATCGTCGCCGGGTGTGTGCTGCGCACGCTTGGCTTCGCGACGCTCGGACTGGTGGATTCCCTGCCCGCGCTGCTGGCCGCGTCCGCGGCGACCGGGCTGGCCGGGGCGTTGTTCAATCCGGCCGTACGGGCGTACCTCGCGGCCGACGCGGGGGAACGCAGGGTCGAGGCGTTCGCCTTGTTCAACGTGTTCTACCAGGCGGGGATCCTGCTGGGTCCGTTGGTGGGCATGGTGCTGACCGGCGTGGACTTCCGCGTCACCTGCCTGGTGGCGGCCGGGATCTTCGCGCTGCTCAGCGTCGTACAGATCCGCGCGCTGCCCGCCCGCCGGGCCGAGGACGGCAAGGGGCGGAGGACGGAGGCGGATCGGGGGGTGCTCGCCCAGTGGCGCGGTATCCTCGCCAACCGGCCGTTCCTGCTGTTCTCCGTCGCCATGATCGGGTCGTACGTCCTGTCCTTCCAGGTCTATATGGCGCTGCCGCTGGAGGTGCGCCGGCTCGGCGGCGACGGGGAGTTCGGTACGGCGGCGGTCGCGGTGCTCTTCGCCGTGTCGGGGCTGAGCACGATCCTCGGCCAGACGCGGGTGACGGCATGGTGCAAGGCGCGGTACGAGCCAGGGCAGGCGCTCGTGCGGGGGCTGGCGGCGATGGGGCTGGCCTTCGTTCCGCTGCTGGTGGCCACCGCCGTGCCCGTACCGGAGCCCGGGATCGGGCTGTGGCTGCTCGCGGCGGTTCCGCCGACGCTCGCCGCGCTGCTGCTGGCCGTAGGCACGATGATCGCCTACCCCTTCGAGATGGACACCATCGTCCGCCTCTCCGGTGACCGTCTCGTCGCCACCCACTACGGGCTGTACAACACGATCTGCGGTATCGGCATCACCGTCGGGAACCTGGGCACGGGCGCCGCCCTCGACGCCGCCCGCGCGGCCGGGGTGCCCGCACTGCCGTGGCTCACACTGTGCGCGCTGGGCCTGGCGTGCGCGGCCGCCCTGTACGGCCTGCACCGCACCGGCCGACTCACGGCACGGGACGCTTCCGCGCCGCTCGCCGCGACCGCCTGATCAACCGGCCGTCCGGCTGTCCGACCCGGGGGCGGGGCACCGCACGGTGCGGCGAGAGTGCGTGCCAGGCGTCGCGGGGCAGGCGGGACTTCGCGGACACGGCCTAGGTGCTCTCTGGGCCGTAGTGGCGCAGGAACATGTCGACGCCGCTGGTGATGAGACGGTCCGTCAGGTCCTGGTCGATGTGCGTGCCGTAGGAGCTGAAGACCATGTGGGGGAAGACCAGCAGGCCGTAGAACTGGATGATCGCGACCTGGAGGTCGGGGATCTCCAGACGGCCCTGCTCGGTGAGGGTGCGCAGCGCGCCCGCGACGGCGGGGTGGTGGCTTTCCGTGCCGCGGTGTCTCCAGGCCTCGCCCAGCTCGGGGAAACGGTGGAGTTCGGCGGCCACGAGGTTGCGCAGTGCCGTGACCTCGTGGTTGCCGCGGACGGCGTGGACCCACGTCCGGGCCGCTTCGACAAGGGCGGCCCGCAGGTCCTCGGCCTCGGCCAGGCCCTCCAGTGCGGCCGACGACTCCCCGGCGAGCGGCTCGTCCAGGGCGCTGGTGATGACCGCTGTGAACAGGGCTTCCTTGCTGCCGAAGTGGTTGTAGACGGTCACCTTGGACACCCCGGCCTCGGCGGCGATCGTGTCCATTCCCACCCCGAAGCCCTCCCGCAGGAACAACTCGCGGGCGGCCCGCACGATGGCCTGCCGCTTGAGCTCCGCGCGGGGTCCGCTCGGCGGCCGTTTGACGCTCTCCACGCTCATGACACGACCGTAGCACCCATCTGAACTGTACGGTTGAGTTCATATGAACTGAACAGTATGGTTCAGTTAGCTCGGCGAGGTTCGCCGTGCACGACCGGAACACCGCATCAGGAGGACTCCTCATGACCCACGCCGCAGCCGGTGCGCCGCACACAGCCGGACACGCACCTCACCCACCCCCGGACCCGCGCCGCTGGGCCGCCCTCGCGCTGATCTGCCTGGCCCAGTTCATGCTGATCCTCGACGTCACCGTCGTGAACGTCGCCCTGCCCGACATGGCGGCCGACCTCGATCTCGGCCGCGAGACCCTGACCTGGGTGGTCACCGCCTACACCCTGTGCTTCGGCGGCCTGATGCTGCTCGGCGGCCGGCTGGCCGACGCCCTCGGCGCCCGCCGCACCCTGCTCGCCGGGCTCGCGCTCTTCACCGCCGCCTCGCTGCTCACCGGTCTGGCCCAGAACGCCCCGACACTGCTCGGCGGCCGGATCGGCCAGGGCGTCGGCGCGGCACTGCTGTCGCCGGCCGCGCTCTCCCTCGTCACGACGACCTTCCAGGGCGCCGAACGCAACAAGGCGCTCGGTGTCTGGGCGGCGATCGGCGGCAGCGGCTCCGCGGCCGGCGTGCTCCTCGGCGGGGCCCTGACCGACGGCCCGGGCTGGCCATGGGTCTTCTACATCAACGTGCCGGTCGGGCTGCTCCTCCTGATCGCCCTGCCGGCCTTCGTGCCGGCCAGTGCCCCGCGGCCCGCCCGCCTCGACATCCAGGGCGCGCTGCTGGTCACCACGGGCACCGCCGCGCTGATCTACGGCCTGGTCGAGGCGGGCGACTCCGGCTGGACGGACACCTCGACACTGCTGCCGCTGTTCGGCGCGGCGGCAGCGTACGCCGCCTTCGCGGCGGTCGAACGGGCGGGCCGGGCCCCGCTGATGGACCTGCGGATGTTCACCCGACGGCCGGTGCTCGCGGGCGCCTTCCTGATGCTGATCGCCACGGGCCTGCTGATCGCGTACTTCTTCCTCGGATCTGTCTATCTGCAGCACATCCGCGGCCTCAGCCCGTTGCGGACCGGAGCGCTGTTCCTGCCCGTCGCCGTGGCCACCGGACTCGGCGCCCACCTGGGCTCCCGCCTGGTCGGCCGGATCGGAAGCCGCCCCACGGCCGTCGCCGGCCTGGCCGTCGCGGCCGCCGGCTCCGTCCCGCTGACGCGCCTCTCGGAGACCGGCAGCGTGTACGCCGGTCTCCTGCCGGGCTTCGTGATCGCATCCCTCGGCCTCGGCGCGGTCTTCGTCACCGCCACGACGACCGCGCTGGCCATGGTGGAGCACCACGAGGCGGGGCTCGCCTCGGGAGTCGTCAACACCTTCCACGAGGTGGGTGGCTCGATCGGCGTCGCCGTCGTCTCCACCGTCGCGGCATCCGGCTTCGAGCGGGGCTCGGCAGGCGGCTTCGACGACGCGTTCACGGTCTGCGCGGTGGCGGCCGCTGCCGCCGCCGTAATGGCCCTGGGCCTCGTACCGCGAGGCAGGCCCCAGCCGGCCGACGGCCCGTATGTGCACTGAGCGCGCCGGCCGTCGACCGACGTCGCTCAGGTCTTGGCGGCCACCGTCTCCTCCGGCACCCGCGTCGCCTGCCCGCCCGGCCCCGTCCAGGTGAAACGCATGGCCACGCAGGCCCCCAGGTACAGCGTGGCGACGACCAGCAGCAACGCCTGATAGCCCGTCACCAGAGCCAGGTACTCCAGCGCGCCCCCGGTCAGCGCGCCCAGCAGGTTCGCGCCGAACGCGGCTGTCGGGTCGGGGGCCTGTGCGAGGCGGTCCGAGAAGATGAGGTTGGCGCAGAAGATGGGGGCGAAGGCCAGGGCGATGGCGGCGGCGAGACGTCCGGCGAAGGGCAGGGAGAGCACGGCCTGCGTGGGTACGAGCCAGGCCACGGCGAGGGAGCCGAAGAGCAGCAGCTGCAACAGGAGTTGGTTGGCCTGTCGCATTCTGCGCCGGACCTCGACCGCCGCGAGGACGGAGAGCAGCACGCCGAAGAAGACGAGGGCGTTGACCAGCCACGTCGTACCGAAGTACAGCGCGAAGCCGATCACGTTCTTCGTCTCGAGCAGCATGAAGGCCGCGCCCAGCAGGAACATGTCGAAGTAGCGGAACGTGCTGCGGATACGAACACCGGTCAGACGCACCGACAGCAGCGTCACCAGCAGAATCGCGCCCAGGGCACCCAGATAGAGCGTGGGGATGGTCCGGTGGAGCAGATACGGGAAGGGGTGGTCGTCGCTCGCAGCCGCCGGGACCGGGCCGCTGGGCTGCCAGACCTGCTTGCAGGACTGGTCGGCAGGGGTCATGCCGGCCACCAGCACGGCCGCGTTCCGTTTGAACGTCGTCATACAGGGGGCGTGGCCGTAGACGCTGTCGAGGTCGCCGGCGAAGCGGTCCACCAACCAGCTCTTGCGGTAGTAGTTGTACATGGCGAAAGCGCCGTCCGGCGCCAGGTGATCGCGCGCGGCCTCGAACGCCTGACGGGTGAACAGGTAGCTCTCCAGCCGCAGGTTGCTCGCGCCCGACACCAGGGTCAGGGAGTCCGGGAGGGCCAGGACGATGAGGTCGTACTTGGCGTCGGTCCGCTCCAGGAACGCCCGTCCGTCGTCGATGTAGGCATGCACCCTGGGGTCGTCGTACGGCTTGGCGGGGTGCAACGTCGCGCCGATCTCCTGCAGGCGGGGGTCGATCTCGACGGCGTCCACCCGCTCTGCTCCGTGCGCCAGTGCGACGGCGACGTCGTTGCCGTTGCCGGCTCCGATGATCAGCACGCGCTTGTGCGGGTTCTGCGGTGTCTGGTCGTACGCCTGCCGGTACGGCGAGTTCTCGCGCATCAGCACCGGGAGTGGCGCGGTGCTCTGGTGGGGGACGCCGTTGGCGGAGATGTAGTAGGTCCGGGAGGCGCTCGGCGAGGGTTTGAGCTGGATCTTGTAGTAGGGCGACCAGGAGACACCGGTCGTGGTCGTCTCCAGGAACAGCGCGGCGACCATCGCCGTGAGGGGGATCCCGTACAGCAGGGTGTTGCGGCGCCCGCCGAGGACCAGCAGGGCCGCGGCGGCGAGTACGCCCCACACGACCGAGGGGGCGCGGAGCCAGGACAGTACGGCGAAGGAGACCGAGCCGGCGATGCTGCCGAGGAGGTCGTAGCGGTAGGCGTCGAGTGAGGGGAGCCGGCGGAAGAGATCGGCGGTGATCTTGCCGATCCCCGCCATGATCACCGCGGTCAGCAGGAAGATGGCCGGCAGGGTCACCCACTGGGGCAGGCCGGTGGTCTTCACGGCGGTGAAGTAGATGACCTCGCTGCTGCTCTGACGCACCTGCACCGGATACGCGCGTACGAGGATGACGAGAAGCGCGAGCGGGATCGGCGTCCAGCGTTTGAGCCACTGCCCGCGCTCGGCGGGGATCAGGAAGCCGATGCCGATCCCGAGGAACGATCCGAGCAGGATGAAGTTCGAAAAGTAGCTGAGGTGGACGACGTTGGCGCCCGCCCATCTGATCAGCGCCAGCTCGACGAAGAGCATGGTGGTGCTGGCCAGCACGAGTCTCCAGCGCACCGAGCTTTTCGTTTGTCCGACTTCGTTCCACTTCATGCCGGTTCACGGTGCCAGCTTCGGGGCGGTGAGTCGAGATGCCTTGCCGGTGGATGACGAAGGTCGCGTCGGGGCGTGGGTGGGACAGGTCGCTTGGGCAGGAAAGGAGCGGCGGGACGGGTGGCAGTCCCGCCGGCTTCTGCAGGTCCATCCACCCCCGACGACAGCCGAGTTCAATCGACAGGCAAGTGATAGCGAAGCTTCTCCTTCGCACGGCCTCCCAGCCGGTCGTAGAACCTGATCGCATCCGTGTTCCAAGGCGGGGTCTGCCACTGGACGTGCCCGAGCCCCAGCGCACGCGCTTCCGCCACCACGGCCTCCACCAGCAAGGGGCCGACTTTCAGACCCCGGTGACCGGCTCTCAGGAAAAGGCAGTCCATATGGAGGTACTCCGCCCCGTCCCACGTGGAGACTTCCGGGGCGCACGAGGCGTAGCCGATGAGCTCGCCGTCGTCGGACTCGGCGACGAAGCACCGCAACCGCGGGGCGTGCGTGCCGAAGAGCAGTGCCTCCAGTCGCCGGGCCAGGTCCGGTGGCGGGGGCGCCGCCTCCGCGTAGGCGGCGTGCTCGGCCGCCATACGGGCGACATGAGGAAGATCGGCAACGCGCGCACGTCGCACCTGGCCCCCTCCGGTGGCCGTCACCGGACCTCGCCATCCAGCGCATCGCCGCGCCAGGCCACAAGCCGCTCGTCGAGGGCGCCGTGGCCGTCCAGCACATGTCGGGTGAGGGCATCCCGCTCGTGCGCGAGGACCGCCGCCTCCCACACGCACGGGGCCAGGCCCATCCGGCCGGGCCTGAGCCGGGTGGCGTCGCCGGCCGGGCCGGTGAAGACGGCGAGGTGCGACCGGGCGGCCACGGCCGCATACGCACTCGTCCTGGCCGGAACGCGAGGTTTCACTGTGAAGGCTGCGAGGAGGTTGGGAAAGCACCGCTCGTGCGGCCACCGCGATCTTGACCGGACGTGGCCGAATGAGTCGCGCAGCCGGGTCCGGCGACGATGGTCGACTTCACCGGGCCGGGCGGACGGGTAGCGCCGGAATGGGAACCATGATCATACGGATGCGTGCGCTGGCGGAGGCCCCGCCACAGGTGTGGATCGCGGTGGGGGGACTCCTCGGTCCCGCCACACAGCCCCACGTCCGGCGGGGGCTGCACGACCGTGCCACGGCCGGAGCCCGCGAGTTCTTCCTCGACCTGCGGGAACTGCACTGCGACGGCGAGATGTCGAGAGGCGGCATACGGGCCCTGTTCCCCGATCACCCCGACGCGCGGTTCCATCTCGTGGGCGCTCCCGACCCAGTCCGCGACTGCGTCGGCGGTGATCCACGCTTCACCGTGCACACCCGTCTGGAGTCCGCCTGGAACGCCTGGTCCAGGGAGCCCTGACCGTTCGTTCCGCCATGCCGTTGCCGTGTCGGTCGAAGCGACGCGACTGCCCTGCGAGCTGCGAATGCCGGTGGGGCTCCGGCCCGGCAGCCCTGTCACAGAGCGGGGAGCCTCCCGGTCTATGAGGGAGACGCGTCGGACAGAGCCGTGACGTTCGGTGACCGACGGGCGACCGACACTCGGAGGAACGGAGACAGCAGGAGCATGCATCTCGAGACGTCCCCCGCGGAAGGCACTCTGGATGACGCCGTTTCTGTCTTCGTCGAGCTCCGTCCGCGGCTCTTCGGAATCGCGTACCGCGTGCTGGGAAGCGCCGTCGAGGCCGAGGACGTGGTCCAGGAAGTCTGGATGCGCTGGCAGAGAACCGACCGTTCCGTGGTGATCAGCCCGGTGGCATTCCTGTCGAGCACCACCACCCGGCTGGCCATCAACGTCGCTCAGTCCGCTCGTGTGCGCCGCGAGACCTACATCGGCCCGTGGCTGCCGGAGCCCGTCGACACGAGTGACGATCCAGCAGTGGGCGCCGAGCGGGCGGAAGCCCTGGAACTGGCTCTGCTGCTCGTACTCGAGAAACTCACTCCCACGGAGCGGGCCGCATACGTCCTGAGAGAGGCGTTCGACTACGCCTACTCCGAGATCGCGGACATTCTGCGGCTCAGCAGCGTCAACGTCCGACAGATAGTGAGCCGGGCCCGCAAGCACCTCGCGGCCGGCCGGCGGGAGACCGTGGACACGGTGGAGCATCGGCGGCTCCTCGAAGCCTTCGTTTCGGCAGCTCAGAACGGAGACGTCGCCTCACTGGAGGCTCTCCTCACGCCGGACGCCGTCAGCCTGTCCGACGGCAATGGCATCCGGGGCGCCGCTCGCGTCCCCGTGCTGGGACGCGCACGGGTGGCGAATCTGTCGACCGCAACTCGGCGGTTCTGGCACGGGGTTGACATCCGCCAGGTCGAAGCCAACGGACGCAGCGGAGTGCTGCTCCACCGGGACGGGCAGCCTACGACGTTCATGACACTGTCGGCCTCGCCCGAGGGCATTCACCAGTTGATGTGGGTGTTCAACCCGAGCAAGGTCTCGGCGTTCGTCAACTCGCGCTCGCGTCACGTCGGGGCGCCCGGCGCCTGATGGGTCCGGGGTACGCCGGGCCGGTTCCAGGTGCGGAGCTTGTCGGGGTTCAGGGTTGCCCAGACCTGGACGACGTGGGGGCCGGCGATGTCGAGGCCGATGACCGCTGCCACCTGACGTCCGTACCGCACGACGAGGCCGGTCCGTCCGTTGACGGGATGAGTGTGCACGCTGGTCCGTGGATGCCGGGCCAGCAAGGTGAGCAGGCTGCGGGCCACGTGGGTCCTGCCGTGCACCGGCTTGATGAGCGCGCGCACCTTGCCGCCACCGTCGAAGAACGCCGTGGCATCCGCCGAGAGGAGCGACGCCAGTAGCGCCTCGTCCTCCGTCGCGCACGCCTCCCGCACCGCACGCGCCACCGCGTCGTGCTCCCGGGCCGACGTGGGCCGTTCGCGACGCGCCCGCAGACCGCGCCGGGCCCGGTCGGCCGGCTCCGCGCACTCCGGCTCGGTCCGGCGCACGATGCCGGCCACCGGTGCCATCCCGACGACATCGTGCGGTACGAACGCCGCCCGCTCGGTCGGCGACAGGGACTGCAGCGCGTCCAGCAGAACCCCGGTGATCTCCTCCGCCGGCATTCCGCGCGCCACAGCACTCGCGGCCGGCTTCCCGAGCGCAGGCTTCCTGTCCGGGCCCGGCACGGTCAGCCGCGACAGACAGATGCTCCCCGCGACCTTCGCCAGCCACGACCGCGGTGCCGTGATCCGCGCCCGCGCCGGATCCGGCAGCTCGAACCACCGCCGGTAGGTCTCGTCGATGACGATCTCGGCCTCGCGGCCGCTGCCCAGCATCCAGGCCGCGACATCCAGCAGATGCCGTCGTTCATCGAGCAACTCCGCGATCGGTACGGCGTCGTCCGTACCCGTCATACGGCATCCCTCCGTCTCCCACACAGCCACACACCACATCCACCGCGTCGATCCGTGTGCGTCCGCTCGATAAGTGAGACCGGACGGGCACTGATCCCGTGACAACAGCCGGAACAGGAACGACACCAACGGTGCCCCGGACTAGGCCGAGGACGCAGTACCGTCGAAACGCATGGTCCGGATCTCCCGGCGGGAGGCGATGCCGAGCTTCGAGAAGACCTTGCGCAGGTGCCATTCCACCGTGTGCGGACTGATGAACAACTGGGCGCCGATCTCCGGGTTGGTGAGGCCCTCGCCGGCGAGGCGAGCGATCTGCGCTTCCTGAGGGGTGAGAGGCGTTTGTGTCGTGACGGCGCGTCTGCGGATCGTGGCTCCCGTGGCCTGCAGCTCACGCCGCGCGCGTTCCGCGAAGGCCTCCGCCCCGATGTGGCCGAGCAGGTCGTGGGCGGTGCTCAGCTGGACACGCGCGTCGGCCCGGCGGTTCTCGCGGCGCAGCCACTCGCCGTAGAGAAGCCGGACGCGGGCGACATCCATCCGGACGTCCGTGGTGCCGAGTCGCTCGATCGCCTCGCGGTACAGAGCATCGGCGGTCTGCCCGTCGCTCACCAGGGCACGCACGCCGGCCGAGGTGCCCAGAGCCCAGTCGGTGCCCGCGGCCCGCGCCATGCCGCTGATCCTCTGCACCGCGTCGGCCGCCTCGGCGGTCCTTCCGAGGCGAACCGCCGCCTCGATGAGCTCCACCGACGACTGGAGGGAGAGACCGAGTTCCTGCGGGTTCTCACAGCCGCGCACGGCCGCCGCGTAGGCCTCCTCGTACCTGCCGAGGCCGTTGTAGAGCACCGCTGCCGCCCACTGAGTGGCCGTCACCACCTTGCCTTCCCCACGCAACAGGAGGTCCTGGGTGATCGCCTCCATCGCCTGCCGGGTCGTCGACTCCCGGCCCTTCCACGGCTCGACGACCAGCGCCGCGTAATGCGCGAAGAAACTGCTGCCGGTCGCCTCGCCGATGGCGGTGGCCTCGACGACCAGCGAGTCGGCGCCGGCGAGATCACCGGCGAAGACCCGATTCGACAGGCGTAGCAGCAGTGCCGACGGCAGCACGGACAGCGCTCCCGTGCCGCGTGCCAGGTCGACCAGCCGCGCCGAGAGAACGGACCAGGTCTCGAAGTCCCATGTGCTGTGAGCCATCCGGCAGGCGAGCGGGAGCCAGCCGAGTCCCTCCGCTCCCGAGACCTCGGCGGTGCGGAAAGCGGTCAGCGCCTGGAGCAC
Organism: Streptomyces sp. NPDC051243; assembly: GCF_044455405.1. NCBI lineage: Bacteria > Bacillati > Actinomycetota > Actinomycetes > Kitasatosporales > Streptomycetaceae > Streptomyces > Streptomyces sp. NPDC051243. Next base: position 367,831 of record NZ_JBITES010000001.1, on the reverse strand, counting down.
CGTCGGCGCGCCGACGGCGTAGCCCTCCGTGATCATTCGCGCCAGGCCGTCCAGAAGGAGATCGTCGCGGGTCGGTTCGGACGGCGTCGGCGCGCTCAGCACGGCCTGGGCGACTTCGAGGATCCCGTCCCCGGGCAGCCGTCCGGCCGTGAGAGCCGCGTACAGCGCGTCCCGGTAGGTCTCGCGGGCGAGTGTGGCATCGAGCGGCCAGAGCCGCTTGGCCGCTTCCAGCATGAGCGGCAGGCCCGCGCCGGCACTCCGGGACGCGGACATGATCCGGCCGCGCAGCAGCTTCGACTGGGCGGCTCCGAACTCGTCGAGGGGGCCGAGCTCAGCCGCATCCGTCAACTCTCGTGCGGCGTCGAAGGCGCCGGCCCGGTACTTGGCCTGAGCCGCTGCCAGCGCCCGGCCGGCGCGGCGCACGGGGTTGGGGGTCAGCTCGGCGGCTCGATCGAGAAAGGCGGCCGCCGCGGCGACTCCGCCCCGCGCCTGTGCCCGGCCCGCCGAACGCTCGAGCTCCTCCGCCACCGTCTCGTCGGGCCTCGCCGTCGCGTGCGCCAGATGCCACGCCCGGCGATCCGGATCACGCCGGGCGTCCGTCGCCTCCGCCAGCGCTCTGTGGACCTCGCGCCGGTCGTCCGGGCTCGCCGCGCGATAGGCCGCCGAGCGCACCAGCGGGTGCCGGAAGCGCACCCAGGCACCGAGAGCGATCAGGCCCGACGCCTCCGCGGGCACCGCGGCGGCGTCCACGTCGATTCCCAGCCGCTCGGCCGCACGCCGCAACAACGTCACGTCACCCACCGGCTCGGCGGCGGCGGTGAGCAGCAGGCGTTGGGTGTCGGCCGGGAGCGACTCGACCCGGTGGCGGAAGCCCTGCTCGATCTGACTCGACAGGGGCCCCGCGCCGGGACGTCCCACACCCACGGCCATCTCCTCCGGGGTCAGCCCACGAGGCAGTTCCAAAAGCGCCAGCGGGTTGCCGCGCGTCTCGGCGACGATGCGGTCGCGCACCCGCCGGTCGAGCGGACCGGTGACCACCGAGGCGAGCAGGCTTCGGGAGTCGCTCTCGCTCAGCCCCGCCACGCGCAACTCGGGCAGACCGGGCAGCATCGCGCCGACGGTCGGCTCGCGGACGGCGAAGACGAGCAGGATCGATTCCGCGAGGAGTCGCCGCGCGACGAACTCCAGCGTCTGTGCCGAGACGCGATCCATCCACTGCGCGTCGTCGACGAGGCAGACCAGCGGCTCGTTCCCGCCGGCGTCCGCGAGGAGACTCAGGGTGGCCAGGCCCACGAGGAACCGGTTGGGCGCAGGGCCGGAACGCAGTCCGAACACCGTGCAGAGAGCGTCGCGCTGCGGCTCGGGCAGACCCTCGAGACCGGCCAGCAGGGGCGCACACAACTGGTGCAGGCCGGCGTAGGAGAGCTCCATCTCGGACTGGATGCCGGCGGCCCTGACGACGCGGCACCCGGTGGCACGGTCGAGGAGGTACTTCAACAGCTCGCTCTTCCCGATGCCGGCTTCACCGCGCAGGACGACGACACCGCTGCGCCCGGCCCTTGCATCGGCCAGGAGATCGTCGAGGACCTGGCACTCGCTTCGTCGCCCGAGGAGTCCGGCCTGCGAACCGCTGCTCGTCATGGCACCTCCCGCGTCAGGTACTCCGAGCGGCGTGTCAGCCGGTTCGATTCCGGATCACTGCGGCCGGCTTCGACCGAGGTGAGCCACGTCCATCCTAAGGGCCGGGGACAGGGGGGTCTTGATTCGACCGGAGGCTCGGCCAAGGGAATGCCACGGAGGACCACGAAGCCGACTACGGCATTCCAAGGGCGCGGTCGGCTGCCTTTGGACGCGACGTTGGTGTGGGCGGCCTTGCGGGCCGCTGACCCACGGAGCAGAGGAGCCGACCGTGAACACACATGTGATCGAATTCGCGCAGGTGCCGGACGAGGCGACGTCGGTGTTCATCCACGCCAGGCCGGGACTGCTCAGGATCGCCCACCGGATCGTCGGCAACGCGACCGAGTCGGAGGACGTCATCCAGGAAGCCTGGCTCCGGTGGCAGCGGGCGGACCGTACGGTGGTCCGCAACCCGTCGGCGCTGCTCCGCAAGACAACGGTCCGACTGGCCGTCAACCTCGTCCAGTCGGCTTGGAAGCGTCGGGAATCCTGTGCCACTCCGTGGCTCCCGGAACCGATGGACGGCGACGTCACCCCGGAGGCGGTGGCGGAGCGGCACGATGCTGTGGATCGGGCGGTTCTCCTGCTGATGGAGACACTGACGCCGACGCAGCGGGCCGCGTACGTTCTGCGGGAGGGGTTCGGCTACCCGTACAGCCGGATCTCCGAGCTCCTCGGCCTCGGCGCCGCCAACACGAGACAGCAGGTATCACGCGCCCAGGATCGTCTCGATGCCGACCGTCGTGGGCAGCCCGTGGACTCGGCCGCGCATCGGCGGCTCGTTCAGGCCTTCCTCGCGGCGGCGCAGTCCGGGGATCTCGCGCCTTTGGAAGCCGTGCTCACGGAAGGCCGCGACGGAAATTCGTCGCCGTGCCGGAAGTGAATAATCTGTGGCTCTGCCGGAAGTGAATTGGGTGGCCCCTGCCGGAAGCAGGGGCCACCCAACCGGTTTCACCGGACTGTGCGGGATTTACTGTTGCGTCAACCAATCGGACAGCTTGGTTTCGGCGATGTCCGCGTCCGGACCGGGCAGCAGCGTGTTCTCGTCCAGTTGGGCACCGGAGTACGGGGCCTTCGGGTCCGTCACCACCGTGCGCGGGTCGTTCTTGGCGGCGAGTGCCTTGCGGATCAGCTCGTCGAGCTGGAACACGTCGGGACCCGCGATCTCCACCACGCCGTTGACGGGAGCGCCGACCGCGGTGCGGCCGACGGCCGCGGCCACGTCGTCGGAGTAGATGGGCTGGATCTTGGCCGGGGACAGACGCACGGTGTCGCCCTCGGTCGAGATGTCCGCGATCCCCTTGATGAACTCGAAGAATTGCGTGGCGTGGACGATGGAGTAGGGCATCCCGGACGCCCTGATCAGGTCCTCCTGGGCCTGCTTGGCCCGGAAGTACCCGCTCTCCTGGAGGCGGTCGGTGCCGACCACGGACAGCGCCACGTGGTGTGTCACACCGGCCTCCGCCTCGGCCTTGAGGAGGTTGGCCGTGGAGGTGCGGAAGAAGTTCAGGACGGCGTCGTCCTCCCACGAGGGCGAGTTGGACACGTCGACCACGACCGACGCGCCCTCGAGGACCTCGGCGAGACCCTCGCCCGTCAGGGTGTTGACGCCGGTGTTGGGCGAGGCCGCGATCGCCTCGTGCCCCTGCTCGTTGAGCTTGCCGACCAGTTTCGAACCGATCAGCCCGGTTCCACCGATCACGACGACCTTCATAGCGGATTCCTCTCGGAGAAAAATTCGGCCTGCACAGAAGAGACAGGACAGGGGATCTATGTGTGACAGTCGCCGAGCGAGAATCGGGAAATTTCTTTCAGCCCGGCGCCGCCAGGTCATTCCACAAGCTTTCCTTCGGACGAGACCTCTTCCATCAGAGAGGAAATCTCGTCCGGAATGCCCGGAACAGGCTCGTGGGTGACGCCGGTCGTCGGGGACCACACGAGATTGACTCGCAGGGCGGGATCGAGGCCGGGGTGGTCGCTGCGGTTGTGGCAGCCACGGGTCTCCCGACGCTCCAGTGCCGATTCGAGGGTGGCCCGGGCCGCCAGGGCGGCGGACTTGAGATCGAAGGCGTGCGCGAGGTCCTGATAGCCGGCGATGTCCGGGTGCACGCCGACCTCCGCCATCCGCTTCTCGATCACCGCGAGCTCCGCCAGCCCCGCGCGCAGGCCCTCTTCGTCGCGTACGACTCCCGCGTGCTCGGTCATGGTGTTGCGGATGGCGCGTTGCAGGGCACGCACGTTCTCCGGCCCGTCCGCCGCGAGTAGATCGTCGATCTCCGCGCGGGCCTCGGCGACGGCCGAGGCGGAACGCCGCTGCGCGGGCAGGGACTGCGAGTAGGCGGCGGCCGCCCGACCCGTGATACGGCCGAAGACCAGCAGTTCGATGAGGCTGTTCCCGCCCAGGCGATTGGCTCCGTGCAGTCCGCTCGACGCCTCACCGATGGCGTACAGACCCCGCACATCGGTGCTGTGGTCCTCGGGGCGCACCCACACGCCGCCCATCGAGTAGTGCGCGGTGGGTGCGATCTCGATGGGCTCGCGGGTGATGTCCAGCATCTGCAGGTCGAGCATCGTCTGGTAGACGCGGGGGAGCCGCGTCATGATCGTCTGCCGGGGCAGGTGGGAGACGTCGAGCCACACGCCGCCCTTGGGGGTGCCCCGCCCTTCCTTGATCTCCGTGTACGAGGCCAGGGCGACGCGGTCACGGGTGGACAGCTCCATCCGGTCGGGGTCGTAGCGGGCCATGAAGCGTTCCCCGAGGGCGTTGCGCAGGATCCCGCCCTCGCCCCGGGCGGCCTCGCTGACCAGGGTGCCGGCCGCGTTCTCCGGCTCGATGATCCCGGAGGGGTGGAACTGGACCAGCTCGGCGTCGCGCAGGCGGGCGCCGGCCTCCACGGCCAGACGGAAGGAGTCGCCCGTGTTCTCGTCACGCCGTGAGGAGGTGCGCCGCCAGATGCGTGTGTGGCCGCCCGCGGCGAGGATGACGGCGTCCGCGTGGATCAGGTACCGCCTGCCGTTCGCGAGGTCGAAGCCGTACGCACCGAAGACGGCACCGTCATGCACCAGCAGCCGGGTGATGTAGACGCCGTCGAGTACGGGTATGTCGAGCTGCTGGGCCCGCCTGACGAGGGTGCGCTGGATCTCCAGACCGGTGTAGTCGCCGGCGAAGGCGGTCCGCCGGAACTTGTGCGCGCCGAAGAACCGCTGGGAGATGCGGCCGTCCTCTTCCCTGGCGAAGGCCATGCCGTAGCGCTCCAGGTCGTCGATGCCCCGGGCGGCGCCCCGGGTGACGATCTCGACGGTGCGGGGATCGGCGAGCAGATAGCTCTCCTTGATGGTGTCCGCCGCGTGCTGTTGCCAGCTGTCCTCGGGATCCATGGTGGCCAGAGCCGCGTTGATTCCTCCGGCGGCAAGCGCCGTATGTGCGTCCTCCTTGGGGCGTTTGCCGACCGCGAGGACGTCGACACCGGCCTCGGCCAGCTCGATCGCCGCGCGCAGACCGGCACCGCCGGTGCCGATCACCAGCACCATGGTGGAAAGACGTTGTTCGGTGATGGCCACGGTCTTCTCCGATCAGGGGGCATCACTCATTACGACCGGGCCGTCGGCGGATCTGTGACAGCGTTCCGTCGCCCGGGCACCCCTTCGGCCTGTGTTCGATCAAGAAAGTTACCCTTCGGACCGCACAGCCCCTCATTCTCGGGTAATCCGGGCGATGGTGCATGGTGGGCACATGGTGTCGGCAGGCAACTGGTGCCGGCAGGTAACTGGTGGCGGCAGGTAACTGGTGGCGGCAGGTAACTGGTGCAGGGCAGGTACTGGTGCAGGCGGGAGGCAGCCGGCCGTGGCGCTCAGCGGACCGGGTCGGCTGTCGCTCCCCTTCAGGACGCCAGCGTGATGGTCGTCGGTGTTCCCTGCCAGGCCATCCTTGCGTAGGGGCACAGGGAGTCGGCCTTCTCCAGGAGCGGAGCGGCGATCTCGGGTTCGACGTCCGGCCACCTGACCACCAGGTCGATGTGCAGCAGGTAGCCGCCGTCCCCGGGATCCCGCCCGAAGGCGACGGTCGCGTCCACGGAGATCGGGGCCGGGTCGAGTTCCTCCTGGCGTGCCACCAGACTCAGGGCGCCGTGGAAGCAGGCGGCGAAGCCGGCCGCGAACAGCTGCTCGGGGTTCGTCCCGCTGCCGTCTCCGCCCAGTTCGGCAGGCATGCGCAGGTCCAGATCGAGGACTCCGTCGGCCGAGCGCGCCCTGCCCGAGGCCCGCCCGTGACTCGCCGGCCCACCGCTCACCGTCACCGTCGTGGTGTAGATGGGCGAGAAGGACTCTCCGACGTAGTCCTTCTCGGTGGACAGGTCGGGCAGCTGGAACGGCTCGCTCATTCGATGCATCCTTTGCCGCGCGGAGGAACTCCCGGTCCGGGACAGCTGGTTGACCGATCAGTCACCCACCTTGTGACAGACGGACCCGCGCCGCGCCGCCCTCAATCGGCCAGCGAGGCCACGTAGGGAGCCAGCTTGGCCGGATTCATGACCCACATGATGCGTTCGACGCCGCGTGCCGACACATCGACGCAGAGCAGGGCCACCGCGTTGCCGTCGGCGCAGACGAGGACGGCCGGCCTGCCGTTGGCCTCGACCCAGCGGACGTCCGTCGGAGGCCAGAAACGTGGGGCGAAGGCGGCGAGGTACCTGGAGACGCGGGGACGCCCCACGACCGGGATCCTGGAGGCCCCGCGCATGCCTCCGCCGTCGGAGTAGCTGACCACGTCCTCGGTCAGGACGTCCTCCAGCTCCGACAGGCTGCCGGTCCGGGCCGCGGTGAGGAACACCTCCAGCAGACGCCGGTGAGCGGTCGAGCTGACCGGTGCGCTGCGTTCCGCCGCCAGGTGCTTCCTGGCGCGGGTCACCAGCTGGCGCGTGTTGGCCTCGCTCGTCTCCAGGATGTCCGCGATCCGCCGGTACGGGTAGTCGAAGGCCTCCCGCAGCACATAGGCGGCCCGTTCCACGGGGTTGAGCTTCTCGAGGAGGAGGAGCACCGCCAGATCGAGTGCCTCGGCCCGTTCCGCACCCAGCTGTGGATCCGTACGGGTGTCCACCGGCTCCGGAAGCCACGGCCCGACGTACGACTCACGGCGCATCCTGGCGGACTGGGCGAGGTTGATCGCCAGACGGGTCGTGACGGTCGCCAGGAACGCCGTCGGTTCCCGGACCTCGGTGCGGTCGGTCTTCTGCCACCGCAGCCACGCGTCCTGGACGATGTCCTCGGCCTCCGTCGCGCTGCCGAGCACGCGGTACGCGATGCCGAAGAGCTGGGGACGCGCCGCCATGAACTGCCTGGTCGCCCGGTCGAGGGAGCCTGCGTCGTCCTCGGCGCGCATGGATGTCCTCCAGTCCTGGACGACCAGGCTACAAGCGGGCGCGGCAGGGCGCGCGTCGCCGGACCCGACTTCACCGGGCATCCGTCAGTGCCGGCGGAGGCGTACGGCCAGCACGGCGGGATCGGCCCGTCCGGGACGCGGAACGAACCCGGACCCCAGCAGTTCCCCGATCACCTCCGCACGGGAGGCCGGCCACATACGGAACGTCTCGGTGTACTCGCGCAGCAGACCGCTCTCGCCCCGCACCCAGTAGTCGAACCGCGTCCGGATCCGGTCCCCGTCGGCCGACATCACCATGCGTGCCGCGTACTCGTGCCGGCCCACCTTCTGGGCCGGGAGAAGGTACGTGACCTCGTCCCGGGGAACGCGGTCGGGCGGGAGCTGGACGAGGAACACCCCTCCGGGTACGAGCGCGTCGGCGACGGCCGGCCACAGGGCCCGGCGCGCGGCCGGATGAAGGCAGGCGATGGTGTTGTGGCATACGCCCACGTCGGCCACCTCGTGCAGGGCGGCCTCGTCGAGGCTGCCGGGGTGCACGGTGACGCGCGCTCGCACGTCCACGGCGAGCGCCGCCAGGCGCGTCATCAGCAGCGACCGCATGGAACGCGCGGGCTCGACGGCGTGCACGGGAACCCGCGACTCCGCGAGGCTCATGAGCGTGACCCGCCCGGTACCGGCGCCGACGTCCAGCACACCGCGGCGGGCGAGGCGGACATCACGGCCGTAGAACCGGCGTACGCGTGCCCTGTCCTGGTCCGCCTGCAGGATGTCGTAGAACTCGGCACTGACCGTGTAGGCGTCCGGGTGCTCTTCGCGGGCGGGAGGAGCGAAGGAGACATCTGACAACAGAGGGAGCATGTAAAAGAAGACCGGTCAGGTGACTCATCTGTGACAGCGAGACCCGCTGTCACGTCGTCGAGCATCGGTAGCTGCACGGCTCCTGCGCCGGGCGAAGTCCTGTGACGTCGGCGAAACAGGCGACCGGCAGGGCGGCGGCAGGCGTTGATAGCGTCGGCCGTGTGGCGTGCCCGCCCGTACGACGCGCCGATCGACCGAGAGAGATGTGATGTCCCCGACGATCCGCAGGGCTGTGATCCCCGCCGCCGGACTCGGCTCCCGACTGCTGCCCCTGACGAAGGCGACACCCAAGGAGATGCTCCCGGTCGGCGACAAGCCGGTCATCGAGCACACCGTGCGCGAGCTGGTGGACTCCGGCATCACCGACATCACCATCGTGGTCTCCGGCGGCAAGAGCCTCATCCAGGACCACTTCCGCCCCAATCCCGCCCTCGTCGAGCAGCTCCGCGAGGACGGCAAGACGGCGTACGCCGACGCGGTCGAGGAGGTCGCGGAGCTGGCCCGCCGGGGCCACATCACCTACCTCGACCAGTACGGCCCGTACGGCAACGGCACCCCGGTGCTGAACGCCGCCCGTTCCTTCGGCGACGAGCCCGTGCTGGTGCTGTGGCCCGACGACGTCTTCGTGGCCGAGGTACCCCGCGCCCAGCAGCTGATCAGGGCGTACGAGCAGACCGGCTGTCCGGTGCTGGCCCTCATGCCGATGGACCCGACCGAATCCCAGCGCTACGGCGTGCCCATCGTCAAGGAAGACCTCGGGGACGGCCAGCTGCGCATCACCGGTCTGGTCGAGAAGCCCGAACCCGCCGCCGCCCCGTCGTCGTACGCGGCCATCGGCGGCTACGTCGTCACCCCCGGCATCATCGACGAACTGCGCGAGCAGACCCGCCGCTGGTACGAGCACCGGACCGGCGAGGTCTACCTGACCGACGCCATCAACGCCTACGCCGCCACCCGCGCGGTGTACGGCCAGGTCATCAAGGGCCGCTGGTACGACACCGGCAACCCGGCCGACTACCTGGTCGCGCAGATGGCGTTCGCCCTCGCCCACCCGGAGTACGGCCCCCTCCTGCGTGGCCTGGTCGCCGGTCTCGACGACGACCGGGCAGCGGCCCTCCGGGCGGAACCCGACAGCTGACCGGCAGCCGGCTGGTCCGGGACCGATCGGCCGTGTGGGGGAGCCGGCCGCCGCGCCGGACCGACGGCGTCGCGGCGGGGGCGCCGACACGCGCTCTCACGGCGCCGGGTTCTCGATGGGCCAGGAGGCCGCGGTCGTCTCGCCCCGTGCGCGAATGAGCGTGATCACCGTGTCGGTCGTGCGATCGAGGTAGGTGCGGCCGTCCGGCAGCCTTTCCTCCGCGCTGATGTAGCTGCGCGGCCCGAGATGGGTGGCCGGCTCCAGCCGGTGCACGGTGATCTTCCCGGCGCGCCGGGCGCGGTTCCATCCACTGCGGCGGAACAGGCGCCAGCGCTGCGGGAAGAGCCAGGTGCCGACCCGCTCGATCCGGTCGTGGGCGCTGGTGAGCTGATGCACCTGCTCGGCATGGGTGAGGTCGTTGGCGCCGTTGTGGAACCCACCGAGCGTGATCACCGTGAGCGGGCAGCGCAGCCGGGTGTGCAGTTCGTCGACCGCGCCGGTGGCGACCTGCGCCCCGCCGCTGTAGCTGAGCAGCACTACGGGGACACCGCTGTCGGGCCGGTAGCCGGCCAGCCGCAGCTGCGTGGCGATCTGGGAGCCGACGGCCCGGTTGTACAGGGGGCGGTACCGGTGGTCGGCGGCGACGAAGACCTGCATGACGTTGTGCAGGAACAGCAGCAGCCCGATGTGGCGGCGCAGCCACGCCCACACCGGACGGTCGGCCAGCGGGTCGGCCAGCGGTGAGTACGGCTGCACCTGCCCCAGCACCCGCAGCTCCGGCGCTCCGGCGAGCAGGGCCCTGACCAGCTGACCGCCGTCCCGGGTGTCACGGACGCGGCGCTTGCCGATGCCGTCCAGGTAGACCAGGTAGGCGTCCGGGGGCCGGTCGGCGGTCGCTCCCCGGGCGTAGGGCACGCCCGCGGGGAGATCGGTGGTGGGAGCCCGGAAGCCGGCGCTGTAGACCAGCACCTCGTAGCGGGCCAGCAGACCTTCGGCCAGCAGGACCGGCCCGAGCACGCACGCCCAGAGCAGGAAGTCGTTCATACGATCGGCTCCGTCGTCCGAGGCGCGCTGATCCTCACGACCAGCCGCCGTACGGCCTCCACCGCGACCCCGAGTCCGACGCCGGCGACGGCCACGCAGCCGGCGGCGCCCCACCAGCCGAGCCCGCTCGCCGCCGCGAGCGGACCGGCCAGGCCGGCCCCGACCCCCACGAAGAGCAGCAGATGGAGCAGCGGCCCGAGCAGTGGGAAGGCCAGGACGGCGGCGAGCACCAGCGGCGCCACCAGGCCCGGTGTCCACTCCAGGCCGTCGCCCGGCGGGGGAGATGACACCACCAGCTCGGCCAGGCTCCACGCGGTCAGCGGCCACAGCGCGAACACGGCCGCCTCGACCAGACCGGCGGCCAGCAGCGACCCGGCGACCAGAGTCGGTGGCATGCCGGGCCGGCGCGCCAGCAGGGGCAGGATGCGGCCGGCGGCCTCCGACAGCCCGGCGAACAGCAGCAGCACGACGACGGCGGACATCGCTCAGCCTCGCCGTGACGGATCGGCGGGGACCGGCCGACGCAGCCGGCCGGCAGTTTGCGCGTACCGCTCGAGTTCGTCGGCGGCCCGTCGATATCCACCCGCGTCGTGCTGGGCGGCCTTGAGCTCGGTCGCGGCTGCCCGGAAGCCGGGCTCGTGCAACAGGCGCCGGGCGAGCGAACGCACGGAGCCCTTGGTGACATCCTGGGTACGGATCGACAGGCCCGCGCCGAGCTCGACGACGCGACGGGCGATCATCGGCTGGTCGGCGCCCTGTGGCACCACCAGCACCGGGACCCCGGCGTACATGGCCTCGTTGACGCTGTTCATCCCGCCATGGGTGATGAACAGTGCCGCCCGGGCCAGCACCTGCGGCTGCGGCACGAAACGCAGGGGCAGCACATTCGCCGGCAACGGACCCAGCGCCTCGGGATCGGTCTGCCCGGTGGAGACGATCACGGTTCCGCCGAGAGGGGCGAGGGCGATGGCGAACGTGCGCAGCAGCTCGGGGTCGGCGTTGAACACAGTGCCGAGCGAGGCGTACAGCACCGGGTCCCGGAGCCGGTCGGCCTCGAACGACGAGTCGAGCGGGCGGGCGCCGATGCTCGGGCCGACGAAACGGTAGGACCCGTCGAAGTGCTCGACGGCGGGCTGGAAGGCCGGCGAGGTATAGACCAGGTTGAGCGGCTGGCGGATGTTCAGCAGGTCGAGCACGGGCAACCCGCGCGCGTCGAAGCGGCGGTGCAGCTCCCAGCGGGACCGCAGATAGCCCTGAACGCTGCGGGGCTGTTTCCGCGCCATCGCGAACAGGTCCCACGAGCCGCTCGTGGGACTGGGGACATGCCGGCTGAAGGCGAACGTGGTGAACGACGAGGCCGCCGGCACACCCGCCTCGCGGGCGGCGACCGCGCCCCACAGGCACGAACTGTCGTGGACGATCAGGTCGGGCCGGTCGCGGCCCAGGTCGTCGAGCACGGCGGGCAGCAGACGGACGGTGGTGCGCGCCAGCGACTCCAGCAGTGTGACCGGTGTCGGCGGATCGGGGAGCGGAGGGTCGCCCCCGGGGTAGAGGTACACCTTCGCGCCCGCGGCCTCGATCGCCGCCCGGAACGCCGGTGAGGTGTGGTACGTGACGTTATGGCCGCGCCGGACCAGCTCGGCCACGACCGGCAGCGTCGGATTGACGTGCCCGTGCATGCCGATGTTGAGGAACGCGATGGTACTCACAGCCCGGCCTCCACTACGCAAGAAGTCGATGCCCCGCCCGGACCGGCGGGCGTCGCCGAGGGTTCGTCGACCCGGTACAGGCCCGGCCCGTTGACGCGGAGCCCGTCGAGGAAGCGCCCGGCCGTACGGGACGTGGTGCTGATCAGCCGCTGCGAGTGGCCGAAGTCCCACGGGGCGGGCCACGCCTCGATGCCGGTGGGAAGCACGACGGTCGGAATGTGCCGGGCCACCTCGTGCAGGTCGCGCTCGATCTGATGGCGCAACAGCAGCGTTCCGGCCCGGGCGGCGATGGCGCCGGCACGGCGGCGCGGACCGACGGAGCGCGGCGGCGAGCTCTCCGGCCCGGTCGACACCACCACCACGCTCGCCGCCCCGGCCCGCAGGGCCGCCAGGACCGGCACATACGCGATCACTCCGCCGTCGACGAGCGTGCGCCCGTCACGGTCCACCGGAGGCAGCATGCCGGGGATGGCCGCGCTGGCCAGCAGCGCGGACTCGAGGTCTCCGCGGTCGAGCAGGACCGGCTCACCGGTGACCAGGTCCATGGCCACCGCGGTGAAGGGGACCGCCAACTGCTCGATCAGCGCCGGCAGTCCGGCGCGGGCGATCAGTCGGCGCAGGCCGCGGTCTGTGAAGACACTGGCGCGGGAGGACAGGTAGCCGAGCGGATACACCTCTCGGCGGCGCAGCTGCGTCCACACATGGTCCAGCCACGGCGCGGCCCGGTCGGGGTGGGCGGCGGCGATGGCCCCGTTGAGGGCACCCACCGAGGTTCCGATGATCATGTCCGGCACGAATCCGCGCTGCTCCAGCGCGTAGCCGACCCCGACATGAGCCGCTCCGAGCACACCACCGGCGCCCACGACGACGGCGACCGGACGAGGGAGCGTGCGCAATCCCGCCGGCGGGTCTGCGTCCGACGGGACCGGCGAAAGGCGGCGTGTCCCCTTGGCTCCCGTCATGATCCACCTCTCTCGTCACGGATCGGGCTGCTGACCCAACGGACGGGCTGCTGACACATAGGACCGAGCGGCGACCGGCTGTGTGACACCGTGGGCCCAGACAGGTGCCGGGGCGGTTCAGCCGAGCTGATCGGGCTGGTAGTCCCCGGCCGGCTGCTGGTTGATGACGTTGATGCGGTTGTAGGCGTTGATGACGGCGAGGAGGGACATCAGGGCCACGAGCTGGTCCTCGTCGAAGTGCTCGGCGGCGTTGGACCAGGCCTCGTCGGTGACACCGCCGGCGGCGTCCGCGATGCGGGTGCCCTGCTCCGCCGGGTCCAGGGCGGCTCGCTCGGCCTCCGTTAAGACCTTGGCCTCCCGCCAGGCCGCGACCAGGTGGAGGCGCTGCGCCGTTTCCCCGGCGTGGGCGGCGTCCTTGGTGTGCATGTCCGTGCAGAAGCCGCACCCGTTGATCTGGCTCGCGCGGATCTCCACCATTTCCTGGACCGTGGCCGGCAGCGTTGAGTCCGAGACCAGCCTGGCGGCCGAGCTGATGTGTCGCAGCACCTTTCCCGCGAGGGGTGGCCGAAGTGGTCGAGACGCGATTCCACGGTGATCTCCTTGGCGTGCGGAGGCCTACGCACTACTGACCGGGGCAACCCACGCTGTGTGACAGAGGGCTGTGCGTGAACTGCGTCTGCCCGCAGTGCGATGCGCAGGGCGCAGGTGAAGGTGTCTGCGCAACTGGCGTCGGGTGTAAGGAAGTTGGCGGTGTGCAGCTGAACGGCGTCCCCGCCGCCCGGTGTAATGCCCGCAGTTCACGCGATGGCGGGGTGCCCGGGATGTGTTGGAAGTGACCTATGTTCACTTCTGGGAAAAGATGCGCGTTCTGTGGCGGTGTGGTGACCTTGGTTGTGGAGGCTATGGCTAACCCCAGAGGAGATGGTGTTATGCCTTCCATTGACAAGACGATCGAGGACATCACCGGCGTCCGGAGCGACCTCGACGCGGCACTCGACCCCGCAGAACCCGACGGCGTCTACCGTGACAGCCGGGAGTGCGCCGCCCTGGCGCTGCTCTCCGCAGACACCAAGCTGCTGCTGTCCCCGCCGACCCCCCGCCCCAAGAAGGGCTGAGCGGACCGACGGGAGCAGGCTGAATGGAGCAGTCAGGCACTTCGGCCCTCTTGCAGGGCGCGGTGCAGGACCTTGCGTCCGACGTGGTCTCCGCCCTTCGGGGTGGAGACCACCTGCGCATGTCCGGCACCGGGGCCGTGGACGAGATCGAGGGAAGCCTCGACCTCGCGGCCGTACGCGTGTTGGGAGCGGATCTGCTGCTGCCGCACGTACTCTTCCCCTCTCCGCCCGACCCGGAGGCAGTCGCCGTGTTCCGGAAGACGGTGGAGACCTTCCCACCCCGCGCCGACGCGGCCCCCACCGTCAAGTGGAGCCACTGGGCGATGAGTCGGACCCTGCGGCGGTTCGACATGCCCTTGTCCGGCGCACCGGAAGCACCAGGCGCGTCCTTCGAGGACGAGGCCGCCGAACCCGACGCCGGCTGGCTCGAGGAGGCGACCTGGCAGGCGCTGACGCATCAACTCGCCGTCCTGGCACCGCTCGCGCTACCCGCGGAGGACTGTGCCGTGGTCCGCGCCGCCCGGCGCCGTCCGGTCGACCTGGCCCGGGGTTTCGTACGGGCCGTACGGCGCAGGGACTGGCAGCAGGCGGCCGGCGCGGGACGCTGGCTCACCCTGCTCGACGGTGTGCCCGAGACGCTCGGCCTCGAAGCCGGGCTGGACTTCGTCGAACTCATGGGCGGCAACGATCCCCGGGTCGCCCTTCAGGTGCAGGCCGCCCGCGTCATGAGGACGGCCGGAGCCCTCGTATGACCGGCGAGGGCATGACCGGCGGGGCCGTGTCCGCCCCGCGCCTCGACGAGATCCGGGAGGTGGGAGCCGCCGCGTTCGCGTGGCTGTCCGCGCACCGTGACGACTTCGCCCTGGGCGAGGACGCGCTCACCCTCGACGGCCACGTGGACGCCACCTGGAAACCGCTCGGGGAGCTGGCCCAGACCTGCGCGAGCGTACGCGCGCACACGCAGCCGACCGATCCCCTGCACGCCCGCGCGGCCGATCTGTTGCGCTTCGCCTGGCAACAGACCGGCCGGGGCGACCTGTTCCTCCGCCTCCAGCGGCTGGAGCCCTTCGCGACCTACCCCCTGGAGATCTACTCCGTCTTCGCCTCGGCCGGTTTGCGGCACGCCGGATACGAGGCCGCCGCCGCCACGACGGCCCGTACCCGGAGCTGGCGGCTCACCGAGCACGAACCGACCCGCCGGCTCGGCGTCCTGCGAGCCGAGCGGCGCAGCGGCATCCACCGGCCGGAGCGGGCCGCGCAGACGCTGCGGCGCACCTGGCTGGGCGGACTTCCGGAACCGTGGACCTTCGAGCGCTCCTCCGGATACGCGCTCACCCACGTCGTCTTCCACCTCACCGACTGGGGCCGCGTCCCCGCAGGCGTCCCCGGCGATCTCGCCGCCTACCTCGCCCACTGGCTGCCGCCCTGGCTCGACACCTGCCTGGACGCCGGGATGTGGGACCTGAGCTGCGAGCTGCTGGTGGTGGCCGGCAGTCTCCCGGACCCGCCCGACCCGGCGACCCTGCACGACGCCTGGACCCGCATCGCGCGGGCCCAGCACCCGTCCGGCGCGCTCCCGGAGCAGGCCCTTGCGGAGCAGGCCCTCCGGGAACCGGCCCTCCCGGAACCGGACCTCCCGGGCGACCCTGGAGCGGACCGGGAGCCGGACTTCCTCCGCTGCTACCACTCCACGCTGATGGCCGCCTTCGCGGCGGCGCAGACCGTCAAGTCCCTTGCCGCCGAAGGAGTGCCCGGATGACCGACACCCGTCTCATACACACCGTCGGCGTCCGCGCCCTGGAGTGGCTGTGGGCTCATCGCGACGGATTCCGCCTGGAGCCCGACGTCGATCCGGAGGTGGGCTTCCTGGAGCGCTTCAAACCGGTCGGCGAACTGGCGCTGATCTGCCGGGTGTTGTTCCGCGAGGGCGTGGCCGGATCGCGGCAGGCCGACCTGGCTCGCCGGCTCCTCGACCACACCTGGCGGAACACGCTGGACGGCGGTCGCATGCTGGTGCGCGGCCAGCGCGTCGAACCGCTGTCGCCCATCCCCTTCGAGGTGTACCTCCCGTACAAGGAACTCGGGTACAGCGAGCCCGAGGTGGAGCGCGCCACCGTCCTCTACCACCGGCTCGACAGCTGGGCGGCCCTCGAACTGGACCCGACCCGCCGCCTCGGACTGTCCGCGTTCCAGCGCCGCTTCGGCCTCACGCCCCGCGTGCCCGAGGCGGACAGCGTCGGTTCCACCTGGCTGGGACAGAGGCCCGAGCCCTGGACGGTCAGCGGGCACATCGCCTACGACGTCACGCACACGGTGTTCCACCTCACCGACTGGGGAGAGCACCCCGAAGGCCTGCCGCCGGACATCGCGGACTACCTCGCCACCTGGCTGCCCGTCTGGATCGACGACTGGCTGGACCTGCAGCGCTGGGACCTGCTCGGCGAACTCCTCGTCGTCGACGCCTGCCTGCCCCGTCCCACCCTGGACGAGCGTGCCTGGCGGGGCTTCGCCGCCGCGCAGCAGCCCGACGGCGCCATGCCCGCCGTACGGACGATGCCCGAGGGCGAGCCGGACGAGGTGTTCGACATCGTCTACCACCCGACGCTGGTCGCCGCGTTCGCGTCCGTGCTGGCCACCTCCCGGGCCCTCGCCGAGCTGACGCACGCCACCGCCCCATGACCGGCCGGTCCACGCCCTGGCCGGGTGTCACCGACGAACCGGACGAGGCACACGAGGCAGCCGAGGCGGGGTCGGGCGGCGCCCTAGGCAGCACGCCGGGAAGCATCCCGGGCAGCGACGACGCGTTGCGCGAGCGGCTGGTGAGCGCGGTCGACGCGGTGGACGCGCCCGACGTCGTCCTCGCCGTCTCCCGGTCCGGTCGCCGCACGCTGCACTGCGGTGGCACCGCCCCGCCCCCGCCGGTCCCGCGGGAGGACCTGCGCTACGAGATCGGCTCGGCGTCGAAGGCGTTCACCGGACTCCTGCTGACCCGGCTCATCCAGCGCGGCCTGCTGACCGGGGGCGAGTCGGCCGCCGCCTGTCTGGACCCCGACCGGCGCGGCGATCCGGCCCCGGTGACGCTCGCCCACCTCATCACGCACACGGCCGGACTGCCCGCTCTGCCGGGCGACTTCTACGTCCGGGCGCTTCCGGCCTGGCGCACCAACCCCTACGGTCGCTATCCGCCCGCGCGGGTGACCGGCGCCTTCCTGCGCCATCGCCCCCGCCACCGGCCCGGCACCCGGTGGCACTACTCCAACTTCGGCGTCGCCGTGCTCGGTCACGCCGTCGCCGCGGCGACCGGCACGGAGTGGGAGGAGCTGCTCGGCGCCCATGTGCTGCGTCCGCTCGGTCTGAGCGGCACCGCCCTGGCGGCGGTTGATCCGAAGACCGACGCCGTCGGGCACGGGAAGGACGGGCGCACGCCCACCCTCGCCTTCGACGCCGGGGGTTTCGGGGCGGCGGGTGCCGTCCGCGCCACCCCGCACGACCTGCTGACGTTCCTCGAAGCCCACCTCGACCCGGCCGGCTCCCCGCTCGCCGACGCGCTGCGGGCGGTGCGCACACCGGTGCTGCGGCGCGGACTGGACCGCCGGCACATCCATACGGTGGCGTGGTTCCGGCACCCCACGAGCGGCGGGCCAATGTACTTCCACAGCGGGGCGACACTCGGCCAGCAGGCGTTCCTGGGCTTCAGGCCGGACACGGGCACGGCCCTGGTCGCGCTGTGCACCCGCCGGTTCCGCGCCCGCGATTCCTTCGTCGCCACCGCGTACGCGCTCCTCGCGGAGGACTAGGCCCTGTCGTTTGGATCATCCCGGCGTCGCGGGCCCTGGCACGCGCATCTGCCGCGTTGTCGTCACTCGCCGACTCCCCCAAGCTCTCGACTTCGCTCGGGCAGGGGGGACCCCCATCGCGTCGACTCCCTCCTCCGCCTTGCAGCTGCACGCACCAGACCCCGCTCGGGTCGGCTGAAGGGCGCAGCACCTCACAGCCGGCCTGATCCAAACGACCGGGCCCAGGGCCCGTCCTGCGAAGACGGGCCGGGTCCTGGCGGACGGTGCGGGAGCGGACGGTGCGGGAGCCGGCCCCCGCACCGCCATGGCCGTACGACTCCTACAACCGCTGCCACAGGGCCGGGGTGGCGACCGGCGACCAGCCGCGCTGGGCCTGGTGGGACTGCAGGCACTGGTACCGCACACCCGCGTGGGTCACGGTGGCGCCGGCCTCGTAGACGCGGCCCGCGGTCCAGGTGTCGACGGCGTTGTCCTCCGGAGCCGGGGTTCCGGGCTCGGTGGGCGCGGTCTTCAGGACGAGGTCGAAGTCGCTGAGGATCGGGTTGATCGGCTGGTAGAAGGTGGTGCCGCCGCTCGTGCAGTTGCCCGAGCCGCCGGAGGTCACACCCTGCGCCTGGGTGCCGGAGAGGTAGGGGCCGCCGGAGTCACCCGGTTCGGCGCACACCGTGGTCTCGGTGACGCCGTCGACGGTGCCCTCGGCGTAGCTGACACTCGTGTCGTGCTGCGAGATGGTGCCGCAGTGCCAGCCCGTGGTGGAGCCGGAGCGGCAGATCGACGCCCCGACGAGCGCCTGGACCGAGCCGGTGACCTGTGTGCGCTGGCCGCCCGCGCCCTTCACGTCGGCCGTCGCGGTCCAGTCGCTGGTGACGGCGATCCAGGACATGTCCTTGAGGGGGAACGTCGACCCCTGGAACGTGCCCTGCTCCGCCATGTTGTGGCCGGCCGTCGAGTCGCCGCGCTCGCCGCAGTGGCCCGCCGAGGCGAAGCCCTCCTGGTCGCCCTTGGTGACGGAGAATCCGACGGAGCAGCGGGCGGAGCTCTCGATGTAGTAGGCGTCGCCGCCGACCACGTCCGCCAGCAGCCGCGGCCGGGCCGCCGAGACGCGGATGCCCACTCCCTCGTCCTCGAGGCCGGCGGCTTCGATGAAGGCGGTGGCGGCCGACCGCTTGGTCGCCTGTACGACGACCCGGTTGGCCGGTACGTCCGCGTACCAGACCGGTGTGTCCCGGGTTTTGACCTTGCGGGCGGCCGCGTCGAGCTTGTTCTTCACCGACTGGAGCTCGGTCAACGGCCGCTTGACGACAGCCGCCTTGGCGCCCTGGGCCTCGATGGCGGACACGTCGGCGGCGTGAGTGGTGGCGACGGTGAGCTCGGCGGAGGTCGCCCCGCGTACCCAGGCCCCCGCGAAGTGCGTGCCGAGGGCGTTGCGCAGGCGGCCCGCACGGGCGCCCGCCTCCGCCTCGTTGACCAGCCGTTCCGCGGCCTGACCCGGCTTCAGTTTCAGATCACGCTCCATGGCACGCAGCACCGCCGCCGGCGGCCGGTCGGCCCCGAGGGTCTGCGCGGCCGTGGACGCGGGCGCCGGCGGCGGTGCTGCCGTGGCTGCCGAGGCGGCCCCGGTGAGGACGAGGGTGCCGAGAGCGGTCAGGGCGACGCGGCGGCCGGCCGCGGTGTGTCTGCCGAGCATGCGATGTACCTCCATCGAGTACGAGTGGGATGTCGGCCACGTCGAGGCCTTGACGGAAAGGCATGTCGCGATGCGGGGAGAGGTGCTTTTTCGCGCTTTGGGGGACGTCGGGGGTGCGGCCATGTGCGCTAGCGGACGGAAAAGGGGAGGTCCCGTGCGCCTTATGCCTGAAATGAGCCTTCCGGTTGCCCTCGCCCTGGTTGTCCCGCCCTGTCGGCGGGTGATCGAGTCGGCGACCGGCGGGCCACCAGACTTTCATCATTCGTTTTCTTGAATCATTCGTGTTTAGCGAGGTAGGTTGTCGCCATGACCGCATCCCAGACACCGACCCCCGCCGAGGAGCTGCGCGGTGCCGGCCTGCGGGTGACCGCCGCGCGTGTCGCGCTGCTGGAGGCCGTCCGATCCGGTGACCACCTCGGCGTCGAGGCCATCGCCTCCGGGGTGCGTGATCGCGTAGGTCATGTCTCCCTGCAAGCCGTGTACGAGGGCCTCCACGCGCTCACCGCGGCGGGGCTCATACGCCGTATCGAGCCGGCCGGCAGCCCGGCCCGGTTCGAGGGGCGTGTCGGCGACAACCACCACCACGTCGTGTGCCGGTCGTGCGGTGTCGTCGCCGATGTCGACTGCGAGGTCGGCGAGGCGCCGTGCCTGACCGCGTCCGACGACCACGGCTTCTCGATCGACGAGGCCGAGGTCATCTACTGGGGCCTGTGCCCCGAATGTTCCACCGCCAGCAGTGCACCCCGAGCACTGTGATCCACCTAGTTCGGAAGGTTTCCCATGGCTGAGAACCCCGATGCGATCGTCACTGACGCGAAGGCTGAGGGCACCGGTGGCTGCCCCGTCGCACACGGTCGCGCCGCGCACCCCACGCAGGGCGGCGGCAACCGTCAGTGGTGGCCGGAGCGGCTCAACCTGAAGATCCTGGCGAAGGACCCCGTCGTCGCGAACCCGCTCGGCGAGGAGTTCGACTACGCCGAGGCGTTCCAGGCCCTCGACCTCGCGGCCGTGAAACGGGACATCGCCGAGGTGCTCACCACCTCGCAGGACTGGTGGCCCGCCGACTTCGGCAACTACGGCCCGCTGATGATCCGTATGGCCTGGCACAGCGCCGGCACCTACCGCATCAGCGACGGCCGCGGCGGTGGCGGCCGCGGTCAGCAGCGCTTCGCGCCGCTGAACAGCTGGCCGGACAACGGCAACCTCGACAAGGCCCGCCGTCTGCTGTGGCCGGTGAAGAAGAAGTACGGCCAGTCCATCTCCTGGGCCGACCTCATGATCCTCACGGGTAACGTCGCCCTGGAGCAGATGGGCTTCGAGACCTTCGGCTTCGGCGGCGGCCGCGCCGACGTCTGGGAGGCCGACGAGGACGTCTACTGGGGCCCCGAGACCACCTGGCTCGACGACCAGCGCTACAGCGGCGACCGTGAGCTGGAGAACCCGCTCGGCGCCGTCCAGATGGGCCTCATCTACGTCAACCCCGAGGGCCCGAACGGCAACCCGGACCCGCTGGCCGCGGCCCGCGACATCCGCGAGACCTTCCGCCGCATGGCGATGGACGACGAGGAGACCGTCGCCCTCATCGCCGGTGGTCACACCTTCGGCAAGACCCACGGCGCCGGCCCGGCCGACCACGTCGGCAACGACCCCGAGGCCGCCTCCATGGAGGAGCAGGGCCTGGGCTGGAAGTCCACGTTCGGCACCGGCAAGGGCGGCGACGCCATCACCTCCGGTCTCGAGGTCACCTGGACCACCAAGCCCACCCAGTGGAGCAACGACTTCTTCGAGATCCTCTTCGGCTACGAGTGGGAGCTCACCGAGTCCCCGGCCGGCGCCAAGCAGTGGGTGGCCAAGGACTCCGAGGAGATCATCCCGGACGCGCACGACCCGTCGAAGAAGCGCCGTCCGACCATGCTCACCACCGACCTCTCGCTGCGCTTCGACCCGATCTACGGTGAGATCTCGCGTCGCTTCCTGGAGAACCCCGACCAGTTCGCGGACGCCTTCGCCCGCGCCTGGTACAAGCTGACGCACCGTGACATGGGCCCGAAGTCCCTGTACCTCGGCCCGGAAGTCCCGCAGGAGACGCTGCTGTGGCAGGACCCGCTGCCGCAGGCCGAGGGCGAGGCCATCGACGCCGCCGACGTCACGGCCCTCAAGGCCAAGCTCCTCGACTCGGGCCTGACCGTCTCGCAGCTGGTCAGCACCGCGTGGGCGTCGGCCTCGTCGTTCCGCTCCAGCGACAAGCGCGGCGGTGCCAACGGCGCCCGTATCCGCCTGGAGCCGCAGCGCAACTGGGAGGCCAACGACCCCGACCAGCTCGCGCTGGTGCTGCGCACCCTCGAGGGCATCCAGCAGGAGTTCAACGCCGCCGGTGCCAAGAAGGTCTCCCTGGCCGACCTGATCGTCCTCGGTGGCTCGGCTGCTGTGGAGAAGGCCGCCAAGGACGCCGGTCACGACATCGAGGTGCCGTTCGCCCCGGGCCGTGTCGACGCGACCGAGGAGCACACCGACGCGGAGTCCTTCGCCGCGCTGGAGCCGGTCGCCGACGGGTTCCGCAACTACCTGGGCAAGGGCAACCGCCTGCCGGCCGAGTACCTGCTGATCGACAAGGCCAACCTGCTCGCCCTGAGCGCGCCCGAGATGACGGTCCTGGTCGGTGGCCTGCGTGTCCTCGGCGCGAACAGCAACGGGTCCAAGCACGGCGTCTTCACCGAGACCCCGGGCAAGCTGACCAACGACTTCTTCGTCAACCTGCTCGACCTGGGCACGACCTGGAAGTCCACCTCCGAGGACCAGACCACGTTCGAGGGCCGTGACGCCTCCGGTGCGGTCAAGTGGACCGGCACCCGTGCCGACCTCGTCTTCGGCTCGAACTCCGAGCTGCGCGCGCTCGCGGAGGTCTACGCGAGCGACGACGCGAAGGCGAAGTTCGTGAGCGACTTCGTCGCCGCGTGGGTCAAGGTCATGAACGCGGACCGCTTCGACCTCGTCTGAGTCCGACCGATCCGCACCCGACGTCCAGGCGGGCCCGCACGGGCCGGCCTGGACGTCGGCGTTCGTACCGCCACCTCGGCGGTCGGCCGATGTGCGCCACCTCAGACGGCCCACCTTTCACAGAACGTGCACACCGCCTCGGCAAGCTCTTTAAGTTTCAAACGCTACGCTCCCCGACAGGGGAGTGGCCAACGGCGGCCCACCCGCCGCCGCGCCCGCTCCTTCTTCCCCCACCAGCGCACAGGAGACCCGGCGTGCTCGACGGCGACGTACTGATCATCGGCGGCGGTTACGCCGGCGTCCGACTGGCCAAGCGACTGGACGCGACGGCGCGCGTCACGCTGGTGGACCGCAAGGACGTCTTCTTCCACCGCATCGCCTCGCTGCGCGCGGGAGTTCGGCCCGACTGGTCGTTCACCCCCTTCATCCCGTACGACCGGCTGCTGACCAACGGCCGTGTGGTCGTCGGCAAGGCGGTCCGCATCGACACCGCCGAGCGCCAGGTGGCGCTGGCGACGGGGGAGCGGCTGCCGTACGACGTGCTGGTGATCGCCACCGGCGCCGACTACCCCGAACCGGCCCGCTTCTCCGGCACCACCGCCGAGGAGGCGGCGAAGTCCTTCGCCACGCACCAGCAGCAGATCGCCGGCGCCGAGCACATCCTGGTCGTCGGCGGCGGGCCCTCCGGCGTCGAACTCAGCGCCGAGATCCGCCTGGCCCGGCCGGACGCCCGGGTCACCCTCGCCCACTCCGGCCCGGAACTGCTGCACTCCACGGGCAGCACCCGCGCCGGACGCAAGGCGCGAACCTGGCTCGAGTCCCACGACGTGGCGGTGCGGCTGGACGCCTTCATGTCCCCCGGCTTCGAGTTCGGCACCTATCGCGACGCCCAGGGCAACATCATCGAGGCCGACCAGTCCTTCTGGGCGACCGGCACCACGCCCAACACGCTCTGGCTACGGCTGGCGGGGCACGGCGACTGGCTGAACCCGACGGGCCATGTGAAGGTCGACCAGGCGCTGCGCGTCCAGGGATGGCTGGACGTGTTCGCCGTGGGCGATGTGAACGACGCCACCGAGATCAAGATCACCCCGGCCGCCCTCGCCCAGGCGGACCTGGCCGCGCACAACATCCGCGCCTATCTGAACAGCGCCGGCAAGCACCGCAAGGAGCCCCGCTTCTACCGGCCGATCCACCGCACCCCGATCATCGTGCCGTTCGGCCCGGCCGACGGAGTGACGCTGCTGCCCGTGCCGGGCGGCGAGACGGCGGTCCTCGGCAGCCGCACCACGACGCTGGCCAAGGCGAAGACGCTCATGACGCCGTTCATGAGACGCCAACTCGGCTACACCGCGGCCTGAGCGGACGTACGGGCAACGAGCCCGGCCCGGCGACGCCCCGCCGTCTGTCCACCGACGATTGTGCCGCGTCCGAAGCGCGCCTGTGGAGGCGCGTCGTATCCAGGGCACGGCGTACTGAAACCGGGCGTGTCGGGTCGTGGATCGAAACCGGGCGGGTCGGTCATGGCGTGCCGTATCGAAACCGGGCCGGTCGGGTACTCGGGGGTTTTCCGAGTCCGCACGGGCCCTGGCCGGGGCCCGCGCCGGGCGGCCGGACGGCGAACGGAGTCGGCATGACGCGCAACCGGGAGCGTGTGACGCCCGCTCGGCAACCCGGGTCTCCCGATCTGCGCCCGGTCGCGGAGGCACCGCCGTCGGTGCGGGAATCGCAGCCGCTGAACAACCAGGAACTGCCCCGTGATCGCAGCCAGGCGATTCTCGAAGCGGCGAAACAGGTGGGCGCGCTGCTGAAACGCAAGGGGCACAGCTTCGCCCTGGCCGGCAGCGTCGCCGTGTACGCACACGGCGGGAGCGGTCATCTGCAGCACGACGCGGACTTCTGCGTACGCCGCTCCGACGCCGAAGCAGTGGCGGCCACCCTGGCCGAGGCGGGTCTGACGGTGCGCATCCCGCCGGAGGACTGGCTGATGAAGACCACCTGCCTCGGGCAGGACGTGGACTTCCTCTTCGAGCTGGCGCACCGGCCGGTCACCACGGACCTGCTGGCCCGGGCGCAGGACGTCCCGGTCGACTCGGTGCACATGCCGGTCCTGCCGCCGACGGAACTCATGCGGGGCCTGATCGAGGCATTCTCCGAGCACTACTGCGACTTCGGGCCGGCCCTCGCCACCGCCCGCGCCCTGCGCGAGAAGGTCGACTGGGAGGACCTGCGCCGCTCCTGCGGGGACGAGCCGATGCCCGCCGCGTTCTTCTTCCTCCTCGAACGCCTCAACGTCATCGCCCCCCGGGAGGAGCCCCGATGAGCGAATACGCCGCCAGGCCCGCGCCCGGCGCCGGTGGAGCGGGGAACCTTGACTACCGCGTGGCCCATCTCGCCGAGCACCTTGCCGCCGGGGACCTCGGCGAGCTGGGGGTACGGATCGAGATCCGCGGCGCGGCGGTCCTGCTGACCGGCACCGTCCCGTCCGAGCAGTCTCGTGACGACGTCCTGCGCATGGCCCGCGAAGAGCTGCCGGGCACCCCGGTCCATTGCGACATCGTGGTCGCGGACACCGCCGCGCCCGATCACGCCGAGGAGGTCGAATGATCCGGATAGCGGCCGTCGGGGACATTCACATGGGGCCCGAGAGCAAGGGCCTGCTCCGTCCCTCGTTCGAGACCCTGCCCGACTGCGCCGACGTCCTGCTGCTCGCCGGGGACCTCACCAGGCACGGCACGCCGGAGGAGGCGCGGGTGGTCGCGCGTGAGATCGAGGGCCTGGCGGTCCCCGTCGTCGCGGTCCTGGGCAACCATGATCACCACGCCGACTGCCCCGACGAGGTCAGCGCCGTGCTCCGGGACGCGGGAGCGCAGGTACTGGAAGGGCAGGCGACCGTGGTGGGCAACGACCACGCGCGCATCGGCGTGGCCGGTACGAAGGGCTTCGGCGGCGGGTTCGTGGGGCGCTGTGCCGGTGAGTTCGGCGAGCCGGTCATGAAGGAGTTCGTCAGGTACTCGCGTCGGCGCGCCGACACCCTGCTGGCCTCCCTGCGGGAACTGGCGGGGCAGGACTGTGACGTACGCATCGCCCTCACCCACTTCTCCCCGGTGCCGGACACACTGGCCGGTGAGCCGCCCGAGATCTACCCCTTCCTCGGCAGTTACCTGCTGGCCGAGGCGATCGACACGGCGGGCGCCGACCTCGCGGTGCACGGGCACGCGCACCTGGGCACGGAGCACGGCATGACCAGCGGCGGTGTGAAGGTGCGCAACGTCGCACAGCCGGTCATCGGGCGGGCGTTCCACGTCTACCATCTCGCGCGGCCCGGGCGGGTGAAGTCCGTCGACGCCGAGGACCGCTCCCGGGGCTGAGGCGTCGCCTCGCAGTGTGGGGGAGGCCACGCCGCCCATGGGGGAACAGGCGTGTTCGCCGGGCGGGGCGTCGGGCTACCGTTTGATGAATCCCGTTCATCTGAGGGATCCCCTCCCGTACCCCGGACGGCTCGGCAGTGCTCGCAGATCTCTCCCCGCTCATCGCGGCGACCACCCAGTGGCTGACACGTTCCTACCCCGCGTCCGGCGGCGCGCTGGCCGCCGCCCTGGGCGAGGTGCAGGCCCGGCAGGCCGTCACCGTCGCGGCATGGCTGCGCTACCCGACGTCGACGGACGCCGCGCTCGTCGGCATGGCCGGCCCCGGCGGCTCGGCCGGTCTGGACTGGATCACCGGCGCGGACGCGACGGCACACGACGCGGAGGACGACTTCGCCTGGCGGACCTGGGTCGACGAGGTCGTGGCCAGCTGGGCGGCGTGCCTGCTCACCGACGGCGAGCTGGCCCGGCTGGCGGTCGCCGCGATCGCCGACGGCGGCCACACGAGCGGTGTGCCGGTGGAGTTCCGGCGCCTGGTGTCCCCCGACACCCGCGACCGCCAGGCCGCGGCCCTGCTGCGCCACCCCGACCTCCTGGCCCCCGTGGCGGCCCTGCACCGCCCGGCGCTCCACGAGCGCCTCGGTCCGGGGCAGGCGCTCATCGCCTGAGCGTCCCGGGGGCGCCCACGGTACGGATCCCCCGGCTGCTGCTGGGCGGGGTGCCGGGTGCGGCGGCCGTATGGCTTGTGTCTGAGTGTTTCGGGGGCGCCCACGGTAGGGGTCCCCTGGCTGCTGCTGGGTGGGGTGCCGGGTGCGGCGGCCGTATGGCTCGTGTCTGAGCGTCCCGGCGTGATCACGGACGGATCCCCCGGCCGTTGCTGCCCGGCGTGCCGCGAGCAGCGCCCGCCCGGCTCGTGCCCACGACTGGCCTGCGAGCCCCCGGCCCACCTTGCTCGCGGCCATGTGCCCCGAGCGACCTCCCGACGAACGGACCGGGGCGGAGAGACTCGCCCGCGCCCTGCCCGTCGTCGCCGAGGGCGTTGGCGCGCAGGGCGCGGGCGCCGTGCAGAGCGCGCCGGCCCGAGGGCGTCGCCGCGCTGCTCGCCGGCACTCAGCATGTGAAGCGCGGCCCCACGTCGCGCCTTCCGTCGCGCGCCCGTGCCGAGCGGTCAGGCGGCCGTGCCGAGCGCTTCGCGTTCGGTGACGTCCCCGTCCTTGGTCGGCAGGGTCACCGGCGTGGGCACCCGGCGGGTCCGCAGGACGAGGCCCGTTCCGATCGTGACCGCGATGATCAGCCCACCCGTCACCAGGGCGCCGCGGGCCCCGGCCAGCTCCATGAGGAGGCCGAGTGCCGGCGGGCCGCCCAGACCCCAGACCGTGCCGATGCTGCTCCACACGCCGAGCACGCGTCCCCGCAGGTGGGCGGGCGGGTCGGTCTGGAGTACGGCGGTTCCGGCGGTGTCGGAGACGGACTCCACGACGGCCATCGGCAGGACCATGACGAGCAGTACCGCGAGCGACGGGGACAGCCCCGCCGCCACCTGCAGCAGACCGCCCGCGGCCGCCAGCGTGCCCACGAGCCGGACGGAGGGCCGACGCAGCCGGGCGCCGAGGACCGCGCCCAGGATGCCGCCGACGGCGAGAACCGTGGAGACGGTGCCGAAGGCGCCCGCGCCGCCCGCGAGCGGTCCGGTGACGAGCACGGCCAGGGTGAGGCCGTAGTTGCGGCCGAAGACCGAGCTGAGCCCGGTGACCGCGGCGAGCGCGACCAGGCGGGGCCGGCGTGCGAAGAAGAGCAGGCCCTGGCGCACGGTCATGTCGGGATCCGCCTTGCCGCGCTCGCGGCCGGGAGCCGCGCGCAGCCGCGTGGCGTGGCGGACCGCGCCGGGCGCCGGGCGCAGGAACGGGATGACCGAGGCCACGAAGAGGAACGACAGGCCGTTCGCCGCGTACGCGGCGGCCGTGCCGAGGAAGCCGACCGTCACACCGGCCAGTGCGGTGCCCACGAGCCGGCCCGCGTTGTGCACCAGCGCGCCGACGCCGATGGCCGAGGGGACGTCCTCCACCGGAACCAGATCGTTGCCGAGCAGGGCGCACGCCGGTCCGTCGACGGTGGCGATCATGCCGGTCACGGCGGCCAGCACCATCAGGGAGGTCATGTCCAGCTGGTCCAGCGCCACCAGCACGGCCGTGGTGAAGGCGACCGCACCGAGCAGCGCCTGACTGACGGCGGCCGTCAGCTTCAGGGGCCAGCGGTCCACGGCCGTGCCGCCCAGCAGGCTCATGAACAGCGCGGGCGCGGCCTGGACCGACATCGACAGACCCGTCGCCACCGCGGAGCCGGTGATCTGGAGGACGAGCAGGTTCTGCACCGTCAGCTGCATCCACGTACCGGCGTTCGACAGGAAGTTGGCGACGGACCACCACCGCATGCTGCGGTACCGCAGCGACCGCCAGGGCGAGCGGGACGCGCCCTTGGACGGGACGGAAGCGGTTTTCGGCGCAGACGGGGGCAGGGCAGGGGTGGTGGAAGACACAGTGCGGTACCCGACAAACCAGGAGGAGTCAGCGGAGTGACCGGGGAACCGGGATCACCGGCTGCGTTGCGCGGCGGGTTCCACCGAGTCGGTCACGGCGCGGACCATCGTTACAGACGAGACCCCCGAGTCGACGACGCCTGCCCTGCGCCGCATCGCCGCTCGGGGGTCAACTGCCCGGGAAACTCCCGTATTTGGTTGATCGAGTGTGGTTGCTCACAGCCCTCGGGCGGCCGGGCCGCACGGCCGTCCGCCCGGGTGGGGTCAGTGCTTCTTGCCGCGTCCCGTCAGCGCGTCGCGCATGCGGTCCACCATGCCGACACCCGGCGCCAGCAGCTTGTTGGCCGGCGGCTTGTCCGGGGCGGACGGGTGCGGGCGGGTCGGCGCCATCTTCTTCGCCTGACGCACCTTGTCGCCCAGCTCGTCGAGGGTGCTCGCGGGACATGCCGCGCGCAGCCTGGGGAAGAGGTTCTCCTCCTCGTCGGCGATGTGCGAGCGGATCTCGTTCATCAGCGTGTCGATGAGCCGGTCGAACTCGGGATCATCGGCGTCGCACCCTTCCAGGTCCTTCATGATCTGCTCGGCCTTGGAGTGATCGTCGATCTCCTTGTCGGCCAGGGCGTCCCCACCCGCGACGTGCTCGCGCACGGCCGGGTACAGATAGGCCTCCTCGGCGACCGAGTGCCGGACCAGCTCGATCGTGACCTGGTCGGCGTACACCTTGCGGTCCTTGTCGCCAGACGGGAGCCCCGCGATCCGGCCGAAGAGCTGCTCGACCTCGCGGTGATCGGTCACCAGCTCGTCGATGACGTTCCCACCATGACCCATGTCCTTCACCTCCACCGTCAACGGCGGTCCGGGCGGATCCGCCGCGGCTCCGAGTGCCCTCGGTCGGCGTGCTCACACGGGGAGTCGCGACTGTCTGCGAACCGTCGCATAGTGGGAATCAACGTGTGAAAACAACTGGCACGGGAACTACTGTCAGGGCGTCGCCGGAACCGGCGGCCCGCCAGAGCGGCCCCGCCGCTCAGCGCACGTCAGCGACATGTTCTTTCACTCTCGTTCATAGCTCCGGGAAACCTCGCCGAAGCTTTCCGCAGCTCTCAGAAACCCTCGTGTGCCGCGCCGTACGCGCGTGCCGGGCGCCGACCGCCTGACGCCTCCGTGCGCGGACGAAGGAAGTCCCATGAACGCACTCTCGTCATGTACATGGCAACGCGCTCTGGTGACAGGCGGCGCCGGCTTCCTCGGCAGTCATCTGTGCGAGCGCCTGCTGGATTCAGACGTCGAAGTCGACTGCGCCGACAACCTGTCCTCCGGGTCGCGCGCCAACATCGCGCAGCTCGAAGGGCGGCGCGGCTTCCGGTTCGTCGAGTGCGACGTCTCGGCGCCCGACGCCCCGCAGCGGCTGCCGGGCCCGTACGACCTGGTCCTGCACTTCGCGTGCCCCGCGTCACCGGTCGACTACCTACGGCTGCCTCTGGAGACGCTCGACGTGGGCAGCCTGGGCACCCGCAACGTACTGGCCGTGGCCGAGCGTGACGGAGCCCGCTTCCTGCTCGCCTCGACGTCCGAGGTCTACGGCGACCCCCTGTGCCATCCGCAGCGGGAGGACTACTGGGGCAACGTTAATCCGGTCGGCCCGCGCAGTGTGTACGACGAGTCCAAGCGCTTCGCCGAGGCGCTGGTCACCGCTCATGTGCGGGAGCGGGACGCGAACGCGGGCATCGTCCGCCTGTTCAACACCTACGGCCCGCGCATGCGGGCACACGACGGACGCGCCGTGCCCACCTTCGTCAGCCAGGCACTGGCCGGCGAACCGCTGACGGTGGCGGGGGACGGCCGTCAGACGCGGTCCCTGTGCTATGTCGACGACACGGTCGACGGTGTCCTGCTGGTCGCGGCGAGCCACTCGGTCCGCCCCGTCAACATCGGCGGCAGCGACGAGGTCACGGTCCGCGAGATCGCCCAGCGCGTGGTCGAACTGACCGGATCCTCCTCCCGCATCGTGTACGTCGACCGCCCCACCGACGACCCGCAGCGCCGCCGCCCCGACACCGGCCTGGCGCGCGAACTGCTCGGCTGGACACCGCGCGTGCCCTGGGAGGAGGGCATCAAGCAGACCATCGCCTACTTCGCCACGGCGCAGTCCGCGGCCGATCCGGCGCCCTAGGCGAGACAGCCCCCCTTCCCCTACGCCGCACGGAGGCAACGCATGCGCGTCCTGGGAATCAACGCCCTCTTCCACGACCCCGCCGCAGCGCTCGTGGTGGACGGAAGGATCGTGGCAGCGGCGGAGGAGGAACGCTTCAGCCGACGCAAGCACGGCAAGCGCCCCGTCCCCTTCTCCGCCTGGGAACTGCCCGAACTGTCCGCCCGATGGTGCCTGGACCGGGCGGGCCTGACCCCGTCCGACCTGGACGCGGTCGCCTACTCGTACGATCCCCGACTGGCCCGTCCCGCCGAGCAGTTGGGTCTGTACGACCCCTGGGACCACCTGCGTCAGGAATACGCTCGCCGCGCCCCCGAGTTCCTCGCCGAGGCGCTGCCCGGACTCGACCCGGACAAGGTCCGCTTCGTCGCCCACCATGTCGCGCACGCCGCCTCCGCCGGGCAGGCCGCCCCGTACCCCGACAGCGCCGTGCTGGTGCTGGACGGCCGCGGCGAGTGCGGCTCCCACCTCGCCGGCCGCTACGCGAACCGCGAACTCACCGTGCTGGGCTCCCAGTCGCTCCCCGATTCGATGGGCCTGTTCTACGAGGACCTCACCCAGCACCTCGGATTCCTGCGCAGCAGCGACGAGTTCAAGGTGATGGCGCTGGCCTCCTACGGCAAGCCCCGCTTCCTCGGCCAACTGCGCCAGTACGTCCACCTGGACGACCAAGGCGGATTCCGGGCCCGCCCCGTCCCCTGGGGGACGATCGTCCCCTCGCGTCTGCCGGGCGGCGCCTGGACGCAGGACCACGCCGACATCGCCGCCAGCGCGCAGGCGTGCCTGGAGGAGGTCCTGCTCGGCCTCGCCCGGTGGCTGCACGACCGTACCGGTGAGGACGTGCTGACGTTCGCCGGCGGTGTGGCGCTCAACTGCGTGGCCAACACCCGGATCCACCGCGAGACGCCCTTCCGCCGCGTGTGGGTACAGCCCGCCGCCGGAGACGCCGGCACCGCGCTCGGCGCCGCGCTCCATGTCGCGAACCAGAAGGAAGCCGTGGAGGCCATGCCGACCGCCGCACTCGGCCGCGGCTGGAGCGACGAGGAACTGCGTGCCTGGCTGGAGCGCGCGGCCGTGCCCTACGAGGAGCCCGACGACATCGCCGAGACCGTCGCCGCCGAACTCGCCGGGGACGGCATCGTGGCCTGGTTCCAGGGCCGCAGCGAGTACGGGCCCCGGGCCCTCGGCCACCGCTCACTGCTCGCCCACCCCGGACGCGCCGACAACCTGGAACGCCTCAACGCCGTGAAGGGCCGCGAGGAGTTCCGCCCCGTCGCGCCCATGGTGCTGGCCGAACGGGCCGCCGACCTCTTCGACGGGCCGCTGCCCAGCCCCTACATGCTCTTCGTGCACGACGTCGCCGAGGAGTGGCGCGACCGCATCCCGGCCGTGGTCCACGTGGACGGCACGGCCCGCATCCAGACCGTGGACCGGCAGGACGAACCCCTCGTCGCGCGCATGATCGACGGATTCGAGCGCCTCACCGGACTGCCCGTCGTGGTCAACACCAGCCTCAACACCGCCGGACGGCCCATGGTCGACGATCCCCGCGACGCCCTGGAGTGCTTCGGCTCCGCGCCCGTGGACCTGCTCGCCCTCGGACCGTTCGCGATCCGGCGGAAGAAGGTGTTCGCATGACCGACGCGCCCGCCTACTCCGTCGTCATCCCGACGATCGGCCGGCCCTGCCTCGCCGACTGCCTGCGCGCGCTCGCCGCGGCCACCGGCCACCCGCCCGACGAGGTGGTCGTGGTCGACGACCGCCCCGATCCGACCGGCGAACTGCCCCTGGAGGCGGCCGGTGAACTACGGGCACGGCTGCGCACCCTGCGCACCGGAGGACGCGGCCCGGCGGCCGCCCGCAACGCCGGCTGGCGCACGGTGCGCACGCCCTGGACCGTCTTCCTCGACGACGACGTCCAGGTGCTGCCCGACTGGTCACACCGCCTGACCGACGACCTCCGTGCGGCCGGCGCCTCCACGGGCGGCATCCAGGGACGCCTGCGCGTCCCCCTGCCCGAGGACCGTCGGCCCACCGACTGGGAACGCGGCACGGCCGGCCTGGAACACGCTGCCTGGGCCACGGCGGACATGGCCTACCGGACCGCGGCACTGGTGGACGTGCAGGGCTTCGACGAGCGCTTCGGCCGGGCCTTCCGCGAGGACGCCGACCTGGCGCTGCGCGTGCGCGAGGCCGGGTGGTCGCTGCACCGGGGAGGGCGTACGACCCTCCACCCGGTGCGGGAGGCCGACCGCTGGGTGTCCGTGCGGGCCCAGCGCGGCAACGCGGACGACGCCCTGATGACCCGGCTGCACGGCCCCGACTGGTGGACACGCGCCCAGGCACCTCGCGGCCGGCTGCCCCGGCACGCTGTCGTGACGTCCATGGCGCTCACGGCACCCGCCCTCGCGCTGGCCGGCCGGCCACGCGCGGCCGGTGTCGCCGGAGCCCTGTGGGCCCTCGGCACGGCGGAGTTCGCCCTGGCCCGCATCCGGCCCGGACCGCGCACCCCACGCGAGATCACCACGATGGTCGCCACCAGCGTGGTCATCCCGCCGCTCGCGATACGCCACTGGCTCGACGGCCTGATCCGCCACCGCCGGGCGACGGCCCTCAGGAGCACGCCGTGACCCCGCGGACCGGTCGGCACACACCGGTCGCCGCCGTCCTGTTCGACCGCGACGGCACCCTCGTCGAGGACGTCCCCTACAACGGCGACCCCGCCCTCGTCCGCCCACTGCCCGGCGCCCGGCGGGCAGTGGAACTGCTGCGCGGTGCCGGTGTCGCGACCGGCGTGGTCAGCAACCAGTCCGGCATCGGCCGCGGACTGCTCACGGAAACCGACGTCCGCCGCGTCAACGACCGAGCGAACACCCTGCTCGGCGGACTGAACACCTGGGTCTACTGCCCGCACACGCCCGAGGCGGACTGCCCCTGCCGCAAACCCCGGCCTGGACTGGTCATCGAAGCCGCACGACGCCTCGGCGTGCCCCCTTCGGAGTGCGTGGTGATCGGCGACATCGCCTCCGACATCCAGGCCGCGCACGCCGCGGGCGCCCGGGGCGTGCTCGTGCCGAACGCGGCCACTCTGCCGGGCGAGGTCGAGTCCGCGCCGAGCACGGCCCCCGATCTGCTCACGGCGGTGCGGCGGATCCTCGCCGAGACGCGGGGTGATCGTCCGTTGGCCGAGACCCGGGGTGATCGCCCGTGAAGGCACTGGTCGTACGCCTCGACAGCTTCGGCGACGTGCTGCTCGCCGGACCCGCGGTCCGGGCCGTGGCGGCGCACTCCTCCCACGTGACGATGCTGTGCGGACCCCGTGGCGAGCCCGCCGCGCGACTCCTGCCCTGCATCGACGACGTGATCGTGTGGGAGGCGCCGTGGGAGGGCTTCGACCCGCCCACCGTCCAGGAGGCCGACACCGACGGTCTCGTACGGCGCCTGAGGGACGAGGCGTTCGACACCGCGCTCGTGCTCACCTCCTTCCACCAAAGCCCGCTGCCCACCGCCCTGTTGCTGCGCCTGGCCGGCGTGCCGCGCATCGGCGCCGACAGCGTGGACCACCCCGGCCGCCTCCTCGACGTACGGCACCGGCGGCTGCCCGGCCGCCACGAGGTCGAGGCCGCCCTGGACACCGCGGCCGCCATGGGCTTCCTGCCGCCCCCCGGGGACGACGGCCGGCTGCGCGTGCTGCCGCCGCCCGACACCATCGCGCTGACAGGCAACGGCCCCTACGTCGTGCTCCACCCGGGCGCCAGCGCCGCCGCCCGGGCCTGGAGCCCCGAACGCTGCGCCGAGACGGTCGAGTTGCTCGCCGACGCGGGACACCGGGTTGTCGTCACGGGAGGTCCCGACGAGACCGAGCTCACCCGGCAGGTCAGCGGCGGCACCGCCGTCGACCTCGGCGGCCGGACCGAACCGCGCACACTCGCCGGAATCCTGCGCACCGCCGACGCCTTGGTGTGCGGCAACACCGGCCCCGCCCATCTCGCCGCCGCCGTCGGCACACCGGTCGTGTCCCTGTTCGCGCCCGTGGTCCCGGCGGAGCGCTGGGCGCCGTACGGCGTACCCGGCGTGCTCCTCGGCGACCAGCACGCGCCCTGCGCGGACACCAGGGCCCGGCACTGTCCCGTACCCGGCCATCCGTGCCTCGACGAGGTCACGGCCCATGACGTCGTGGCCGCGGTGCACAAACTCCTGGGGGAGTCCACATGAACATCCTTGTCTGGCATGTGCACGGTTCCTGGCTGACATCGTTCGTCCAGGGCGCGTACACCTTCCTTGTTCCCGTGACACCCGACCGCGGCCCCGACGGACTGGGGCGGGCCAGAACCTGGCAGTGGCCGTCCACCGTCAAGGAGTTGAGCCCCGCCGAGCTGCGCGAGGCCGACATCGACCTGATGGTGCTGCAACGGCCGCACGAACTCGAACTGGCCCGGCGGTGGACCGGCCGCCGCCCCGGCATCGACGTACCGGCCGTGTACGTCGAGCACAACAGCCCGCACGAGACGCCCGTCGACACCCGTCACCCGCTGGCCGGCCGGTCCGACATCACCCTCGTGCACGTCACCCACTTCAACCGGCTGATGTGGGACAACGGCCGCGCCCCGACCACCGTGATCGAGCACGGCATCATCGACCCCGGACACCTGTGGACCGGCGAGGAACCGCGCGCCGCGGTCGTCGTCAACGAGCCCGTACGGCGCGGCCGTACGACAGGAACCGACCTGCTGCCCGCGTTCGCCCGCGCGGTGCCGCTGGACGTCTTCGGCATGCGCACCGAAGGCCTCGCCGACCACGTCGGACTGCCGCCGGACCGCCTGCGCAGCCGCGATCTGCCGCAGAGCAGGCTGCACCCGGCGATGGCGCGCTGCCGCATGTACCTCCACCCCATCCGGTGGACGTCGCTCGGACTGTCCCTGCTGGAGGCGATGTTCCTCGGGATGCCCGTCGTGGCACTGGACACCACCGAGGTGCGCGAGGCCGTTCCGGAAGGAGCCGGAGTGGTGTCCAACCGGCTCGAGGTACTGCAGGACGCCATGCGCGGATTCCTCGCGGATCCCGTCGACGCCCGGCTGACAGGGGAGGCCGCCAGGGCCGCGGCACAGGCCCGCTACGGAGAGCGGCGCTTCCGGGACGACTGGGAGCGCCTGATCAAGGAGGTCACCCGATGAGCACCAGCCACCCCTCGGCCGGCCTTGTCGCCATGGTCTCCGAGCACGCCAGTCCGCTGGCCGCGCTCGGCGGGCCGGACGCGGGCGGACAGAACGTCTACGTGGCGCAACTCGCCGGGCGACTGGTCCGCCGGGGCCACGAGGTCATCGTGTACACGCGCCGTGACGACCCCCGGCTGCCGGAACGGGTCACCACACCCGACGGATTCCAGGTCGTCCATGTGCCCGCAGGACCGGCGGCACCGATACCGAAGGACGAACTCCCGCCCTACATGCCGGAGTTCGGCGACTTCCTGGCCCGCGAATGGGCGGCGGAGCCACCCGACGTGGTGCACGCCCACTTCTGGATGTCCGGCTGGGCGGCCCTGGCCGGGGCGCGCGGCCTCGGCGTGCCCGTCGTGCAGACCTACCACGCGCTCGGCACCGTCAAGAGGCGCTACCAGGGCGCCGCCGACACCAGCCCGCGCGACCGCACAGCGATCGAGACCGTCGTCGGCCGCGAGTGCAGCCGCATCATCGCCACCTGCAAGGACGAGGTGGCCGAACTCGAGGCCATGGGCCTGTCACGGCGGCACATCTCCGTCGTGCCCTGCGGTGTGGACCCCGACCGGTTCGCCCCGGTCGCCGGGCCCCGCAGGCCACGGTCCGCGCCCCGGCGGCTGCTCGCCGTCGGCCGGCTCGTCCCCCGCAAGGGCTTCGACCGCGCCATCCGCGCCCTGGCCGACGTCCCCGACGCCGAACTCCTCATCGCCGGCGGACCCGAGGCCGCCCTGCTCCTCGCCGAACCCGAGGCCGAGCGGCTGCGCACCATCGCCGACGAGTGCGGTGTCGCCGACCGGGTGACGCTGCTGGGCGGGGTGAGCCGCGAGCAGATGCCGGGGCTGATGTCCAGCGCCGACCTCGTGCTGTCCCTGCCCCGCTACGAGCCGTTCGGCATCGTTCCGGTCGAGGCCATGGCCTGCTGCGCGCCCGTCCTCGCCACGGCCGTCGGCGGGCAGCTCGACACCGTCGTGGACGGCGTCACCGGCGTCCTGGTCCCGGCCGACGACGACCACGACATCAGCGGCACCGTCCGTCGCCTCCTGGACGACCCGGAGCTGCTCGCCCGCTACGGCGCCCAAGGGCGTCGCCGTGTCCTGGCCCGCTACACCTGGGACCGCGTGGCCGAAGGCGTCACCCGCGCCTACAGCGCCGTCTCCAACGTCCCCTCGCTCTCGGGAGCCCTCCGATGAAACTCGCCACCGACGTCACGCACTGCGACGACCTGATGAAGGCACTCGAAGGATTCCGCGGCTACGCCGGGCCCGTGGTCCAGCGCTGGGGCAGCGACCTCGCCGCCCGTCTCGGCACGGGCTCCCGGCTCCTCGTCGCGGGCAACGGCGGCAGCGCGGCACAGGCCCAGCACCTCACCGCCGAACTGGTCGGCCGCTACCGGGACGACCGCCCGCCGTTCTCCGCGCTCGCGCTGCACGCCGACACCTCGTCCACCACCGCGATCGCCAACGACTACGGCGTCCAGGAGATCTTCGCCCGGCAGGTCGCGGCGCACGGGCGTGCCGGGGACGTCCTCGCGCTGCTGTCCACCAGCGGCGCCAGCGCCAACCTGCTCGTCGCGGCGAGCGAGGCCCACCGACTCGGCATGACCGTGCTGGCGTTCACCGGCCCCGCGCCCAACCCGCTGGCGGGCGCCGCCGACGAGGCCCTGTGCGTCGAGGCCGCGACCTCCGCGACAGTGCAGGAACTGCACCTCGTGGCCGTCCACATGCTCTGCGAGGCCTTCGACCAGGCGGTCGAACGCCGGGCGGCATGGGAGCGGCGGCACCCGACCCACGAACGGGCCGACACGACGGAGCGACGCCACCGGCCCCAGGAGCGCTGGGCGTTCCTCACGGAGGAGGGGAGCGCATGACCGCCCAGGCTGCGCTCCTGGTCGTCGGCGACGCCCTGCTCGACCGCGACGTCTGCGGCCGGGTCGAACGGCTGGCCCCCGACGCGCCCGTACCGGTGGTCAGCGGTCCCCGGCGCAGCACCCGCGCCGGTGGTGCGGCGCTGGCCGCCTGGCTCGCCGCGGCCGACGGCCGGCCGGTCACCCTGGTCACCGCGCTGGGCGACGACCCGGACAGCGCGACCCTGCGCAGGCTCCTGTCCGGCCGGGTCGACCTGGTGGAACTCCCGCTCACCGGAGCCCTGTCCAGCAAGACCCGGGTCCTCGCGGACGGCCGCCCCCTGCTGCGCCTGGACGACGGCGAGGGAAGAGCCCGGGAGGGAACGCGGGCGGCGGCCCGGGCGATCGCCGAGGCCACCGCCGTGCTCGTCGCCGACTACGGGCGGGGCACCGCCGAGGTGCTGCGCGAAGAGCTGGCAGCCGCCGCGACGCGGGTACCCGTCGCCTGGGATCCGCATCCCCGTGGCCGGCCACCGGTACCCGGGGTCCGGCTGGCGACGCCCTCCGCCGCCGAAGCGCACGCCTTCGCGGGCCCCGCCGCCGATGCCGAGGAGGCCGAGCACAGCAGCGAGCTGCACAGGGCGGCGCAGGACGCCGGCCGGCTCGTCCGCGCGTGGCGGGCGGCCTCCGTGGCGGTGACGCTCGGCGGGCGCGGGGCGCTGCTGTCACACGGCGCGACACCCCTGCTGGTGCCGACGCCGGTCACGGCCGACGGCGATGCGTGCGGGGCCGGGGACCGGTTCGCGGCGACCGCCGCCGGGCTCCTGGCCGACGGCGAACTCGTCGAGACGGCCGTGCGGGAGGCCGTCCACGCGGCCACCCGCTATGTCGCCGAAGGCGGCGCCCGGTCCCTGGCCATGGACGACCACGCGGCGGCCGAACCGGCGGGGCCGCCGGCCGACGCCCAGCCGACCTCACCGACCGGCCCGCCCTCCCACGCCGAACCCACCGACGACGCCTTGCGCACCGCCGCCCGGGTGCGGGCCGCGGGCGGGACCGTGGTGGCCGCCGGCGGCTGCTTCGACCTGCTGCACGCCGGCCATGTGGCCCTGCTGCAGGCGGCCCGGCGCACCGGCGACTGCCTGGTGGTGTGCGTCAACTCCGACGCGTCAGTGCGCCGGCGCAAAGGCGACGGCCGACCTCTGGTGCCGGAGGCGGACCGGATCCGCGTGCTGCGCGCACTGGAGTGCGTCGACGCGGTCGCCGTGTTCGACGAGGACACCCCGGAACGGCTTCTCGGTGAGCTGCGCCCGCACATCTGGGCCAAGGGCGGCGACTACGCCCTGGCCGGCCTGCCGGAGGCGCCGCTCGTGGAGAGCTGGGGCGGCCAGGTCGTCCTCTTCCCCTACCTCGACGGCCGCTCCACCACGGGCATCGCCGAGCGAGCGGCCCTGGCCCCCCGGACGGCGGACGCACGGCCGAAGGTCGCAGGAGGCGGACGGAGGCCGCGGTGACCGACTTCCGCCGAGCGGACGCAGGCCACGGTGCACGATCCGTGTCGAGCCGAAGGAGGCGACGGTGAGCGATCCGCCCGAGCGGCGCCGCGTGCTGGTGCTGCGGGCGCTTGGCCTCGGCGATCTGCTGGCCGGT
Organism: Streptomyces sp. NPDC051243; assembly: GCF_044455405.1. Taxonomy (NCBI): domain Bacteria; kingdom Bacillati; phylum Actinomycetota; class Actinomycetes; order Kitasatosporales; family Streptomycetaceae; genus Streptomyces; species Streptomyces sp. NPDC051243. The sequence goes on along the minus strand of NZ_JBITES010000001.1, from coordinate 328,642 downwards.
GTGCCCGCTCTGCGAGGCGTCCGGCGGGCCTTCGCCCAAGATCACGTCGTACTGGCGCTGCCGCCCGCACTCCGCGAGGCGGCCCTGGCCACCGGAGCCGTCGACCGAGTCCTGGCGGCCGAGGCGCCGGGCCGTGCCGTGCCGGCCCTGGACCACTGGACCGGGCCGCCGCCCGACATCGCCATCGACCTGCACGGCAACGGACCCGAGAGCCGCGACGCCCTGGCCGCCCTCGAACCGCGTCGGCTGCTGGCGTACGCCGAACCGGATGAAGGCCGCGTCCGGCCCCTTGTGTGGCGGCCGGAGGAGCACGAGCGTGAGCGGTGGTGCCGCTTCCTCGGGGCCTACGGCATCCCCGCGGACCCCGACGACGTACGGCTGCCCCCGCCCGCCACGCCCTCCCCGGCGCCGCGCGCCGTCGTCGTCCATCCGGGTGCGGAGTCCGCCTCTCGCCGCTGGCCGGCCGAGCGGTACGCCGTTGTCGTACGGCGGCTGCGAGCCGTCGGCCGTCGCGTCGTCGTCAGCGGAGGGCCCATGGAGGACGCGCTGGTCGAGGACGTCGCCGAACGCGCCGGTCTGCCGCCGGGAGACCTGCTGCGCGGCGGACTGCCGTTCGGGGCGCTGTCGGCGCTCGTCGCCCAGGCCGCGCTCCTGATCAGCGGGGACACCGGCCTGGCGCATCTCGCGGTGGCCCACGGCACGCCGTCCGTGACGCTCTTCGGCCCGGTCTCTCCGCGGCAGTGGGGGCCACCGCGCGCCGAGCGTCACATCGCTCTGTGGAAGCCCGGTCCGCCGGGCGATCCCCACGGCGACGTCCCCGACCCGCAACTGCTGCGGATCGGGGACGAAGAGGTCGCCACCGCCGCGCTGAGACTGCTGCAAGCCGTTCGCCCGACCGCGCAGCCACGGGAAGGAGATGACGTTCGTGGCACATCAGTCCGCTCTTGACGCGCCGCCGGTTCCCGCGGACGGCCCCGACGGGCGTGTCACGGTCGCGGTGATCACCCGCGACCGCCCCGCGAGCGTGCTGCGCACCCTGGACGCCCTGGCCGCCCTGCCCGAGCGGCCCCATGTGATCGTCGTGGACAACGGGTCGGACGACGCGACCTGCGCCGCCGTGCACCGGCATCCCGCGGCGGTCCGGCTCCTCAGGCCCCATGAGAACACCGGTGCCCTCGGCCGCAATCTCGCCGTGCGGCACGCGGACACCCCCTACGTCGCCTTCAGCGACGACGACTCCTGGTGGACCCCCGGTGCGCTGCGGCAGGCGGCCGACCTGCTCGACGCGCATCCCCGCCTCGGCCTGCTGGCCGCCCGCACACTCGTCGGCCCCGACCGGGCCGAGGATCCGCTCAACGCCGTGCTCGCCGCCTCGCCGCTGCCGGACGAGCCCGACCTTCCCGGCCGTCCGGTGCTCGGCTTCCTGGGCTGCGCCTGCGTGGTGCGCCGGGACGCCTTCCTCAAGACGGGCGGCTACCATCCGCTGCTCTTCTTCGGCGGCGAGGAGACCCTGCTCGCCTACGACATGACGGCCGCCGGCTGGGGGGTGACGTACGAACCCTCCCTGACGGCCCGTCACCTTCCCGAGCCCGGCGGCCGCGACGGCCGCAGCCATCTGGTGCGGCGCAACGCGGTGCTGACCCTGTGGCTGCGCCGGCCCCTCCCGGTGGCCCTGCGAGCCAGCGCGCGCCTCGCGGCCTCGGCCGTCGCCGGTGAGCCCGGCGCCCGCCGGGCGTTGCGCGAAGTGCTCGAACGGTGGCCCGCCGCCGTCGCCCGGCGCCGGTGCCTGCCGACCAGCGTCGAGCACGCGGCCCGGTTGCTGGACGCGGACACCCCCGAGCGGGGAGGCAGGCCGTCATGAGCGAGCGTGACACGGCGCCCGCCGGGCCGGACGGCCGTACGACCGTCGTGGTGATCACCCACAACCGGCGCGCGGAACTCCTGCACACCCTCCGGCGCCTGCGGGAGCTGCCCGAGCGGCCCCAGGTCATCGTCACCGACAACGCCTCCACCGACGCAACCGCCGAAGCGGTCCGGCGCGACTTCCCCGACATCGTGCTGCTGCGGCCCGGCCGCAACCTGGGCGCGATCGGACGCAACCTCGCGGTGCGCCGGGTCCGCACCCGCTATGTGGCCTTCTGCGACGACGACACCTGGTGGGAACCCGGCAGCCTGCGGCGGGCGGCGGACCTGCTCGACGAGCGGCCGCGACTCGCGGCGGTCACCGCCCGCATCCTCGTGGAGCCGGACGGCACGGAGGATCCCGTCGTACCGGAACTCAGGGAATCCCCCCTGACCGGGCCCGACTGGCTGCCCGGGCCCGCCCTGGGCTCCTTCCTCGCGGCCGCCACCGTGATGCGCACCGACGCCTTCCGGGCCGGGGGCGGCTTCCACCCGGGCCTGTGGCTGGGCGGCGAGGAGGAACTCCTGGCCACCGATCTGCAGCGGCAGGGCTGGTGGCTGAGCTACGCCGAGGAACTGACGGTTCATCACCGGGCCTCGGTGCTGAGGGACAGCACGGCACGCAGGATCGTGGGGCTGCGCAACACGCTCTGGTTCACCTGGCTGCGCCGCCCGCTGCTGCCGGCCCTGCGGCAGACGGCCCACCTGATGGCCACGGTCCCGCACGACGTGGCCTCCGCCCGGGCCTTCGCCCGCGCGGCGGCCGGCCTGCCCTGGGTGCTGCGGCAACGCGACCCGGTGCCGCCGGAGATCGAGGGCAGGCTGACCGCGCTGCAGCGCGCCCGGCGTTCGTCACCCGCCCGCAGGTACGTCGGGTGACGGCGGTGCCGACGCCTTCAGGCCTCCTTGCCGGGGCCGCCGACGTCCTGGGTGGTTTCGGGGGTGTCGTCGCGCTCGCCCTCCGCCTGGGAGGGCGTCGTGTACTCCGGAGCGGGGTGTTGGGCCCAAGGGGTCTCGGCGTCCTCGCGCTCGCCCTCGGCCTGCGACGGTGTGTGGTGGCTCACGCTCATCGTGGTCCCTCCTGCGCACGGGACGGTCGGCCGGCCCTCCTCGGGGCGGGGGAGGGACCCGGCATGTCGAGCGCAGGACCGGGTACCCCGTCGCCCACCGGTGACACGGTGCCGCCCGCAGGCATTGCCGCCGCACGGCGGGTACCCGTCAGGCCGGGCACGGCGCGGCGGTGGAAAGGCCGGGCGGGGCGCGAGCACCCATACTGTCCCTACGGACGGGCACAGCCCTCGGCCCGTATACCGCTGCCGTGCCGGACCGGCGGCCACCGGAGAGCCACGTGGGTACCGCCCGCCTCCTTCGAACGGGAGTTCCGGATGACGATCAACCAGCACCCGTCGCCCCTCACGCAGGATCTGCGGATCGGCCTGCTCGGCTCGTACGGCGGCTGCAACATGGGTGACGAAGCGATTCTGATGTGTGTGCTGAGCTGCCTGCGCGCCCACCGGCCGCAGGCCCGGCTCGTGGTCTTCAGCCGCAACTCCGACCACACCCGAAGCCATCAGCCCGAGGCCGACGAGGTGGTCGACTGGGAGGGCGTCCCGCAACGGCCCGTCCTCGACGTCCTCGCGGGACTCGACCTGCTCGTGCTCGGCGGTGGCGGAATCCTGTACGACGGGGAGGCGCGGCGCTACCTGCGGCTGGTGAAGGCGGCTCACGAGCGCGGCGTGCCCACCTTCGCCTACGCGATCGGCGCGGGTCCCCTGCGTGACGCGGACGACCGGGAGGCGGTGCGCACCGTGCTGCCGGAGATGACCGATGTCGTGGTACGCGACGAGGAGTCACGGCTCGTCCTGGAGGAGGTCGGCGTCGAGCGTGACCTCACCGTCACCGCCGACCCGGCGCTCACGCTCACCCCGGAACCCTTCACCGAGGACATGATGCGGCGCGAGAGTCTCCCGACCGGTGGCCGGCTGGTCGGGATGTCCGTGCGCGAACCCGGCCGGGCCGCGGAGAAGCTCGACGAGGACGGCTACCACGCGCTGCTCGCCGACGTCGCCGACTTCCTCGCCCGCCGCCTGGACGCACAGGTGGTCTTCGTGCCCATGGAACGCCAGGACGTCCGGCACGCCCACGGTGTGCTGTCCCGGATGAGCGCCCCGGACCGGGGCCGCATCCTGAACAACTCCTACAGCCCCGGCGAGATCCTCGGCTTCATGAGCCACCTGGACATGGTCGTCGGCATGCGCCTGCACGTCGTGATCTTCGCCGCGCTCGCCGGCCTGCCCGTCCTGCCGCTGCCGTACTCCGGCAAGGTCTTCGACTTCGCCCGCCGCACCGGGGCACCGGCGCTGGTCGGGGTGGCGCGGGAACAGGCCGGGCTGCTGCTCGCCGAGGTGGACCGGCTCTGGGACGAGTTCCCGCAGCGGCAGGGCGACCTCAGGGCCCGGGTACGGGAACTGCAGGGCCTGGCCCGGGAGACCTGCGCCCGCTGCGGAGGCCTCCTGGACTCCATCGACGGCGGCGCGCGCGACGAGCGGCGGACCGAGGACGCCCAGCTGATCCTGAGCCGGGCTCCCGGACAGCCGACCTGAGGGACGACACCCGCCGACGGGAGAAGCGATGCCGATCCTGGAACCTCCTCGCCCCGCGCGCACCGTCACCCTGCCACCACGGGCGGCCCGCCACGGCGGCCGCACCGACGTCCTGGTCGTCGGCGGTGGCCCGGCCGGCACCGCGGCCGCCTACGCGGCGGCCGACGCCGGCGCCGACGTCGTCCTCGTGGAGCGCTACGGCTTCCTCGGCGGCAACGCCACGGCGGCACTGGTGATGCCGCTGATGTCGTTCCACAACGAGCAGAAACAGGCCGTGTTCGACGAGGCCGGACACGACACCCGGCTGCTGCCCACGGACCACGGCGAGGGCGACCCGGTGGTGGCCGGATTCCTCTGGCTCCTGCTGGACCGGCTCACCGCACGCGGCGGCTGCATCCCGCCGTCCCCCGACACCGGCTACACCGTGCCCTTCGACCCGGAGATCTACAAACTCGTGCTCCTGGACCTGATGGACCAGGCGGGCGTGCGCATGCTCTTCCACTCCTTCGCCTCCACCGCGCTGCCCCTCGACGACGGCTGGCGGGTCGTCTTCGAGACCAAGTCGGGCCCGGTGGTGATAGACGCCGGTGTCGTCGTCGACGGCACGGGGGACGGCGACATCGCCGCCGCCTGCGGGGCGCCGTACGAGATCGGGAGGCCCGAGGACGGGCTCGTGCAGCCGATGACCCTGATGTTCCGCGTCGTCGACTTCCTGCAACCGCACTTCTCCGAGTACGTCAGCGAGCATCCCGACCAGTGGCGGGGCGTGCACGGCCTGTGGGACCTCGTCCAGGAGGCCACCGAGGCCGGCGAACTGCGCCTGCCCCGCGAGGACATCCTGTTCTTCGGCACCCCGCACCCCCGCGAGGTCAGCGTCAACAGCACCCGGGTCACCCGGGCCCTCGGCACCGACGTCTGGGACCTCAGCCGCGCCGAGTACGTCGCGCGCCGCCAGATGGAGCAGATCGACCGCTTCCTGCGCCGCAAGGTGCCGGGCTTCAAGAAGTCGTACGTGGCACAGAGCGGCGTGCAGATCGGCGTACGGGAGACCCGCCGCATCCTCGGCGACTACCACCTCACCGGCCACGACATCCTCGCGGCGCGCTCCTTCCCGGACGCCGTCGCACACGGCGCCTACCCCGTCGACATCCACAACCCGAGGGGCAGCGGCACCGTCCTCAAACGTGTCCCGCGCGGGCACTTCTACGACATCCCCATGCGCTGCCTGCTGCCCCGGGACACCGACCGCCTGCTCGTCGCCGGGCGCTGCATCTCCGGCTCGCACGTGGCGCACTCGTCCTACCGGGTCATGCCCATCTCCATGGCGACCGGCCAGGCGGCCGGGGTCTGCGCCGCCCTGTCCGTCCGCCTCGGCCGCAGTCCGCGTGAGGTGCCTTACCACTTGGTCCAGCGCGCGCTACGGCGCCAGGGCGCCCACTTGCGCCTCGAACCCCGGGAGCCCATACCGCACCGCCGCTGACGTGCGAAGGTGCGGTTGTGCGACGCCCTCAGGGGGCGCGCGGCTGTATCGATGTGCGGCTCCGCCGCGCGGGCGCGACCAGCCAAGACGCGGCCGCAGTCGCACGACGACAGACGTGGCACCTACGTATCGCGGTACTTCGTCCACCGACCGCCGTCCATGATCAAGAAGCCCTGCGTCTGAGTCCCGGGCCGCTGGTCGTCCCAGGCCCGGTTGTCACTCACCTGCGCTCCCGTGACCGCTGCGGCGATCGTGATCCCGGCACGCGGACCGGAGGAATTCGGCAGCCTGTACACCGAGCCCGCCGCAGGGGTGCCGTCCGTCCAGGCCGTGCCCGCACCCGGGCGCACGGGGGCCAGGCCCAGTCGGTTCGATGTGTTGAAGGTGACCAGCGCGCACTGGCCGCCCACCGACAGCCGCTTGCCCCGGTGCCCGTCCGGCGGCCAGTCGGCGTTCTCGTCGGTCAGGGACAGACTCGTGAAGTGCACGCCCTCGCCACCGCCGGAGGCCGTCGGCGCGGCGCGCCGGCCGTTGTCGCGGATCCGGTTGCCCATGATCGCCGGGTCCCGCAGACCGGCGTCGACACGGATGCCGTCGAGGGCGTTGTCCCGGATGTCGTTGGACTCCAGCACCAGGTCCGTGACCGGCTCCTGGTCGCCGCCGGCGAGATTGTGCTCCCAGTAGCCGTAGCGGCCGTTGTTGCTGACGCGGTTGCCGCGGAAGGCGTAGGGGCCGGGCGTGTTGCCGAACCCGATGCCGTCGCGCACGTTCCCGTCGATCACGCAGCCGGTGACGATGCCGCCGCGTCCGCCGACGCCCGCGGTGCCCTGGGAGGACACGTCGTACCCGGCCTCGTGGTTGGCGACCATCGTCGAGGAGCTGACGATCAGCCCGTCGGCACCCCAGTCGGAGATGCCGAACCGGTTGTCCTCGGCGTGGCAGCCGGTGATGCGGATGCCCCGCGGCGGTGGCCACTCCTCCTGCTGCAACTCCACGAAGATGCCGTTGGTGCCGTTGCCGACGGCGGTGCACGCCGTCAGGGTCAGCCGTTCGACCATGCCCCAGCCGCCGATCCCGATCCCGAGACCGGCGCCGCCCATCCGGTCGCCGGGATCCTGCCGTCCGCAGCGGGCGGCCAGCACGCCCTCCACGACGGTGTCCTGCAGGAAGTCACAGCCGAAGCCGGTCGCCGGGGTGTCGTGGATGTACAGGTCGCTGAAGCGGCCGCGCAGCACGTACTGCAGCCCGAGCCCTTTGGCCAGGGGGTCGTACTCCCGCATCACCACGCCCGAGCCGTCGATCTCGAAGTGCGCGAAGGTGAGGTCCGCGAGGTGGTGGTCCGGGTCGGCGCCATGCAGCTGCGAGGTGAACCAGGCCAGCGGGACCGGTGTCGTCGGGGCGTCGGGATTGCACAGCACGAAGCAGGTGGCGCCCCGCCCGGCACCGATCAGCGACACACCGCTGCGCCATACGACGCCCTGGTCGCGGATCACATAGCGGCCGGGCGGCACGCGGATGACGCGCGGCCGGCCGTCCGCCTCACAGGCCGCCCCCAGCGTGTCCACCAGCTTCGCGAGCGCCGGTCGGTCATTGGTCGTGCCGTCGCCGACCAGACCGTGTTCCTGGGCGTCGACGGTCAACGGCATGGACATCGCGCCGCTCCTCTCTCAGCGGTGGGATCCGGGCGGTGGGGCTCCGCCGGTCCCGGGTACCGGGCATGCGCACGACCATGCGCGCTCCGGCCGGCCCGGTACGGCCCGGTACGGACGAGGCCCGGGCGCTGCCGCTGGGCGGGAGCGGCCTAGGCCGGACACGACCTAGGGTGCGGGCATGACGTCACAGAGGTATCTGTCGGACCTGTTCTCATTGGAAGGCCGTGTCGCCGTCGTGACCGGCGGTAGCTCCGGCATCGGCCGGGCCATCGCCGAGGCCCTCGCCCGCGCGGGTGCGAGTGTCGTGGTCGTGGCCCGTAAGGAGGCCGAACTGGCCGCGACGGTCGGCGAGCTGGAGGCCCACGGCTGCCGGGCCGCCTGGGTGAGCGCCGACCTGAGCACGCGCGACGGCGTGCGCGCGGCGGCCGAGGAGGCGGCCGGGGCGTTCGGCGAGCCCGACATCCTCGTCAACAGCGCCGGGATCAACCTGCGTCCCCCGATGGGCGAGCTGGGCGAGGACGTGTGGGACACCACGATGGCCGTGAACCTGGAGGCGCCCTACCTGCTGGGGCAGCGGTTCGGGCCCGGCATGGCAGGACGGGGCTTCGGGCGGATCATCCACATCACCTCCCAGCAGGCGCACCGGGCGTTCGTCCAGAGCGGCGCCTACGGGGTCTCCAAGGGCGCGCTGGAGTCGCTCGCCCGGTCCCAGGCCGAGGCCTGGTCGCCGTACGGTGTCACCTGCAACACGCTCGTGCCGGGGTTCGTCATGACGCCGCTCAACGCGCGCCTGTCGTCCGACCCCGAGAAGGTGGCCGCGCTGGCGGCACGGACGATGGTCGGGCGCAACGGCCTCGCCGAGGACTTCGCCGGTGCGGCCGTGTTCCTGGCGAGCCCTGCCGCCGCCTACGTCACTGGGCAGGCGATCTTCGTCGACGGCGGGTTCTCCGTTCACTGAACCCGCCGAGGAGGGTCCGTCAGCGCAGGTCGAGCCGCATCAGGATGCGTGGATGACCGGCGAGCACCGAGGTGGTGTCGGCGGCGTGGACGAACCCGGCGCGTTCGAAGTTCTTCCGGAGCCCGGCGTACGCCATCGTCAGGTCGACCCTGGCGGCACCGTTGTCGAGCGGGTACGCCTCGATCACCGGCGCCCCCTCGGCCCGGGCGAACTCGACCGCCCCGGCGATGAGGGCGTGGGTGATCCCCTGCTTCCGGTGGCCGGGGCGCACCCGGATGCACCACAGCGACCACACCGGCAGGTCGTCGACGTGCGGGATCTTGCGGTTGCGTGCGAAGGAGGTGGCCGAACGCGGCGCCACGGCGGCCCAGCCGACCGGCTCGTCCCCGTCGTAGGCGAGCACGCCCGGAGGGGGATCGGCGCGGCACAACTCGGCGACGTACTCGCCGCGGGCGGGCCCGCGCAACTCGTTGTTGAGCTTGGACGGGATCCGGTAGCTCAGGCACCAACAGACGTTCGCCGTGGGCGACTTCGGGCCGATCACCGCACGGACGTCTTCGAAGACCGAAGCCGGGCGAACTTCAATGGGCATGGGTCCACCATGGCACGCGGAAGGCTCGCTCGCGGTTCGCCGCGGACAGCTCGGGTACCCGGCGAGCACTGCACAGAGTGTGAAGCAACAGGGACGGAGGGCCGTGCGGATGCCTCCCCTGACACCGACCGCGGCGACTGATCCCAGGGTGAGCCGCCGTGCCGCCACCCGAACCGCACGCTCGCGCGGCCGGGTCCCCGAGCCCGACGAGGAACCGGATCTGCTCGGCCAGTACCTGGCCCAGATCGCGGCGACCCCCCTGCTCACCGCGCAGGACGAGACCCGGCTGGCCCAGCGCATCGAGACGGGGGTACGGGCGGTCCAGGAACTGCGGCAGGCCGACGCCGAGGCGCGTGACCTGCCGCCGGAGCGGCGCCGGGAACTGGACGCGGCCGCCCGGGACGGCCAGGCGGCCAAGGACCACATGATCCGCGCCAACCTCCGCCTCGTGGTGGCGATGGCCAAGCGGCACGCCCACCGCGGTGTGCCCCTGCTCGACGTCATCCAGGAGGGCAACCTCGGGCTGATCCGGGCCGTGGAGAAGTTCGACCACACCAAGGGCTTCAAGTTCTCGACCTACGCGGTCTGGTGGATCCGCCAGTCGATCGAACGCGGCCTGGCCCAGCAGGCCCGCGCCGTACGGCTGCCGATGCACGTCGTGGAGGAACTGCGCAAGCTCGCCAAGGCCGAACGGCGTCTGCGGCACGAGCTGGGGCGCGAGCCCACCGCCGAGGAGGTCGCCCGGGACAGCGGCTTCGCCGAGGAGCGCGTCGAATGGCTGCGCCGCGTCGGACGCCAGGAGGTCAGCCTGGACACGCCGGTCGACGAAACCGGTGAGACCGTGGTCGGTGACCTCATCCCCGACACCGAGGTGCTGCAGGCCGCGGACGTCGCCGAGTACCAGGCGCTCGCGGCGGACCTGAGGAAGGCCGTCGGCACGCTCGCGCCCCGCGAGGCCATGATCCTCAGCCTCCGTTACGGGCTGCACGACGGGGAACAGCGCACCCTCGAACAGGTCGCCCGGCACGTGGGCCTCACGCGTGAGCGCGTACGGCAGCTGGAGAAGCAGTCCCTGGAGCGGCTGCGGAAGCCGGAGACGGGGCAGCGCCTGTCGGCGTGGGCGAGCTGATGAGCCGAGCCCGCGTGTCACGCCGTCGAGCCCGCGTGTCACGCCGTGGCGTGGAACCTCTGCAGCGTGTCCGTGATCCTCGTGTCGGCGACCTGGCCGAAGTCCTCGTACCACTCGCCGACCGCGTGCAGCGACGGCGGCTGCTCCAGGCACACCACGTCGTCGCACTCGGGGCCGATGGCGGCCGTGGTCCGCGGGCTGCCGACGGGGACCGCCATGATCAGCCGGGCCGGGCCATGGCGGCGCAGGTACCGCAGCGCCGCCGTCGCGGTCAGGCCGGTCGCCAGGCCGTCGTCGACGAGGACGACCGTGCGGCCGTTGACGGACGGCATCGGGCGGCGGCCGCGGTAGACGTACTCGCGGCGGTGCAGTTCGTTGCGTTCGCGCGCCACGACGTCGCCCAGCCGGTCCTCGGACAGATGCATCATGGCCAGGCTCTGCCGGTCGTACAGCGGCGGATCGTCGGCGACGATGGCGCCGATCGCCGTGTGCGGCCGGATCGGGGTGCTGATCTCGCGGGCGACCAGCACGTCCAGCGGGGCGTGCAGAGCACCGGCCACCTCCGCGGCGACGGGAACGCCGCCGGGCGGCAGGGCCAGCACGAGCACATTGAGCAGGTCGCCGGAGTCGGCCCACTCGACCAGCCGCAGGGCGAGTTCCTGCCCGGCGTGGGTACGGTCACGGAACGGCACGGCTCTCCTCCCTCGACTTCGGCGCAGCCGCCGGGTTCCCGGCCCCCGCACGGCGAAACGCGGCACGGCCGCCACCCGGGGGCCGCCAGGCGCGCACATGAGAAACGCCGGATCGGGTACCCGAAGCGACCGGCGTATACCGCGAGAAGCAGGTGCGGACCGGAAGAACAGGCACGACAACGGTGACGGGACGAACCATGACCAACCCCCACTTCGAGAGCGATGCCTCCGCGACCCAGCAGGCCCTGCGCACGGTCGCCGAGAAGGGCGCGGACGAGAGCGCACTCAGCACGCTGGCGCACAGCGAGGTACTGGTGCCCACCGCGACGGACGCGATGGGGCCGGCTCCCACGGCGCTGACGCTTCCCGTGTTCGAGCAGGAGGACGGGACCGAACTGGTGCCGGTCTTCACCACGCGGGAACGCATGGAGCAGGCCATGCCGCGGATGCGGCGCCACCGCAGCGTGCTGCTCGGCGCCCTGGCCCACGACTGGCCCTCCGAGAACCTGTCCCTGATCATCGACGCCGGCACCCCCGAGCAGCTGGCGCTGACGGCACACGGCGTCAAGGCACTCCTGGACCGGGGCGACATCTGACACCCGGTGATCGGAACCTGGTGATCGAAACTCGGTGATCGAAACTCGGTGATCGAAACCCGGTGATCGCCCCGGCGATCGGAACCCGGCGACCGGAACCCGGTGGTCGACACCCGCGTTCGACATCCGGCGATCGAGCGGTGCGCGGCGGCGATGCGGCTGCGCCGGGGCCGCGGCTTTTCGTCCGGGGCACGGCGGGAACCCGGTCACGGCACGTGCCCGCCCAGCGTTCAGGAGGCCGTTGTGACCGACCCCCAGCACACCCGGCAGGACCCGACCACCCAGCATCCGCAGCCGGAATTCCCCGCACAGGACCAGCCCCACCCCGGTTGGACCGGCCCGATGGACCCGCCGCCCGATCACGGCGAGGAGAGCTACCGGGGCACCGGCCGGCTGGAGGGCCGCAGGACCGTCATCACCGGCGGCGACTCCGGTATTGGGCGGGCGGTGGCCCTGGCCTTCGCCCGGGAGGGCGCCGACGTGCTGTTCACCCACCTGCGGGAGGAGGCGGACGAGGCACGCGAGACGGCCCGGCTCGTCGAGGACGCCGGGCGCAAGGCGATCGCCGTCGCCTGTGACATCCGCGAGGAGGACAACTGCCGCGCCCTGATCGAGCGAGCGGTCGCGGAGTTCGGCGGCATCGACGTCCTGGTGAACAACGCCGCCTACCAGATGTCCCAGCCGGACGGCATCGAGGCGATCACCACCGAGCAGTTCGACCGCGTCATGCGCACCAACCTCTATGGCATGTTCTGGCTGACGAAGTTCGCCCTGCCGCACATGCCCAAGGGCGCCAGCGTCATCAACTCCACGTCGGTGCAGGCGTACAAGCCCAGTCCGCACCTGCTGGACTACGCCATGACGAAGGGCGCGATCGTGACCTTCACACAGGGGCTGGCCCAGATGGTCATCGACCGCGGAATCCGCGTCAACGCGGTGGCGCCCGGGCCGGTGTGGACGCCGCTGATCCCCGCGACGATGCCCGACACCGTCGAGTTCGGCAAACAGAGCCCACTGGGCCGGCCGGCCCAGCCCGCCGAGATGGCACCCGCGTACGTCTACCTCGCCTCCCAGGAGGCCAGCTTCGTCACCGCGGAGATCCTGAACGCGACGGGCGGGACACCCCTTCCGTAGAAGCCGGCGGTCCACCCACGGACGCACCGGGCACCTCGGTGCAGCGGCCGTCGGCGACCAGCGTCGCGAGGCGCCGTCCCCGGCGGGCAGAGCTGAACTCGGGTACGTCCATCTCGTGCGGCGGATCTCGGCCGCCCGCGCACCCGGGCAGCTCCAGCGGCTGCGCGCGGGTCCACTCGCCATCGGTGTCCCACGGCACGTCTCCCGGATCGGTTGTGCGCAACCCTGGTTCCCCGCCTGCCGGTCGGCTGACTCGCGGCCGGAACGCCTGCCCGGCGCCGTGTGTGGCCCGCGCCCGTGTGGGTACTGCGGCGCGCATGACCGGCATCGAACTCAACAGCTCCGCGTTCAACGATCACGCGATGATCCCGCGCCGATACGCCCTGGAGGGGGACAACGTCTCCCCGCCCCTGACCTGGTCCGGAGTCCCGGACGAGGCCGCGGAACTGGCCCTGCTGTGCGAGGACCCGGACGCCCCGTCGGGGACCTTCGTCCACTGGCTGGTGACCGGTATCGATCCGCACACGGACGGGGTGCCGGCGGGCAGGGCGGCCCCGGGCAGTCACCCGCACCAGAACGGCTACGGGGAGTCCGGGTGGGGCGGCCCCCAGCCGCCACGCGGCGACGACGCGCACCGGTACTTCTTCCGCCTCTACGCCCTCCCCGGCCCCGTCTCCATCCCGGAGGCGGCGACGGCCGACGAGGCACACCGGGTCCTGGACCAGCAGCAGTTGGCGAGCGGAACCCTCGTCGGGCTCTACCAACGCTGACGGTGATCCTGATCACCGGAAGGTGTGCAGAGCGCGTCGAGCAGCCCCTCCGTGCCGTCCCCGGGCGTTCCTTCGAGGAACTCCCGCTGACGGCTCCGGGCCGTTTCACGACCGCAGGTCAGGCACCAGTTCCACCAGCGGTCCAGCTCACCGGTGTCGAGCCGCTCTGCTGGGACGAGGGCCGGCCAGTGGCACGCGCGCGCCTGCGCGGTGACCTTGGCGCCGCCGACGACCGGATCGACGGCGAGTACCGGAGTCCCGGCGCGCAGCGCGAGCACGAGCCCGTGCAGGCGGTCGGTGACGACACAGTCCAACCGGGGCAGGACGGACTGGAACTGGTCGGCCGTCGTGTTCAGCCGCCAGTCACGGGAGTCGAGCCGCGTCTCCAGCTCGACCGGCGCGCAGTCCAGCCGGCCGAGCCAGCGTGTCACGGTGTCGGCGACCTCCTCGTGCCGGCGACGCCCGCCGTACTCCCGCTGGCCGTGCGTGAGGATCACCCCGACGACGGGGGAGGGGGCGATCTTGGAGGCGCTCGCGGAGAGGTCGCGCACCGGGGCTCCGCCGGGCGTGTCCCGGGCCAGGACGCGGTGGAATCCGGTGACGGCCGGATCCGCCGGGTCCACCACGGACGTGCCGACCGCGATGCGCCGGCACCGGGCGAACCGCCGGTGCAGCCGCGCCACCTGGGAGCCGTGCAGGGGACCGCACACGAACAGCAGATGCGAGTACGTCTCCGGGCGGACGTCCTCCAGGTGCAGCGCTTCAGGGAGGTATCCGGGACTCCACACCGTGTCATACGCGAGGCCCGCCCCGGCCAGCAGGTCCTGGACCCGCCTCAGGGCCAGCACATCACCGGCCGTGACCTCCCCGTCCTGGAAGCTGAACCACCCCGTGAGCAGGATCCTTCGCATTCGGTCACGCCTCGGTACCCGTGCGGTCATCGACGCCGCGAGTACCCGTGCCGCCGCGGGGCATGCGACCGACGAGAGGCAGCGGCCCGTACGCCGGGCTGCGTACAGGCCGGGCAGAGCGCATGGTGGTGGCATGAGCACGCGTCCCCCCGTGGTGGTGCTGCCGCCCGCGTCGGACGGCGGGCGTCAGGTGACCATCCACGGCAAGCCCGCGGGCACCGCGTACAGCCTGTTCGACGTGCTGGACCTGGTGCACCGAGCCGACCTGCCCGCCGAGGACCGGGCCATCGACGACCCCGAGCTGATCGAGTGGCGCGGCGGCGGTCCGTACGACTGGAACGAGGCCGGCACGTCCGACACGGCGGGCGGATGAGGGCAGGCGCCCCCGCGTGTCCCGGGCGCCACCCTCGTAAGTCCGAGGTTCCCGTCTGAGCGCCGCTGACCTTGACTTGGAGCAGCAACTCCGAACGGAACCACTACCTCACGGGGACACGCATGAACCGCAGGAAGAGCGTCTTCGCAGTCGGCCTGGCCACCACCGTCTCGGCCCTGGCCCTCACCGTCGGCGGCATGGCCGCCCCGGCGCAGGCGGCGGGCACCGTCGACTGCGACGGCCGGGTGCACCACAACAACCCGGACCACGGCATCGTGGGCTGCAAGAACAACAGCGACCGCACCGTCACCTTCCGGGCCGAGATCGTCTGCGGCCGCGCCCCGGACGTCTCCGGCCAGTGGGTGACCATCGCCCCCGGCCAGTACGACGAGTCGTCCGGCGTCTGCGCCTTCTACAGCTCGGGCGTCGGCAGCGTCGGCTGGACCATTGAGTAGGTCGATTCAGTAGTCCGATGCACCAGTCCGAATCACCAGGTCCGCTCAGTGGCTCCGGAAGCCCGGTGCCCGTTCCGGGTCCCGGATGGAACAGCGGGTGCAAGCTCTCCGGCGGTGCCAGGTAGGTGACCGGCAGCCCACGGGTGTCGACGACGATCTGATCGACGACGATGCCCGGGTCGACCATGAACAGCCGGAGCACATGCTCGCCGGGCTCGGTCACCGTCACCGCCGCGGTCAGCTGGTCGTCGAGCGCCAGGGCCAGCCGGCGGTGGCCGCGCTCGTCGAGGGAGGGTAGCCGGAAGACGGTGACCGGGAAGCGGCCGGCGCCTGCGAAGCGCACCCGGTACCCCAACTCCGGTGCCCTGTCGGCGAATTCGGCGGTCACCGGGGCAGCCGTCGAGGGCACCGCCTCCATGGCGCCGGTGTGCCGGCCCAGCCCGCGCAGCACACAAGGACAGGCCAGAAAGCGCTTGCTGACTCGTGGCCCTAGGACAGGCCCGTCCGACAGGTCGAGACCCGTGCGCCGCGCAGGACAGAGACCCGTGCGCCGCGCAAGACAGGCGAACCCCGTGGTGTGTCCGGGGCCGGTGGGCGGGGTACGCGGCCACGGACGGAAGGGGAGACCCATGCAGTTCCGAGACCGCGAGGAGGCCGGGCGGGAGCTGGCGGAGCAGCTGCGCATCCGGCACGACAAGGGCATCCTTCCGCACCCCGTCGTCCTCGCGCTGCCCCGGGGCGGTGTCGCGGTCGCCCGGGAGATCGCCCGGGAGCTGGACGCCCCGCTGGACGTGCTCGTCGTACGCAAGATCGGCGCACCGTTCCACGAGGAGTTCGGGGTCGGCGCGCTCGCGGGCGACGAGCCGCCGCTGCTCGACGAGGCGTCGCTGTACCGGCTGGGGCTGAGCGAGGCCGATCTGGCGCCGGTGGTCGAGCGGGAGCGGAAGGAGCTGCGGCGGCGCGAGGAGCGCTATCGGCAGGGCCGGCCCGCGCCGGAGCTGGGCGGCCGTACCGCCATCGTGGTCGACGACGGCGTCGCGACCGGCTCGACGGCACGCGTCGCACTGCGCGCCGTACGCAACCGGAACCCCGAGCGCCTGGTGCTGGCCGTGCCGGTCTGTGCGCCGGAGGCGGCCGAGGAACTGCGCCGGGAGGTCGACGAGTTCGTCTGCCTGCACGAGCCGAGGCTGTTCAGCGCGGTCGGCGAGTGGTACCAGGATTTCGGTCAGCTGACCGACGCCGATGTGCTGGAGGCGCTGCGCGGCGAATGAGATCCGGCGCGGACCGCTCCGGGCAGCCGCAGCGAGTAGGTGCGGCCCTCGACGCCCCACTCACCGGCCGGCGGCGTGAGCCCGGCGTCGATCGCCCGAATGCTGGGCCACCCGATGTGGGCGTACACCAGGCGCCGCACCCCGTGCCGTATGGCCTCCTCGGCCACGGCGTGCACATCGGCGTGACCGCCGACGCCGCCCCGGAACCGTATCGGCCGGTTCCAGGCGGCGGCCTCGGCGAACATCAGATCCGCCCCGGCGGCCCAAGCCGGGAACTCCCAGAACTCCGGTGCCCACACCACGAGCAGCTCACCGGCCTCGACGCGATAGCCGTACGCCGCGTGCGAGGTGTGCACCACGGGACGGCAGCGCACCCGCACCTCGCCGAGGTCCAGGTCACCGGCACGTATCACGACGCCTCGCCCGGCCGCGCTCGCGCAGTGGCGACCGCAGCTCCGCCTGCTCGTCGGTGACCAGCCAGGCGGCCGGCCGCCCCGGTGGCGGTTCGGCGCCGGGGCCGCCGTCGAAGGCGACGCGGTGCCCCGTGCAGCGCAGCAGCAGTCCGGCCGGGGCGAAACGGGGCGAGTTCATCGCGCCGACGCCCAGCAGGGTCAGCCGGAGCCGGCGGTTCACGGGGTGGCTCCGGTCGTGTGCTGGGTCAGGGTGAGCGCGCCTTCCGCGTCGAGGGCGAGGTGGGCGCCGTAGCTGATGCGGTCGAGGGTGGCCTGCAGCCAGGCGCGGTCCTCGGGCGGCGCCGGTTCCAGACGCATACGGCGGGCGAGCAGGGGCGACATGCGCAGGCCGGTGAGCGCGCCCGTGTCCGCCGCCACCGTCACGAAGTAGGCGATGCGCAGGTCGTCGCGGTACGCCTCATAGCCCGGGATCCCCTCGTAGTCGTCGACGAAGTCGCCGCAGCCGTGCAGGATCAGCCGGTTCCGGTAGACCTCGACCGGGCGGGGGTGGTGCGAGGAGTGGCCGTGGACGACGTCGGCTCCGCCGTCCACCAGGGCGTGCGCGAAGCGGCGTTGGTCGCGCGGGACGAGGTAACCCCAGTTGGAGCCCCAGTGCACGGACACCACCACGATGTCGCCGGCCCGCTTCACCTGCCGTATGTGCCGCACCGCGGCGGCGGCCGTGGCGGGCGACAGCTCGGGCACGTAGGCGACACCGGGCCGGTCCGCCCTCGCCGCCCAGCCCGCGGGGATGCCGCTGTTGCTCACACCCAGGGCGAAGACGAGCAGGCGGCCGCCGTGGGGGAGGGGGACCGCCACGGGCGCGTACGCCTCCTCGGCGCTCCGCCCCGCACCCGCCGTCCGCAGACCGGCACCGTGCAGCACGTCGAGCGTCTCCTCCAGGCCCGCGCGGCCGAAGTCCTGTACGTGGTTGTTGGCCAGGACGGTGACATCGGGCCGGGCCACCGTGAGGGCGGGCAGGTTGGCCGGATGCATGCGGTAGTGGACCGCCTTGCCGGGCTCGAAGGTGTCACTGCCCGTGACGGAGGTCTCCAGGTTGACGATCCGGACGTCCGGCGCGCTCGCCTCCAGCAGCCCGAGTGCCTCGCCCCACGGCCAGGACGGGTCGACAGGGGCGGGGATCGCACCGCTCACCGCCTCCGCCATGCTCACGTAGGAGCGGGCGTCCGTGACATAGCCCTCCCGCAGCGCCGGGTCGCCGGGCCGGGCCAGGATCTGGTCGACGCCGCGTCCGAGCATCACGTCGCCGCAGACGAACAGCGTGACCGTGCCGCCGGAGCCGCTGTGCCCCACCATCTCCGGATCTCCCGTTCCGTGGACCGGACTCGTTCCGCGTACCCATCGGACACGGGCCTGCACGCCCACGGGCCGCGCTCGCGTGCCGTCGGGTGCCCGCTGCGATACGGACGCCCCCGAGGGGGTACCCCGACGTGCGTACGCCGGGCGCGGGAGGCTGTCATGGAACTGGTCCAGGAAGCTCCCCACCGCTTCCGTATCGACCCGCACGGCCCCATGCGGGTGCCGGGCGTGGTGTTCGCGTCCAGGGCGTTGCTGAGGGACGCCGAGAAATCGCTGGAGCAGGTGGCCAACGTCGCCACGCTGCCCGGCATCGTCGGCGCGTCGTACGCCATGCCGGACATCCACTGGGGCTACGGCTTCCCCATCGGCGGCGTCGCCGCCACCGACGTGGCCGACGGCGGGGTCGTCTCGCCGGGCGGGGTCGGCTTCGACATCTCGTGCGGGGTACGGCTGCTGGCCGCCGACAGCGACGCGACGGCGCTGGAGTCGGCCCTGCCCGCGGTGATGGACGGCCTCGACCGGGCGATCCCGCGCGGCGCCGGTCCCGGCGGCGTATGGCACCTGACCGGCCCCGGCCAGCTGGAGCGGATCCTGCGCGGCGGCTCCCGCTACGCGGTGGAGGAGGGCCACGGCGAGGAGCGTGACCTGAGGCGGTGCGAGGACGGCGGGGCGGTCGCCGACGCCGACGTGGACCAGGTCAGCGCGCGGGCGCGGGAGCGCGGCCTCGGCCAGGTCGGCTCCCTCGGGTCCGCCAACCACTTCCTGGAGGTGCAGCGCGTCGACGAGGTGTACGACGAGACGGCCGCGGCCGCGTTCGGCCTCACCGCCGGCCAGGTGTGCGTGATGATCCACTGCGGTTCCCGCGGCCTCGGCCACCAGATCTGCACCGATCACGTCCGGCTGATGGACCAGGCGATGACCCGGTACGGCATCACGGTTCCCGACCGGCAGCTCGCCTGCACGCCGGTCGAGTCGCCGGAGGGGCGGCGGTACCTCGGCGCGATGGCCGCCGCGGCCAACTACGGCCGCGCCAACCGCCAGTTGCTGTCCGACGCGGCCCGCCAGGTCTTCCGGCGCACCGCGGGCACCCGGCTGTCGCTGGTGTACGACGTCTCCCACAACCTCGCCAAGATCGAGACCCATCCGGTGAACGGCGCCCGCCGCACCCTCTGCGTCCACCGCAAGGGCGCGACCCGGGCCTTCCCGCCCGGCCATCCGGACCTGCCCGGCGACCTGCGCGAGGTCGGCCAGCCGGTGCTGATCCCCGGGACGATGGGCACCGCCTCGTACGTCCTGGTCGGCGTGGCCGGCGGCGACGCGTTCTCCTCCACCTGCCACGGCGCCGGCCGGGTCCTCAGCCGCCACCGGGCCGCCCGCGCGGTGGGCGGCCGGGAACTGCGGGCCCGCCTGGAGGCGGCGGGGATCGCGGTGCGCCCACGCTCGCTGCGCGGCCTGGCGGAGGAGACGCCCGAGGCGTACAAGGACGTCAGCGAGGTGGTCGCCGCGAGCGAGGGCGCCGGACTGTGCCGGACGGTGGCCAGGCTGGTGCCGCTGGGGGTGGTGAAGGGCTGAGCTCGCGAGGGCGCGCGTGTGCCCTGCGCGGCGGGTGCACGGTCGTACGGCCGTGACGGAGGCCGCACGGTCGTATGGCCTTCACGGCGGCTGCACGGCCGTAGGACGGTTTTCACGGCGGCTGCACGGCCGTACCCGTCACGCGTCTCACACGTCCACGGTCACCGCGCACGACCACCCGTACGGACCGGGACCGATGTGCAGCCCGTGCCAGGAGATGCCCTTCGGGCTGGCGCCGGTGACCTCCACGTCCGCGAGGTCGGCGAGCGCGAGCCGCACGTCGAGGTCGCCGTCCGTGGTGTCGGCCTCCAGGTCGACGGGGACCCGGCCGTCCACGTCGAGGCGGAAGACGACCTCGTCCAGGAGTGCGGTCAGCAGCTCCTCGTCGCTGTCCTCCGCGAACCGCACCCGCTCCACCGAGGTCGGCCGTACCGCTGTGACGTCCGCGAAGCACTCCACCATCCCGAGCGCGGCCTCCACCAGGCAGCGCTCGCGGCTCACGGCCCACGCCTCGATCCGCACGTCGGCCGTGTGCGGCACCGCCCGATGGCCGCTGCCGCCGCTGCGACGTGTCTGGATGTCGTCGTCCGGGTCTCCGACCATCGGCACCACCTGATCCGCCGAGTCATCCCCCGAAGAGGGCGTTACACGGATAGGGGTACCCGAGTCGGGGCACGCCGTACCGCCAGGACCGAAGGAGCCGTCATGCCGGACATGGCGCAGGGCGAGGCACGCGTCCGGTTCGCCGGGGCAGCCGTCGCACGGCTGGCGACGGTCGACCCCGAGGGCCGTCCGCATCTGGTGCCGGTCGTGTTCGCGGTGCGCGGCGACGAGATCGTCACCGCCGTGGACGGCAAGCCGAAGCGGTCGCGGCGGCTCAGGCGGCTGCACAACATCGCGGTGAGCCCGGCCGTCTGTCTGCTGGCGGACGAGTACGACGACGACTGGGACCGTCTGTGGTGGGTCAGGGCCGACGGGGGCGCCCGCATCCTTCCGCCAGGCCCGCCCGACGCAGGCGAAACACTCGATGAATCCGGCGCGTACGCCTCCGCGATCGAACTCCTGCGGCGGAAGTACCCCCGGTACGAGCGGCAACCGCCGGACGGGCCGGTGATCGTGATCACCGTCCTGCACTGGAGGGGCTGGCAGGCCTCCGAGTCGGCCGGCGACTGAATCCACGGGCGCGGATCCATTGACCTTTCTCCGTCCTCATTGCAGACAGCGTCTTCACACTCTTTGCAGACAGCGTCTTCATATGAGGATCTCATTCAGGTAACTGAACGGAAGCGGCCGACGTTCATAAGGAGAACCGGCATATGCCGCTCATGGTGGTCGGATCAGTGTCCTGGTCCTGCTCGTCCTGATGTCAGAGGGCGAAGACGCGGCGGGCGTTGCCGTGCAGGAACAGCTCCCGCGTCTCCTCGTCCAGCTTCAGAACGTCCAGGTGCTCCAGAGCCCGACTCGGCGTGATCATGGGGTAGTTGGAGCCGAACAGGACCTTGCGGCGCCCCCGGCCGCGCAGGTACTCCACCAGTTCCGGCGGATAGCGGTGGGCGGTGTAGGCGCTGGTGTCGACGAAGACGTTCTCGTGCTTGTCGGCGACCGCGATCATCTCGGTCGTCCACGGGTAGCCGATGTGCCCGCACACGATCGTGAGCTCGGGGAAGTCCAACGCGACCTGGTCGATGTACGGGATCGGCCGCCCCGTCTCCGACGGCCGCAGCGGGCCGGTGTGGCCGACCTGCGTGCAGAACGGCACGCCCAGGTCCACGCAGGCCGCGTACAGCGGGTAGTACAGCCGGTCGGTGGGCGGCAGCCCCCACAGCCACGGGATGACGCGCAGCGCCACGAAACCCAACTCGTCGACGGTGCGCCGCAGTTCCCGTACAGCGGCCATGGGCCGGGCGAGATCGGCGCCCGCCACTCCGCGCAGCCGCCCGCCGGACTGCGCGACGAAGGCGGCCACCTCGTCGTTGTCGATCAGCGTGCCCTGCGGCCCGTACCAGGCCGCCGCGAGCCCGACCTCCACGTCCGCGGCCTCCAGCGCGGCCACCGTGACCTCGACGGGCAGCGGCTCGTCGAGCGTCCGCATGCCGGTCCAGCGGCGCAGCGACTCGAACATCTCATGATTGGCGTGGCGCGGCGTCGGATGCTGCATCCAGGCGTCGATGACGGGCACGTGTTCCGCCTCTCTGCGCGGTGGGGGAGCGGTCGGGGCCCCGTCCACATCGTCTCGTGGCGCCCTCGGTTCACCAAGCGGGCGCATCGCCTACTGGCCCACTGGGAAGCCCCGGGACGCGAACACGTTCCCTGGCGTCCGGTCTGCCCGGCTGCGTTCCCGATGTCGTGGCCGAGCAGGACAACGAGACCGGGAAGCGGATGGCGCCGGCGAACCCCGCCCGGCTCGGCGTGACCGGAAACTGATCGGCAACCTCGAAGCGGTCGGCGGCGACTGCGGGTCGAGGGGTCTTCCCGCCTCCCCCCCCCCGAGACCGAACGAGAGCCATCGCATGAACACCGGAACGCCTTCGCGCAGGCGCAGTCAGCGCCGTAGGAGACCCGACCGCCGCCCCCTGCTGATCGGCGCGCTGACCATCACCGTGGTCACGGCCGCCGTACTGCTGCCGGCCAGGCCCGACTCGGGAGCGGGCACCGCGAAGGGCGGGAACCCGACGCTCCTGGAGGCGGGCAGCCCCGACCCGACCCCGTCCTCGACATCCACCTCTGCCTCCGCCTCCCCGTCGCCGACCAAGTCGTCGACGTCTCCCTCCCCCTCGAAGGCGTCGCCCCGCAGGAGCGCGGACCCCTCCGCGAAGCCGACCGCCGCCGCCCGTCCCGCCACCGGCTTCGCCGCCTGGCCGAGCCCTACCACCGACCGGCCGGTGACCGCCACCATCCAGGTCACCGGCAGCTACGACGGCGGCCTCCAGCGGCTCCACGGCTCCGGCGCCCTCGGCCGCGACGGTCAGGACGAGGACCAGGACCCGCTCTTCGAACTCGCCGACGGGGCGGTTCTGAAGAACGTGGTCCTGGGCGCCCCGGCCGCCGACGGAGTGCACTGCCTGGGCAGTTGCACCCTGCAGAACGTGTGGTGGGAGGACGTGGGCGAGGACGCGGCGACCTTCAAGGGCGAGTCCGCGTCGGCGACGTACCGCGTCCTCGGCGGCGGTGCCCGGCACGCGGACGACAAGGTCTTCCAGCACAACGGCGCCGGGACCGTGACCATCCGCGACTTCCAGGTCGCGGACTTCGGCAAGCTCTACCGCTCCTGCGGCAACTGCGACACCCAGTACGAACGCCACGTGGTCATCAGCGGGGTCAAGGTGACGGGCCCGGCCGGCACCATCGCCGGGGTCAACGCCAACTACGGCGACACGGCCACCCTCTCCGGCGTGACCATCAGCGGGGACGGCGGCAGGGACATCGCCGTCTGCGACCGCTTCCAGGGCAACGACAACGGGGACGAGCCGAGCAGGACCGGCAGCGGACCCGACGGCGTGTACTGCCGGTACAGCGCGTCGGACGTCACCTATAGCTGATCTTTGCCTGGGGTTCGCCGGGCGTACGAAAGCGCTCGCTTGCATCGGTGTATGGATACCGAACTGTTGTCAGGGCTGCGCGTCGACTACACCGATCAGGACGACCCCGTCCTGATCAGGCCGGACGGCAGCCCCGTCGACACCTGGCGGGAGAACTACCCGTACGAGCAGCGCATGGAGCGCCCCGAGTACGAATGGCACAAGCGGCTCCAGCAGATCGAGCTGCTGAAGCTGCAGAGCTGGATCAAGGAGAGCGGCCGGCGTCTCGTCATCGTCTTCGAGGGACGGGACGCGGCCGGCAAGGGCGGCACGATCAAGCGCTTCACGGAGCACCTCAACCCGCGCGGCGCCCGCGTCGTGGCGCTGGAGAAGCCGACCGAGCGGGAGCGCGGGCAGTGGTACTTCCAGCGGTACGTCGAGCATCTGCCGACCGCGGGTGAGATCGTGCTGTTCGACCGGTCCTGGTACAACCGGGCCGGCGTGGAGCGCGTGATGGGCTTCTGCAGCGACGACGAGTACCGGCGCTTCATGCGGCAGGCCCCCGCCTTCGAGCGGATGCTCGTCGACGACGGCGTCGACCTGGTCAAGTTCTGGTTCTCGGTGTCCCAGGGCGAGCAGCGCACCCGGTTCACCATCCGCCAGGTCGACCCCGTACGCCAGTGGAAGCTCAGCCCCATGGACCTGGCCTCACTGGACCGCTGGGACGACTACACCGCCGCCAAGGTCGCCATGTTCCGTGAGACGGACACCGAGCACGCGCCCTGGACGGTGGTCAAGAGCAACGACAAGAAGCGGGCCCGCGTCGAGGCCATGCGCAGTGTGCTGGCCCGTTTCGACTACTCCGACAAGGACGAGGAGGTCGTCGGCACCCCCGATCCCCGGATCGTCGGCGCGGCGGCGGGACTGCTGGAGGCGGGGGAGGACGACTCCGCGGACGAGCGCTGACCGCCGGACGTCCCGGCGCCAGGACCGGGACCGGACACGACCTAGCCCCGGGGCAGCACCGTCACGCGACGGAAGTTGCACTCGTCCCCTGCCGGGTGCCCGGCAGGGGACGGCCGGTTCTGATGGGCCTTGAGGGCCGCGCTGACCAGGCTCATCAGCAGATCGACGTCCGTGTCGCAGTCGAGGTGGACGGTCACCCAGTTCGAGCCCGGGACCAGCCGTATCGCGGTCGACTCCTGCAGGTCGTCGTGGAACCGCTGGATGGCCGAGACCGTCAGGTGCAGATCCACGTCCCGGTCGGAGTGGAAGTGCACGATCTCGCTGTGGACGGTGCGCAGTGCCCGCCCTGCACCGCAACTGGCCGCGCCCGCGTTCAGATCGGGCCAGAGTTCCAGTTGTTCCATGGCGCGCTGGGCCAGTGTCATGCCCCCATAGTCACCCGATCACCGCGCCGCAACCAGAGGTTGAGCGAACTGTAACCGGGGCGTGAGGTACCTCTCGGCCACCCTGGCTCATTCGGGAGGTGTCGGGGTGTCGTGCGTGCGGTACATCGCCTGTACGTCCAGCTCCAGCTGGACCGTGGGACCGACCACCGCGATACCGCGCGCGAGCATGCTGCGCCAGTTCAGCGTGTAGTCCTCCCGGTGGAGCTCCGCCTTGGCCAGGGCCGCGCAGCGCAGCTCCTCGCCGTAGCCGCCGTTGACCGACCCCAGGTAGGTGGTGTCCAGCTCGACGGAACGGCTGATCCCGTGCATGGTCAGGCTGCCGTACAGCGTCCACTTGGTGCCGCCCCGGAACGCGAACCGCGTGCTGGTGAAGTCGATGTACGGGTAGCGCTCGACGTCCAGGAAGTCGCCGGAGCGCAGGTGGTTGTCGCGGGTGTTGTTGCCCGTGGTGATGCTCGCGGCCTCGATGCGCACCGACACCCGGGAGGCGGTCATGTCGGGTTCCACGTGTATGCCGCCGGTGAACCGCTCGAAACGGCCGTGGACGTGGGCCATGCCGACGTGCTTGGCGATGAAACGGATCGCCGTGTGCGGCGGGTCGAACAGCCAGGTGCCCGGCGCGGGGAGGTCCAGCTGGCGTCCCGACAGCAGCTGGACCCGCGCGGTGGGGGGCGTAGTACCGCCGACGACGTCCAGGGTTTCCTGGTGTGGTGTGAGGCCCTCCGCCGTGATCCGCATGCCGTAGCGGCCGGGCGGAAGCGCGGCGAAGAACAGCCCGTACGGATCCGTGGTGCCCCGCACCACGACCTCGTGCGAGTCCATCGCGGTCACCGTGACGTCGGCGCCCCGCATCGGCAGCCCCACCGGATCCACGACCTCGCGGGCCACGCCGCCCGCGCCGGACGGCACGGGAAACCCTGCGGCGGGCACCCCCCGGGAGCGTCGACTCCTGAGCAGTCCGAGGGGCATGGCGATCACCTTTCTTCGGGAGTGGGGGAATGTGAGTGGGGGGTGGAGGGGCTTGCCGAACAGAAGGGCTTGCCGAATGGAGGGCCTTACGGAGCGGCGGCCGTCGGCGGTGCGCCCTCGTACGCGGCGCGCAGCAGCGCGAGCACGCCGTCGGCCGTGACCGGGCGGGGGTTGGCGTAGGCCTGGCCCGCGGTCCGCGCGGCGGCCGTGGCCAAGTCGGCCTCCTTGAGGCCGAGTTCGGCGAGGGAGCGGGGGGCGCCGAGGCGTCCGGCCAGTTCCCACAGGGCCGCCGGCGCGTCCTCGGCGTCCAGGGCGCGGGCCACGGTGGCGGCCGCGTCCGGTGCGGCGGGGGCATTGTGGGCCAGCGCGTACGGCAGGACGACCGTGTGCGTCTCGGAGTGCGGCAGGCCGAAGGTGCCGCCCAGGACATGGCACAGCTTGTGGTGCAGGCCCATGGTGGTGGCGCCCAGGCAGGACCCGCACAGCCAGGCGCCGTACAGCGCACGGCCGCGCGCCGCCACGGACGCCGGCTGCGCGGCCACCTCCGGCAGGGCACGCGCCATCGCCCGTACGCCCTCCTCGGCCATCAGCGCCACCAGGGGCGAGGTGTCCGGCGCGTACAGTGCCTCGACGGCGTGCGCCATGGCGTTGACTCCGCTGGTCACGGAGAGCGGCACGGGCAGGGAGAGGGTGAGCTCGGGGTCGTAGACGACGCTTCTGGGCAGCACCTTCGGGTCGCGGCCGGTGCGCTTGGCGCCGTGCTCGGTCAGGCCCCAGACGTCCGTCATCTCCGAGCCGGAGTAGGTGGACGGCACCGCGATCAGCGGCAGCCCGGTGCGCAGCGCGATCGCCTTGCCCAGCCCGATCGACGAGCCGCCGCCGACCGCCACGCACCCGTCGGCCCCGGCCGCCCGGGCCACCTCGACGGCCCGGTCGGCGACCTCCACGGGCACATGCATCCGAGCCCCGTCGTGCAGCTCCGCGCAGGCCGGGCCCAACGCGTCCGCGACCGCCCGGGCCGTGTCCGCCCCACGCGCCCCGCACACCACCAACAGCCGCCGCAGACCGAGGCGTTCGGCCTCAACGGGCGTCGCCGACACGGCCGCACCCGGCCGGAGGACGACCCGCCCGGGCCGACTCTCGTACGAGAAGTCGAGGAAGTCCGTCACGCCCGCTCCAGCACGAGGTCGAACCGGGCGTGCCGGAAGGGGTTGCCGACGCCGAACTCCCCGGCCCGTGACGGATCGTCGATCTCCTGGAAGTCCTGCACCAGGCTCGGCTTGACGGCGAACACGGCGTCGGAGTCCAGGTACTCGCTGCCCGCCACGAAGATGTGCGTGGTCACCGGAGTGTGGCCGGCGGCCGAGGCGATGAAGTGGATGTGGGCCGGGCGGTACGGGTGCCGTCCGGTGGCCCGCAGCAGGTCGCCGACCGGGCCGTCCGTCGGGATCGGGTACGGGCTCGGCACACAGGTACGGAACCAGAAGCGGCCCTCGGCGTCCGCCGTGAACAGGCCCCGGCCGTTGCCCGGCGGCTGTACGTCCGGGCGCTGCACGTCGTAGAAGCCGTGCCCGTCGGCCTGCCACACGTCGACCTTCGCGCCGGGCAGCGGACCGCCGTCCGGGGACAGCACCCGTCCGCTGACCACGCACGGCTCGCCGTCACCGACCAGGTCGATGGTCGCGCCGAGCTCGCGGACGGGGGACTCGGTCATGTGGAACGGGCCCAGCACCGTCGACTCGGTGGCGCCCGGGCCCTGGCGCTCGTTGATGGTCTCCACCAGCATCGACAGCCCGAGCACGTCCGACAGCAGGATGAACTCCTGCCGGGTGTCCGTGCACGCCTGCCCGGTCGCGGTCAGGAACCCGATCGCCCGCTCCCACTCCTCCTGCGTCAGCCCGGTCTCCCGCGCGAAGGCGTGCAGATGCCGGATCAGGCCGGTCAGCAGCTCCCGCAGACGGGGATCGGCGGTCCCGCGCAGACTGGCGACGGCCTCTTCGGTGACTGTCGGCTCGCCGGTCATGTCGGCTCCTTCCCCGGCGTCCTGTTCCCCGGTTTCGTGGGCGCACATCTCAACCGTGCCCTCTCAACCGTGCCCGAGAATCCGCCGCAGCGCGTCCGTGAGCAACCGCTCGGCGTCCTCGGCCGAGGACGCGTCGGCGTACCGGAACGCCACATACCCGTCGGGGCGTACGAGGAGGGCGCCCGCGTCGGAGATCTCGCGGAGGTTCGCCCAGTCGCCGTACGGGTCCTCGTACTCCTGCCCCGGTCCGATCACCACGGCGGCGATGTCGAGGGGCTGGGCCGCGGCAGCCCGCACCCAGGCGTCGCCGCCGATGCCGGTGAGCAGCGTGAAGCGGCCCTTGCCGACGGTGTCGAGGGTGGACAGGGTCCGGGTCCCGGAGGTGATCCAGGCATGGGGGAGCTTGGCGCCGGGGCGTGAGGTGGGCTGGTGGTACAGCTCCGGGTCGCGGGTGAAGCCGGGATCGGGAGTGCCGTCGGGGACGACCGCGTCGGAGGCGTAGCGCTGGTTGAGGTCGACGCCGTGCGCGTTGAACTCGTACGCCTTGAAGGCGATCGCCTCGCGCAGCGCGGTCCGCTGCTTCTCGGCGGCCTCCGTGGCGTCCTTTCGGGCGGCGATGTTGGCCCACAGCTGCTCGGGTGTCTGCGGCGAGAGCCCGTCCAGTGCCTCGAAGATCGGGGCGGTCTCGGCGATCGACTTGTTGGCGCGGGTCACGATCTGCTTCCCGACCGGAGCCCGCTCGGCGTCGTACGTGTCGAGCAGCTTCGGCGACGCCACGCCGTCGAGCACGAGCTTCAGCTTCCACGCCAGGTTGTAGGAGTCCTGGATGGAGGTGTTGGAGCCGAGCCCGTTGGACGGCGGGTGGCGGTGCACGGCGTCACCGGCGCAGAAGACCCGGCCGTTGGCGTACGTCTCGGCGTACATCTCGTTCACCGTCCACGCCGAGGACGACTTGACGGTCACCGGGATCTCGTCGTCGCCGACCAGTTGCCGTACGACGGACAGCGCGTACTCCTCCGTGAGGTCGGGAGCGCCCGCGGTCACGTCGTACCCCCAGACGATCAGCCACTCGTTCCAGGGCCGCACACAGCGCACGAGGCCCGCGCCGATGCCGCCGACCGTGGCGCCCGGCGCGAGCACCCAGTAGAGGGTGGAGGGGCGGTGGGCCGTGTACTTGGTCAGATCCGCGTCGAAGACGATGTTGATGCTGCCCGCGACACCCATCTGACCGCCCATCGGCAGCCCGGCGTCCTCGGCGACCTTCGAACGGCCGCCGTCGGCGCCGATCAGGTACTTGGCGCGGATCGTGTACTCGTCGCCGCGCAGCCGGTCCTCGACCGTGACCGTGACGCCGCCCTCGTCCTGGACGAAGGACCGGTACACCGTGCTGAAGCGGAAGTCGGTGCCGCGGGCGATGGCCGCGTTCACCAGCACCGGCTCCATCAGGTGCTGCGGCATGTCGCACATACGGGTCGGGCTGGCGAGGTCGTGCGCGGCCTGCACGAGCGGATCGTTGCCCCAGGAGCGGACCCGGCCCAGCTCCTCGCCGGCCAGGCTGGTGCAGAACGTCGTGTTGCCCATCAGCTGCTGGGGCGTGGCCTGGGCGACCACGTCCTCCTCGACGCCCAGATCGCGCAGCACCTCCATGGTCCGCTGGTTGGTGATGTGCGCGCGGGGGGTGTCGGCGAGACTCGCGTACCGGGTGACGACCATGTTGCGCACGCCGTAGGTGCTCAGGGCGAGCGCGGCCGACGCGCCCGCCGGGCCGCTGCCCACGATCAGTACATCGGTCTCGACGACGGTGTGCACGACAGAACGCTCCAGGAGATGAGACAGGGGAGGGGGACGGACCCGACCTTTCAAGATCATGGAGCTGGGCGTCCGGTCGTGGGTGTCTCATTACGAGACAGCCCGCCATCGCCGCGTGTGCGACGCCCCCGATACGGTGAGGAACGCCATGACCACCGCGGAACATCCCCCTGCCCTCGCCCCTCTCCGTCAGGCCCGACAGCGGTTCCTGACGGGGCGCCCGCTCCCGGACGGTGTACCGGACGACGTCGTCGCCGCCTGGCGGCGCGCACGGTTCTTCGGCGTACGGCCCGATCTCGAGGGCCCGATACGGGAGTCGGTGGCCGACCCTGTCGACTCGCCGCTGCTTCAGGCGGCGCGTCCGGCGCTCACCCGCCTCGCCCCGGCCCTCGACGTCGAACGGTCGGCACTGGTCCTCACCGACGAGCGGCTGAGGGTGCTGTGGTCGACGGGCAGCGCACCCGGCGACGACACCTGCCGCGACCTGTCCGAGCGCGAGGTCGGCCACAACAGCGCCGCGCTCGCCCTGCGCACGCGACGCCGGGCCGAGGTGCACGGTCCCGAGCACTTCCTCGACATGTGGCAGGACGTCTCCGCGGTCAGCGTGCCGCTGCTCTCCCCGCAGACGGGAAAAGCCCTCGGCACGGTGACGGTCGCTTCCGGCCTGTGCGCGGGGCGCCGTCCGCACCCCGGCGCCGCCCTCGCCGAGGCGGCGGCCACGGCGGTGGAGGCGGAACTGCGGGCACGCGCGCGTACCGCGGAACGCGCGCTGCTCGACGCCTACGAGCGGGCCGCGCGCGGGCGTGAGCGGGCGGTCGTCGCGCTGGACGGCCGTAACCGGCTGGTCAGCGAGGCGGCGGTGCGTCTCGCGTCGCCTCAGGTGCTGGAGGCCCTGGAGCGGCGGGCGCGAGCCTGGGGGACGGGAGCCGGTGCGGGTAAAGGCGCCGGGGAGGGGACGGGCGCCGAGGAGGGGACAGTCGCCGGTGAGAGGAGCGGGCTGGATGAGTCGTACCGGATCCCGCTGCCTGAGGACGCCGGGTGCACGGTCGAGATCACTCCGGTACGGCATGAAGGCCGCGTTCTCGGGCTGGTCGCGGTGCTCGAACCACGCTCCGTGGAGCCGGCGCCCTCGCCGCCGCGTCCGCTGAGCTCACTGGTGGGCGGCTCGGTGCCGTGGCGGCACGCTGTCGCGCGAGCGGCGGCGCTGGCCCGTACGGCGGGACCCCTGCTGGTGGTGGGCGAGCGGGGAACCGGCAAGACCACGCTCGGCCTCGAACTCCTCGACGGCACGGCCCCGTTGGTGGTGGACGCCGCCGAGTCACCCGAACCCGGCCTCGACGACGACGACGGGCGTGGCGAGACTGGCGTCCCCGCGGCCGAAAGCCGGTGGAGGGCAGGCGACCGCCCGCTGCTGCTGCGCCACGCCGAACGGCTCGCCCAGCCGGACGTCGCCGCCCTCAACTCCCTCCTGGACGAGCGTCCGGACGCCCGTCTCATCGTCACGTACACGCCCGGAACCTCGCCCGGCCCCTGCCTCCAGCGCCTCCTCGACACCCTCGCGGCCCGCTCGGTGACACTGCCCGCCCTGCGGGAACGCCCCGAGGACATCCGGGAGTTGCTCCCCGCGCTGGCGCCCGGGCCGGCCCCCGGCAGCCCTCCGCTGACCTGGACCCTGGACGCGTTGCGGGCGCTGGAACAGCATCCCTGGCCCGGAAACGTCACCGAACTCGCCCATCTCGTGAGGGCCCTCGCGAGCCAGCGCCGGTTCAGCGGACCGGTGCGGCGCGGCGAACTGCCGGATCCTGTCCGGGAGGGACCCGCGGGACGGAGCCTGAGCCCCATGGAGCTCGCCGAACGGGCCGCGATCCTGGAGGCGTTGCGCCGCCACGGCGGCAACAAGGCACGCGCCGCGGCGGCGTTGGGGATCGCCCGGGCGACCCTTTACCGGAAGCTGCGGGAGTACCAGGGGCGGGACGCCCTGACCGCCCCGCAGCCCTGATCACAGCGACTCCGTCAGGGCCTCAGCGTGCCCCGGTCCAGTTGCGCGCGACGTCCACCACGACCCGGTCGGGGGCCACCCACACGCGGAACGGCAGCCGCGCCCGGACGCCGAGCCCGATCTGCGTGTCCCCTTCGAAGCTGCCGGCGAACCGGGCGTCCCGGAAGGTGCGGTAACCCGTGAGGTCCACGCCCGGCAGACGCTGACCGGCCCGCACGGGATACGTGGGCTTCCCGGTGTCGGGGTCGTAAGCCGGGGCGGCCACCCGCACCTCGATGACGGCTCCGCCGCCGACCGGGATGTGGTTGCCCGAACCGTCCTGGTGGAGGCGGCTGACGTACCTGACGGAATAGCCGAGGGCGCTGGTGCCCGCGCCGGGGACGTCGACGACCATGCGGTCGAAGCAGGCGTGCCGGCCGGTCCTGATGTTCGTCACCGACTCCGACGTGGCGGCGGAGCGGGTCTTGGCCTGACTGCCCCAGCCGGTGGGGCAGGCCGTGGCCCGGGTGGTGGCCGTGGTGGCGCCGGCCGGAACCGCCGCGACACCCAAGGTGGCGGCCATGAGCGCGACGGTCGTCGCCCAGGCCACTCGCTTTCGTCCCATTACGTCCCCCTGGAGGTGATGTGCCTGATATTAGAGGAGACATTCGGGTTGCCGGAATGGTTGCATGCATTCCGGTTCGGTGTACCGGTTCGGTGCGGCGGTCGGGGTGCCCGCTCGGGAACCCGGGCCGGACCTGGGACGTTCCACGAAGGACGGCGGCGACCGGCAGGGGCCGCACGCGCGTTCAAGGGGGGCGATGTGACGCGGTTGATTGTCGTAGGGGGCGGGATCGCCGGCGCGGGCGCAGCGCTCGCCCTGCACAAGGCCGGATTCGACGTCGCCGTGTACGAGGCGCATCCGGACTCCGCCGAGGACATCGGCGCGTTCCTCACCCTCGCGAGCAACGGCATGCGGGCGCTCGCGGAGGTCGACGCCTCGGACGCGGTCACCGCCATCGGCTTTCCGCTCACCTCGATGCGGGTCCTCGACGACACGGGCGCCGAGGTGGCCCAGGTGCCGCTGGGCGAGGCGGGCACCGCACACCTGCGGTACCGGTGCCTGCGGCGCGGCGACCTCAACGCCGCCTTACAGGCCGAGGTCGCGCGCCGGGGCATCGGCATCCGGCACGGCGCCCGCCTGATGTCGGTCGAGGACGGCCCGGACGGTGTGACCGCCCGCTTCGCCGACGGCAGCACGGCCACCGGCGACCTGCTCATCGGCGCCGACGGCCTCAACTCCACCGTCCGCCGCCTCATCGCCCCGGACGCCCGCCCGGAGTACGCCGGTCAGTACGTCTTCTACGGCTATACGGACACCGCCCCCGAGGCCGCCGGGGCCGAGACGATCACCATGGTGCGCGGCAGCTCGGTCGCCTTCGGCTACGCTCTGTCGCCCGCGGGGGAGACGTACTGGTTCGCACGCGTCACCGACGCACCCCTGGCCGCCGACGCCCTCGCGGACGGCACCCCGGCCCGCTGGCGCGACCTGCTGCTGCCCCTGCTGCGCAAGGACGCCACTCCGGCCGCGGACCTCGTCGCGGCGACCCCCGACCGGCTCATGGTCACCAACGCCTGCGAACTCCCCACCGGGACGCCCTGGCGCTCCGGCCGCACCCTGGTCATCGGCGACGCGGCCCACGCGGCTTCCCCCGCCACCGGGCAGGGCGCGTCCATGGCGCTGGAGGACGCCGTGATCCTGGCCAAGTCCCTGCGGGACGCGCCGGACACGGACGTCGCGCTCACCCTGTACGAGTCCCTTCGCCGCCCTCGCGTGGAACACAACATCACGGTCAGCGGCGGCATTTCCCGCGGCACCCACGCCCCGTCCGGTCCCGGCGCACGGGGCGGCAGCGGGAACCGGCAGGGCGAGGACGAGCTGGTGCGACACCTGGAGTGGGGCACCGACCTCTCCCGCCTCGGCCCGTAGATCGATGCAGCGGCCAACCGGCGCAACCCCGGCGCGCACCCGCCCCTCATACAGGTCGAACCACCCCGGGTTCTCGGAGAGGAGCGTCTGTTGGCCAGTCAGTTGTCCCGCAGGCAGTTCGTGGTGTACTCGCTCGCGGCGACCACCCTGACCGTCGCGGCACCGCTCGGCTGCGACGGCTCGACCGCGCAGGGCGCCGAGGAAGCCGCGGCCGACGGCCGCGCCGCCTCCGACGTCCTGGTCACCGGCACCGACGAGGAAATGCTGGTCCTGGAGATCACCCCGGCCAACAGGGTCGTCGTACGGCTGCCGCGCGTCGAGGTCGGCCAGGGCGTCACCACCGCCGTCGCGATGATGATCGCCGAGGAGCTGGACGCCCGCCTCGCCGACGTCGACATCCCGCTCGCGGACGCCCGCGGCAAGGGCAACCAGTTCACCGGCGGCTCGAACTCGGTCAGTTCGCTGTACGGACCGGCCCGGCAACTGGCCGCCACCGCCCGCGCCAAGCTGGTGACGGCGGCGGCCCGGCAATGGCACGTCCCCGCGCGGACCCTGCGCACCCGGGGCACCCGGGTCTTCGCACCGGACGGCCGCTCGGCCGCCTTCGGAACGCTGACCAGAGCCGCCGCCCGGATCACACGCCCGGCCGTGTCGACCGACCCCAAGCCCGCGTCCAAGCACCGCCTGATCGGCCGGCCGACGACCCGCATCGACGCCCGCGACATCGTCACCGGCAAGGCGAAGTACACCGGAGACCTCGCGGTGGCCGGCGCCAAGCCGACCGTGGTGGCCCGGCCGCCGACGATCGGCGGCAAGGTCGTCTCGGTCGACTCCGCGGCCGCACGCACCATGCCCGGCGTGCACGCGGTCGTCCGGATCGACGGCGGTGTCGCCGTGGTCGCCGACACCTTCCACCACGCCTTCCAGGCCCGGGACGCGCTCCGGATCAAGTGGGCGCCGGGCCCGCTGGCCAACCTCTCCGACGCCGGGATCCGCTCCCGGCTGCGTGCCGCCGTGCCGAAACTGGAGACCCCGCCGCGCGGATCGGCGCAGACGGAGGCCGAGTTCGAGTTCGCCTTCGTCAGCCACGCGCCGATGGAGGTGCTCACCGCCGTGGCGGACGTACGCGCCCAGCGCGCCGAGATCTGGTTCTCCTCCCAGACACCGCAGTCGGCGCGCGAGGAGATCGCCTCGACGATCGGCCTGCCGGTGTCGAAGGTCCGGGTCCATGTCCTGCGCGGCGGCGGCTCGTTCGGACGCCGGCTGAACTACGACGCCGCGATCGAGGCGGCCCTGATCTCCAAGAAGGCGCGCCGGCCGGTGAAGCTGATGTGGAGCCGGGCCGACGACATCCGGCACGGCCGCATGCGCCCGGCCTCCCACCACCGGATCCGGGCCAGCCATGCCCGGGGCAGGGTGGTGGCCTTCGCCCATGCGACGGCCTCGGTCAACGAGTCCCTCGGCAAGCAGGGCCTGTCCACCCAGGGCGGCGTGGGCTCGGCCGTACGTGCCGCCCCCGCGGCGGCCCCGCTCCCCAGCGACAGCGGCCTGTACAACTTCGGCCGGCTCTCCGGTGATTCGGGCTCGGTGGACCTCGCGATTCCCCTCGGCGCCTGGCGTTCGGTGGACTCCGGCACGGTGCGCACCGCCGAGGAGATCGTCGTCGACGAGGTCGCCCGCAGCCTCGGCAAGGACCCGGTCGCCTTCCGCCGTACGACCCTGCGGAGCAAGGCCGTCAAAGCCGTACTGGACAAGGTCGCCAGGGCGGGGGACTGGGGCCGGACCATGCCCCGGGGCCACGCCCAGGGTGTCGCCGTGCACGAGGAGTACGGCTCCTGTGTGGCCTGCCTGGTCGAGATCGACGCCGCCGATCCGAAGAACCCCCGGGTGACCAAGGTGGTGATGGCGGCGGACGTCGGAACGGCCGTCAACCCGCGCGGACTCGAGGCCCAGCTGATGGGCACCGCGGTCGACGGGATCTCCACGGTCCTGCGGGCCGGGCTGCACATCGACAAGGGCGCCGTTCGCGAGAGCAGCTTCGCCGACTTCCACTACGCCCGCCAGCGGCACGCCCCGCAGCACTTCGAGGCGCACATCATGCCCGCAAAGGGCGATCCCGGCGGAGCCGGCGAACTCGGCGTCCCCGCCGCGGCGGGCGCCGTCGCCAACGCCTACGCCCGGGCCACCGGCACCAAGCCGCGCCGCTTCCCCCTCAATTTCTGAGCCTTCGAGAAGGTACCGATGCCGTCCTACTCCTTCACCCTCAACGGCAAGCGCGTCACCGTCGAGGCACCCGCCGACATGCCCCTGCTGTGGGTGCTGCGCGACCTGCTGAACGTCACCGGCCCCAAGTACGGCTGTGGTGTCGGCGCCTGCCGCGCCTGCACCAGCCATCTCGACGGCGACGAGATCCAGCCCTGTGTCGTCCCCGTCGCCGACTGCGCCGGCCGTGAGGTCACCACCATCGAGGGCCTGGCCGACGGCGACCGGCTGCACCCCGTGCAACAGGCCTGGCTCGACTGCGACGTCGCCCAGTGCGGCTTCTGCCAGCCGGGCCAGATCATGGCCACGGCCGCTCTCCTGAAGAAGACGCCCCGGCCGACGGACGCCGACATCGACCGGATCGAGAACGTCTGCCGCTGCGGCACCTACTCCCGGATCCGTGAGGCGATCAAGAAGGCGGCGGCCGGTAGTTGACCCGGGTGACGTCGCCGACCGGCCGACTTCAGTGCCGCCGGGGCCCGCCGTAACCTGATGCCCGTGCACAACTCCTTCGACGGCCCGAGCGCCGCGGCCGCGCGGTTCACCGGTCTGCCCGCCATCGGTGAACGCCGGCTCTCCGGGGCGCTCGCGGAAGTGACCCTCGACGGCGGCCGGGTGGTGATGGTCAAGCGCGGCGACGACCGAGCCGCACAGGCCGAGGCGGCGGGACTGCGCTGGCTGGCCGACGCCGGCACGGTCCGCATCCCGGCCGTGCACGGTCACGACGGGCGGTGGCTGGTCACCGACCGGGTGGCCACCGGCCGGCCCGGCGCCGCGGCTGCGGAGCGCCTCGGCCGCGAACTGGCCGCCCTGCACGCCACCGGCGCACCCGCGTTCGGCGCCCCACCGCCCGGCGGCCCCGAGGACGCGTACATCGGCCTCGCCCCGATGCGCAACGTCACCGGCCCCGACTGGCCCCGCTGGTACGCGGAGCACCGGGTGCTGCCTTATCTGCGCCGCGCGGTCGACGAAGGCACGCTGCGCAGCGCCGAAGCATCCGTCATCGAGCGGGTGTGCGAGCGTCTGCCCGAACTGGCGGGCCCTGCCGAGCCGCCCGCCCGGCTGCACGGCGACCTGTGGAACGGCAACGTCCTGTGGGGCGCCGACGGGCACGCCTGGCTCATCGACCCGGCCGCGCACGGCGGCCACCGCGAGACAGACCTGGCCATGCTCCACCTCTTCGGCTGCCCCCACCTGGACCGGATCCTGGACGGCTACCGGGCGCTCGCGCCCCTCGCCGACGGCTGGCGCGACCGCATCGCCCT
This sequence comes from Streptomyces sp. NPDC051243, assembly GCF_044455405.1. Lineage (NCBI taxonomy): Bacteria > Bacillati > Actinomycetota > Actinomycetes > Kitasatosporales > Streptomycetaceae > Streptomyces > Streptomyces sp. NPDC051243. The sequence continues at coordinate 291,554 of NZ_JBITES010000001.1, read as the reverse complement.
GCACCAGCTCTTCCCCCTCCTGGTGCACGCCGTGCTCTTCGGCCGCGGCTACGCCGAACAGGCCCTGGCGGTGGCCGAGTCGGCCCTGACGGCGTGAGCTGCGGCCCGCCTCGCTCCACCCGAGACCGCGCCGCTTCCTCTGGCCGCTGATGTGGTCTCCGACAGCGCCCGGTGCACCCCTGGTGCCTCGCCCGCAGCTCGAAGGCCTGTCCAAGGCCACCCCGGGTCCTGTCCCTGGCGTGCCGTCGCGGAACCCACTCACGGCGGCGCGGCCTTCTCCCGCCCCGGAGAACCGGGGATATGAAGGTCCTTCAGCCACGGTGAGTGGCCGGCGGGAATCGTCAGCGCCAGCTGGGGGACGGCCCCGTGAGGTTGCCGTGCGGCACCGGACGGCCCGTGAACGCGTCCAGCAGTATCCGGTCGCCGAGTGGACGGTCCAGCTCGACCCTCACCTCCTTGACGCGCAGGTCGGAGGTGCAGATGCCGTCCCGCGCGCCGACGACGTAGGCGGACAGGACCACGCTGCCGTCCGTCTCCAGCACGTCCACGGCGGGTCCGTCGTCGCAGGACCCGTGGTAGCCGTGCACGGTGACGGACCGGTAGTCCTCGGCCACCGCGACCAGCTCGGCGAGCTCCCCCACACCGTTGGCCGGAGTGTCCCCGACCGGCCCGATGGGCGGCTCGGGAAGCTTCGACGGTTCGAGGGCGACGCGCTTGAGCGGGGTGTCGTAGCCCTCGATCGTGAACAGCCACGCCGGGACGGTGGCCGGACCGCGACTCGTGGCCAGCGTCGTCTCACCCAGCTTCGCCCCGGTCACGGTGAGATACGGTCCCGGCCCGCTGCTGCGGCCCACGCTCTCGTACGCCTGCCGCGCGCCCATGAGCGGCAGCGTGAGCGCGCCGCCGCGCTCCCAGGTCACCTCGGCGTCCTCGCGCGGAGAGTCGGGGAGTTCGCCGCGCAGCCGGAAGTTCTCCGTGATGTACGCCTCCTTGTCGGCGTCGTTGTGGAAGGCGTCCTCCGGCAGCTGGACCGCGTCCGCCATCGGGTAGTAGCCCTTGCGCCATGTCTCGGCGGCCGGTGAGCCGTCCCAGGCCTCGGCCACCTCGAGGGCGCGGGGCCTGGTGTCCGGCGCCGGCTCGGATTCGCCCGAGCCTGTCGCGCCTGAGCCTGAGCCTGCGCCGCATGCGGCGGTGAACAGGCCCAGGGCGGTGAGCAGCTGGACGGTGCGTGAAGCGGTCGTACGCATGGATCCCCCCGAACGGGCGGCGACGGGCACGGCAGGGGCGGGTGTCGCGCTCGCCCCGACACTGTGACGTACGAAGGGCCCGAAACGTTGGGGTCACACCTCGGGCTGTGTGCCGAGCACGGCGACCAGCGCGAGGCGTTCGACGTCCGCGATGCCCGGTTCGGCCGTGTAGACCATGAGGCGCAGATCGCTGCCGGCCACGGTGAGGATGTCGCAGTTCAGGGTCAGGGCAGGGACCTGCGGTTGCTCGACGACCTTGCGGCCGGCCTCGTGGCGACCGACTTCGGCGTCGTGCGTGTCACCCACGCCTTACTGCCGCTGCTGCAGCGGTCCCCGGCGCTGGTCGTGGTGAACGTGAGCAGCGGCCTCGGTGGAGCCGGGCTTCACCGCCACCGACCTCAACGGGCGGACGGGTACGCAGCCCTAGACAACGGCGTCCGCGCGCAGAGCCGCGATCTCCTCTCCGGTACGCCCGAGTTGGGCGAGGATCGCCTCCGTGTGCTCGCCCACCTCGGGAACCGGGTCCATGCGCGCGGGCACTCCCGCGAGGTCGGCCGGCGGAAGCAGGGCCCGCGCCGTCGCGCCGCCCGGCACCGCGACCTCGCGCCAGCGGCCGCGGGCGGCAAGGACGGGGTGGTCGAGGAACGCGGCGACGTCATTGACCCCGGCACAGGCGATGCTGACGGCCTCCAGGTCCTTCAGGATCTCCTCGGCATCGGAGCGGGCACAGCGCTCGGCGACGACGGCGTTGAGCTCGTCGCGGTGGGCCACACGGGCGGAGCTCGTGGCGAAGCGCGGGTCGTCCGTGAGCTCCGGCCGGCCCAGGAACTCGGCGCACAGGACGGCCCACTCGCGCTCGTTCTGGATGGAGAACAGCACTTCCTTGCCGTCGGCGGCGGTGAAGGCGCCGTACGGAGCGAGGGTCGGGTGCTGGGTGCCCAGACGCGGCGGCTGCGTGCCTCCGTACTGCGTGTAGTAGGCGGGCTGCCCCATCCACTCGGCCAGCGCCTCGAACAGGGACACCTCCACCGGATGGGCCGTACCGGTGGTGGCGCGCGTGTAGAGGGCGGTGAGGATGCCGCTGTACGCGTACATCCCGGCGGCGATGTCGGCGACGGAGATGCCGACGCGCGCGGTCTCGTCGGGGGTTCCGCTCAGCGACACGAGCCCGGTCTGGCACTGGACCAGCAGGTCGTAGGACTTCCGGTCGGCCCACGGCCCGGAGGTGCCGTACCCGGAGATCGTGCACGGAACCAGCCGCGGCCACCGCTCCCGCAGCGCCTCGACACCCAGACCGAGGCGGTCGGCGGCACCGGGCGCCAGATTCTGTACGAACACGTCGGCACCGTCGAGGAGTTGGTGCAGGATTTCCCGGCCCCGGGGAGCCTTCAGATCCAGCGTGAGCGACTCCTTGGACCGGTTGAGCCAGACGAAATAGCTGGACTGCCCGTGCACCGTCGTGTCGTACCGGCGGGCGAAGTCCCCGTCCCCGGGCCGCTCGACCTTGATCACGCGCGCGCCGAGGTCGGCGAGCTGCCGGGTGGCGTACGGGGCGGCCACTGCCTGTTCGAGGCTGACCACGGTGATGCCGGACAAGGGGAGACTGGGCGCGCTCATGCGGGCCATTAGTACGTGTCCGTGCGAGGAGCCGTCAACGGCAGCCCGGACCGATGCGACAGCGCACCGGTCGCCGGGCCGGCTCAGACAGGGACGCGGAGGGTCTCCACGGCTCGTACCAGTGGGGCCAGTTCGGGATTCTTGGCGGCTTCGTCGAGGGCTTCGCGCAGCGCGGCCTCGTTGGTGGGGCGGGCTTCTTCGAGGAGTTCGAGGCCGGCTTCGGTGACGTCGGTGTAGATGCCTCGGCGGTCGGTGGGGCAGAGGTAGCGGGAGAGCAGGCCGCGGTCCTCGAGTCGGGTGACGAGGCGGGTGGTGGCGCTCTGGCTGAGGACGACCGCGTCGGCGACCTGTTTCATCTGCAGGTGGCCGCCTTCGCCGTTGTGCTGGCGGCTGAGGACGTCGAGCAGGGAGTACTCGCGCACGCTCAGGTCGTGCCCGGTCTGCAGGGCGCGCTCGATGTGCGCCTCGATCCTGCCGTGCAGCAGGGAAAGTGCGCACCAGCCCTGGGCGAGGGCGGTGAGCGCGGGGTCCGTGGCGGTCATGGCGCCGGTGTCCTCCGTCCCGGTGTGAAGTGTCCTCCAGGATAGGGCATCCGTGAAATTTCCAGCGAATGCGTGTAGAGCGCGCGTGCATGTACTTCCGGAAACCGCGTGCAGGGCCGGAAACCGCGTGCAGGGCCGGAAACCGCGTGCAGCGCCGAACTCCGCGCGCAACCCCGGCCGGAAACCCGTGGCCGTCGCACCGGCCGCCTGGGTATCGTCGTCGCCCATGATCAGCACGCCCCGGACCACCACACTCTGGCGACCGACCGGCCCCAAGGAGCTGGACCTGGTCCGCGAGCTGCAGTGGCGTGCCTGGCCGCCGAGGCTCCCCGAGCAGCCGATCTTCTACCCGGTGCTCAACGAGGACTACGCGGTGAGGATCGCCCGGGACTGGAACGTCAAGTACGACGGCGCCGGCTTCGTGACCCGGTTCGAGGTCGACTCCGACTTCCTGAGCCGGTATCCCGTCCAGCGGGCGGGCGGCGAGACGATCCTCGAACTGTGGGTGCCGGCCGAGGAGCTCGACGAGTTCAACACCCACATCGTCGGCACGATCGAGGTCGTGCACGAGTTCCGCTGACCGCGGCCGGCGCCCTCAGGGCCGCGCCAGATGCCGCATCGCCAGGGCCAGGCCCAGCCGGAACCTGCCCTGCGGTGTGCGCAGCGGCCAGCCCAGCAGGTGCTCGGCCTGTGCCAGCCGCTCCTGGAGGGTGGAGTGGTGGACGTTGATCTCGGCCGCCGCCGCCCGCAGGCTCACCGTCGAGGCGACGGCGTGCAGCGTGGCGAGCAGCCAGGGCGCGGCCGCCGCGGCCGACTCCAGAGCCTGTACGTCGGGCTGCGGCTCGGCGCCCGGTACGACGAGGTCGGCGAGGAGGGCTACGCAGCCCAGCTCGTCGGCGTGGACGACGCCCGGACCGGGGTCCTGCGCGGTGCCCTCGGCCGTGAAGCGGAGCGCGACGCGGGCCTGCGCCCAGGAGCGGGGAAGGTCGAGCACCGGGACGGCGGGGCCCACGCCCACCCGGCCGTCGGGCGGCTCGGGCTCCGGGTGAGCGGGGACTATGCGGGGGCGGCCGTCCAGCGGGGCGAGGACGCGGGCCGGTGCGGCGGGATCGAGCCCCAGCCGACGGGCCGCGTGCAGGCGCGCCGCCTCCGGGGCCGTGGCGTCGAGGAGGGTCTCGACCAGCGCCGGGTCGTCGGCCGGCGCCCGCCCGCGCGTCCGGTCCAGCACGAGCCGTACGGCACCGGCGGCCCGCTCCAGGATCACCGCGTCGACCACGCTGGGCTCCGCCGCCTCGGCCCGCTCCAGCCACAGTGCCGGAGCGCCGCCCGGCGTCAGCGCGGCGGAGGGCCAGGCGGGATCCGGGGGCGCCTCGCTCTCCCGGCGGGTCCCGTCGGCCTCGACCCGGACACGCACCCGCCGGTCCGCGTCCACCAGCCGCGCCGGCACCCCGGCCAGCACGGCGGCCCCGCGCACCAGCGTCTCCAGCCCGGCCCGAGCCTCGGCGAGCCGATCGAAGTAGGCGATGACCCGGACGGCGGCACCGGCGTCCGGATCGAGCGCGGTCAGGCGCCCGGCCAGCTCTTTCATAGGCCCATGGTGCGGTACGGCGTCAAGAGGCGGGGCCGTCACCGGCCTGAAGGGGGTGCGGGCCGCGTTCCCATGCGGCGCGCCGCGAGGGCGCGACAAGCCGCAGACGACCGCACCCGCGTGACAACAGGCCGGCGGACGATCAGGCGTGCGGCGACGTCACTGACCCAACAGCCGCCTGAGCCAAGCCAGCTGCGCCCCCCGGCAAGCCTGCGACAACGCCGCCTGAGGCGCGAACCCGTCGAAGCCGTGGAAACCGCCGGGCCACACATGCAGCTCGGCCACCCCACCCGCCTGCCAGATCCGGGACGCATAGGCCACGACCTCGTCGCGGAAGGTCTCCGCGGAGCCGACGTCGAGGAACGCCGGGGGCAGCCCGGTCAGGTCCTGCGCGCGGGCCGGCGCCGCGTACGCGGGCACGTCGGGGCCGCCACGGCGCTCACCGAGCAGCGCCGTCCAGCCGGTCTCGTTGGCCGTACGGTCCCAGATGCCGAGGCCCGCCATCTGATGGACGGACGGGGTGTCGTTGCGGTCGTCCAGCATCGGGCACATCAGCAGCTGACCGATCAGCTCCGGGCCCCGGCGGTCCCGGGTCAGCAGCGCGAGCGCCGCGGACAGTCCGCCACCCGCGCTGGCACCGGCGACGACGATCCGCTGCGGGTCGCCGCCCAGCTCGCCCGCGTGCTTCGCGGTCCACTCCAGGCCGGCGTAAACGTCCTCGATCTGCGCCGGGTACGGGTGCTCGGGCGCGAGGCGGTACTCCACGGACACCACGACCGCGTCCACCTCTTTCGCCCAGGCCAGCGGCATGTCCACGCCGACCCGGTTGTTGCCGATGACCAGGCCGCCGCCGTGGACGTGGTAGATCACCGGCCGCGGAGCCGAGCTCGCCGGGGCGGCCGGCCGGCAGATCAGCAGGGAGATCTCGGGCGCGCCCTCGGGGCCGGGCACCGTCCGGTCCTCGACCTCGAAGAAGCCGTCCATGGTCAGGTCCAGATCGGCCAGCATCTGGATGCCCGGACCCTGGCGGACCTCGGCTATCTCGTCCATCGTCAGGCCGGGCGAGATCATGTCCTTGATGAGCTCCAGGGCGGCGGCGAGCTCGGGATCGAACGGGGGCGGGACCTGGGGCATGGCTTCTCCTCACACGGGGGTCACACAGGGGCACGCGTGCCCGGCGGCTCTGCGACTGTGCGGCCATGATCCGCGCACGCGCCCCGGCCGGAGCGCCGCCGTTCGGCGGAACCTGCCCGCCGTACGGCGGGTGGCTCCCCCGCGTCCGGGAGATTGCCACGCCATGACTCTTTGTTCACCTGCCGTCGGTGGAAGGCACCGCAGGTCGGCGATCACGCTGTCAGGGCCCCACCTGCACCGGGAGTAACACCTGTGAACGTTTCCCCCACCGTCTGGCTGCTGACCATCCTGGCCCTGTGCGCGCTGGTCGCCGTGGACTTCTTCATCGGTCGCAAACCCCATGACGTTTCGATCAGGGAAGCGGGAACCTGGACGATCGTCTGGGTCGTGCTGGCCTGTCTGTTCGGCCTCGGCCTCTTCTCCTACGGCGGCGCCCGGCCCACGGGTGAGTTCTTCGCCGGGTACATCACGGAGAAGTCGCTCAGCGTCGACAACCTCTTCGTCTTCGTCCTGATCATGGCGAAGTTCGCGGTGCCCTCGCAGTACCAGCAGCGCGTCCTGATGATAGGCGTGATCATGGCCCTGGTGCTGCGCGCCGCCTTCATCGCGGCCGGCGCGGCGATCATCTCCACGTTCTCCTGGGTTTTCTACCTCTTCGGCGCCTTCCTGATCTGGACCGCCTGGAAGCTGGTCCAGGACGCCCGCAAGGAGGAGCACGAGGAGGAGTACCAGGAGAACAAGCTGCTGAAGATGGCGGAGCAGCGTTTCGGCGTGGCCGACCGCTACCACGGCACCAAGCTGTTCATCACGGAGAACGGCAAGCGGATCATGACTCCGATGCTGGTCGTGATGCTGGCGATCGGTTCCACCGACGTTCTGTTCGCCCTCGACTCCATCCCCGCGATCTACGGACTGACCCAGGACCCGTACATCGTCTTCACCGCCAACGCCTTCGCGCTGATGGGCCTCAGGCAGCTCTACTTCCTGATCGGCGGCCTGCTGAAGAAGCTCGTCCACCTCAGCTACGGCCTGTCGATCATCCTCGGCTTCATCGGCGTCAAGCTCGTCCTGCACGCGCTGCACGAGTCCGGCGTCCACGTCCCCGAGATCAGCATCCCCTTCTCGCTCGGCTTCATCGTGCTCGTTCTCGCGGTGACGACGGTGACCAGTCTGCGCGCTTCGAAGAAGCAGGAGCAGGCGCAGGCGACACGCGGGTGAACAGCTGCCGGGTCGGCGCCTGAGGGTGCTGCACGCCACGGGACTCGTCACCCGGACCCGGGTCGGATGGAGAGTGCTGTCCGGGCGCACCCCTTCGGGCGACCGACTCGCCGGGCGGCCTTGACTTCGAGAGCGCTCGAAGAACTAGCGTCGTCCGGGTCGGTGAACGGTCCGGGTGAACGGAGACAGGCCATGCGGGTCGGGGTGCACATCAACCGTTTCGACCATTCCGGTGGAGGCCCCGCGCTCGGTGCCGAACTCGCCGCCGCGGGCACCGCCGCCGAGGCGGCCGGTGTGAGCTGGCTGTCAGTGATGGACCACTACTTCCAGATGGAGTTCAACGACCGCGCCGAGGACCCCATGCTGGAGGCCTACACGACCCTCGGCTACCTCGCCGCCCACACCTCCAGGGTCCGTCTCGGCGCCCTGGTGACCGGCGTGACCTACCGTCATCCCGGCCTGCTGGCCAAGATCGCCACCACCCTCGACGTGCTGTCCGGCGGCCGGGCCACCCTCGGGATCGGCGCCGCCTGGTACGGCCGCGAGCACGAAGGTCTCGGCGTGCCGTTCCCGTCCGTCGCCGAGCGCTTCGAGCGGCTCGAGGAGACCCTGCGGATCTGCCTCCAGATGTGGGACCCGGAGACCGACGGCCCCTTCGAGGGCAAGCACTACCGGCTGGCCGAGACCCTCTGCGTACCGGCACCTATCAGCACTCCGCACCCCGAGATCATGATCGGCGGGGGCGGGGAGAGGAAGACGCTCCGGCTGGTGGCCCGGTACGGCGACGCGTGCAACCTGTTCACCACCTCGCCGGAGGAGGTCAGGCACAAGCTCGATGTGCTGCGCCGCCACTGCGAGACCGAGGGCCGTGACTACGACGGGATCCGCAAGACCGTCGCCTACGGCGGGGACCCGGCCACCCGGGGCGACCTCGACGCGTTCACCCGGGAGATCACGGGCTACACCGAGCTCGGGATCGACACCGTGATCCTCTCCCCGCGCCTGGGCGAGACCGCCGCCTGGATGGAGAGCTTCGTGGCTCCGGCCGTTCAGCGGCTGGCTGAACTCGACTGAGCCTCGGCGGGACGGCTGCGGGAGACGACACGCGTCCCGCGGCCGTCGACGACCCGCATCTGCAGCGATCCGCAGCCGCAGCGCGTCCAGAGCGTGTGGCCGGCGGCGGTGCCGTGCCGGGAGAGCACCTGGAAGGGCTCGGCGCCGTCGGGCCAACCGCAGTGCGGGCAGACGGTGGCGGTCGGGCTGGTCATGGCGACTCCTCGTACCTCGTGGCTGGTCGGCCGTGTGGCTGGTTGACCGTCGCGACACCACCAAGGGTGCGATGCGCGTTCATACACGTCCAGGTTGACTTTCCGGACCTCACCTTGAAGCGTGGGCTTCATGATTGACCTGCGCCGACTGCACGTACTGAGGGCCGTGGCGCACTACGGCACGGTCACCGCCGCCGCCAACGCCCTGCACTTCACCCCCTCCGCCGCCTCCCAGCAGATCCGCCAGCTCGCCCGCGACCTGGGCGTCGACCTGCTCGAACCGCAGGGCCGAGGGGTCCGCCTCACCGCGGCCGCCGAGAGCCTGCTCGCCCACGCCGACGCGATCGCGGCGCGCTGGGAGGAGGCCGAGTTCGACCTGCGCGCCGAACACAGTGCCCCCGCCGGACAGCTGCGGGTCTGCGGTTTCTCCACGGCCGTGTCGGTGCTGCTGGCGCCGATGGCCGTACGGCTGCGGGAGAGGCACCCGAGGCTGACCGTGCGCATCCAGGAGACCGGCGTCCCGGCGAGCTTCGACCTGCTCTTCGCGGGTGAGATCGAACTGGCGGTGGTGGAGGTGACCCCGCACAACCCGCCGCTGGGCGACGCCCGCTTCGACCAGCAGCCGCTGCTCGACGAGCCGTACGACCTGGTCGTTGAGCAGGATCATCCGCTGGCCCGGCACCAACAGGTGGACCTGGCGGAGGCCGCGCACGAGGACTGGATCGCGCCGGTGCCGGACAGCCCCTGCCGTCCCCATGTGATGTCGGCGTGCGGGGCCGCCGGCTTCACCCCGAACGTGATCCATCACGCCGTGGACTGGAACGTCACCGCCCACCTGATCGCCCACCGCCTCGGTGTCGCCCTGATCCCACGGCTGGCCCAGTTGCCCCCGCACCTGCCGATCACCCGGATCCGCTGCGCCCGCGAGCCGCGCCGCAGGCTGCTCACCTGCACCCGCCGGGGCGGCCGGGAACGCCCGGCGGTGGCCGCGGCGCTGGGCGTGCTGCGGGAGCTGGCGCCCACGGCGGTGGCCTGACACGAGGAGAGGCCGGAGCCCAGGGGGCGCCGGCCTCTGTCAGGGAACCGATCAGGCGGCGACGGGCTCGCCCGCGTTGCCGTGGACGCGCGCGATGACCTCGGTCAGCTGCGCGGCGACCTCGGCGTCGTCGACGGGGTGCGTCTCGGCGAAGCGGACCACGGAGCCGGGGATGGACAGCTTGACGTCCTCCAGAACCTTGCCGCCGGCGATGCCCACGGCCTTGCGGGTCTCGTCCTGCGCCCACACACCGCCGTACTGGCCGAAGGCGGTGCCGACCACGGCGACCGGCTTGCCGCCGAAGGCGCCGGCGCCGTACGGGCGGGACAGCCAGTCGATGGCGTTCTTCAGCACGGCCGGGATGGTGCCGTTGTACTCGGGGGAGAAGAGCAGGAACGCGTCGGAGGCCTGCGCGGCCTCGCGCAGCTTGGTGGCGGCGGCCGGGACGCTGCCCTCGACGTCGATGTCCTCGTTGTAGAACGGGATGTCGGCCAGGCCCTCGAAGAGCACGACCTCGGCGCCCTCGGGAGCGAGCTTGACGGCCGCCTCGGCCAGCTGACGGTTGTGCGAACCGGCACGAAGGCTGCCGACGAGCGCGAGGATGCGAACAGACATGCGAACTCCCAGGGATGCTGAAACACTGCCGTTACGATCCGGACCGAGGTCCGTTTTCTTTCTAGCACCTCAAGCGGACCGCGGTCCAGTTTCATTCCCGATGCTCTACGCTGGCTTCATGCCCGCCGACCTGCCGTCCTTCCCGCAGCCTCAGGAGCCCCTCGACACACCCCAGTTGCTCGAGGTCGGCTCCGACCTCGACGAGCCCTGCCTGCGCGCCGACGCGGCCCGCAACCGCGCCAGGCTGCTGGAGGCGGCCGCCGAGCTGATCGCGGAGCACGGCGCGGCCGGGGTCACGATGGAGGCGGTGGCCGCGGCGGCCGGCGTGGGCAAGGGCACGGTCTTCCGCCGCTTCGGCGACCGCACCGGCCTGCTGACGGCGCTGCTGGACCACTCCGCGCGCAAGCTGCAGGCCGACTTCCTCGGCGGCCCGCCGCCGCTGGGCCCGGGGGCACCGCCGGTCGACCGGCTGCGCGCGTTCGGCGTGGCGGTGCTGTACCGCACGGCCGAGCAACTGGACCTGCACCTGGCCGCCCAGCCGGAGCCGACCCGGCGCTTCAGCCACCCGGCGCGCCGGGGGCTGCACACCCACGTCACGGTGCTGCTGCGGCAGATCATGCCCGACGCCGACTGCGATCTCCTCGCCCAGACGCTCATGGCGTATCTGGACCCCGCCCTGATCAACCACCTGAACAGGCAGTGCGGAATGCCGATGGAGCGGCTGGAGAAGGGCTGGACCGACCTCGTCGCCCGCGTGACGAGCACGGGGACGTGAACGGGCGGGGGCCCTGAGCTGAGCCTCGCTCAGAGCTTCTGCAAGGATGCGCTACGTCATGGTGCAGATACCGAAAACGCCCGCGCCCGCCTCCCCCGCACCGCGCTCGGTACCCACGAGCGCCGATGTGGCCCGCCTGGCCGGCGTCTCGCGCGCGACCGTCTCCTACGTCCTCAACAACACCAGCGCCGTCCGGATCAGCGAGCCCACCCGTCGCCGCGTCCACGAAGCCGCGAAGGAACTGGGGTACGTCCCGCACGCGGCCGCCCGGAGTCTGCGCGCCGGGCACAGCCGCATGGTCCTGATGCCCGCCCCGAGCTTTTCCGGCGGCCCGCTCTACAGTCGGTTCCTGGGTGACCTCCAGGCCGCGCTGGGCCGCCTCGACTACACCGTCGTACAGCACGCAAGCGTCGGTCTGCACGGCGACGAGGCCGCCCGCGCGTGGGCCGAGCTGCGTCCGGTCGCCGTCCTGGTGCCGGGCTCCGGGCTCTGCCCCAAGGGTGTGACCGTGCTCAAGCGGTCCGGCGCGCGGGCCGTCGTCACCATCGGCCCCGAGTCCGTCGAGGGCGCCCACGCGCTGTTGATGGACTACGAGGCTGTCGGCCACTGCGCGGGACGCCACCTCTACGACCGCGGCCGGCGGCGTATCGGCGTGGTCGTGCCCGAGGAGGAAAGGCTGCAGTCCTTCTCCGCGCCCCGTCTCGAAGGCGTACGCCGCGCCCTGAACGGCACGGACGCCACCGTGACCCCGCTGTCCCTCGCCTACGACGAGGAGTCGGCGGCGCGCCTCGCCGCCCGCTGGCGCGACCTCGGCCTCGACGCCGTGTTCGCCTACAACGACGAGTACGCGATGCTGCTGATGCGCGCCCTGCAGGACGAGGGCCTGCGCATCCCCGCCGACACGGCCGTCATCGGCGCCGACGACCTGATGCTCGGACGGCTGCTGCGGCCTAGGCTGAGCACCGTCCACATAGAGCTGCCGTCCGGCCGCGACCTCGCGGAACTGGTCGACCGCGCGGTGCAGAGCCCCGGCGCCGCGCCCCAGACGCACAAGGTGCTGGGGGCGTCGGTGGTGCACCGCGAGTCCAGCTGAGTTACCGCGGGTCCGGCCGGCGCGGGAGGCACCGCCGAGGCAGGGAGACGTGGCATGCGCACCAGGGTCGGCATCATCGGCGGCGGCCCCGCCGGCCTGCTGCTCGCCCGCCTGCTGCACCGTGCCGGCATCGACTGCGTGGTCCTGGAGAGCCGGACGCGGGAGTACGTCGAGCAGCGCCAGCGGGCCGGGATGCTGGAGCAGGGCACGGTCCACGCGCTGCAGGAAGCCGGCGCCGCCGAGCGGCTGCAGGCCGAGGGGCTGGTGCACCAGGGCATCGAGCTGCGCTTCGCCCGCGAACGCCACCACATCGACTTCCCGGCCCTCACCGGTGGCCGTACCGTGACGATCTACGCCCAGACCGAGATCGTGAAGGACCTCGTCGCCCTCCAACTCGCCGACGGGCCACCGCTGTTGTTCGAGGCCGAGGCCCTCGCGGTCGAGAAAGCGGAGAGCGACGCACCCGTCGTCCGGTTCCGGCACGAGGGTCGCGAGCAGACGCTGACCTGCGACTGGGTCGCCGGCTGCGACGGCTTCCACGGCATCTCCCGCGAAGCCATCCCGGCCGGGGCCGGGCGGTCGTACGCGCACGACTACCCGTACTCGTGGCTCGGCGTGCTGGCCGAAGTGCCGCCTTCCTGCGACGAGTTGATCTACGCGCGCGGTGAACGCGGGTTCGCCCTGCACAGCATGCGCTCACCGTCCGTGTCCCGGCTCTACCTCCAGGTCCCCAACGGCACCGACCCCGACGACTGGCCCGACGACCGCGCCTGGGACGAACTCGCCGCCCGCTTCGCCGTCGACGGCGACTGGACGCTGCACCGCGGCCCCATCACCAGCAAGTCCGTGACGACCATGCGCAGTTACGTCCACGAGCCGATGCGCCACGGCCGGCTCCTGCTCGCCGGGGACGCCGCCCACATCGTCCCGCCGACCGGAGCCAAGGGCCTCAACCTCGCGGTGTCGGACGTACGGGTCCTGGCCCGAGCCCTCACCGCCCTGTACCGCACAGGGAGCGCGCAACTTCTCGACAGCTACTCCGCGTTGTGTCTGCAACGTGTGTGGCAGGCCACCCGTTTCTCGGACGACATGACTAGGATGTTGCATGCTCAACCAAATGGGGATGCGTTCGACGACCGGATGCAGCTCGCAAGGCTGCGCCGGATCACCGCATCCCGTCACGCGGCCGCCGAACTGGCGGCGAACTACTCGGGACTTCCGCTCCCCGTGTGAGTCCCGCCGGTGATCGAACGGAGAGTCGCAATGCCGTTGCTCGACCCCAAGACCTGGCAGTCCAGCTCCCTGTCGGGAGACGAGTACGCCGTCACCGAGCCCGCCACCGGCGACACCCTCGGCACCGTCACCCTGGCCACCGCCGAGGACGTCGGTACGGCCGCCCAGGCCGCGCGTGCCGCCCAGTCCGAGTGGGCGCGCGTGCCGCACTTCGTGCGCGCCGGTGTACTGCGCAAGGCCGGAGACCTGTTCGCCGCGCACGCCGAGGAACTGCGCGACTGGATCGTCCGCGAGTCGGGGTCGATCCCCGGCAAGGCCGACTTCGAGCTGCACGTTGCTGCCCAGGAGTGCTACGAGGCCGCTGCCCTCGCCTCCCGTCCGGCGGGTCAGATCCTGCCCAGCGAGGCACCTCGCCTGTCGTACACGCGCCGGGTCCCGGTCGGCGTCGTCGGTGTGATCTCGCCGTTCAACGCCCCGCTGATCCTGTCCATCCGCTCGGTCGCCCCGGCCCTCGCGCTCGGCAACGCGGTGGTGCTGAAGCCGGACCCGCGCACCGCGGTCTGCGGCGGGCTGTCGCTGGCCGCGGTCTTCGCCGAGGCGGGTCTCCCGGAGGGGCTGCTGCACATCCTGCCGGGCGGCCCCGAGGCGGGCCAGGCTCTGGTGGCCGACCCGCGGGTGCCCGTGATCTCCTTCACCGGGTCCACGGCCGCGGGCCGCGCCGTCGGCGAGGCCGCCGGGCGGCATCTCAAGCGCGCGCACCTGGAGCTCGGCGGCAACTCCGCGCTGATCGTGCTGGAGGACGCCGACATCGACGCGGTGATCTCCACGGCGGCCTGGGGATCCTTCTTCCACCAGGGCCAGATCTGCATGACGACCGGCCGCCACCTGGTCCACCAGTCCCTGTACGCGGAGTACGTCGAGCGGCTCGCCGCCAAGGCCGACTCCCTCGCCGTCGGCGACCCGCACCGCGCCCAGGTCCACCTCGGCCCCCTCATCGACGCCGGCCAGCTGGGCAAGGTGCACGGACTGGTGGAGGCCAGCACCTCACGGGGCGCCAAGCTGGCGGCGGGCGGCACCCACGAGGAGCTCTTCTACCGGCCGACCGTGCTCGCGGGCGTCGACGACGACACCCCCGCGTACGCCGAGGAGGTCTTCGGCCCCGTCGCGCCCGTTCGCCCCTTCAGCACCGCCGACGAGGCCGCCGCGCTCGCCGCCGCGAGCTCCTACGGTCTCTCCCTGGGCATCGTCACCGGGGACGCCGCCCGCGGCCTCGACCTGGCCGAGCGCATCCCGACCGGCATCGTGCACATCAACGACCAGACCGTGAACGACGAGGCCGTCGCCCCCTTCGGCGGCATCGCCGCCTCCGGCACCGGCGCCCGGTTCGGCGGCGAGGCCAACCTGGAGGCGTTCACCGACGTGCGCTGGACGACGGTGCGCGGGGACGTGGCGGCGTACCCCTTCTAAACGGGTCCGGACGGGGTTCCTGCCGGTCCTCCGGACCCTGGGCCCTACTGGCCGTTCTGCTCCGCCTGCTCCTGCTGGGCGGCAACGGCCTTGCGGACCTCGTCCATGTCCAGCTTCCGGGCCTGCCCGATGACGTCCGTGAGGGCGGCCTCGGGCAGGGCACCAGGCTGCGCGAACACGGCGACACGGTCACGGACGATCATCAGCGTCGGAATCGACTGGATACCGAAGGCGGCGGCCAGCTCCGGCTGCGCCTCGGTGTCCACCTTGCCGAACACCAGGTCCGGGTTGTCCTCGGCGGCCTTCTCGTAGACCGGCGCGAACTGACGGCACGGCCCGCACCAGGATGCCCAGAAGTCGATCAGGACGAACTCGTTGTCCGTGACCGTCTGGTCGAAGTTCTCCTTGGTGAGCTCCACGGTGCTGCTCATGGCGATATCCCTCTTCCTGGTATCGGGGCGAAGCCGTCGGCGACAACACGGCCGTACGGTTGCGTATTCCGCTGGGTATTCGGCGCGCGTACCCGTGTGGCCACGCCGCACACCACCCGCAAGACTGACCCCATGACGGAAACGGATTCCATCGCGTACGACGTCGTGGTCCTCGGGGCCGGGCCCGTGGGGGAGAACGTGGCCGACCGCACCCGTGCGGCCGGACTGACCACCGCGGTCGTGGAGAGCGAACTGGTCGGCGGCGAGTGCTCGTACTGGGCGTGCATGCCCAGCAAGGCCCTGCTGCGCCCGGTCATCGCCCAGGCCGACGCCCGCCGCCTGCCCGGCCTCAGCCAGGCCGTGCAGGGCCCCCTCGACTCGGCCGCCGTCTTCGCCCGGCGCAACGAGTACACCTCGAACTGGCACGACGACGGCCAGGTCGGCTGGCTGAACGGCATCGGCGCCGACCTCTACCGCGGCCACGGCCGCCTCACCGGACCCCGCACCCTGGAGGTGACCGGCCCGGACGGTGCCCGGCACGTCCTGACCGCCCGCCACGCCGTCGCCGTGTGCACCGGCAGCCGGGCCGTGGTGCCGGACCTGCCCGCACTCGCCGACGTCAAGCCGTGGACCAGCCGCGAGGCCACCGGCGCCCAGGACGTGCCCGGGCGGCTGGTCGTGGTCGGCGGGGGAGTGGTCGCCACCGAGATGGCCACGGCCTATCAGGCGCTCGGCTCCCGGGTCACGCTCCTCGTCCGCGGCAAGGGACTGCTGAACCGCATGGAGCCCTTCGCCGGCGAACTCGTCGCCGACGCGCTCACCGAGGCCGGCGCCGACGTCCGCACCGGGACCTCGGCCGAGTCGGTGACCAGGGAGAACGGCACCGTCGTGGTCGTCACCGACCATGGCGACCGGATCGAGGCCGACGAAATCCTCTTCGCGACCGGGCGCGCCCCGCGCACCGACGACATCGGCCTGGACACGGTCGGCCTGGAGCCCGGCTCCTGGCTGGAGGTCGACGACACCCTGCGGGTCACCGGCAGCGAGTGGCTCTATGCGGTGGGCGACGTCAACCACCGGGCGCTCCTCACCCACCAGGGCAAGTACCAGGCCCGCATCGCGGGCGCGGCCATCGCCGCCCGCGCCTCCGGCGTCCCCCTGCTGGAGTCCGACCCCTGGAGCGCCCACGCGGCCACCGCCGACCACGCCGCCGTCCCCCAGGTCGTCTTCACCGATCCCGAGGCCGCCGCCGTGGGCCTGTCCCTGGCGGAGGCGGAACAGGCCGGCCACCGCGTCCGCGCCGTGGACTACGACCTCGCCTCGGTATCCGGGGCGTCGCTGTACGGCGACGGCTACCGCGGGCGCGCCCGCATGGTCGTCGACCTGGAGCGCGAGGTCCTGCTCGGCGTGACCTTCGTCGGCCCCGGCGTCGGCGAACTCATCCACTCGGCGACCATCGCGGTCGCCGGGCAGGTGCCGATAAGCAGGCTGTGGCACGCGGTCCCGTCGTACCCGACGATCAGCGAGGTGTGGCTGCGGCTGCTGGAGTCGTACCGCGACAACTGACGTACCGCCGCCGACCGGCGTACTCACTCGGGCAGTTGGAAACCCAAGGCCTTCGCCGCCTCGCCCGGGGCCGGCTGCGCCCAGTACTCGGCCACCGCCTGGTTCGAGGACAGTGAACGCAGCTCGGCCCGGTCCAGGTAGAGCAGGCCGTCGAGGTGGTCCGTCTCGTGCTGCACGATCCGGGCGGGCCACCCCGTGAACACCTCGTCGACCGCGCGCCCGCGTTCGTCCTGGCAGGTCAGCCGTACCTCGGCGGGCCGTGCCACCACCGCCTGATAGCCCGGGACGCTCAGACAGCCCTCGAAGAACGCGGCGCGGGCGGAACCCACGGGTTCGTACGCCGGGTTCACCAGCACCCGGAACGGCTGCGGCACTCTCCCGCGCGTCAGCCGCACCTCCTCCGGCACCGGGGCCGGGTCCTCGATCACCGCGATCCGCAGCGGCACACCGACCTGCGGTGCCGCGAGGCCGACGCCCGGCGCCGCGTGCATGGTGATCCGCAGGGCCTCGACGAAGCGGCCCAGCAGCGCCGGATCCAGTTGGCCGTCGAAGTGCTCGGTGGGACGCCGCAGCACCGGATCGCCGGCCGCCACGATGGGCAACGGGCCCTCGGATGCGAGGAGTTGCTCGATCTGCTCGGCCAGGGGTGCGCGGTCGCTCGGAGGTGCCATCGCGCCAGCATGCCATGGCTCCTGTGGAACCGGCCGATTCTCGTGTGACGCAGGCCACTTAACGCGTCCGGAACTCGAGGGACCTCTCATCCGACTACTGGACCGCTACAGCAGAGAGAAGAACGTCCCCGCTCCCCGTCCCACGCCCCGGAGATGCCGCCGATGTCCACCGCTCCCTCGACCGCCACGGAGGAGGCGTCGCAACCCGACGCCCCGGCGTCGCCGCCCAGCAGATGGGCACCGCTGCGTCCGCTGATCCTGCGACTGCACTTCTACGCCGGAGTGCTCGTCGCGCCCTTCCTGCTCGTCGCCGCGGCCACCGGCTTCCTGTACGCCGGAGCGTTCCAGGCCGAGAAGCTCGTGTACTCCCACGAGATGACCGTCCCCGTCGGTGACGCGAAACTGCCGATATTCGAGCAGGTCGCCGCCGCGCGCAAGGCCCATCCCGAGGGCACGGTCTCGGCGGTGCGGCCCTCGCCTGCGGACGACGCCTCCACCAGGGTCCTGCTGTCCGGTGTCCAGGGCGTCAACCCCGACCACACACTCGCCGTGTTCGTCGACCCGTACACCGCCGAGGTGCGCGGCGCCCTCGAACAGTACGGTTCGACCGGCGCGCTGCCCCTGCGCACCTGGATCGACGAGTTCCACCGCGACCTCCACCTCGGCGGGACCGGCCGCCTCTACAGCGAGTTGGCGGCGAGCTGGCTGTGGGTGATCGCGGCCGGCGGCCTGGTGCTGTGGTTCACCCGCCGCCGCGCCCTGCGCAAGGTGCGGGGCACCAGCGGCCGCCGCCGTACGCTCGGCCTGCACGGCACCGTCGGCGTCTGGGCCGCGATCGGGTTCCTCTTCCTGTCGGCGACCGGCCTGACCTGGTCGGCGTACGCCGGTGCCAACATCGACGAACTGCGCACCTCGCTCGGCCAGGCCACCCCGTCCGTCTCGGCCTCGACGGGCGGCGACCACGGGGGTCACGGCGCCGCCGCCGGCACCGGCGGGAGCGGCGAGCACGGTGTCGGCCTCGACAAGGTCCTGGCCGCCGCGCGCGCCGAGGGTCTGGGTGATCCCGTGGAGATCGTGCCGCCCGCCGACGACTCGTCCGCGTACGTGGTGAAGCAGGTGCAGCGCAGCTGGCCGACGAAGCAGGACTCGGTCGCGATCGACCCGGCCACCGGCGAGGTCACCGACGTACTGCGCTTCGCCGACTACCCCGTGCTCGCCAAGCTGACCCGCTGGGGCATCGACCTGCACACCGGGGTCCTGTTCGGGCTGGTCAACCAGATCGCTCTGATGCTGCTGGCGCTGTCGCTGATCCTGCTGATCGCGTGGGGCTACCGCATGTGGTGGCAGCGCGGTCGCGGCTCCGCCTTCGGGCGGCCCGTCCCGCGCGGCGCCTGGCAGCAGGTGCCTCCGCTGATCCTGGTCCCGCTGGTGGCGGTGGTCGCCGTGATCGGCTACTTCGTGCCGCTCCTCGGCATCTCGCTGGCCGCCTTCATCGTCGTGGACGTCGTGCTGGGCGAGGTGGCCCATCGGCGGGGGAAACGGACGCCCGCGGCAGCGAAGTAGGGCAGGGAACCAGAAGACTTGGGGCCCGGTTTCCGGGGGGATCCGGGCCCCTCGCCATGCTCAGAGCTGCTCGAAGTCGCCGGCCAGCGCCGAGGCGAGGCGCATGTGCGGCTCCGCCTCCGCGTGCTGTCCCTGCCGTTGCAGGGTGCGGCCCAGCATCAGCCGGGCGTACTGCTCGACGGGGTCGCGCTCGATGACGACGCGCAACTCGCGCTCCGCGCGCCGCAGTTGGGCCGAGTGGTAGTAGGCGCGCGCCAGCAGCAGCCGCGGTCCGGTCTGCTCGGGCGCCTCCTCGACCAGCTTTCCGAGGACGCGCGCGGCGGCGGCGTAGTCCTTGGCGTCGAAGAACATCTGCGCGCGCTCCCAGCGCTCGGCCGGTGTTCCGTGGTCGTAGTACGTCGTGTCCACTCGTGACCTCCTTCGACTTCGACGCCGTCAACGGAGGGCGATAGTTCAATATTCCATCACTGGTTCAGTGGGTCATGGCGGCGAGTTCGGCGTCGGCCCGCTCGGTGATGAGGGCCAGTACGCGTCCGGCGGCGGCAAGATCCTCGGTCGGGATGCCGGCGTAGATCCGGGCGGTGATGGGTGCGGTCTCGGCGGAAGTGCTGTCATGGAGCTCCCGTCCGGCGTCCGTGATCCGTACCCGGGACCCCTCCTGAGGGGCCAGCAGCTCCGCGGTGGTCAGTTCGTCGATCACGGAGCGAGCCTCTGCTGCGTCGATCTTGAGTGCGCCCACGACACCGTCGACGAGGTGGTCGCGCTCGACCGGTCCGTCCGCGACGGCGACGAGCCGGAGGGTGACGGACTGCTGGAATGTCGCGCCGTGGCGGGCCAGGACACGCTCGAGGAGCGCGCGGCCGGCGTAGTGGGCCAGGGCTATTACTCGGGGGCCGAGCAGGGGAGTGGTGGACATCGGGGGGTTGGTGCCGGCCGAGGCATTGGCGGTGGTCATGGCTGCTCCTTGTCGAACTCGTCGAACTCATCGAACTTGTGGAAGTCGTCGAACTCGTCGAACTTGTTGAACATGCCGAACTATCGGGACTGTTCGGCTGACTCGGTGTCGAGGGCGAGCGGGTCGAGAGGTGCGTCGAGCAGGAGCGCCAGGTCGTGCGTGAACTCCCTGGTGCGCGCGCTGTCCAGTCCCCCGAGCGGCGCCAGCAATTGCTCCAGCAGCCCCTGGACGACCTTGATCGCCTGCCGGGTCCGCTCACGGCCCTGCTCGGTCAGTGCCAGCTGCACCGCACGCGGGTCGCGGGGATCCCGCGTGCGTTCGAGGAGGCCGGCGCTCTCCAGTGATCGCGCCAACTTGGAGACGTAGAGCGGTTCCAGCCCGGTGTGGTCGGCGAGACGCCGCTGGCTGGGGCGTTCCCCGCGGCGCTGCATGCCGTACAGCGAGGCCACCAGCGCGTACTGCGCATGGGTGAGTCCCAGCGGGGTCACGGCCCGGTCGACCGCGACCCGCCACTTCGTCGACAGACGCCACACCAGGAAACCGGGAGTGGCCTTCTCGGAACTCTTGCTCATGGGCGATACAGTACATGGCTACTATATCCATGGCTACTATTTTCTGAACCGCATCGAGACAGCGCCGGGTGACGGACTGACGCGGCGGCCCCGGCGGGGCTAGTTTGGGCGCCATGAGCAATCTTGATCGCGAGGCGGTGCCCGCCATCTGCGGCGGCCGTGGTTTCGTTGTGGCGGAGCCCGTACGCGAACTTCTCAGCCCTCGCCACGTCAAGCTCGGCGAGTCCACCGAAGTGCGTCGGCTGCTGCCCAACCTGGGCCGGCGTATGGTCGGCGCCTGGTGTTTCGTCGATCACTACGGCCCCGACGACATCGCCGACGAGCCCGGCATGCAGGTGCCGCCGCACCCGCACATGGGTCTGCAGACGGTCAGCTGGCTGCACGAGGGTGAGGTCCTGCACCGCGACTCGACCGGCAGCCTGCAGACCATCCGCCCGCGGGAACTGGGCCTGATGACCTCGGGCCGGGCGATCAGCCACTCCGAGGAGAGCCCCAGGTCGCACGCCCGTTTCCTGCACGGCGCGCAGCTCTGGGTCGCCCTCCCGGACGGCCACCGGCACACCGACCCGCACTTCGAACACCACGCCGAACTGCCCGTCGTCACGGCACCGGGCCTGCGGGCCACGTTGATCCTCGGCGACCTCGACGGCGCGAGCTCGCCCGGCACGGCGTACACCCCGATCGTCGGCGCCGACCTGACCCTGGCGCGCGGCGCGGACGTACGCCTCCCCCTGGAACCGGACTTCGAGTACGCCGTCCTGTCCATGTCCGGCGAGGCCCATGTGGACGGCGTACCGGTACTGCCCGGCTCCATGCTCTACCTCGGCTGCGGCCGCACCGAACTCCCGGTGCGCGCCGAGTCGGACGCGGGTCTCATGCTCCTCGGCGGTGAGCCGTTCGAGGAGGAGCTGGTCATGTTCTGGAACTGGATCGGACGGTCGCAGGAGGAGATCGTCCAGGCCCGTCAGGACTGGATGGAAGGGTCGAGATTCGGGGTGGTGAAGGGGTATGACGGGGATCCGCTGCCTGCCCCCGAACTGCCGCCGACGCCTTTGAAGCCGCGAGGAAGGGTGCGTTGACCTGCGGAAATGGCGGATTGGTGGCGATGGGTGGGTGACGTACCGTCGGGGCTCCGCGCCCGCCCATCGATCACGCGGGGGAGGGTGGCTGGGGCTGTCGCAGGTCCGATGCGGGGTGCCGAGTGATTCCAGGGTCTGATTGTCTGTGGGCAGCTGTGGCAGGACTCTTGCCAACCCAATGCCAACTTTCCTGACGCTTCGTCAGGTGGCCTTGGGGCTCCATGCCGCAGCTTCGTTGCTCGTAGTGGTGTTTCCGGGGTGGGCCATGGCTGGGTGGATGTTGACCTGGCGGCCACTTCGGTCGCACGTTGGCGGGGGAGGTCGGTGCTCTGCCTGGCGCCTTGTAGAAGGTCGACAAGTCTCGGCGCGATAGGGTCGCCGCTGGAAGTCCCGAGGAGATCGTTGTGCGCGGGCACGCCATCTGCTGACGCAGACCCCGCCGCGGACACGGGCTCCATGGCGAACCACCGGGTGACCTAAGCGGACGGCAAGCGGATCAACACCATCCTGAGCAACACTTACTGCCGCTCAACCGGCTCCGGCGTCTGACAGGACGGGGCAGAGCTGTGGGCTGGAGCGGGGCCGGGGATCGGGGTACGTGTCTTCGCCGTTGACGTTCTCGGCTGGTGAGCGCGCCGGCGGTGCCCAACGGAGACGAACGGTCGTGATCGACTGGGGCCGACAGACGGTGAACCCGGGGAGGTGCCGTGACGAGGCGTCCACCAACGGCCCCGGACCCGCGGCGCATCGCACGCCGCGGGTCGCGGTGGCTGGGGGATCAGTCCACGATCACCGCTCGCCACAGCTGGCCGTCGGCGTTCGTGTCCGTCGTCTGCACGAGTTGCGTGCCCGCCGTCGAGTTGGACGCCGAGAGCAGCTTGCCGCTGTTCACGTTCTTGATCTTGTAGTAGCCGTTTCCGTCGGCGACCGGCGTCCAGTGCTGACTCGCACCGTTGTCGTCGGCCTGCTGGACGATGGTCGCGCCGTCCGCGCCCGACCCGCCGGTGACGCCCAGCAGCAGACCGCTTTTCTGGTTGACGATCTCGTAGCTGCCGTCACCCACCGCGACCCACCGCCAGAGCTGGTTCGGCGCTCCGGTGTCGTTCCACTGGATGACGTTCGCCCCGGCGGAGGTCGATCCGCCCGAGACGTCGATCGCCTTGCCGCCGTTCTTGTTGAGGACCTTGTAGAAGGCGCTCTTCGCGGGGAAGGCGATGGAGGCGAACGCGTCCAGCGCGCAGACGGTGTTGGAGGCCGACGCGTTCTTCGTTCCGGTGCACACGACCTTGATCGTGTGGGGTCCCGCGGCGAGGTCCGTCTTCTCGAACAGCACCACCTGCTTCGTGACGGTCGGGGCGTACGCGTCGATGCCCGCCTGTGCCAGGGTGCCGTCGATGTAGACGTCGACCTTGCCCATGTTGGGCTGCTTCATGCTGAGATACCGGATGGCCGACCCGGTGAACGAGTACTGGACGGAGTCGCCCGCCCTGCTCGCGAACTTCTCGGACCCATTGAAGTCTTTCGAGTCGTTCCAGTTCGACCAGCCCGAGGAGTAGGTGACGGAGGAGTCCTTGTCGTCGACGTAGGCCCAGAGCTGCCGTACGAGCGACTTCGACGCGGGCGAGGCGTTCCCCTGGGCGTCCACGACGTAGAGGCGGTAGTCGCCGACCGTCGGCGGGACACTGATGGCCGTCGCGGTGCCGGCGGCCTTCGTCATGGTGGGGCCGACGGCGAACGTCGTCGTACCGGAGGGAGCGAGCCACAGAGTCCTGGTCCCGTCACCGACGGTGCGGACGGGGACGGACGACACGCCCTTGCCGGCGAACGTGCTCGCGGGCAGCGCGTAGTCCTGCAGGGCCACTCTGCTGCTGGGGACGAGGTCCTTGTAGGCGTCTTCCAGGCCCGCGTTCACGGCGATGGCGTACGCCTGCGACGGCCACACGTTGTCCGCGTAGGCGCGCACGTCCTGGATGGTGCTGTTCGGGACGTTCTTGTCCCAGATCTTGTTGACGGTGCCGTAGGTGTTGGTGATGCTCAGGTCGTGCTGGCGGCCCCATGTGCCGGAGTGGATGACGGACCTGAGGTCCTTGTCCACGTCGAACACGTTGTCGTGGTAGTTGATGAAGGCGGAGCCCTCGTCGGGGTGGAGTCCGTACTTGTGGCCGGCCGGAACGCCCTGGATGTAGTTGTCGCTTATCTCGGTTCCCGGCTGCGCTCCCAGGGTGTAGATGCCGCCGGAGTCGCCGAGCGTCTGCATCGGGTCGAGGATCTGGTTGTGGCGGATGGTGTTGTTCTTCGCCGTGGTGGTCGGGTTCCCGGGATTGACGGAGTTCGTCGAACCGTCGAAGTTCCACCATCCCCAGCCGAGCGTGATGCCGGCCCACGGGGACTTCTCGATCCGGTTGTGCTCCACGGACAGGGAGTCCACGAAGTACGCCGACACGGGGCTGGAGGCCTCGAACAACACCCCGCTGTCGTAGAGGTAGTTGTTCGTGATCGAGATGTTCTTGCAGACTCCCTCGACGTTCACCGGGTACTTCTCGTTGTTGGTCGAGGTGTAGTCCCCGATGTACACGTGCTGGGGGTGCCCTGCGGTGATCGCGGAGCCGGCTATGTCATTCGTGACGTTGCCGATGAGCTGCGAGTCGGTCACGTCGTTGACCATGTTGATTCCGTCGGCGCCCGTGTGCTGCACCGTGTTGCCTCGCAGGGTGATGCCGTCGGCGTTCTCGATCTGGATGATGCCCGGCGGCAGGTCGACGTTGCGGTAGGTGTACGCGTGGAAGTTCTTCCTCGCGTACACGGTCGAGATGGTGTTGCCCTGCTGGCTCTGCCGGAAGACGGAGGCCGCCACGTCGGTCAGGTTCCAGTCGGAGTGCTCGACCGTGAGCCCGGAGAACGTGATGTTCCGCGCGTGGTCGGTCCTCGACGTGCCGGCGATCTTGAGGAGGGTGGACACGTTGTTCGGCGCGAAGACCTTCGCCGTGGTCATGTTCTCGGAGCCGGACTTGTAGTAGTACAGCGTGTGGGTCGTCTTGTTGAAGTAGAACTCGCCCGGCTTGTCCAGGAACTCGTATGCGTTCATGAACGTGTGACTGCCGTCGGCCTTGAACGGGCCGTACGGCGCTGCCTGGGCGATGGCCGCACCCGGCTGCTGGAACTGGGCCACGCGGTTGGCGCCGTCCGAGCTCGTGGTGATCTGCCGGACGCCCACGATGGCCGTGGTCCAGGTCGTGGCCGACTTGATCTCGACGTCGTCCTGGTTGGCGGCGATGGCGGGCAGGTCGGAGAGGCTGTACTTGGCCCCGTCGCACTGCGAACCCGACTCCCAGGCCCAGGGGGCCTGGCCGGCCGTGACGGTGTAGGTCCCGTGGCATCCGGCCGAGTTGATCGTCTTCGAGGCCATCTGGGCGCGCTTGCCGTTGACGTAGAGCGCGCGGAGCTTGTCGTCGCGGTCCAGCGACGCCTTCCAGATGTTCCCGCTGTGCTGGGTCCAGCCGGTCACCGGCACGCCACCGTTCAGCACCGGCTTCTCGTTCTGGTACGCGGCGTACACGACACGGTGGCCGTTCGTCCCCGAATCGGCCGACGTGAAGTCGATGGTGCTGCTCACGGGGTAGTTGCCGCCGCGCAGATAGACGTTGATGTCGCCGGTCATGTCGTCGTTGACCGTGCGTACGACGTCCCGTGCGTGCCGCAGGGTCTTGAACGGCGCGGAGATCGTCCCGGCGTTGGTGTCGCTGCCGTTGGGGGCGACGTAGTAGGTGGCCTGGACCGCGGCCGAGGCCGGGGTCGACAGCGTGAGGGAGGTCAGCGGCGTCGCGCAGAGGGCCATGGCCAGCACTGCCGACAGCCTGCGGACGGTGGAGGGGAAGGGCTTCATCGTCTGCCCCTCCTGCTGGATCGGTCGGTCGGGAAAGCGTTCATGTGGCGGCTCCGGGGCGTTGTCGGTGCGGCTTCGCGGACGGGGGCGACTTCCTCAGTGCTTCCTCAGTGCTTCCTCAGTGGCAGAAGCGGTACGGGTTTCCCTGGCGACGGACGCGGAGTGGCCCGGGTAGTCGGTCGGGTCGGTGGAGGGCGAGCGACCGGACGTGGTGCGCCCTCGCCCCTCAGCGGCATCAAGGGAGGCCGGCGGCAGGGACGGGGACGTCCTGCCTGATCAGCCCTCGATCGCGGAGGTCGTCCCAGAGCCCCCGGGGTACGGCGCTCCGCTGGAGCGCCACGTTCTGCGTCACCTGTGCGCGGTCACGCATGCCCAGCGTGACGTTGACGGTGCTGGGATGGGTGGTCGGGAAGGCGATGGCGGCGGTGGGAAGGCTGGTGCCGTGCTCCTCGCAGACCTCCGCGATCGCCCGTGCGCGGGCGACCAGTTCCGGTGGGGCGGCCCGGTAGTCGTACTTCATGCCTTCGGCGGGCCGTGGACGCGAGAGCAGCCCGGAGTTGAAGACACCGGCCGCGACGACGCTCTTGCCCGCTTCCCGCGCGGCGGGCAGCACGTCGTCCAGCGCCGACTGGTCGAGGAGGGTGTAGCGCCCGGCGAGCATGACCACGTCGGCGGCGGTCTCCCGCAGGAAACGGGCGAGCATGGCCGACTGGTTCATGCCGGCGCCGATGGCCCCGACGACCCCTTGGTCGCGCAGCTCCGCCAGCGCGGGCATGGCCTCGTCGGCGGCCTGCCGCCAGTGGTCGTCGGGGTCGTGCACGTAGACGATGTCGAGCCGGTCCAGGCCGGTGCGGCGCAGGGAGTCCTCGATGGAGCGGAGCACGCCGTCGCGGCTGAAGTCCCACTGCCGGCGCAGGTCGTCCCGGACGACGAAGCCCTCACTGTCGACGCCCTGGGGACGCTCGTTGGGGACGAGGAGCCGGCCCACCTTGGAGGAGACGACGTACTCGTCCCGAGGACGCTGCCGCAGGGCAGCCCCGAGGCGCTGTTCGGAGAGCCCGAGGCCGTAGTGCGGCGCGGTGTCGAAGTACCGGATGCCCGCGTCCCAGGCCGCGTCGACGGCGGCCGACGCGTCGGCCGCAGAGGTGGTGCGGTACAGGTTGCCGATCACCGCCGCGCCGAACCCGAGGGCGGTGAGTTCGACGGACGTGCGGGCGACGCTCCGGCGTCGCATGACGTCCTCCTCGTGGACGCGGACGTCGACGTGGACCGGCACGGAGTCGGTGCCGCCGCTCATCGGCCGAGCCATCCGCCGTCGACGGGCAGGGTGGTGCCGTGGATGTAGGCGGCGGCGTCGGAGGCGAGGAAGACGGTGGCGCCGGCCAGGTCGTCGGCGCTGCCCCAGCGTCCGGCGGGGATGCGGTCCAGGATCGCCTTGCTGCGGACGGGGTCGTCCTGGAGGGCCTGGGTGTTGTCGGTGGCGATGCAGCCGGGCGCGATGGCGTTGACGTTGACGCCGTGCAGTGCCCATTCGTTGGCGAGGGCTTTGGTGAGTCCGGTGATGCCGTGTTTGGCGGCGACGTGTTGGTGACCGGCGCGGCAGGCCGGGCAGGTGCCGTCCCAGCGCAGCGGCATCACGGTCACCTCGTCCCCGACCTGCCAGCCTTCCACTTCGGGGCCGACGCCGACGATCCGGCCGGACATCTCGTGCCCGAGGACGGCGGGCGTGGCGACGCGGGCGTCCATGTCGCCGTGGAAGATGTGCAGGTCGGTGCCGCAGATACCGACGTAGGCGCGGGCGAGCTCCACCTCGCCGGGGCCCGGCTCCACACTCGGTGCGGGAGCGGTGCCCAGGGTGCGGGCGGCCGTGTAGTGGACGGCGAGTGTCATCGTTTTCTCCAAAGTCCTCTCGGCACGGGCGCTGTACGTCAGCCGCGGGCGGGGAGGCGGTAGAAGGCGGTCGCGGTGCCGGCGAGGAGCGCGTGGATCTCGCTCTCCGCGCAGTCGGTGAGCAGTTCGTCCACGGTGGCGGCCCAGCGGTTCCAGCCGCCCGCGAGGTTGGCGACCGGCCAGTCGGAGCCGAACATCAGCCGGTCCGGGCCGAAGGACGTGAGCAGGACGTCCCAGACCGGACGGATGTCGGAGGTGGTCCAACTGTCGTGGTCGGCCTCGGTGATGAGTCCCGACAGCTTGCAGACCACGTGCTCGTGCGCGGCCAGCCGTCGCACCTGCTCTCGCCACGTTGCGAGTTCGCGTCCGGCGATGTCCGGCTTGCCCGCGTGGTTCAGCACCTGGGGCAGGTCGGGGAAGCGTTCGGCCAGCCGGATCGCCTGGTCGAACTGGTGGTTGCGGATCAGGACGTCGTAGGTGAGCCCGCGGTCCCTCGCCGCCGCCAACCCCCGTTCGACATCGGGGCGTTGCAGCCAGGCCGGTTCCGTCTCGCCCTGGACGAGGTGGCGCAGGGAACGCAGATAGCGGCCGCCCGGTCCGGCGAGCAGCCGGTCGAGCGTCTCGCCGATCACCGGCGACGTGAGGTCCGCCCAGCCGACCACCGCCTCGATCAGCGGCTCCCGCTCCGCGAGGGCGAGCAGGTCCTCCGTCTCGGGCACCTCCGGCACGCACTGCACGGCCACCGTTCCGTGGAGGTGACGGCCCGCGACGGGGCGGGTCGCGGTGGAGCGCAGGTCGTCTGGCGTGAAGGTGCGGCGGATCGACGTCAGGCCGGGGTCGTCGAGCCAGGGCTGCGGACGCTGGTCGAGGTCCCACAGATGGTGGTGCGCGTCGATGAGAACGGCGGCGGGGGAGGGGGCGGAGGTCATGGCGGTTCCAAGTCGGGTCGGTCCGGCGCGGTCCGTGTCAGACGGTGGCGTCCTCACCGGGCGGGTCGAGGTGCCAGATCTCGGTCAGTTCCGTCCACTGGCGGGAGTCGCCCCGGTCGGGCCAGGGCTCCTGGCAGGGGTCGGTGAGCTTCCACCACTCCTGGGTCTCGGGGTCGGCTTCCAGGGCGGCCATGTCGGCCTCGAAGTCGTCGCCGTGGTACTCGAAGAAGGCGAACAGCACGTCGCCGTGGAGGAAGATGCTGTAGTTGCGGATGTTCGCCCGGTGCAGGGCGGCCTCCACGCCGGGCCAGACCGCCGCGTGGAGTCGCAGGTACTCCTCCCGGTGCTCGGGGCGGAGCCTTATGGTCTGCGCGATGCGCTTCATGCGCGTTCTCCTTCCGTGCCCTGGGAGGGCGGGCCCGCCGGGGTGTCGAACGGGGTGCGGTAGCTGGGGGTGCGGGAGCGCAGCTGGAGGCGCAGAGTGAGCCGGATACGGGTGGACGCGGGCAGCCGTACGGCCAGGAAGGCGCCGGCGCAGTCCTGCTCCGCCTCGGTGACGACCGGCTCGGTGTGGCCGTAGTCGTACATGTCGCCGATCCAGCCGTCGTCCGTGCAGGTGGTGTACCGGACAGCCGTGATGGTGTGCTCGGCGAAGGCGCCTGCCTGGACGATCACCGTGCGGTCCGTCTCGGGGGCGAGGTTGACCAGCTCGACCGTGGTGGCCTCGGGGTCGATGGAGGTGACCAGTGCGGCCACGTCCGGCGGCAGGCCGGCGCGGCGGGCCTCGGCGTCGTGGTAGCGCAGCCGGGCCTGCTGGAGGCCGCCGTTGTAGAGCACCTGGGGGCCGCCCCAGGTCAGCTGGACAAGGGCTTCGGTGACGACGGGGTTGGACTGCTGCCAGACGTGGATGTCGGCCTCGGGCACGTCCAGGTCGCGGTAGCGGTCGATGCGGCGCAGGCGGTGGCGGATCTGGGCCTGGGCGGTGGCGAGGATGCGTTCGGGGTAGCCGGGGTCGTCGCCGGCGAGGAAGGCGAACCATGCCTTCTCGTGGCCGGACTCCTCCTTGGCGCGGAACGGCCGCAGGGTGCGCCAGTCGATCGCCTCGGCCTCGCGCAGGTCCTCCAGCCGCTCGCGGTCGTGGTCCGAGGCCGAGTGGTGCCACAGGGCCACCGGTACGGGCGGGGTGGTCGGGTTGTAGTCGAACCAGCCGGTGTCGTTGTGCCGGAACGGCACGTGGAGCGTGGGGATGTCGGCGTCCGGGCCGAGTTCGACCGCCCACTTGGCGGGCAGGCTGGAGTCCGCCTCGGTGTGGGGCATCACCTTGCCGCGGGCGATGAGCGAGTCGAGCGTGGTGCGGACCATGGACAGGAAGTCGTCGTCCCCGGTGACCGTCGCCGCCGCGAGCGCCGCCACGCAGGCCGCGGTTCCGATGCTGTGCCAGCCGTGGGGCCAGGACCAGCCGTAGTGGCCGCCGTACCAGCGGCCCTCGAGGAGGCCGCCGACGACTCCTTCCGGGCTGACGTTGTCGGGGATGACACCGTCGTTCGCCTCGGTTCGCTCCCGCCATGCGCCGACGTACTCGACGATCCAGTCGCGGTAGCGCTCGTCGCCGGTCAGGATCCAGGCGTTGAGGACGAGACCGGTGGCGCCGAGGTTGAGCGCGGTGTCTCCGACGCCCATCCGGTCGCGCATCTGCGCGCCGAGACGCGGGTCGGAGGAGAGCGGGAACGGGCCGCCCTGCGCCTCGGGGATCCACTCGAGCGGGTACCCGTAGGTGTCGGCCTCCTTCTGGAGCCAGGGGTAGACGTCGCCGTCGAACAGGCCCGTGCGGTCGGGGTCGCTGCCGTTGTGCGGGCGGGTGATGATGCGGTGCTCGGGGTCGTAGTTGCCGTGGGCCGGGTCGACGTACAAGTCGGCGAAGCGCAGGGCGCGCTCACGCCAGCGGTCGGGGGCGGCCATGCACAGGAAGTAGAGCAGCAGCAGGCTCTCGCCCTGGTGAAACCAGTCGTAGCCGCGCTCGAACTCGTCGCGCAGCATGCCCAGTTCGGTGAGCTGCCGGGTGACGCCTTCCCAGTGTTTCTCGCTGGCGGGCAGCAGGTCGTCGGCGCCGCCGAGGAGGTAGAGCTGGGGCCAGTTGAAGAACACCTCGTAGAAGTCGTCCACGCCGTCGCGGGTGGTGAGCGGGCCGGAGTAGTTCAGGCGTCCGTCGGGGCCGGTGAAGTCGCGGGCGAAGCGCCGCCAGGCGTGGTCGAGGAGGTCGAACAGGGACCGCTGGGCCACCGCCCAGCCGGGTGGTTCGAGCAGCGGCACCCCCGCCTCGATGTGGGGTGGCGGGGCCGGCTGGTCGCAGGGGGCGGCCTCGGCCGAAGAAGGGTCGGCGGAGCTTTCGGGCATGGAGGATCTCCGTTCGGGGTGGGCGGCGGGGCGGCGCACGCCGGGGACGACGGCCAGGCGGACGGGCCGCTATTCCTTGGCGCCTATTCCTTGGTGGCGCCGGCGAGCATCCCGCTGACCAGGAAGCGCTGGGCGAAGAGGAAGACGATCAGTACGGGAGTGATGGCCACGAGCGTCGCCAGAGCCAGCTGCGGCCGTTCGATCGCGAGGGAGCCGGCGGCCGGGTTGAAGGACGGCACGTTGCTGAGCAGGGTGCCGACGCCCACCTGGATGGGCATCTGGCTGCTCTCGGGGAGCATGACGTAGGGCAGGAAGTAGTTGGTCCAGTTGGCGACGAAGCTGAAGAAGCCCACGAGTGCGATGACCGGCGTCGCCAGCGGGAGCGCGATGTGCCAGAAGACGCGCAGTTCGGAGCAGCCGTCCATCCGTGCCGCGGCCAGCAGGTCCTTGGGTACGGCGGTGGTGAAGTAGATGTACGTCAGGTACACGCCGAAGGGGTAGAACGAGTACGGCAGGATGATCGACCACATGGTGCCGATCAGATGCACCGCGTTGATCTCCAGGAACAGCGGGACCACCAGGGTGGCGTTCGGCATGAGCATCACGACCAGGGTCGCGATCAGCAGGCTGTGCCGGCCGCGGAACTCGGTCATGGCCAGGGCGTATCCCGCGGGAATGGCGACGGCGAGTGTGATGACCAGCGAGATCACCGCGTAGAGGGCGGAGTTGCCCAGCCACTGCATGACGGCGTTGTCCTGGAAGGCCGTCAGCGCGTCCCAGTTGGCCTTGAACGCGTGCCACGAGCCGAAGGAGAGCGGGTTGTCGTGGACGAGTTGCTGGTCGGTCTTGGTCGCCGCGAGGACGAGCCACAGCACCGGCAGTACGAAGAAGGCGAGGAACGCGGCCAGTACGGATCCGGTGAGCAGCCGGGATGCCATGTGCCCCACGGGCCTGCGGCGGTGCGGCGGCCGGTGCTGGTGAGACCGGCTCGTTCGGGGCGCTTCCCGTTCCCGGCTCGCCGTGGTGGTGGCGACTCGGCCACCGGGGGTTTTAGTCGGCATCGAAGAACCCTGACCGTGCGACGAAGAGGGCGGCGGCCGACACACTGACGACCAGGAGCTCCACCGAGACCGCGGCGGCGCCGTTGATGTTGTTCATCTGGAAGGCGAAGTCGAAGGTGAGCTGGTTGAGGGAGTAGTCGCGTCCGGCCGTGCCGACGCTGGCCAGGGAGAGCAGTTGCGGCTCGACGAAGAGCTGGGCGCCGCCCGCGAACGCCAGGATCACCATGTAGACGATCCACTTGCGGAGCATCGGGATCTGCACGTGCCAGGCGGTCTGCCAGGCGTTCGCGCCGTCGATGCGGGCGGCTTCCATGACGTCCGTGGGGATGTTGTTGAGTGCGCCGTACATGACGACGATCCAGCCGCCCGCGCCGGTCCAGAACGCGATGATCGTGAACAGCACCGGCAGGTTGCCGGGCGCGATCACCTCTCCGAAGGTGTCAAAGCCCAGCGCTTCGAGCAGTGAACTGACCGGGCTGACCGTCGGGTCGAGCATGAACAGCCACACCAGCACACTCGCCGCGCCGGCGAGCGCTCCCGGGATGTAGTAGAGGAAACGCAGCGTCCTGCTGGTGGAACCCGAGGACAGGCGGTGCAGCAGCAGCGCCAGGGCCACCACGAACACCACCAGGGACAGCAGCCAGAAGACGAGGTAGAGGGCGACATGGCCCACCGCGTCCAGGAAGCGGAAGTCCTGCGCCGTGGTGACGAAGTTGGAGAAGCCGGTGAACGTGCCCCCGGCGTCGGTGAAGGCGAAGTAGATGGCGTAGCCGGTCGGAAGGACACCGAAGGCGATCAGCAGGACGACGTAGGCGGCGACGAAGGCCATGCCGGCCCGGCTCTGCCGGGCGGCGCCGCGAGGGCGCCGGGTGGCAGAGCCGGCCGGGGAGTGGGTGAGGGTCACTGGGAGACCTTGTATCCGTTGGACTGGGCGTACTTGACGATGGAGTCCTGCCAGGCCGGCAGCAGCGATTCGATGGTCTTGCCCTGGGTCAGGCCGGGCTTGACGGTGGCGGCCCAGATCGCCTCCTGGCTGAACTGGCCCGACCCCCAGCCCTTCCAGACCTGCGAGGAGGCGTCCTTGAGGGCGCTCAGGTCGGTGGCGAAGTAGCCGGCCGCGTCCTGGCCCTTCAGCCAGGCCTCGGCCGCCGGCGCGTAGGCGGGGAAGCCCGGCGCCTGCTCGCCCTGGTAGGCGTTGTCGGTGGTGACCCACTTCAGGAAGTCGGTGGCGGCCTTGATGTGCGTGGAGTGCTGGGACAGCAGCCAGGTGCCGCCGCCGACGTTGCCGGTGGACGGCGAGGTCTCGCCCTGCCACTGCGGCATGGGCGCCGCGCCGATCTGCTTGGCCGGGGTCTTGAAGGTGTCCCTGAACACCGCGCCGCCATACCAGGCCGGGCCGGGCATGAGCAGGACCTTGTCGGCGAGGTTTTTGCCGAAGTCGGTGCTGAAGACCCCGCTGATGGACATCGACTTGTTCTTGATCAGTACGTCCATGAGCCTGGCCATCTTGGTGCAGGCCTCGCTGGTGGTGTTCACCGACACGGACTTGGGGCCGGTGATGTCGTTGGCGCCGCACTTGCTCGCCCACAGGTAGATCTCGGGGGTGAAGGAGTCACCGGCGTCGCCCACGAGATAGCCGGGGTGCTCCTTGGCGACCTTCTCGCCGAGCGCCTGGTACTCCTCCCAGGTCGTCGGGACCGTGTAACCGAACTTCTTCAGCAGCGGCGCGTTGTACCAGAGCACCGTCTGGGAGAGGTCGTTGCGCAGACAGTAGACGGTGCCGTTCACCGTGCAGACGTCATTGGCGCCCTTCGCGAACCGTCCCAGGGTCGACTCGGGGATCAGGCCCTTGTTCAGCGGAGCGGCGAACTTCGCGTCGACGGCCCAGGTCACCTCGTTGTTCTGGGAGCTGAAGACGACGTCCGGCCAGCCCTTGCCGGTGCGGTTGAACAACTGGACCTTCGTCTGAAGGTAGTTGGACCCGTTGGCGTTGCCGTCGTAGGTGACGATGTCCAGCTTCACGTCCGGGTGCAGCTTCTGGTACAGCTTCGCGGCCTCCACGCGGGTCGCGTCCACCCAGACGGTCAACGCCCCGTCCTTCTGCGGCGCCTGGGCGAAGCCGTCCTTGGTGGTCCTACCGGCGGTGCCGCCGCCACAGGCCGTCACGGTCAGCAGCACCGTGACCGCGCACCCTGCCAGCGATGCCGCTCGCTTCCTGCCGAAGGCTCTCTTCGGGCTGGACGAGGACTGGTTGACGGTCATGAGTCACTCCACTGGGTGTGCGGGTGCCCCGAGCAGATGGGGGGCAGGCGGCTCGAGCGGGTGGGCGAGTGGCGCGAGCCGGGACGACGCTGGGCGGCCCGGAGACGCGACGGAAACGGAAGAGGCGGCTGCGCTGCGATCGGTGTGGAAGAAATTAGCCGCCTTATCGAGTGGTACGTCAAGGGTGCGTGCAGCGTTCCATTGCTGAATTTCCGGCGATGGGCGAGCAGTTGCGCTATCTGTGCCCGATAAAGGTTACTTCCGCACTCGGATGGTCATGGCTCTCGTCATGGATCTTGGTCGGAATGAGTACGACTTATATCTCCTGTGCGCTACGATGATGCGGCTCCACCGCGATCAGTCGCGTGAGCAGAAGTCACCCGGGAGGCAGCGCAGATGGACGACATGCCAGCGATCGAAGCGGCCTTGCCGGCTCAAGTCCCTGCTGCCGCGCCCGCGGGGGTGGACGGCTCGGACGGGCGGCGTGACTACCGTCCCGGGTACGAGATCGTGGCGGAGCGGATCCTCGCGTACATCGCCGAGGAGCGACTGGTGCCGGGTGACCGGCTGCCCACGGAGATCGACCTCGCCCGGACGCTGGACACCAGTAGAGCGGTGGTGCGGGAAGCCGTCAAGATCCTTTCGGCGCTGGGTCGGGTACGGGCGCACAAGGGGCGGGGTCTGTTCGTCGCGGACGACGAAGGCATGCTCGTCACCAGCCGGTGGGGAGGCTTCTTCCGCCCCGTCGACCTCGACCACGTGCTGATGCTGTTCGAGTTCCGCAGGGTCCAGGAGATGGCCGCCAGCAGCCTGGCGGCCACCCGCGCCACCCCCTCGGAGCTGCGCACCATCGAAGTCGCCATGGAGCAGTGCCGGCACGGGTTCGTCCACGGTCAGGTCGACGTGTTCAACCAGGCGGACGAGGACTTCCACACGGCAGTGTCGGTGGCCTCGCACAACACGTTCCTCGTCAGCGCCGTGCGGGACGCGCGACGCCTGCAGCGCCAGTCCAGCGCCATCGGTATCCACGACTCGTTCGGGGAGAACACCGAGGCGGCCATCGAGGAGCACGGGGCGATCTACCGGGCCATCCGTGACGGCCGCCCCGAGGAAGCGGCGCAGGCCACCGCGGCACACCTCGACCGGACCCTGGAGGACTACCGGCGCGAGATCCAGCGCCGTCTGTTCGGCTGACGCCGTCTGTTCTGTTCGGCCGACGCCGCCCGTCGGCGTGCCGTGCGTGCACTGTCCCTGCCGACGCACGTCTCGGAAAAACGCGCACGATCCGTTGACTTCTGTGCGGCCGGGACTCTAACTTCGGCGTCGATCGGTTCGGGAAGTCGTTAGCCGTTCGATATATCGACCAGTCGTCATTCCGTCCTCGGTCGCCGTGTGTCCCAAAGGACCCGTTGCCCAGGCGTCCTGGGATGTGCCTTCGTCATGCCGCCACCCCGCACAGCGCGGGTGAGGGGCGTCAGCCCGCCGGGACGCGGCACGCACGACGCGAAGGCCGTGTCCCTTCCACGTTCTCCCTCCCGCGTTCTCCTCGCGGTGTCCACCCATCGCTCCCGCACCTGATGACCTCCAGCCAAGGACTGCATCGTGGACCTCACCAGAAGACAACTCGGCCGGCTCGCCGCGGTCGGTACCGGCGCCCTCCTCCTGCCGGGCCTGCTCCCGTCGAGCGTGGCGGCGGCAGACTCGTTTCCGGCCGGCACCTGGGGTGACCAGGGCGACGGCACCTACGCCAACCCGATCGTCCCGGCCGACCTCAGCGACTGGGACTGCATCCGGGTCGGCTCCGACTACTACGGCATCACCAGCACGTTCGGGTACTCGCCCGGCATGGCCGTCCTGCACTCGAAGGACCTGCTCAACTGGCGGACGCTCGGCGGTTCGGTCGGCGATGTCACCCGTATCGGACCGGAGTTGAACTGGGACCGGATGAACCGCTACGGCCGGGGTGTGTGGGCCGGGGCCATCCGCTTCCACGCGGGGCGGTACTGGGTGTACTTCAACACGCCCGACGAGGGCTTCTTCATGACGTCGGCCCCGTCGCCGACCGGGCCGTGGGAGCCGTTGCACTCGATGTGGCGGACCTCCGGCTGGAACGACGTGTGCCCGTTCTGGGACGACGACGGCCAGGGCTACCTGGTCACCACGCACTACTCGGACAACTACAAGATCCACCTGTACAAGCTGTCCGCGGACGGCAAGTCGCTGGTCGGCCCGGCCCCGGTGATCCACCAGTCGTCGCGCAGCGAGGCCAGCAAGCTGTACAAGATCGACGGTGTCTACTACCACCTGTTCAGCGAGGTGAAGCCCGAGGGCCGGGTCCTCATGATGAACCGCGGCTCCAGCATCTACGGCCCCTTCGAGACCCGGCAGTTGCTGCACGTCAACACCTCGGTGGACCGCGAGCCCAACCAGGGCGGGCTGGTGCAGACCCCGGGCGGCGACTGGTACTTCGTGACCCACCACGGCCACGGCGGCTGGGAGGGGCGCGTGCTGTCCCTGCTGCCGGTGACCTGGGTGGACGGCTGGCCGATCATCGGCACGGTGGGCTCGGACGGCATCGGCACCATGGCGTGGACGGGCCGGTTGCCCGACACCGGCACCCCCGGCCTCCCCGTCGACGCGCTGCCCGCCGTCGTGACCAGCGACTCGTTCACCGACACCCGCCTCAAGCCGCAGTGGGAGTGGTACTACCAACCCCGCTCGGGCTACTGGTCGTTGACCGAACGCCCCGGCTATCTGCGGCTGAAGGCGTTCGCACCGCTGGCCGGGGACAACCTGACGAAGGTGGGCAACACCCTCACCCAACGCGTGCTGCGCACCGCGGGCGGCGCCACGGTGACCGTCCGCCTCGAACTGGCCGGCCTCGCCGACGGCCAGCACGCCGGGTTGTGCCACTACGCCGCCACCTACGCCGGACTGGGTGTCCGACGCTCCGGGACCACCACCACGATCGAGCACAACGCAGGCTCCACCCTGACCAGCGGCGCGGCCATCACGCAGAACGCCGTGTGGCTGCGCACCACGTGGGACGTGAACGGGGTCAGCCGCTTCTCCTACAGCCTCGACGGGAACACGTTCACCCAGGTAGGTGGCACCTACCAGCTCACGTGGGGCGGCTACCGCGGCGACCGGATCGGCCTCTACACCTACAACCCGAACGGCACCGGCCACGTCGACGTCGACTCGGTGCAGTACACCATCGCACCCACCCGGGCCTACAAGTGCGTCAGCGTGCGCAGCGGCAAGGTGGCCGAAGTCTCCGGTGGGTCCGGCGCGGACGGCGCCGCCGTGATCCAGTGGACCGACAACGGTGCGACGAACCAGCAGTGGGCCTTCCAGTCCACGGCCGACGGCTACCACACCATCACCTGCGTCCGCAGCGGCAAGGTGCTCGACGTGGCCGGATCCTCCACGGCGGACGGCGCGCGGGTCGTACAGGCGACCCCCGACGGCAGGGCCAGCCAGCAGTGGCAGCTGCGCCCGCTGTCCGGCGGTGTGTTCCAGGTGGTCAACCGCAACAGCGGCAAGGTGCTCGACGTCAGCTCCGGCAGCACGGCCGACGGCGCCGCGCTGATCCAGTATGCCGACAGGGGCAGCACCAACCAGCAGTGGACGTTCCGCCGGGTCACCGGCTAGACGGACATCGATCCCGCCCGCCGGCTGATACGAGCGGGCGCGGTCACGGCCCGGCCCGACGGCTCCTTCGCCGTGCGGCCGGGCCGTCATGCATGGGGCGCGGTGTCCGGTGGCTCCGCGCACCCCGTCCCCGCGACCCGACCACGGCACCAGGGGCTGTCGTCAAACTCCTGTCGTCGCCCGGAGGGCGGCCCTGCGGCGTCCGGTGGGTGCTCTCGGCGCGCAGGGCCGAAGTCCTCGTACTGGGCGTACTCGAGCTTTCGCCCGGCGTGGCGAGTGGGGGTATCCCCTGCTCGAAGAGCTTGGGGGAGCGTGCCGGGCGCCGCGGGGCTGGGGGCACCTCCCACGCCTTTAGGGCAGTGGGGGAGGGAGTTTCCCGACAGCCCCTAGAACGCCGCGAACCACAGCAGGGCGAGAACCCCCGCCCCGGCCGCCGTCATCAGCATGGTGCTGCGCTTGTGCCCCAGCCAGAGCAGGAGCACCGCGGCGGCGACCGCGAGCACCCGCACCTCACCGTTGAACACGAGCAGCACCCCGAGAATCGCCGACGCCACCCACATGAGTCCCCCTCCCCCGACCTGCCGGCCTCCCTCCCCGAGAGCTGCTCACGCCAAGAGATCGACATCCCCCGAACCGCCACGAGCCGGGCGCACTCGGAGCGTGCGCGCCGCCTCAGTACCAGACGGAGAACGTGGCGTCGGCTCTGCCGGTGGCGGTGGAGATCGGGTCGATGCGCAGCGCGTAGTTGAAGTGCCGGATGTAGCGGTCCGGGTGGCTGTGAGAGCGGAACGACGACCAGGACGGGTCGGCGAGCCCGGCGGTCCTGTGGAAGGTGGCGTCCTGGGCGAACCTCGTGGTGCCGTCGTTGGCGTCCAGACGCAGCTGGTAGTAGGAGTGCCGCAGGTAGCGGGTCGGCTGGTTGAGGGACTGGAAGGAGACGCCGGAGGGGTCGGCCAGCCCCGGCACCAGCTTCCATTGGGAGTCGGTGTAGGGGTCGAACGGGTACGGGTCGATGCGGCCGAGGAAATCGACGTGCCGCCAGTATCTGTCCGGGAAGTTGTAGGACTTCAGCCGGTTCCAGGCAGGCTTTCCCCACTTGGCGACCATGTTGTCGTACACCGTCTGGGGGATCGGCTTGATGTCGGCGTGCTTGGAGTTCAGCGGCTGGGTGTAGACGCGCCGGTCGGTGGAGGTCCAGGTGCCGGCGGAGAGGTCGTTGGTCTGCCAGGTGTAGAAGAGCGCGTTGGCATCGCCCCACAGGTACCAGGTGCCGGAGGCCTCGGCGAGGATCGGGCCCTCGATGCCTCCCTGCGGCGCCAGGCCCGAGGTGAACTGGGTGAATCTGCCGGGGGCGAGGGAGGTGGACCTCGCCCCCACCAGGCTGTTGCGGCCCTTGTAGTACAGGTAGTTGACGCCGTTCACATCCTTGGCCAGGGTGCCGTCGATGATGTCGTAGCCCGGGTCGAAGAAGACCTGCGGCGCCGTCACTGTCCCGAAGTCCGTGGTGTAGTTCACCATGATCACGTTGTGTCCGCTGCTGTTGACGGCCGAGTAGATGAGGGCGTACTGGCCGCGGGAGGGGTCCCAGAAGGCTTCGGGCGCCCAGGTGTGGGTGTCCATGTCGTGCAGTTTCAGCAGACGGTAGTTGTCGAAGGAGCGCAGGTCGGCGGAGTCCCAGACGTGGATGTACGGGGTCTTCTTGGTCCAGTCGGTGCCCTTCAGATTGGTCGCCATGACGACGAAGGTGCCGTCCTGCTTGGGCAGGATGAAGGGGTCGCGCAGACCGCCGTCGCCCGCGGTCGGGGTCACGACGGGGTTGTTCTGGTTCAGCGGCATCCATTGCAGTGCGTCGGTGCTGACCGCGAGGTGCAGGCCGTAGTCCGTGCCGAGGTTTCTCGGTGACTGGGTGAAGTAGGCCATGACGAACGGGGAGGTCGTCGCGGCGCTCGCGGACCGGCTGCCGAGGGTGAGCACGCCGGTGGTGGACAGCGGCATGGCCGCGGCCATGCCGAGGAAGAGCCGGCGCGACGGGAGGGATGCTGCACTCATCTGGTGCCTCCGGGGCGTAGGAAAGGTGCGGGCGGATCCAGAACCTGTGGGCGGCCCCGGCCTGGAGCCGCCCACAGGTTCGATCCCTCGTCAGCTCCAGGGAGCCGCGGTGAGCCAATTGGTGCCTGGGCCAACGCTCTCGTGCTGTCCCAGGCCGCCTTGGTGCCGCCATGAGGGCCATGCGGACGTGGGGGTTGGGGTGACGCATCCGTGCCGGCGCCGGCCTGGAGGCGCCGGCGCTCCTGGCGATGCGGGTCAGTTCGTCACACGGAAGGTGGCGTCACTGCGCCCCGTCGCGGTGGTGATCGGGTCGAGGCGCAGCTGGTAGGCGTAGTGGCGGATGTAGCGGTCGGGGAAGTTGTACGACTGGAACGACGACCAGGTGGAGTCGGCGAGCCCGGCGACCTTCCGGAAGGTGGCGTCCGCGGCGAACTGGCTGCTGCCGTCGTTGAGGGCGAGCTGGAAGTCGTACCTTGCGTGGCGCAGGAAGTAGCCGGGGTAGTTCACCGACTCGAAGGAGACGGTGCCGGTGCCCGCCAGGCCGGGCCTGATCCGGAACTGGGAGTCCTCGACAGGGCTGACGTTCGGGTCGATGCGCACGTCGAAGTCGATCTGGCGCACGTACCGGTCCTGGAAGTTGTACGACTGGAGCCGCTGCGCCGGGGTGTTGGGCCAGCGGGCGAGCACGCGGCTCTCCTCGGCGGCCGTGAGGGTCATGATCGCGCCGTGGCGCTTGGCGGTGCCGCCCATGTCGTAGCTGGTCGTCGGCTGCAGCCGGTAGGTGCTGACGTCGAACGGGTTTGTCGTCAGGATCGGCCTGTACTCGCGTACGCCCTGCGCGTTGTTGTGGTCGATGTAGAGGGCCCACTCGTCGCGGTCCCTGAACTTCATCCAGACCGGGCCTTCGACCACGTTGCCGGTGAGGCCGATGCTGGAGAGGTTGCCGAGGTTGGTCCACGTCCCCAGGATCGAGTTGCTGCCCTCGACGTTGTTCTGGCCGTCGCCGGAGACCCTCAGGTAGCGGTAGGGGCCGGTACCTGCGGGCACCTCGGTCATCTGGGTGTCGACGACCGGGGTGCTGCCGGGCGGGTCGATCCAGATCTGCGGGGTGGTGATGGTGCGGAAGTCCTTGGTGCGGGCGGAGTAGATGCGGTACTTGAAGACGCCGTTGACCGTGGCGTTCGTCGACCAGTACAGGACGTAGTCGTTGGTCTCGGGGTTCCAGATCGCCTCCGGCGCCCACGCGTTCTTTCCGCCGGGGACCAGTGAGGCGGCGGCGAGCAGCCACGGCTTGGACCAGGTCACCAGGTCGGTCGACTCCCACACCACGAAGTTGGGGCTGCCGTTGGTGTACGTCGAGCCGCAGCGGACGCACAGATCGGTCGCGATGATCCAGTACTTGCTGCCGTCGGGGGAGCGCACCAGCGCGGGGTCGCGCACTCCCTTCGTGCCGATCTTCGAGTTGAGGATCGGCGCTCCGCCGTTGAGGTCGTTCCAGTGCAGGCCGTCCGTGCTGTGCGCGAGGTACAGCATCTGACCGGTCGCGGAGTCGGCGGTGAAGTGCACCATCAGGTAGCCGGGGTCGGCGGCGGCCGCCCGCTGGGGTGTGGTGAGGGCTTGGCCCGTGAAGAGGAGGCAGACGGCGAGCAATATCACCGTCAGCCGGGCGCGGAGCGCAGACATCGGATCTCCTGTCGGGTGCGGGTGCCACCGCCGGGCGAAGGGGGAGCCGGGTGGCGGGGGCAACTTGGTCTCGGAACGGGCGGGACAGGACCCGGACACCGCGCGGGCCGGAAGGGGGGATCCGAACGACGGTGTTTCACCGCTTCGCCCAGGGCGCCGTGGTGACGGCGGGTCAGGGCGCGTGAGCACGTACGTCCGCCCAGGTGGGGCGGTTGTGGCGCGGGCCGGGTGGCTGTGCTTCTCAGCGTCCGTGACGACGTTTCAGGTGGGCGGAGCTTCGGCCGGAAGCCTTCATCACCAACTCACTGTCCAATCAGGGACGTTGAACGATATATCGAACGCTGTTCGTGAAATCGGGCAGAGGTTAGATCCGGAAAAGAGAGCGCGTCAATACATCCGACACATCCGATTGATCGAACGCACAAATGAGCGATCCGGCACTCACCCGGCCCCCTGGGCGTGGCGCGCGACGGGAGACGCGACGCGGCACATCCGATCACGACCGACGGCCCCGTCGCCGCACAGGACCGACCGCGACTACCGGCGATCGACATCCCCCGAGCCCCCCGAGCCCCCACGAGCCGGACGCGAACGAGGGCGCGACAGCGCGGAGAAATCCCTGGCACACCGGCGGGACCGGCGACGAGACTGCTCGATGAGCGCCTCCCCCTCGTCCTGCCCCTGCCTCTGCCGCTGCCGCGGGCATCGCGTGCTGGAAGCGATGCCCGGCTCGTACGAGATCCGCCCCGTCTGCTGGTGGCTCCCCACGCCCTGGCGCCGGGACCACCCATGACCACGCACATCGAGAGACTCGTCCAGCAGCTCGACGACGCGACCGGCCCGTCGTACGACGCCCGCGCGGAACTGATCGACATGGGCGCCGACGCCCTCCCCGCCCTCATCGACGGGTTGCCCTCCCTCGGCGGCTTCGGGCAGCTGACCGCCATCGAGGTCTTCGAGGAGGTGGGCGACCCCCGCTGCGGTCCCGCCCTCATCGGGCTGCTGAACAGCGACAACCCGACCGTCCGCGAATGGGCGGCCATGGCCTTGGCGAGCCTGGACGTCGAGGGTGCGGTCGAGCCCCTGCGCCGCGC
Organism: Streptomyces sp. NPDC051243; assembly: GCF_044455405.1. Classification (NCBI taxonomy): domain Bacteria; kingdom Bacillati; phylum Actinomycetota; class Actinomycetes; order Kitasatosporales; family Streptomycetaceae; genus Streptomyces; species Streptomyces sp. NPDC051243. Next base: position 248,985 of record NZ_JBITES010000001.1, on the reverse strand, counting down.
CCACCGCGCGTGTCCGGAACGTGCGACTCCGCCCGACTGGACCGAGCCGGGCGGCATTCGCTGGGCCCTGACCGAACTGGGCGCACTGCCCGCGAAGTGCCCGGAATGTGGACCGCCCCTGGCAGATGGCCCTGTGGATTGAGACCGTAGCTCGTGCCGTTTGCCCCGGTGACGGTGGAGCGCCTCTGCGTTCCGTGTCGCGGATGACATCGAGGCCGTGTGTCTTCACCTGGAGTTGCCGGCCCACGGGGGAGTTCCTGGGAGCGTCCGCCATCGGCGACCTGCCTGTCCAGATGCGTCCGGGTGACGCTGAGTCCCATGACGGAGGACGTCAAGACCACTGCCTTTCATCGGTGGTGCCCACTTTTTTGTTATCGCCCGCTCCGTATCACGTCTCCCTACGTAGGCACTGTCCCCACGAGAGCCCGAGGAACGACGCAGTGACTCATCGGATCAGCCGACGCAGCATGCTCAAGGCCGCGGGAGCGGCGACCGGCGCGGTCGGTATCGGTATCGGCGCGGGCGTGGCAGCCTCCCCCGCGACGGCGGCGCGCACGTCCTTCGCGCACCCCGGGATGCTCCACACCCGGGCCGATCTCGAGCGCATGGCCGCCAAGGTGAAGGCGGGCGCCGCCCCCTACACGGCGGGTTTCGCCAGGCTCACCGCCAACCGTCACTCGCAGAGCACATGGCGGCCCAACCCGCTGGCGACCCCGACCCGGGGCGGGGGCGGCCCCCAGAACTACGGGGCCCTCTACCACGACGTCCACGCCGCCTACCAGAACGCGCTGCGCTGGAAGATCACCGGCGACACCGCACACGCCGACACCGCACGGGACATCTGCAACGCCTGGTCGGGGACGCTGAAGGTCATCGGCGGAGGCTCCGAAGTCGTGCTGCTGGCGGGCATCTACGGGTACCAGTTCGCCAACGTCGGCGAGCTCTTGCGCGGCTACCCCGGCTTCGACCTGGCCCGTTTCCAGGACATGCTGGTCAAGCACTTCTATCCGATGAACCGCCACATGATGTACCGCGAGACCAATTGCATCGGCCACTACTGGGCGAACTGGGACCTGTGCACCATGGCCTCGATCATGGCCATCGGCATCCTCTGCGACGACCGGGCCAAGTTCGACGAGACGGTGGACTACTTCTACAACGGCGAAGGCAACGGCTCGCTGGCCAAGGCGATCCCCTACGTCTACAACGACGTGGGCCTGGCCCAGTGGCAGGAGAGCGGGCGCGACCAGGCCCACAGCATGATGGGTATCGGCCTGATGGGCACCATCTGCGAGATGGCCTGGAACCAGGGCGTCGACCTCTACGGCGCGGAGGACTCCAAGTTCCGCAAGGCGTGCGAGTACGTCGCCCGGTACAACCTCGGCTACAAGGTGCCCTACACCTCCTACACCTGGACAAACGGCGTGCATTGCTTGAATACGGAGGAGAAGGTCATCTCCGAAGGCGGCCGTGGCGGTGGGCGCCCGGTCTGGGAGCGGGTCTACAACCACTACGTCAACAGGCGCGGCATGGCCATGCCGAACACCCGCGAGATGCTGGCCCGCAGCGGGCCCGAGGGAGGCGGCGGCGACTACGGCCCGAACAGCGGAGGATTCGACGAACTCGGCTTCGGCACACTGGCGTACACCCGGGACAAGGCCACCGCAGCCGAGGTGGCGGCCTCACCGTCCCCGTCGAAGTCGACGGCCGCCAAGTCCGGTACCTCCGGGTCATCCGGTTCGTCCAAGTCCCCGGCCGGGCAGTCCTCCGGGGACGTCAGCACCCAGGGCGGAAAGAGCGGCGAGGACCTGGCCGCCACCGGCGCCTCGGACCTCGCTCTGTGGACGGCGGCGACCGGCGTCACCGCGGTAGCCGGCGGCCTCCTGCTGCTCCGCCGCCGCGGCCAGGCCCGCCGCGACGCGGAGTAACACCCGCGGTGACACAAAAAATCCGGTGACTGACCGCAGTCGGGCTCCCTGCGCGCGGTGTGCGCCACCGCACGCGGTTCGGGTTCGGGCCTCCTCCGGGACGGTCGACCCCGCCGCTTCCGGGGCGCTGGAGAGCCCGCCGAACGTCCCCCACGTCGAAGTGTCCGTTGCGGAAGACGGCTCTGCCCGTCTGGTCAACGGCCACCTCGCTGTCAAGGCCCTGCCGGACGGCCGGCTGAGGTTCCTGCACTCCGCCTCGGGCCGTGAACTCCTCGCCGACAAGTCCCCGTACACCCATCATCCCGGCCCCCGCGTCCATGCGGCCGCGCCCAGCAGCAGCGCGGTGCGCGGGTCGGTGGTGCGCAGCGCGTCTGCCACGTCGGCGACCTGGCGGGCCGCTTCCTGGGTGCGCCGGCGCGCGTTGTCGGCGTAGGCCTGCCAGATGGCGAGGGCCGTCAGCAGCGCCACCGCCAGGACGGCGGACAGCCACACGGCCAGGATGCGGTGCCTGCGGCTGATCCGGGCCGCGACCCGCCGCTCCGCCGCCCGGGCGTCCGGCGCGGCGGACAGGAAGTCCCGCTCCGGCAGCGTCAGCGCGGGGTCGGCCGCGTGGTCCGGAGAACAACTCCTCGGCGCGGGCCGGCCGGTTGCCCCGGTGCAGGTCGCCCTGGTCATCGCCGAGCGGGCCGAACTGGCCCAGACGAGACTGATCGTGGAGAACCGTTCACGCAGCAGCGCCAGCAGTCGGTGAGCGCCGTCTCGGTCTTGCATGCCGGCAGCGGTGACAGTCACTCAGCCCAGCGCAATTGCGGTCCACGACACCGGCGGCAGCTCGATGCTGAGCAGCCCGTCGGACAGGATCGCGCTCGGGTTCGCGTGCGGGGTCACGCGGTTCTGCTCGGTGAGTGTGTTCTTCGCGTACGCATCCTTGTCGGCGAGTGTGACCGCCTCCAGAATCCGCGAGGAGCCGAGGCTGCGCACGTCGACCGTGACCTGAGTGGCCTGTGTAAGCTCGCGGTTGACGAGGAAGACCGCGGCCCGGTCCTCGTCGACGGTCGCGACGGCGTCGACGACGGACGCCTCGCCATGGCGTGCCGTCGTGTACGTCGGCGCCTCGACAACGGGCCGGATCACCTCACCGGCGGCAAGCCGGCTGGTGATCGAGAACGGGTAGAAGGTCGTCTGCCGCCAGGCAGGGCCGCCGGGCTCGGTCATGATCGGTGCGATCACATTGACCAGTTGCGCGAGCGAGGCCGAGGTGACGCGGTCGCTGTGCTTGAGCAGCGTCATCAGCAGGTTGCCGACGACCACGGCGTCCGCCACCGAGTAGACGTCCTCCAGCTGCCGCGGAGCGTGCCGCCACTCGTCGTTGACCTCGTCGGACTCGTGGAACTCCTTCTGGTACCAGACGTTCCACTCGTCGAACGAGATGTTGATCTTCTTCTTGGAGCGCTTCTTGTACCCCACGTGGTCGGCGGTCGCGACGACGGTGTCGATGAAGTAGTCCATGTCGGTCGCCGAGGCGAGGAAGGAGCCCAGGTCGCCGTCGAGCTCCTGGTAGTAGGCGTGGCAGGAGACGTAGTCGACGTGGTCGTAGGTGTGCTCGAGCACCGTGCGCTCCCAGTCGCCGAAGGTCGGCATCCAGGAGCCGGAGGAGCCGCAGACCACGAGTTCGAGGTCCTTGTCGGCCATCTTCATCGCTCCGGCGGTACGGGCGGCGAGCTTGCCGTAGTCGTCGGCGTTCAGGAAACCGGTCTGCCAGGGCCCGTCCATCTCGTTGCCGAGGCACCACATGCGGATGTTGTGCGGCTCCGGCGTGCCGTTGGCGATACGCAGATCCGAAAGCGCCGTACCGGAGGGGTGGTTGGCGTACTCGAGCAGGTCCAGGGCGGGCAGGATGCCGCGTGTGCCGAGGTTCACCGCGAGCATCATCTCGGAGTCGGTGAGCTTGAGCCAGCGGGCGAACTCGTCCAGGCCGACCTGGTTCGACTCCAGCGAATGCCAGGCGAGGTCGCGGCGCACCGGGCGCTTGTCGCGTGGGCCGACCGAGTCCTCCCAGCGGAAGCCGGAGACGAAGTTGCCGCCCGGGTAGCGGACGGTCCTGGTGCCCAGCTCCCTGACCAGTTCGACGACGTCCATACGGAATCCGTCGTCGTTCGCGGTCGCGTGTTCCGGCTCGTAGAGCCCGGTGTACACGCATCGGCCGAGGTGTTCGACGAACGATCCGAAGGTGCGGCGTCGGACAGGAGCGATGACGGCCTGCTTGTCGAGAGTGACGTGGGCGCGAGGCATTGCAGTGGTCCTTTGCAGGTCAGGAGCGGCGTGGGGCAGCGAAAGCGTTACTTGACGGAGCCTGCGGTCAGGCCCTTGCGCCAGAACCGCTGGAGACTGACGAAGGCGACGAGCAGAGGGATCAGCGACAGGAACGCACCGGTGATCGGCAGTAGCAGTGGCACTCCGCTGGCGAACTCCGAGCGCCACTGCACCAGGCCCACCGTGACGGGCTGCAGTGAGGGGGTGTTGAGCATGAGCGAGGGCAGCAGGTAGTTGTTCCAGATGGCGACGAACTGGAACAGGAAGACGGTCACCAGTGCCGGGGACATCAGCGGCAGGGCGATCCGGAAGAAGGTGCGCTGTTCGCCTGCTCCGTCGAGCCGTGCGGCCTCAAGGAGTTCGTCCGGGACGGACGACGCGGCGAAGATCCGGCACAGGTAGACGCCGAACGGGCTGACACAGCTGGGCAGCAGCACCGACCAGTAGGAGTTGGTGATGTCCAGCTTGGCCATGAGCAGGAACAACGGCAGGGCGAACATCGGCGCCGGGATGAGAACCGAGGCGAGGATGACGTTGAACACGCTTTCGCGGCCGCGGAAGCTGAACTTGGACAGCGCGTAGCCGGCCATCGCGGACAGCAGGGTGCCGACGGCGGCGCCGACGAGGCTGTACAGCGCGCTGTTGGCGAGCCAGGTGGAGAAGATGCCGTCCTCGAAGCTGAACACGTTTCTGATGTTGGTGACCAGGTCGAAGTGGGAGAACCACAGGGGCGTACCGGTGTAGAGGTAGCCCGAGGCCTTGGTCGAGGAGACGAACAGCCACCACAGCGGGATCAGCGTGTACAGGGCCATCAGGCCCAGCACGCCGTTGACGACGATCTTGCTCGCGATGTCGGTGCCGCGACGCGCCGGTCGGGTCGGTCGGCCGGCCGGAATCACGCTCATGCCATCGCTCCCTTGCGCTGGTTGTACTTGAGGAATCCGAACGAGAGCACGAGGGTGATCAGCGCGAGTACGACGGACTCGGCGGCGGCCAGGTTCTGGCCGCCCACGTCCATGCCCAGGGTCGTGTTCATGATCGGGGAGAACTTCGGGTCGACGCCCGGGATGCGGGCGCTGACCAGCACCGCCGGCTCGGTGTACAGCTGCGCCGTCCCGATGATGGAGAAGACCGTGGTCAGCACCAGCGCGGGACGCACCAGCGGAATCTTCACCGCCCACGCCAGACGCCAGCCGGTGCAGCCGTCGAGCGCGGCGGCCTCCGTCACCTCGGCGGGGATCGTCTGCAGCGCGGAGTAGATGATCAGCATGTTGTAGCCGGTCCAACCCCACGTGAGCATGTTCCCGATCGAGGCCGGAACCCACGACGGTGACAGGAAGTCGATGTGGATCCCGATGTGGGACAGCGGTCCGGTGAACGGCGAGAGGTCTTTCACCAGCAGGAAGGACCACATCACCGCGGCGATCGCACCCGGCAGCGCGTACGGCAGGAAGAACGTGAGCCGGTAGGTCTTCCGCAGCCGGGCCGAGCGGGAGTCCAGCAGGAGCGCGAGCAGGAGGGCGAGGCCGAGCATGACCGGGACCTGGACGCAGCCCAGCAGCACGACCCGGACGATCGACGCCATGAAGTCGTGGTCGCTGAAGGCGTCGGCGTAGTTGGACAGTCCCGCGAACTCCGTGGTCTGCGCACCGCCGAACAGCCCCGCGCGGCGGACGGTGAAGAAGCTCTGGTAGATCGCGTAGCAGATCGGCGCGACCATCATGGTCAGGAAGAGCACCGCGAACGGCGCCAGGAAACCCGACGCGGTCAGCGCGCTGCGGCGGCCGGTGCGCCGCGGCCGGCCCGCGGGGGAGACGCGGCGGGTGACCGCGGGCGCCTGCCGCGGTGGTGACGCGGTCCGGGTGCTGCTGGGACTGCTCATGGAAACCTCGCTGGGCGGTTCGTCGTCAGGGAGCGGGTTCCCGCGGCGCCGGATGCGGGCGGCCGCGGGATCCTTCGGGGCGGCTGGAGTTCCGCCGGCTCAGCCGTTGGTCACCGACAGTCCGAGCTTCTTGATCGCGGCGACCGTCGAGGCCTGGACCTTGGTGACCGCGTCCGGCAGGGTGCCCTGACCGATGGCTCCGGTGAAGTCCGACTCGACCTGCTGGAAGGTCGGGCCGTTGGTCCAGGTGCTGGGCACCTGCGCGGCGGAGGCCTTGTACACGTCACCGACCTTCTGGCCGCCGAAGTACGGGTCACCCCCCGTGAGTGACGGGTCGTCCTGTCCGGCCTTCGAGGCGGGGTACAGCCCGGTTTCGATGCCCGTCTTCACGGCCTGCGGGTCACTGGACAGAAAATCGGCGAACTGTACTGCTTCGCGGGGCGTCTTGCACCCGGTCATCACCGAGGTGGCCGAGCCGCCGCTGCTGGCGCTCTTGCCGTCCCCGGCCTCCCAGGTCGGCATCGGGGCGACCCGCCACTTGCCGGCCAGGCCCTTCAGATCCGACTTCAGACCGCCGGCGGCCCAGGCCGCGTTGACGAACGTCAGCACCTTGCCGGATTCGGAGGCCTTGTTGAACTGCGGGTCCCAGGCGTTGCCTCCCTTCGTCACCAGACCTTCGTCCTTCAAGTCCTGCCAGAATTCGGCGACCTTCCGGGTGCCGGGGTTGTCGATGCTGACGGTCCAGCTGTCGCCCTTGGTCGAGTACCAGGACTGGCCGGTCTGCAGGCTGAAGGCCGCCATACCGTTGCCGTCGCCGGGCGCGTCGCCGAACTTCACACTCGGATCGGCGGCGGCGACCTTCTCGGCGTCGGCCTTGTACTCGGCCCAGGTGGCCGGCGGCTTGGTGATGCCGTACTTGGCGAAGAGGTCCTTGCGGTAGAAGAGGACCATCGGGCCGACGTCCACCGGGATGCCGTAGATCTTGTCGCCGACGCTGGAGGCGGAGACGGCGGACGGGACGTACTTGTCCATGTCGTCGCTCGCGTACTGCGTGATGTCCATGACCATGTTCTTCACGAGCATCGACGGGATGGTCTGGTACTCGATCTGGGCCAGGCACGGGCCCTTGCCGGCGGTGATCGCGTTGCTGATCTGGGTGTAGCCGCCCTTGGCGCCCGACGGGATCTTCTTGAAGGTGACCTTGGTGTCCGGGTGGGAGGCGTTCCACTGGTCGACCATCTTCTCGTAGCCGGCCCAGCCCCAGAACTCCATGTTCACCGGCCCGTTCTGGCCCGATCCCTCAGCGGAGTCGTTCTTGTCGCTGCTGCACGCGCCGACGCCGAATGCCATGACTGCCGCGGTGGCGAGCGCCAGGAGTCTGCGGGTGCGTATGGTGGTGCTGTCCATGTGAGGGAAACCCTTCGTGATGGGGACTGACTTGCTGGGCTGTCGGTGGGCGGGCGGCCAGGCCCGCCTACCGACCGGTGCTGAACTCCACGCGGAACACCGTCGGGACCGCGGCCAGGACGTCCGATGCCAACGGGCCCGGGCCGCAGGCCGCGCTGCCGAGGCCGTGGTGCGCGTGGTCGAGGTGGAGATGGAGTCGGCCGTCGCCGGCCAGGTCGTGCTGGTGGGAAGCGGCAGCCAGGGCCGCGGTGCTCCAAGGACGCACGGTCAGGTCGATGACCGGGTCGCCCGTGATGAGGAGGGTGCCGTCCGCGGTGGTGATCCGGGCGCGGCGGACTTGGTGGCGATTGCCGTTCTCCTGCGGGCGGACACAGGGGGTCTGCATCGCCGAGACAGTCGACCGGTGGCGGCCTGTGCGAGCGGCGGTACGGGAGTCGCGGTACGCCTCGCCGGGACCGAGGCCGAACCACTCGACCTCGGCGTCGGTGCCGGGCAGCGACATCGCGACCCCCAGCCGGGGCAGCGGCACCGACCATGCGCCGTCAGGGGTGACGGCGCATTCCAGCCGGAGCCGGGTCTGAGCCGCGTCCGGTCCGTCGCATGCCGTCCAGCGGTAGACCACGCCGAGCGCGGAGGAGGACCCGGCGGCGGCGAGCCGGGCGGTGACCGTGAGCCCTTGGGCGTCGGGCTCGACGCTCAGGACATCGTGGCGCATCCGGTTCAGTCCGGCAGTGAGCCAGGTGGTGATCTGCGGCTCGCCGAAGGCGTTGAGCAGGTCGTTGTCGATCGGGGCACGCCAGATGTCCAGCCTGGGTCCATCCAGCTCCAGGTCGCCGAGCCGGATCAGCACCCCGCTGCGGGCCTCGAACCGCGCGGGGCCCAGGGTGATGCCCCCGTCGTGGGCGATCACCGGCGCCGGCGTCGAGGGGACCGGCGAGGCGGCGGGAGCCACGAGCAGCCCCTGCGCCCAGGCGATCTCATGGCCGGCCCGGGCCCAGGTCTCGTCGGCGGCGAGCACCGCGGTCACGGTCAGCCACACCTCGTGGCCGGAGTCGTTCTTGCGCGCCGCATCGAGCGCGGCGGTGACGTCGGCGGACCATTCGACGGCTGTCGTGGCGCCCGGCGCGGTCGCGGGCACGCTCAGGCGGCCGGAGCCGGCCAGCTCGCCGCCGTCCTCGACGGTCCACTGGAAGTCCAGGTAGCCGGTGTCGCGGACGTGGTGCAGGTTGTGCACGGCGATCCGCCGTGCCGCCGGGTCGATGTGGATCCGTACCGGCTCGATGACCTTCTTGTACTCGACCAGGCCCGGCGACGGCGTGCGGTCGGGGAAGAGCAGCCCGTCGGCGACGAAATTGCCGTCGTGGACCTCCTCGCCGAAGTCGCCGCCGTAGGCGTAGTACGAGCGGGGGTCCTCCTGGTGAGGGCCCTCCTGCCCGGTGAGCCGGGCGATGCCGTGGTCGATCCACTCCCAGATGAATCCACCGGCCAGGCGCGGATGTGCCTCGATGACCTGTTGGTACTCGGACAGCCCGCCGGGTCCGGTGCCCATGGCGTGTCCGTACTCGCACAGCACGAACGGCAGGGCACGGCGGTGTGCGTCGTCGGCCGGATCGGCCGTCGGTGCCTCCTGGCCGCGTCCCACGGCGGCCAGCTCGTCCACACCGATGTACATGCGGGAGTACAGGTCGACGTACGCGCAGCTCGCGAAGTCGCCCTCGTAGTGGATCAGGCGGCTGTCGTCGCGCTGCCGGATCCACGCGGCCGCGGCGGCCAGGTTGGCTCCGGTGCCGGACTCGTTGCCCAGCGACCAGACGATGACCGAGGGGTGGTTCTTGTCGCGTTCCACCAGCCGCGCGGCCCGGTCCAGGTACGCCTCGCGCCACGCGGGGTCGTCGCTGGGATTGCGCCGCCAGCCGCCGGGTTCGAAGCCGTGCGTCTCGAGGTCGCCCTCGCAGAACACCCACAGCCCGTGCTCGTCGCACAGGTCCAGGAAACGGTGGTCCGGCGGATAGTGGGCGGTGCGCACCGCGTTGATGTTGTGCTGCTTCATGAGCAGGACGTCGGCCACCATGGCGTCCTCGGTCAGGGTCCGCCCGGTCAGCGGGTGCCATTCGTGGCGGTTGACGCCCCGCAGCGAGATCGGCCTGCCGTTCACTGTCAGGACGCCGTCCACGACCGCCACGGTGCGGAAGCCGATGCGCAGCGGTATCCGCTCCCCGGCCTCGGAGACCAGTTCCCCCGAGTACAGGCGCGGCCGCTCGTCCGACCAGGGCTCGATGCCGTCGATCAGGTGCGGGCCGGCCGGATCGGCGGCGGATATGCCGAGCTCGGGCACCGACAGGGACACCCGGGTGGGGGCGGTGACGTCGACGGACAGGGTGCCCTGCCCCGTCGTGTGGTCGTAGGCGGCGTGGACGAAGAAGTCCTCGACACCGCGGGCGGCCACGGACACCGACCGGAAGATCCCGGACAGCCACCACATGTCCTGGTCTTCCAGGTAGCTGCCGGACGACCACTGATGCACGCGGACCGCGAGGACGTTCCGGCCGGGCCGCAGAACGGCGGAGACGTCGAACTCGGTGGTCAGGCGGCTGCCCTTGCCGTCGCCGAGCCGGACCCCGTTGAGCCACACCGCGAACGCGGAGTCGACGCCCTCGAACCGGAGCACCGCAGCCGATGCCGGGAACCCGTCCGGAACGTCGAACTCACGACGGTACTCGCCGGTCGGATTCTGCCGAGGCACCCGCGGCGGGTCGACCGGGAACGGGTACAGGATGTTGGTGTAGGCCGGGGCACCGTAGCGCGGCTCGCCGGGCAGGCCGGTCATCTGCCAGCAGGACGGCACGGCGAGCAGGTCCCAGGCGGTGTCGTCGAAGTCCGTTGCGGCGAAGTCCCCGGTGAGGTCGTCCAGCCCCGACGCCAGCCGGAATCTCCAGTCGCCGTCGAGCGCGATCGTGGGCAGGTCGGAGGCGAACGCGGCGCGCGGGCGCAGCCGTCCGGTGCCCGGCGACCGGTCTTCGACGTAGGCGTTGGGGTCGAGGACGTTCATCAGCAAAGGTGTTTCCTCTCAAAATGCCCCGTGGTGGCGGGAAACGGCTGGGAAGGACTGCGCCGGCGGCTCATGGGGTGTGCCGTGGCAGGTCAGGCGGTACCAGGCGCTAAGCGGTCGCCCCGGGCGGGGGGCCGCTGCTGTCCCGGATGGTCAGGGTCGGGCGCAGCAGCGATACGACGTTGGTCGGCGGTCGGCCGGAGTCGACAGCTCGCAGCAGGAGTTCGACGGCCTGCTGGGCCATCTCGCGTTTGGGGAAGGTGACCGTGGTCAATGCCGGTCGGATCCGCCCGACTTGGGCGATGTCGTCGAAGCCCACGACGCTGACGTCGTCGGGGACCCGCCGCCCGGACCGGACCACCGCTTCTATGGCACCCACGGCCAGGACGTCGTGGGTGGCGAAGATCGCCGTCAGCCCCGGATCCGCCTCCAGTGCCGCGCAGGCCGCGGCGAAACCGCCGGCGGCGTCGTCGCTGGTGCAGGCGAACACCATGCGGTCGTCCAGCCCGTCGGCGGCGAACGCCCGGCGCAACCCCGCGACGCGCGGCGTGTGCGCGGGGAGGTCGGCGATCACCGCGACCTTCCGGTGGCCGAGATCCCGCAGGTGGCAGCCGGCCAGAAACCCTGCGTGCTGGTAGTCGATGGACACCACCGGCAGTGTGGTCGGCGGGTCGCCCTCCCAGGCGAACAGCGCGACCGGGAAGTTGGCCTCGGCGAGCATCGGCACCTGCTGTTCGACGCCGTTGTCCCCGGCGACCAGCAGTGCGTCCACCGAGCGTGCCGTGAGGTTCTCCAGGTGGGCCCGGGTGTAGTCGGGATCGTCGCGCGTCGTGGCGAGCAGCAGGTTGTATCCGCGGCCGACCAGGAGATTCTCCACCTCCTCGACCAACTCCGCATAGAACGCGTTAGCCACCGACGGCACGAACAGCCCCACCGTCGACGTGCTGCCCGTGCGCAGGGAGCGCGCCACCAGGTTCGGCTTGTAGCCGAGTTCGGCGATCGCCTTGTTCACCTTCGCCAGGGTCTCCGGCCGCACCTTCTTGCCCGAGACCACGTTGGAGACGGTCTGTTTGGTGACGCCCGCCCTCGCGGCCACGTCCGCCATTGTCACCACGTAGTCTCCCCGAAACATTTATCGATCCACGAAAGTGGCGTCACTGTAGGACGGCTCACGCGGCAGGGCAAGACTTTGCGCCATGGCAGTGCTTCAGCCGTTACGTAGCACGGTGAGGGCGCCATGCGCAGGTCGTGATTGTTTTCGCGACTTGACATGCGCGGAGCATTGACGGCTCCGGAAATACGGCAGTAACGTCCCCGCCACGCTAGATCCCATGGATCGGTCAACGTGGTGCTGTTGTCACCCTGGCCCCTCGCGAATGCTCCGCCCCGTCTCCAGCAGGCGGTGAGCGCCTGAACAGACCTGGAAAGGTCTCGTCCGGAGGAGAGACAGGCATGATCAGACCGGCCGGCGGCAACGCCGACCCCAACCCCGTCCCGGCGCGCCGCAGATCGCGCGTGAAGCGCTTCATCGCGGCCGCTGTCGGCGCCACCCTCGCGGCGGCGAGCCTCATGCTCACCGGCACCGCCCCCGCACACGCCACCACCACCGTCCACACGTACGCGCCGACGGGAGTGGGTGGCGGTACGACGACCTCACCGGACGTGGCGTCCACCAAGTACCAGGTGCAAGTCGCCGGCACGCCCGTTCAGGCTGTCAAGTACACCCAGAACGGCCACAACTTCGACATCGCGCGCTTCGCGTCGGACTCCCGGACACCGACGATCACGGTCACGCTGCCCAGCACCACGATCGACACGGTGAACATCTATCCGGCCCGCTACTACCCGTCCGGCAGCGTCTCGGTGAGCGCGGACAAGCACACCCTGACGTTCCGGATGTCAGCCGACGCCGGGTTGAACCAGGCGATCGTGATGGTCAACGGCGACTCGACCAACGCCACGGGACAGCCCTACCTGGCGGTCATCAACGACCCTCTGGAAGACCCGGCGCGGCGCCCGAACACCACGAGCGCACCGGACGGTTCCGGCGTCAACCTGCAGACCGGCGTCCTCAACTTCCAGCAGTTCGCCGCGAAGTACCTCGCGGCGAACCCGAACAGCGCGGCTCAGAAGGCTCCCGCCGCGACGACGAGCTCCATGGCCGGCAAGACCGTCAACGGCACCGCCATCCCTGCCGGTCAGAAAACCTCGGCCGGGAGCCTGGTGAGCGCGAGCAGCGTCAATGTGCGGTACCCGAATGTGCGGATGATGGCCGCAGGCGACGTCACTTACGCCCTGCAGGCCGCCCTCGACACCATCAAAGCCAACCCCACGGCACTCAACACGCTCTACTTCCCGAACGGCACGTACGTGTGGTCCGGTCTCCTGGTCAACGGTCTGGACGGCAGCAAGCTCAAGGGCGGCAAGCTGAGGATCTACACCGACGAAGGTGCCCTGCTGAAGAACCGCATCCAGGCGTACATGGAGGCGTTCGAGCCGGCCGTCGGGATCATCAACTCGAGCAACATCGAAATCTCCGGCCGCGGCGTCTTCGACGGCAACGGCGTGGCGAACTACAACGCCCGCAGCAGCGGTGACCTGCACGACGCCTACCGCAGCCAGCACCAGGGCGGCGTCATGGTCATGCACTCGTCGGACATCACGTTCAACGACACCTACGTGCGCGACGCGAAGCAGTGGAACTACGAGACCCACACCGCCACCAGGGTGACGTTCAACAACATCAAGGCCCTCACTCCATACCGCCAGCCATGGGTCGACGGCACGGACTTCGCGAGCGGCCAGGACATCACCGCCAACGGCGTCTTCACCCTCGGCAACGACGACGCGTTCGCCTCCGGCCACTACAACCCCAGCGACGGCTTCACCCCGCTGGCCTCCGGAGTGTGGAACAACTTCCAGCTCGGCGCCTCCACCCCCGACGTCCAGGGCTATGTCAACGCGGTAGGCGCCCATGACACCGTCGCTGACGAGCTCGGGTTCGACAACTACCACTGGGACACCGCGGACACGAAGAACATCTCGGTCAGCAACACGCTGAACTGGTCCGTCGCCGCCGGCAACGCGATCCGCATCGGATGGCACGCGTACGGACACCGGCTCACCAACTACACGTTCGACAACTTCAACTCAGTGTCGGCGCCGGCCGGCGGCATCGTCACGCACAACAGCCCCAACCCGTACCCGCGCATCCAGAGCATCGTGGTGAAGAACAGCTCGATCGACACCTCCCGCTACACCAAGGGACCGGTCGGGATCAACGGCGGCAACGGATCCACCCAGACCATCACCGCCGAGCAGCAGGCGACCTACGGGTACGCCCCGAACCCCGACGGGTCGGGCACCGCGTACACGTACACCAGGGCTCCGATCGGCACGTTCACACTCGACAACGTGTGGTTCTCGAAGCAGAACACGAGCAGCAGCTCGATAACCGGCGTCACGAACGCGACGCTGAAGAACCTTCGCGTCGCGGGCCAACTCGTCAGATACACCGGCCAGTTCCCGCTGACGACGAGCGGGGTCTCCACGCTGACCAGCACCTACACGGATGCGAACGGCCAGACCCAGAACGTCAAGCCCGGCGCCCTCACCAACGGCGACACCTGGGTAGGTGCGTGGTGGGGCGACCAGACCAAGAACAACTCCTCGGACCTGACCCTCATCACCCGCAACACCGGGGTCGGCCTGATGGGCGAGCAGTACACCACAGGATCCGGAGACGGAAAGCTCTCCTACATCCAGTTCCCCCTCAACAGCCTCACCAAGGCGCCGAGCCAGGCGACACTCCATCTCACCTACGTCGGCCACCGCTATGCGTCGGTCCCGTCGACCGACACCGACCAACTCCTCGTGCAACCCGTCAGCGACAGCACCTGCACCGGCGGCGGCACGTCCTGCCCGATCAACACGATGACCTGGCAGAACCGGCCGAGCTTCACCGCCACGAGCTCCTCCGTCGCGAAGTCGGCCCCCTTCACCCTCGGTTCGACGATCATCCCCGAGGGCGGCGGGACCCACCAGGGCAACGCCATCGACGGCCGTGACATCACCGTCGACATCACCTCCTTCGTCCAGAACGCCTACGCGGCCAATCAGTCCACGCTCCTGCTCGCCGTCGGCAACGCGGGGGGCACCAATCACGAGCTGCGCTTCGTCAGCTCCGAAGGCGCCACCGGCTCCGGGAAGCTCACCAACGGGACCGCCGATATGGCGCCCGCGCTGACCGTGACCCCGTAGGCACTCGAGGCCGGTCCGTCCCCGCGGGGCGGGCCGGTCTCAGCCGTCCGGTTCTGCCGTCGACGGCTGATGCAGCCACCGCATGCCTGGCAAAGCGCTGTTGTCCACCACCGCACCCGCACCGGTGGATGCCGCGGCACCCCTGGGCCCAGTTGCACTCACCGTCCGACAACGGAGTCGCCCCATGTCGCTGCCCGACCTTCCCCTCAACCGTCGGCGTTTCCTCACCACGGCCGCCCTCGCCGCCGGCGCCACGGCCCTGCCCGGCTTCGTCTTCGCCGACCGGGCCGCCGCTGCCGTACCGCCCCAGGTCACCCTGCCCGACCGCGGCATCTGGGACAACGCCACCGCCTCCGCCTGGACCGACGGGTTCCTGAGCGGAAACGGCGAGTACGGGGCCGTCTACTACGGGACGCCGACGCTCGAGAAGATGATCTTCAATCATCACCGGTTCGTGCTGCCCAACGGCAGCCGGAGCGTCATGCCTCCGGTGATCTCGCCGTATCTCGAGACCGCCCGGGACCAGGCGCTGGCCGGCGACTACTCCGGCGCCTCCGCCACCTTCGCCCACGGCTGGAGCCTGCGCTGGACCCAGACCTTCCACCCCGGCTACGAACTCCAGCTCAGCACCCCGGGCATGACCACCGTCAACGACTTCGCCCGCATCACCGACTTCCGCACCGGCGAGATCACCCACACCTGGACCGACCGGTACGGCACCTGGAAGCGCCACGTCTTCGTCTCCCGCGCCGACCAGGTCATCGTCCACGAGCTGCTGCCCGCCACCGGCCGCACCGTGGACACCACCATCAGCGTCAACACCGCTCTTACGGGCGTGCCGACCAGAGTGTCCTTCTCCACCACCGCCACCGTCACCAGCGGCGACGGCTACCTGAACCTACGTGGCACCTACCCGTCCGGCGGTGCCTACGGCTACGAGGGCGTCACCCGCGTCGTGGCCTTGGGCAGCGGCTCCTCCGTCACCGCCGACGGGCAGACCCTGGTGGTCGCCAAGGCCACCAAGGTGCTGCTGCTGACCAAGCTCGGCCGGTACGAGACCTCCACCGGCTGGAACAGCCGGCCCCTGCAGACCGCCCTCGCCGCGCTGACGGCCGACTACGCCATCCTCCTGGGCCGCCACGCCCCCAGTCACCAGGCCATGTACGACCGCTCCAGCATCGACCTCAACGTCTCCGCCGCCGACCGCCGGCTGGCCACCAGCGAGCTCATAGCCCGCCAGAACAGCAACGCGTCCGCCATCGACGTCGCACTGCTGGAGCGGATGTACGACTCCGGCCGCTATCTCTTCATCAGTTCCAGTGGCGTCCTGCCACCACGCCTGACCGGCATCTGGACCGGCACCTGGAACGGCTCCTGGGCCGACGACTTCACCACCGACGCCAACATCAACCTGCAGGTCGCCGGCGGCAACATCCTCGACCTCACCGACGCCATGCAGGGCTACTTCGACCTCGTCCTCGGCCAGCTCGCCCACTGGCGCGACAACGCCACCAACCTCTACGGCGCCCGCGGCTTCCTCGCCCCGTCCCGGACCGACGGCGAGTACGGGCACATGCTGCACTTCAACAGCGGCAGCTTCCCCGGCGAGGCCTGGACCGGCGGCGCCGACTGGCTGCTCTACCCGCTTCTGGAGTACTACCAGGTCACCGGCGACAGCGCCTTCCTGAAGAACAAGCTCGGCCCGGCCCTGATGGAACTGGCCCTGTTCTACGAGGACTTCCTCACCCGCACCGACTCCAGCGGCAAGGCGGTCTTCGTCCCCTCCTTCTCCATGGAGAACTCGCCGACCAGCACCGGCCAGGCGTTCTCCATCAACGCCACCGGCGACATCATGGCCGGCCGGCACGCGCTCCAGGCGGCAATCGACGCGGCCGACACCCTCGGCCTGGAGCAGGGCAGCGGCCAGGGCGTGCAACGCTGGACCGCCCTGCTCGCCAAGCTGCCCGACTACACCGTCAACAGCGACGGGGCGCTCGCCGAGTGGTCCTGGCCGGGCCTGACCGACCGCTACGACCACCGGCACGTCCAGCACCTGTACGGCGCCTGGCCGCTGCACGAGATCAACCCCGAGGACAAGCCCGACCTGGTCAAGTACGCGGCCAAGGCCCTGGACAAGCGAGGCGACCAGAACTACTCGGCCCACGGCAGCCTCCACCGGGCGCTGGCCCGCGCCCGCCTGAAGGACGGCCCCGGCGTCTACGGCAACCTGCTGAAGATGTACGGCAAGAACATGGTGTGGCGGTCCCTGATGACCTCCCACAACCCCAACCTGGACATCTACAACTGCGACGCCGCCAACGCCATCCCCGCCGTCCTCGGCGAAGCACTCGTCTACACCCGCCCAGGCGTCCTGGAGATCCTCCCCGCCCTCCCCGACCAGCTGCCCAAGGGCACCATCAAGGGCGTCCGCGGCCGCAACCGCATCACCGTCCAGTCCCTGACCTGGGACACGGCGGCCCGCACGGCCACCGTCACGCTCACCTCCGACATCGACCAGAACATCACCTTCATCTGCCGGCGCGGCATCACATCCCTCAGCACCGGCGCGACGGTCACCACGTCGTCGCTGGGCAACCACGCCCGCACCGTGAAGCTGACCGCAGGAACGAGAACCACGATCACGATCGGCCTGCTGACCGGCCCCTTCAAGCTGGTCAACCGCAAGAGCGGCAAGGTCATGGACGTCTCCGGCTCCTCCACCTCCGACGGCGGGCCCGTCATCCAGTACACGTGGTCCGGCGGCGCGAACCAGCAGTGGAAGCTGCTCCCCGACTACGACGGCTCGTTCCGCCTGTCCAACGTCAACAGCGGCAAGGTGCTCGACGTCCCGGGCGGCTCCACCAGCGCCGGCACAGCCCTGGACCAGAGGTCGGACACCAACGGCACCAACCAGTGGTGGAAGCTCGTTCCGGCGGCCACCAGCGGCTACTACCGCCTCGTCAACATCAAGAGCGGGCTGTGCGCGGACGTGCAGAGTGGATCCACCGCCGACGGCGCCAAGATCATCCAGTGGCCCGCCAACGGCGGCTCCAACCAGGAATGGCAGCCAGTGGGGCTGTGACGGCCCTGGGCACGTGACCGGCGGCGATCCGACTCGCCGCCGCGGCCTGGCCCCGGCATCACAGGATGGCCAGGTGGCGGCCGGTCAACGGCACGGGCCGACTGACTGGTAGTCATCCAGCGCGGGCCCAGAACGCCACCAGCGCAGCCCGCCCTCAAGAAGACCCCACCTACTCCGACGCCGACACCGAAGCGACAGACCGCAGCGACGACGCAGACCCACCCCGGAAATCATGAACACGGGCCGGGACGGACTACCTCCGTCGCGGCGTCTCCGGCGCCACCATGCACGACAGGCTCGGACTGAAGGCCGCCGGTACGCGGGATCCCACCGATGCGCTCGCGGCGCGGCCCGCATCGCCGGCGACCGGCCAAGCTCCACGCCGGCAAGAGTTGCGACCCCCGCTGCCCGCTCCGATGCCTCCACCGGCCGGGCATCCTCCCTCACATCGCCCGCAAGGTCATCGAGTCCTCGCACTGCCGCCACGAGTGCAATTCAGCAGATGACATACGGCCGTCCCGGGACATCAGGAGATGAGTCCGCAACGACCGTCAGCCGAACGACGATACCGAGGCTCCTGCGCGGAGGTGGCGGTAGCGGGTGGGCTACCTGGTCCTGAACCGGTCCGGACGCACGAAGTCCAGGCCTTCGACGGTCTGTTTGCCGAGCGCCTCGTGTGCGGCGATGTGGCCGTAGCCGGTGGCCATTTTGAAGCCCTTTCCGGAGAATCCGGTGGCGCAGTAGACCCTGCTGTTCTCGTCCAGCCAGCCGAGGAGAGGATGCCTGTCCTCGGTGAAGAGGTCGGGGAAGGCGTCGGAGCGCACGATGGTGGGGGTCAGACCGGGAAAGAAGTCGGTGACGATATCGGTGACCTTCTCGACTTCTTCCCGGGTGAGTTCCCTGGGCACGCAGTCAGGGTCGGGGGTTTCCCTGCCGCGTCCGTCCAGCGGTCCGTCCACCGATGCCTTGACCGTCACGCCGTCGACGGCGGGTGCGCCGTACATGGAGCGATTGCCGTACAACCGGCTGAAGACGGGGAAGCTCTCCGGCGAGAACTGCGTGCCGTCCTGGGCGATGAACCAGGTCAGGACGATCCGATGGGTCTCCGTGACGGCCTTGAGATGGTCGGGCATGAGCCTTCGGGACCAGCCGCCCGAGGCGACGATGACCTTTTCGAACGTCCAGGTTCTGTCGCCCGAGGTCACGACCACGCCGTGGTCGGTGTCGGTGATGCTGTCCACGGGTGTGTTCTGAAGGACGGTGGCGCCGTTCGCCTGGGCCGCCGCGACGGCGGCGCTGACGGCGCGGTCGGTGCGCAGGACGCCGGCGTGGGGGTCGTAGACGGCGCAGTCGTCGGGGCGGAGGTTGTGCTGGGGGTAGCGTTCGGCCATGTCCTCCCGGCTGAGGACGCTGTGCTCGGCTCCGGTGACGCGCAGGGCGTCGAGGAGGCTGTTGATGTAGCTGCCGTTCGCCGTCCCGATGGACAGACCGCCCGTGGTCGTGAGGATGTCCTGTCCGGTTTCCGCTTCGAGCTCGGCCCACAGTTTGTGGGAGCGTTCGATGATGGGGTAGTAGTCGGGCCTGCCGAGGTAGATCATGCGGAACAGGCGGGTGTCCCCGCCCACGGCACTGCGGCCGTGGGCCGGGGTGGCGGCCTCGAAGCCCACTACCGAGTCGGACAGCCGGGACGCCTGCCACAGGGCCATGCTTCCGATGCTGCCCAAGCCGATGACTGCGAGTTGTGCGTCCATGAGAGCAGGTTCCTTTTCGTCTACTCGTGAAGTCCGGCGAGCCTGCTGCCGAATCTGGCCAGGAGTGAGGTCTTGCTGGAGCCCCTGCGTTCTTCCCACTGGTCGGCAATGCCGAAGAGCCGGTACATGGCGTGAACGCCCAGCCAGCGAATGGGTTCCGGTTCCCACTTCCGCGCCCGGTAGCCGACCCAGGGAAGGGTGGTCCGCTCGGTTTCCTTTTCGAAGGCGAGCTCCACGAGAGTCCTGCCGCCGACGTAGGCCGACGTGACGCCGTGTCCCGCGTAGCCGGTGGACGACCCGATCCCGGACGCCGGGTCCCAGTGCACGCCGCCGTTCCAGTCCCGCGTGACGCCCAGGACTCCCGACCAGGCGTGTTCCACCTCGAAGGGGATACCCGGGAAGAAGGAACTGAGCTTCTGCGAGATCAGGTCGATGGTGGATTGGGCGGTCGCACCGTCTCCCCCTGTGCCGGACCCGAAGCGGTAGGGGACACCCCGGCCCCCCATGGCGATACGGCCGTCCGACGTCCGTTGGGCGTAGATGAACGTGTGCGCGGAGTCGTTGAGGCACTGCGGCCCGTCCCAGCCGATCTGTTGCCATGCCTTCTCCGGCAGCGGCTTGGTCACGATCAGCGAGGAATTGACCGGGATCAGGCTCCGGCGGCCGAGCAACCGTCCCGAATAGCCTTCGGTGCAGATGAACGTCCTGGCCGCGGTGACACGACCGTTGGCCAGGGTGAGGGTCTTGTCCGCGATGCTGTCCACCCGGCTGCCCTCGTAGATCCTGACCCCCATGGAGGTCAGGGTCTCGGCGAGGCCGTAGACGAGCTTCGCGGGGTGGAACCGCGCGCAGTGCTTGTAGAAGAGCCCGCCGTGGACGGTGGAGATGTTGATCCGGGACTGGAACTCGTCCCGGTCGAGCATATGGACTTCGTCGTCGGTCAGCCCGTACTTCAGGTCGGTATCACGCCTGGCCACCAGCCGGCCCAGCCCCGCCCGAGTGTGAGCGGCGACGAGCGCGCCACCCTTGTGCTGGTCGGCATCGATGCCCTCGGCCTCAAGGATGTCCAGGACCGCGTCGACGCCGGCGACGAACTCCTGCTGCAGCGCCCGGCTCGCCTCCAGACCTCCTCCGGCGCGGGCGAAGGTGGCACGGTTTCCCGGCGGCATCGCCGAGAGCCAGCCACCGTTGCGCCCCGATGCGCCGTAGCCCACCTGTTCGGCCTCGAAGACGGCGACCGAGAGGGACGGTTCGAGCTTCTTGGCGAAGTACGCCGCCCACAGGCCGGTGTAGCCGCCGCCGACAATGGCCACGTCGACGGATTCCTGGCCGGTGAAGCGGGGGAATGAGGGCTTCTTGTCGGCCAGTTGGGCCACCCAGAAGCCGAGTTCTCCGTTTCGGGGTGGTGCCGCAAGGGCGTTCATGGTGTGTCCTTCATCTGTCTCTGGGAACCGCGTGGGCCGCTGCTGGAAGGCGGTGTGGCCGCCGTCGACGGGCTGCGTTGCCCCGGTGATGTACGAGGAGTCCGACTACGCGAGGAACGGGACGGCGTCGGCGATCTCCTCGGGAGTGGCGAGGCGCTGGAGCGGGATCGGCCCTCATGGTCACGGCGGGTGGCCTCTTGGTCGTACCTGCGCCGGAAGGACGCCTCGATGACTAGGCCGTGTCCGCAAAGTCCCGCCTGCCCCGCGGCGTCTGGCACGCACTCTCGCCGCACCGGGCGAAAGCTCACGTACAACCAGTACGAGGGCTTCCGCCCGGCACGCCGAGAGCACGCACCAGACGCCGCGGGGCCCGCCCTCCGGGCGGACGACGGGACTTTGCGGACACGACCTAGGCCGTCGCTGTCCTGCATCGCGTCGGCCAGCAGGATCTGCACCGGGGTGTCGATCGTGCCGGCCGAGGGCGTCGATGCCTGTTGAAGCCGGGCCACCGCCGCACTGCTCATGATCGGCTCGCCGCTACACCGCAGTGCAGATCACCTGGATCTCGACAGGGGTGTTGAGGGGCAGCCCGGCGACGCCGATCGCGGTGCGGGCGTGCCGTCCGTTCTCGCCCAGCACCTCGATGAGCAGTTCACTGGCCGCGTTGGCGACGTTCGACTGCTCACCGAAGTCCGGCGTGCTGGCCACGAAGACCAGCATCTGCACGATCCTGACCCGGTCCAGGTCGCCCACCGCCTGCACAGCGGCCGCGAGCGCGTTGAGCGCGGCATGGCGCGCGAGCTCCCGCGCCGTCTCCAGGTCCACGTCCCGGCCGACAACGCCCTGACCCAGCAACTCGCCGTCCTTGAACGGGAGTTGGCCGGAGAGGTGGATGGTGGAGCCCACCGTCCGGTGGGGCACGAGATAGGTGGTGCCGGCGAGGACGGGTAGCTCCAGCCCTAGGGCGTGGAGCCTTTCTGAAGCCGAGTCACCCTTGACGGTCTGGGGCAAGGGCTGACTCATGCCGCCACCGCCTTGCTGTGGATCATTTCCTCAGTTCTCCGCTCGGGCGTCAGGGCCGAGGCAGGCCGAAGAGGACCGGGAGGTCGGCGATGTCGGTGATCCGCTCGTAGCCGAGCCAGTGCTCGTCGTGCTCCCAGCCGCGGTCGACGTACACCTTGTTCTCGATGCCCATGATGGCCGCTGAGCGCAGGTCGTACATCGGGCTCGCGGAGACATGCACGAGCTCGTCGGGTGTCACGCCGAGCTTGTCAAACATGTACTCGAAGGTGCGGAGTCGCGGCTTGTAGACGCCCATCTCCTCGGCGCTGATGACGTCTGCGAACGGGGCCTTGAGGTTCTCCGCGAGGCGCACGGCGTGCGCGGTGTCGCTGTTGGTGATGATGACCAGCGGGACCTCCTCGGCCAGGCGGTTCAGCGCCTCGGTGACACCGGGCCACGGGCCCCAGGTGGGGATGCGCTCGTACACCGCCCGCGCCTCGTCCTCGCGGTACTCGAGACCGACGCTGCGCGAGGCGCGCTCCATGGAACGCGCGACGACCTGGTGGAACGGCTGGTACGCGCCCGTGCACTCGTCGATCCGGTACGCCTTGCAGATCCGCAGGTATTCATCGGCGACCTCGGCCGGCAGGCGGTCGCCCAGGACCTCACGCATCGTGTCGTTGATGCTGAACTTGATCAGCGTTCCGTTCATGTCGAACGTCACGAACTTGGGCTTGGCGTCGAATGCCACGTGTCCTCCTGGTGTTTCAGTGGAGCGGCTGGATTCTGGTCGATTGTCGACCATCTGCTTGGTCGATTGTCGACCAAACGTTCCTCGGCTGTCAACAGGGTCGGACGAGCGCCTCGGGCGGGCCCGGCGCTGATCCACTTTCAGATGAGTGGGGTGATCCGCCGGGCAGGGCGCGACTATGGGCATGCCGAGCCACGGACGGCCACGCTCCCCTTGGCCGGCTGCATCCCCCTGCAGGTCCACAAGCGCCCGCGTCGCCGGATCGGCACCGGCCTGACAGCCAGACGCACCACCCGAGACGCCGACTGTCACCCGCGACCCGTGAGTCGGATGGGACGCGGCTGCGCTTCAGGAGTTCCGTGCCGGACGGCCGACTTGAGCCGTGGACGCAAAACCAGCAGAGGTATAGTCGACAAACGACCAAGTGGTCGACAAGCACCGAGGAGGGCGACGGGGTGGACCACAAGTTCGAGTGGCAGGAGCAGCGGATGACGACGCCGGACGGCGTCTACCGCACACTGCGTGCCGCCATCCTCGATGGGACCGTACCCCCTGGTGGCCAGCTGCGCGAGGCGCACATCGCCGCTGATCTCGGGATCAGCCGCTCCCCGCTGCGCGAGGCGCTGACCAAACTGGAGGAGGAAGGGCTCGTCGTCAAGATCCCCTACCGTGGGGCGTTCGTCGTAGAGGTGAGCGCTCGTGAGGTCGCCGAGATCGACTCGATCCGGCTACGTGTCGAGCCGTACGCCGCCGAGCTCTCGGCCGAGGCGCTGCGCGGTCCTGAGCGGCCCCAGTTGCTGCAAACCGTCGAGGATCTCCGTCGGGCCATGGAGAAGGACGACATCCCGGCCAGCATCGACGCGCACCTTCGATTCCACAGGCTCTTCTACGAACTCTCGGGGCACGGCGTCCTGCAGAGTCTCTGGAACGGCTGGGAGACCAAGCTGCGCCTCCACCTCAGCGTCGATCACCGCACTTACAGCGACGACCCGCAGCAATTGGTCGTCGAGCACGAGAGGTTGGCCGCGGTTGCCCTGGAAGGCGACACCGACGCGTTCCGCCGGGAACTGGCTGCCCATTTCCCCATGGGGCTGGGAGCCCAGTCGGGAGATCCAGGGGAACACGCGCCCCGGCATGCATGAGGCCATGTCGGCGTGCGTGAAGTGTCCGAGCCCGCTCGCCACTGTGATCAACGCGATCTTGTAGCGGATCTTGAGTGAGGTTGCCGGTTGCCGGTTGCCGGTTGTCGGCCGCCGGCACGGTGGGGCGGGTAGGCGGCGACGGGCCGATTATGGCCGCGCGGGCGGGCCCGTTCCTCCAAGAGACGGCGCGTCGTGGCGGCCTTCCGTCATATGCGCTGCTTCTCCTGCGGCGCAGTCGGCGTCGACTCCGGGGCGCTCGATCATCCCGGGGAAACCTTCAACTGGGTGTCGTCGGCAGGCGTGGATCTACGGCTCCATGGCGCGTGGGCCGCGTGAGTGCAGGAACCGGTCTGCACAGCGCCGACGGGTGACGCCCTCGCGCCGGGGCCCCTCCGCCGATTTCCATCTCCTCTCCCGCCCGCGTGCGCACCAGACGGCCGTCTCCCGTGCGGGAAAGGGTGGCTCCGTGTGGCCGGGCGCCCAACCATCCACAGCAGAGCGCCTCGTGGGCCGCCGACTCGGCGAAGATCACCGGGATCCTCCCACCGGAACGCGTAACGCTTGATCCCCTGCACCGCGACGCGGGACGCGACCCCGTTCCGTGGATCTTGCGGTTCCCGGCCCGCCGTCGGCCACTGCCTTGAGGTTGAGGATGCCTCACCGCTTGAGGGATCGGGGCCGTGGCGGCGGCTTTGATGTCGGCGCAGCCGGGCTCGCGGTAGGTCGGGAACGCCTCGCGGCACTGCTCCAGGGTCTCGCCGAGCCGCCGCCTGTTCTCGGAGATCGGCCGGCGGCGCGTCGGACTTCAACGGTCTGGCGGACAGGGCCGGAGTCGCGCCCCGGTGACGCCGTCCGCACCGTGCCGACGTTTGCTTTGCCGCGCCACCGCCAGATGATCACGATTGAGTCTTAGTCTTGACAGAGTCTAAATTTGGCCATACTTTCAAGCTCCTTGAGTAGGTGTGTGTGGCCTGGGGGTTTGTTCGTGTTGGTTGGCCGCCACATCCGGCCCCTGCTGAAATCGGAGTTGGACATGAGGTGCTACGACTGCCTCCAAGAGGCGCACAGCGACACCACCGGCATCGGTGTGTGCTCGCGCTGCGGCTTGGCCGCCTGTGAGAATCACGCCCGCGTACGTCAGGTGCAGGTCACCCGCCAGGTCGGCATGGGCGCCGCGTACGGCCGTATCCCGGCACGCAGGGTGGTATGCCATACCTGCGACAGGGCCGAGACGGCGCACTGACCGCATGGTGCGCTTGTCGCACCGGCATCACTGGTCGCCGAGGGGGCCGCTGTCCGTCCGGGCATGCGTTCTTGGCCTGTCCGGACGCCGTCTCTGATCGCTGTCGCAGTGTCCGGGCCTCAGCCGCGGCCACGGCTCGGTGCGCCACGCTGGAGGCGCGACCACGGACGACAAGAGCCGTAGGGGCGGGGCTTGTTCCTGCTCGGCGGCAGCTTCCTCAAGGCTTCATGACGTCCTTTTGTCGACGATCGTCCCGGCGTGTCGTGGTGGGCTGGCACAGTCATGGTGTCCACGCTGACTGCCGGACAAATCCGTCTTGCCCTGGCAGGTGACTTCGGTGATCAGGCCTTCCGGCAGTGTGGTGAAGGGGCCGGCCTTCCTCCCGGCCTGCAAACACCCGCAGGCGGTCGATCAGTTCCGAACTCGCCTGGAAAACTCACGCCACTGCGGCGTCTGCCTGAACCGCCACATCGCACCCTCGAACTGATTCCACGGCCGCTCGGGGTGGGGGGCCGTACTCGCCCATCGGCAGGAGCGCGCGGTCAACCTCCCCTGCTTGTCGGTGAGTTGCCTCCATGTCACGGTCGTCTTCCTGCCGTATCTCCCCAAGGCCGGCGGTGTTCTTGCCGGAACAACCGGGCGGCAGGCCGAGCCGCTCTGGTGGCATGGGGTCTCGTCGGGCGTGAGGTCGACCATCCGTGTCAACCGCTCGAGAGCCCGCTGCCGACGGCGATCGTCGTGAGGTGAGCCGGGTCGTGGCCTCG
The DNA here is from genome assembly GCF_044455405.1 of Streptomyces sp. NPDC051243. Taxonomy (NCBI): domain Bacteria; kingdom Bacillati; phylum Actinomycetota; class Actinomycetes; order Kitasatosporales; family Streptomycetaceae; genus Streptomyces; species Streptomyces sp. NPDC051243. The sequence goes on along the minus strand of NZ_JBITES010000001.1, from coordinate 222,987 downwards.
ACCGGCGGCTGAAGTTTGTATTGACAGTGCTCGACGGACCCTCATATGGTCGACAAACGACAATACGGTGGCGGTATTAAGCCGCTATACGGCGTTATGTCACCACTGTTACTCGAGGAGAGAACCGAGTGCAGATGATCAACAATCATGTGAAGCGGGCTCTCGTGGCCAACTGCGTGGGCATGTGCCCTGTTCGGTCTGCGGAGGTGCCGCGATGAGCCAGTCCGTGGCTTCGGCAGCGAACACCGACTCGGCTTCCGATCGGCTCCAGACCCTGGGGCTGACCCTTCCCGGGCTCCGTGACAACCCGTACTACGTGCACCACCGGACCGTGGGATCCAGCATCTACATCTCGGGCCAACTGCCTTACAACGACGGCGAGTTGCTGGGTCAGGGCGTTGTCGGCCGGGACGTGGACCTGGAGACGGCGCGGGAGCTCGCGCGCCATGCCGCGCTCAACGCGCTCGCGGCCGCTGTGCAGGCGGTGGGCGACCTGGACCGGGTCAGGATCGTGCAGATGCTGGTCTTCGTGGCCAGCACGCCGGACTTCGGTGGGCAGTCGAACGTCGCCAACGCGGCCAGTGAACTGCTCATCGAGGTGCTGGGCGAGAACGGACGGCACGCTCGTACCGCGATCGGCGTCGCCGGGTTGCCGCTCAACAGTCCGGTCGAGATCCAGATGGTCTGCACCGCTGTGTAGGGCGGGCGCCCCTCGATCATTCCAGGCAGAACCACAAGGAGGGCAGCGTGAACCGGCTGCAACGAGCACTAGACGCTCTTGTCGAGCGGATCGACACCCCCGCGCCGATCGTGCTGGTCGACGTCATGCAAGGCAACATCGACCGCATACAGGGCTTCGCCGACCAGCACAACCTCAAGGTCAGGCCGCACGTCAAGACGCACAAGTGTGTGGAGATCGGCCGCCGCCAGATGGAGGCCGGCGCGGTCGGGATCACCGCGGGAAACGTCGGTGAGGCCGAGGTCTTCGCCGCGGCCGGGTTCGACGACATCTTCCTCGCCTACCCGATCTGGCCCGCGGGATCGAAGAAGCCCCGGATTCGCCGGCTCGCCGAGTCCGCCCGGCTGCGGGTCGGCGTCGACAACGTCGCGGCGATCGAGGCCCTCGCCGACGCGATGGGAGACGAACCGGACCGGCTGCAGGTCGTGATCGAGGTCGACTGCGGCGCCCGTCGTTCCGGGGCGCCGCCCGAGGTGGCGGGCGATCTCGCGCTCGCCGCCCGCAAGCGCGGTCTGGTGCCGGTGGGCGTCTTCACCTATCCCGGTCACGGTGGCGCCGGCCAGGACGTTCGCCGGCGCGCCGCGCAGGACCAGGAGGCCGCGCTCATCACCGCGGTACGCAGCCTCGCCGACGTCGGGGTCACCGCTGAGGTGGTCAGCGCCGGCTCCACTCCCACCCTCGAGTTCTCCACCAGCAGCGTGATCACCGAGATCCGTCCCGGCGAGTACGTCTTCGGCGATCTGAACAACGCCCGGCTGGGCTCCTGCGGGGAAGACCAGATCGCGCTCTTCGTCGCCGGCACCGTGGTCAGCGACTGGGTCCCCGACCAGGTCATCCTCGATGTGGGCACCAAAGCCCTCAGCCGCGAAGGCAGCCCCGAGATCGGCTACGGCAGCATCGCCGGCACGAAGGCAGTCCTGGCCAAGCTCAACGAGTACCACGGGTTCCTTCCGCTGCCGGACGGCGAGTTCCGCCCCAGCGTCGGCACCGTCGTACCGGTGGTGCCCAACCACGTATGCCCCGTAGTCCTCGGTTTCGAGGAGCTGATCGTCACCGACAGCACGGGCACGTCGCTGCAGCGCTGGCCGGTCGACGCCCGCGGATTCCTCAACTGAGCGGCCCCCAGGGACAAGACGCCGTGGTCGAGCCCGCAACCCGACGACCGATCTCCCCCGTAATGGAGTACCTGACATGAGACTCAACAACGTCACGGCCCTGGTGACAGGCGCCAGCAGTGGCATCGGGCAGGCCGTGAGCTCCCACTTCCGCCGCGAAGGCGCGCGACTGCTGCTCACCGGCCGCAGGGAGCGACTCGACAGCGCTCAGCCCGACGACCTGTATGTGCCCGGAGACCTCAACGACGAGGCGTTCGTCGAGCACCTGGCCAAGCAGGCCGCCGAGTCCTTCGGCACCGTCGACGTCGTCGTCCTCAACCACGGCCTGCAGGCCGCCGGCCCGCTCAGCGAGATGGCCCTCGACGACGCGAAGAACGTGCTCGAGAGCAACCTGCTCAGCGCCTTCCTGGTGATGAAGCACTTCGCACCGCTGATGCCCGAGACCGGTGGCTCGTTCGTCTGCGTCAGTTCACGGCTGGGCATGGTCGGCATGGCCGGCCAGGTCCTGTACTCCGCCGCCAAGGGGGGCCTCATCATGCTCGCCAAGGGCGCGGCGATCGAATGGGCCCCGCGCAACATCCGTGTCAACGTCGTCGCTCCGGGCCTGACCGCCACCCCGATCATCGAAGCGGCGTTCCAGCGCAGGCCCGACCCCGAGGGCTACCGCCGCGAGCGCGAGAGCACGATCCCGCTCCAACGCCTCGCCACCCCTGAAGAGGTCGCTGACGCGGTGCTCTTCTTCGCATCATCGGAGTCGTCGTACGTGACCGGATCGGTCCTGACCGTCGACGGCGGGTACACCGCTTTCTGAACATCCCCGCTGGGAAGGCATCACCACCAGCAATGGGCTGAACGACCTGCTCTCCGTCTCGTCTTCCGCCTCGGGCGACCGCCGATTGCGGCATGAACGGTCGAACACACGTCGAGCGCCCCCCAATCGCCGCACTCGAACGGTGCCACCCGCAGTGCGCCCGTGCCGGCAACCGCATCCGAGGCACCCGGCCACCCGGCCACCCCCGCACCAGCCGCGACGTGTCGCCGGCCTCCGCACACCGGGAACGGGCCGCGCCCACGAGTGTGTGCCCGAGCACGTCGGCAACGGCTCATGGACCGTGGCGGCGGCTACCAACTGCTCAAGCTCAAAAAGGAAAGACATGTCGCTCCTGAAGGCCATCGACACCAATCCCTCCTTCGCGCCGCGAAAGTCCGGCCCGCTCCCGGAACGCCTGATTTCCGGCAACCCCACTTTCCGGACCTGGGCCCAGGACGTCGCCCGTGGCGAGTCGATCCATACGGGAGTCTGGGAGGCGACGCCCGGCGAGATGCGCTCGATCAAGGGCGAGACCTTCGAGTTCTGCCACATCCTCTCCGGCATCGTCGAACTCACCCCCGAAGGCGGCGAGCCGGTGATCTACAAGGCCGGCGACAGCTTCGTCATGAAGCCGGGCTATGTCGGCGTCTGGAAGACCATCGAAACCGTGCGCAAGATCTACGTAACCGTGATGTGACGTCGATGCCCGCCCCGATCGTCTTCGGGATCTCTCGCGAAGTCACCTGCTGAGCGACGTCGCCGGGGCCGATGAACCGCTCGGCCCGCCCCTCAGCCGCACTCCCGGCTCTGCTTCATCCCTCGCGAGAGCCCTCACGCTGCGGCTCTGGTGAGGACCGCCCCACTCCGCAGGTCACCGCCTGTCACGGCTCCAGCTTCCCCACCGCTACTCAGCCGGTCCTCCAGTCGGCGTCGCTCCGACGACAAGGTCGTCGGGGACTTCGATCCACAGCGAACACGTGCCCACAGCGGCGATCGGCAACGCAAGCGGGCGATGCTCTGTCCGCGTTCGCCACCCTGCACCATCCCCCCCCGCACCCGCGAGGTAAAGCCCCGCACAGCTGGTCCCACGCGTCCCCAGATGAGGAGTATTGCCATGAGTGATGCCCAGATCGGTCGTAGAGCGCTCCTGCGCGGAGCAGGCGGCCTCGCTGCCCTCGCCGCTCTTCCCTCCCTCGCCGCCTGCGGCACCGGTACCAGCCGCGTGTCGGCCGGTGGGGGTAAGGGCGGCAAGACGGTGGTCGTCCGTGACAGCGGTGGTTCGTACGGGGCTGCGCTGCAGAAGGCGATCTATACGCCGTTCACGCAGGAGACCGGCATTGCCGTCAAGGTGCTGAACCTGGATGACGCTCCGCTGCTGGCGCAGATCAAGCAGGGTCGGCCGCAGTGCGATCTCATCAACAACTCGATGATGTCGCACACCAAGTATGCGAAGCAGGACGCGCTGGAGGCGCTGGACCTCGACCGGGTCAAGAGCGTGAAGAGCGCGAAGATCCCCGAGGCCCAGATCACTGAGCATGCCATCGGCCACGCCTTCTACGGCCAGTGCATCGGGTACCGCACGGACGCGTTCGGGGGTAAGAAGCCGGAGTCGTGGGCGGACTTCTGGGACACCAAGGCGTTCCAGGGCGGCCGTTCGATGGTCAGTCCGGACGGTGACCTGCCGGAGCTGGAGTTCGCGCTGCTGGCCGACGGTGTCCCGATGGACAAGCTGTACCCGCTGGATGTGGACCGTGCCTTCAAGGTGCTGACCCAGCTGCGGGGCGACATCAAGAAGTTCTGGGACAGCGGCCCGCTTCCCGGTGTGCTGCTCAGCCGCCAGGAGGTGACGATGTCCACCGTCTGGGACGGCCGGCTCGCCGATCTGCAGAAGCAGGGTGTCCCGGTGGAGCGGCAGCTCAACGGTACGCGCCGGCAGTTCTCGGGCTATGCCATCGCCAAGGGCGCGGCCAACATAGACGCCGCCTACCGGCTGATGGACTTCTCGTTGCGGGCGGAGAGCCAGGCCAACCTGGTCAAGTTCTTCCCGTCGAACCCCTCCTCGCCGGTGGCTTACGCCAAGCTCACGGAGGAGGAGCGCAACGCGTCCGCGGGTGCGCCGAAGTACTACGACAAGGGTTTTGACGCGGATGTCGACTGGTGGCTGAAGAACGAATCGGCCGTCACCAAGCGCTGGTTGGAGTGGGCTCGTGGCTGAATTCGGTGTCGCCGCACCGTCGGTGAAGGTGGCCGGCAACAAGCCGGCCACGGCGACCGGCAAGTCGCTGTCGGTGGTGGCTCTGCGTAAGACGTACGGGGACGTGGTCGCCGTTGATGAAGCGTCGATGGAGATCGCGGCGGGGGAGTTCGTCACTTTCCTCGGTTCCTCGGGGTCGGGCAAGACCACGACGTTGATGATGATCGCCGGGTTCTGCGAACCCGACTCCGGCACCGTCACCGTCGGGGACCGTGACGTCACGCGGCTCGCGCCGCAGAAGCGGGGGCTGGGGTTCGTCTTCCAGCAGTACCTGCTTTTCCCGCACATGACGGTCAGTGAGAACGTCGCGTTCCCGCTGACGCTGCGGGGCGTGGGCAAGGACGAGATCCGCCGTCGGGTGGGGGAGACGCTGGAGATCGCGGGCCTGTCCGGGTTCGGCGGCCGCAAGCCGCGTGAGCTGTCCGGTGGTCAGCAGCAGCGTGTGGCGTTGTGCCGGGCGCTGGTCTACCGCCCGCCGGTCATTCTCATGGACGAGCCGCTGGGCGCCCTGGACAAGAAGCTCCGCGACCAGCTTCAGGTGGAGATCAAGTCCATTCAGCAGGAACTCGGCCTGACCGTCATCTATGTGACGCACGATCAGGAAGAGGCGCTGGTCATGTCGGACCGTATCGCGGTGATGCGCAACGGCCTGATCGAGCAGTTCGACACCCCGAGGGAGTTGTTCGAGCGGCCAAGGACGCCGTTCGTGGCGGACTTCCTCGGCGCGGCGAACTTCCTGCCCGGCTGCATCGACAAGCATGACGGCGAGCACACCCTGGTCCGCCTTACCCAGTCCGACACTCTGCTGAAGGCGCGCCGTCACGACCTGCCCTCCGGCACCGAGGTGAAGGTTGCGGTGCAGCCGGGCCGGCTGCGGGCCTGTGCCGCCGATGACGGCTTCTGTACCGGCACGGTCGAGACCGCGACTTACGTGGGCACGTTGGTGCGCGCGGGTGTGCGGGTCGACGGCAAGGAGGCGCCGTTGCTGCGCCTGGAAGTACCCGCAGGCCGCGGCCCGGTCGCCGGCGAGCGGGTCGGAATCAGCGCGGACCCCGAGGACGTCAACCTCTTCGCCGACGAAAAGGCAGGGTGAGCCATGGCCGCCACCCTCACCGCGGCGGCTCCCGCCCGTCCGCGCAAGCTGTTGGCCTCGCGCCGGACCCGGGTCGGGATCCTGTACGCGCTGCCGGTCGTCGTCTATCTGCTGGTGCTGTTCGTCTACCCGATCTTCTCCACGCTGCTGCTCAGCCTGAAGGACGCCGACGGCTCCTTCACCCTGCACTGGTACGCCGACGCGCTCACGGGCGTGAACCTGTCGGTGCTGTTCACCACGCTGCGGATCTCCGCCGAGACAGCGGTGCTGAGTCTGGTGTTCGGGTTCGTTCTGGCTCAGGCGATCTGCCGGCTCAAGCCCATTCTGGCGGGTCTGGCGATGCTGGTCGTGGTCGTGCCGCACTTCGTCAGTGCTCTGGTGCGAACCTACGGCTGGATCATCATGCTCGGTGACAAGGGTCTGGTGAACGAGTCCCTGGCCGCGATGTCGGTTCCCGGAGCGCCGTTCCAGCTGCTCTACAACGAGCTTGGCGTGGTCATTGGTACCACCTCGATGATGCTCCCCTACACCGTGCTGCTGCTGTACGGCGTGATGCGCGGTGTGGACCGGCGGCTGCTGGCGGCCGCATCCAGCATGGGCGCAGGCAGGGTGACCATCTTCCGCCGGATCTATCTGCCGCTGGTCGCCCCCGGGCTGGCCAGTGCCGGGCTGCTCAGTTTCATCCTCTCGCTGGGCTACTACATCACCCCGGCCCTGATGGGCGGCCCCAACCAGACGATGATCGCCACCCTCATCAACCAGCAGGTCACCAAGGAGAACCAGTGGAATGGAGCGGCCGCGCAGGGCGTGATCCTGCTGGTCCTCACCCTCGCCGGACTGCTCCTGGTCAAGGCCGTGACCTCGCTCGGCGCCAGCCGTAAGAAGAGGAGCGCCACATGATGGAGCTGCGCAAGACCCTCGCCGGGCGGGTGGCGCTGACCGCGGTCGCCACCGTCATCCTCCTCTTCCTGGCGCTGCCGATCGTGGTCATCCTCGTCACCTCCTTCAGCAACAACGCCTTCGCCGCCTTCCCACCCGAGACGTGGACGCTGAACTGGTACAAGGCTCTGTTCGCCGACGGCAGCAAATGGCCCGCCGCCCTCACCCTGAGCGCTCTGGTCGCCGCGCTGAGCACCGTCTTCTCCCTCATCATCGGGGTGACCGCGGCGACCGCCCTGGTCCGCAGCGAACTCCCGCTGCGTTCGGCGGTCTTCGCCCTGGTCCTGGGCCCGCTGGTCATCCCGCAGATCGTCACCGCACTCGGCCTGTTCCTGCTGTTCGAGCCGGCCGCGATGCTGGGCAGCCCGATCGCCATCGCCCTCGGCCACACGGTGCTGGCCTCGCCGATCGCGGTGCTGATCCTGATCGCGACCCTGCGCGGGATCGACGAACGCCTCGAGGACGCCGCGGCCAGCATGGGCGCCGGCCGGCTGACGATCGCCCGGAAGATCACCTTCCCCCTGGCCGCGCCCGGCATGATCGCAGCGGCGATCTTCTCCTTCATCACCAGCTTCGACGAGTTCTACATCTCCCAGTTCCTCTCCTCCGTCGACACCGTCACCCTGCCGGTGCAGGTCTACAACTCGCTCACCTTCGAGATCGACCCCAGCGTGACAGCGGTCAGCGCGATCCTCATCGCCTTCGCGATCCTCGCCCTCGGCATCGTCGCCCTGGTCCGCTGGCTCGGCTCCGGACGGCAGGACTCCCTGCTCTCGGTCGAGAACACGGTCGGCGTCGCCAACCCCGGACGCGAGGCCGTATGACCACCCACCGATCGTGCTCCCTCGACACACCATCCTGCGATCAGCGAAAGAGCCACGCGCATGACTGACACGCTCACCGCTCCCCCAGGGGAGTCGGCAGTCCTGGAATCCGTCCCCCGTGGCTTCCTCGCCCACGACTGGCAACCCGCCGCCGGCGGTCGCACGTTCGAGGTGCGCAACCCCGCAACCGAGGAAGTCATAGCCACCGTCGCCGACTGCGGCGCACAAGACGCGCTCAAGGCACTGGACGCGGCGGCCGCGGCAGCCGACCAGTGGGCCCTCACCAGCCCGCGGGACCGTGCGACCGTCCTGCACCGGCTCACCGACTCCCTGATCGAACACCGTGAGCGTCTGGCCCGGATCATCACCCTGGAGATCGGCAAGACGATCACCGAAGCCCGGGGTGAGGTCGACTACGCCGCGGCCTATTTCCGCTGGTACGCCGAGGAAGCGGTCCGCCCGCACGCGCGCAGCACACCCTCCCCGGACGGCAAGAGTCACATCGTCACCGTGGCCGAACCGGTCGGGCCCTGCCTGCTGATCACTCCATGGAACGTCCCGCTGGCCATGGCCGCCCGCAAGGCCGCAGCCGCCCTCGCCGCAGGCTGCACCGCCGTGCTCAAGCCGGCCGCGCTCACCCCGCTGTCCTCCCTGGTGCTGGGTGAGTTGGCGCGTGAGGCCGGCGCGCCCGCGGGTGTCCTGACCGTGATCCCCAGCAACGACGCGGCAGGGGTCAGCACGGCTCTGCTGGCCGACCCCCGGCTGCGCAAGCTGTCCTTCACCGGGTCCACGCCGGTCGGCAGGCTGCTGCTTCAGCAGAGTGGTGCCCGGGTGCTGCGCACCTCGATGGAGCTGGGCGGCAACGCGCCGTTCCTGGTCTTCGACGACGCCGACCTCGACCTAGCGGTCCGCGAAGCGATGATCGCGAAGATGCGGCTGGGAGGCCAGTCCTGTGTCGGCGCCAACCGGTTCCTGGTCCAGGAGGGAATCGCCGACGCGTTCGCCGCTGCCATGGGCGAGCGGATGGCCGCCATCCGGGTGGGCTCTCCGGACCGGGAGGACACTGAGCTCGGTCCGCTGGCCGACCACCGTGCGGTGGACAAGGTCCGCCACCTCGTCGAGGACGCCGTGGCCCGTGGTGCCGTCGTCATCGGCAAGGCGGACATCCCTGACGGGCCAGGCCACTACGCAGCCCCGACCGTGCTGGACCACGTCCCCGCCGACGCCGCGATCATGCACGAGGAGGTCTTCGGACCTGTCGCCGCCATCCACCGGTTCTCCACCGAGGCCGAGGCCATAGCGGTGGCCAACAACACCGAGCACGGCCTCGCTTCGTACGTGATGACGTCCCACATCGACCGCGCCCGCCGGGTCGCCGCCCGTCTGCAGGCCGGCATGGTCGGCATCAACCGCGGCTTGGTCTCCGAGGTCGCGGCACCCTTCGGCGGGATCAAGCAGTCCGGTCTGGGCCGCGAAGGTGGACCCGAGGGTCTACACGAGTACCAGCAGCTCAAGTACCTGTCCATGCCCGGCTTCAACACCTGAGCAAGGCGGACTCGAGCGCAGGCCTCGCCCGTGTGCCGGCCGGGTGACCAGTGACCGGGATGATGATCCGTTCCGCGACGTCCACTGGGGCGCGGCCAAATCCGCCCCGGGTGGCCAGTCTCCGGCGGCGGCCTTGATACCGCCGGCCTGGCCGCCGGGACCGATCTTCGGCAGGACGGTGCTGTGAAGCAGTTCCCGCCGCTGGTGCCTGCCTCGCAGTGCTTGGTCATCGACGGCAAGGGGCATCCTGCAAAAGCTGAGCAGGTGTCTGGGGCGTCAAGCTGCCACGGCAGCCCGGTGGGAGCCTCGGCTCTTCCTCACCGGGCTGACGCCTTGTCGGCGTACACAGACGCCTTGTCGGCGTACACATAAGGTGCACAGCCACGCCCGGCATCCAGAGGCTCGACACACGCGTTGCGCTGCCGCCTCTGATCAGCTGCTGTCCCGCAATGCGGTGCGCCAGCGCATCGAACGGTTGGAGCGTCAGGGCCACATCGCCGGCTGCACCATTGTCCGCGCGGGTGAGGACACCGGTGTTGTCGTCTCGGCGCTGGTCCTCGTCTACCGGCAGGACCGCATGCGCGGCGGCGACGTCCTGGCCGCCCTCAAAGGCATCCCCGAGGTCGTCATCTGCGAGATCCTCAGTGGCGACTTCGACATCATCCGTACGGGACACGGTCACCGCGCTCACCCTGTCCAGCGTCGTCAACCGCCCGCGAGAAGGGCGGAGTTCTACGGCAACAGGGTGAGCAGCGCCGTCGCCTCTTCCCTCTCCAGCAGCCCGCCCTGCACCACGAGGTTGGCGCCATCGCTGAATTGGGCGAATGGCAGCCTCAGCTGCGCACGACCTCTTGCTGATTGATCGCCTGTGTTGCGGAGGTCCCGGTGCTCCGCACGGATGTAGTTCGAGGTGCCGTTCATGATTGTCCTGGACGCCGGTGATCTCCAGGCCGCCGAACATGGCTCGGCGGTGCGCAGGACGGGGGTACCGCTGAGTACCGAGCCCTCGAACTCGAAGCTGACACCACGCTCGACGGCCAGTCGCATCAGCGCCCGGCCGGCGAGCGCGACCGGTCCCTTGTCGGTGGTGCACACGTGCTTGCCCGATTCCAGGGCCCAGCGCACATGGGTGAGGGTGGGCTCGCCGTCGGTGGGGTTGGTGAACGTCGCCTCCACGACGATGTCGGCCGGCACCTCGCGGATCACCCACTCGTTGCGCGGAACAGCGCTGCCGCCGGCAAGGCCCGCGAAGCTCAACTCCCCGGGCTCGGCGGTCAGTAGCGGTGTCAGATCGATGTCGGCGGTGTCCACCAGGGAACCGGCCCGCAGATCGGTGATCGCCACCACTCGCAGGGCGAAATCCAGTTCCCCGGCCAGACGATCCCCGCTCCGGGATATGAGCTCGGTAAGCGCGCGATTGACGCCGCCGAATCCGATGAGGGCGAGATCGTATCGGCCCATGAGATCGCTCCTTCACAGTCCGCCGCCTTCACGGTGCGGCTGCTCAGAGCCTCGCTTCTGTGCCTGTCACCTGCTCCATGCCACAACGACCACACGGCATGCCGATCTGCTGTGTCGTAGGGCGATTCGCCCACCCAGGCAGCAGACCCACCGCAAGGGCCGGTACGGCGGCGAGGAGAAGCCACGGCACGGGCCGGGAGTCCCAGGTGCGGGCGGCGGCCACGACCCCGAAACCGGCCGCGATGAGCAGCAGCTGCGGTAAGCGCGGGCACGTACGCGGCGGTTGCCCGGAAGGCCGACCGATCAGGATCGTGGCTTGTACACCAATACGGTGGAAGGGCACTGACCGGAACAGACCTCAGCGGACCCGCAGGACATCGAGGGCCGTGAGTGCCACGTGCAGTTCGGTGCGCTGTTCGCCGGACTCGAGGTCGCAGTCGAGGATCCGCTCGATGATGCGCAGGCGTTGGTAGACGGTCTCGCGGGACAGGCCGCCGGAGCGGGCGGCCACGGTCTTGTTGCCTGCGGCGTCCAGGTAGTGGCGCAGGGTGGTCAGCAGGTCCGTGCCGTGGCGGGCGTCGTGGTCGGCGAGTCGGCCGAGCCGGCGTTCGGCGTAGTCCTGGATCCGGGTGTCTTCGCGGAGGGCGAAGAGGAGGCGGCGCAGGCCGATGTCGGATCGTTCGTGGTAGGAGCGGTCCGGGGGGAGCGGCTGGCCGGGCTCGGTGGCTTCGGCGACGCGGGTCGCCTCGCGGAAGGAGCGGGCGACGGCGGGGAGGTCTGTCGCCTCGCCGCCCGTGCTCACCGTTGTCCCGGGAACCAGGTCGAGTGCGGTGCGGCTCAGGTGCTCGACGACGGGTCGCCACGGTTGCTCGGGACGCAGGGACAGGAGAACGCCGACGCGGGTCGGTCCGAGGAGGCCGACGAGGGCCTGTGTTCCCTTCTTCTTCAGCTCCTCGGAGAGGAGTTCCTCGGCCTTGGCCGTGTCGTCCTCGCAGGGGACGTCCGCGAGTACGGCGATGAAGCGGGAGTCCGCCGTGGGCAGGCCCAGCGCGGCGATCCGGGCCTCGGCGTCGGCGGGCGAGCGGTGGCGCTGCTCGACGAGGTCGCGCAGCACGCTGCGGTGTGCGGCGCGTTCCCAGGGCGTGGGGTGGGTGAGACGGGCGATAGTGAGGGCCATCGCGGTTCTCTCCAGGACCGTGACGGCTTCCGGACCGAACGGGCCGAAGGGCGAGTGAGCGGCCGGGCCGGGCGGGGGCGGGAGCATGGCCACCCTGCCCCAGCGTTCGCCCTGGTACTCCACGGGTGCCACCAGCCAGCCCTCGGGGCCGGAGACGGTGGTGTGGTCGGCGGGCGGTGTCGCTCGGGAGCGCTGTTCCCAGGAGGTGAGCGCTGCCCCGGCCGTGTCACCGGAAGGCTCGCAGACGAGTGCCTGGTGGACCAGGTTCTCCAGGACAACGGTGTGGCCGCTCATCTCGGCGGCGGCGCGTACGACGTCCTCGGGCCCGGCGCCGCGCAGGGTGAGCGCGGTGAACGCCTCGTGGACGCGCTGGGTCCGCCGCATCACCTCGGCCTGGTTGCCGAGGATGAACGCGTGGACGACCTGGGTGACCTCCAGGAAGTTGACGTCCTTGGCCAGGGTGACGAGGGGCAGCCCGCGGACCTCGCAGGCGTGGACCAGGGGCTCGGGCGGGCGGTGGTAGCGGCGGACCAGTTCGATGACCAGGGCCGCCGCGCCGACGTCGGCGAGTTCGTCGACGTAACGGCGTACGCCGGCCGGCTCCTCGGGCAGAGGCATGCCGGTGGTCAGGACGAGTTCGCCGCCCTTCAGGAAGGAGGCGGGGTCGGTCAGTTCGGTGATGTGGACCCAGCGGACGGGCCGGTCGAGCCGCGACAAGCCGGTGACCACCTGCGGCTGTCCGGCGGCCAGGACGGGAAGGGCCAGCACGTCGGCCACGGTGAGCGGGCGGCCGGCGGTGTTCACGTCGCGGCTCGGCACGCAGGCCTCGGGGCCGTCGGCGCCCGGCCCCGGAGCCGTGGGGTGGTTCTCGCTCACGGTGCCTCCATGGGGGGTCCCGGCTCCGGTGAAGCCACGAGCTTGGGGAAGTGCCCCGTCACTCTGACAAGCGTCGCTGACCTGCGCAAGAGCCCGGAGACGGCAGCTGCGAGGCGGAGGGGCGGGGGTGAGGGCCCGGCACGCCTGACACAACGTCCGGATACCGCGTCCCGGCCGGACAGATCGCGCGTTGGCGCGGCCCCGGTCCCCCGAGATGCTCGTCAGACCGCAGCAGAACACCAGCACAACCACAGCAGAACCGACGCAGAACCGCAGCAGACCGAACACCGAGGCCGGGAGACGAACATGACCGCACTGTCGCCGCACCTTCGCCAGGCCACGCCCGTGGTGGCGGCCCGGGGCGAGGGCGTCCACCTCTTCGACCAGGACGGCCGCCGCTACCTCGACTTCACCGCCGGCATCGGCGTCACCAGCACCGGGCACTGCCACCCCAAGGTCGTCGCGGCGGCGCAGGAGCAGGTGGGCACGCTGATCCACGGCCAGTACACGACGGTCATGCACCAGCCGCTGCGCCGCCTGGTCGACAAGCTCGGCGAGGTGTTGCCGGCCGGCCTGGACAGCCTGTTCTTCACCAACTCCGGCAGCGAGGCGGTGGAGGCCGCGCTGCGGCTGGCCCGCCAGGCCACCGGCCGCCCGAACGTCGTCGTCTGCCACGGCGGCTTCCACGGCCGTACGGTCGCCGCCGCCTCCATGACGACCTCCGGCACCCGCTTCCGCTCCGGCTTCTCCCCGCTGATGAGCGGTGTCGTCGTCACCCCCTTCCCGTCGGCCTACCGCTACGGCTGGGACGAGGAGACCGCGACCCGCTTCGCCCTGAAGGAACTGGACTACACGCTCCAGACGATCTCCTCGCCCGCCGACACGGCCGCGATCATCGTCGAGCCGGTCCTCGGCGAGGGCGGCTACGTCCCCGCGAACCGGGCCTTCATGGAGGGCCTGCGGGAGCGGGCGGACCGCCACGGATTCCTCCTCATCCTCGACGAGGTGCAGACGGGCGTCGGCCGCACCGGCCGCTTCTGGGGCCACGACCACTTCGGCGTCACACCCGACATCCTCGTCACCGCCAAGGGCCTGGCCAGCGGGTTCCCGCTGTCCGGGATCGCCGCCTCCGAGGAGCTGATGAGCAAGGCGTGGCCCGGTTCGCAGGGCGGCACGTACGGCGCCAACGCCGTCGCCTGCGCCGCGGCCTGCGCCACCCTGGACGTCGTACGCGACGAGAAGCTCGTCGAGAACGCCGAGGCGATGGGCAAGCGGCTGCGCCAGGGCCTGGAGGCGGTGGCCGACCGGACGCCGGGCATCGGCGACGTGCGCGGCCTCGGCCTCATGCTCGCCACCGAGTTCGTCACCGAGGACGGCAGCCCCGACCCCGAGACCGCCGCCCGCGTGCAGCGTGCCGCCGTCGACGAGGGCCTGCTCCTGCTGCTGTGCGGTGCCTGGAACCAGGTCGTACGCATGATCCCGGCGCTCGTCATCGACGAGACGGCGGTGGACGAGGGCCTCCAGGCGTGGGCGACCGCCGTCGAGGCCGGCACCTCGGGAGCGGCAGGGCGATGACGGACACCGCCACGGCCCTGGAGGCGCTGGTCGCGCGGCTCGCCGAGACCGCGCCCGGCCTGCGGGTGGAGACCGGCCCCGGCTCCACCGGCCTCTACGCCTACGACGCCTCCAACTACCGGGTCCCGCCGAGGGCCGTGGTCTTTCCCCGCAGCGCCGACGACGTCGTCGCGGTGCTGCGGGCCTGCCGCGAGGCAGGTGTTCCCGTCACCGCGCGCGGCGGCGGCACCAGCATGGCGGGCAACGCGGTCGGGCCGGGCGTCGTCCTGGACTTCTCGCGGTACATGAACCAGATCCTGCACATCGACCCGCAGGAACGCACCGCACGCGTCGAGGCCGGAGTGATCCTGGACGCGCTGCGCAGCGCGACCGCACTGCACGGACTCACCTTCGGCCCCGACCCGTCCTCGCACAGCCGCTGCACCCTCGGCGGCATGATCGGCAATGACGCCTGCGGCAACCGGTCGGTGCGGCACGGGCGCACGAGCAGCCACATCGAGGAGCTGGAGATCGTGACGGCCGACGGCGTGCGGGCCGTCGCCGACCGCACCGGCCTGCGCGCCGCCGACCCGAACGACACGGACGCGGTCGAGCGGGTCGCCCGCCTCGAAGCGGACGTACGCCGCCTGATCGAGGCCGATCTGGCGCCGATCCGCACCGAACTGGGCCGTATTCCGCGTCAGGTCTCCGGCTACCAGCTGCACCACCTGCTGCCCGAGCACGGCTTCGACATGGCTCGCGCCCTGGTGGGCACCGAGGGCTCCTGTGCGGTCGTCACCGCGGCGACGGTCCGCCTGGTGGCGACCGCACAGGCTTCCACCCTCCTCACCCTCGGGTACGACGACGTCGTCGACGCCGCCGAGGACGTGCCCGAGATCCTCCGCTGGAATCCCACCGCCGTGGAGGGCATGGACGAGGCGATCGTCGCCACCATGCGGGCCCGGCGCGGTCCGGACTCCGTCACCGGGCTGCCGGAAGGGCGCGCCTGGCTGTATGTCGAGCTCGACGGCGACGACCAGGCGGCCGTCGACGCCCGCGCCGACGAATTGCTGGACGTACTCAAGGCCCGTGGCCGGATGACCGGTGGGCGGGTCGTGCACAGCCCGGCCGAACGGCGCTCGCTGTGGCGGGTCCGTGAGGACGGGGCAGGGCTCGCCGCCCGACTCGTCGACGGCGGGGAGTCCTGGCCCGGCTGGGAGGACGCGGCGGTCGCGCCCGAGCACCTGGCCGCCTACCTGCGCGGCTTCCGCAAGCTGCTGGCCGCCCACGGGCTGACCGGCGTGCTGTACGGGCACTTCGGCGCGGGCTGCGTCCACGTACGAATCGACTTCGACCTCGCCACGGACTCGGGGCGGGCCGCCACCCGCCGGTTCCTCTCCGAAGCCGCCGCCCTGGTCGTCGAGCACGGCGGAACCCTGTCGGGCGAACACGGCGACGGGCGGGCCCGCGGCGAGCTGCTGGAGGTCATGTACAGCCACCGCATGATCCGGGCGTTCGCCGCCTTCAAGGAGATCTTCGACCCCGCGGGTCTGCTCAACCCCGGCGTCATCGTGGCCCCGGCCCGCCTCGATGCCGACCTGGCGCTGCACACGTCCTCTGACGTGTTGCCCGTCGAGACCCTGTTCTCCTTCCCGCACGACGAGGACGGCTTCGCGGGCGCCGTACGCCGCTGTGTCGGGGTCGGCCGCTGCCGTAGCGACGCGGGTGGCGTGATGTGCCCGAGCTACCGGGCCACGGGGGAGGAGAACGACTCGACCCGTGGCCGGGCCCGTCTGCTCCAGGAGATGGTGCGGGGCGGGACCGTCCAGGACGGCTGGCGCTCCACGGAGGTGCGTGACGCCCTCGACCTGTGCCTGTCCTGCAAGGCCTGCTCCAGCGACTGTCCGGTAGGCGTCGACATGGCCACGTACAAGGCGGAGTTCCTGCACCAGCACTACAAGGGGAGGATCCGGCCCCGCTCCCACTACTCGCTGGGCTGGCTGCCCCTGACGTCCAAGCTCGCCGGATACGCGGCCCGCCCGGTGAACGCGCTGCTGCGCGGCCCCCTCGGAAAGCTGCTCGCGCGCCTGGGCGGCGTGACCACGAAGCGCCGGATCCCCGCCTTCGCCTCCCGGCGCTCGCTGCGCCGGGCCGTGCGCACGGCAACGACCGGCGAACCGGCCAAGACGCTGCTGTTCGTCGACAGTTTCACCCGCGCCTTCCGCCCCGAGGTCGCCGGAGCGGCCGGCCGCGTACTCGCCGACGCAGGCCTCCCCTGCACGGCGGAGGAGGATCTGTGCTGTGGCCTGACCTGGGTGAGCACCGGACAGTTGTCCCGCGCGCGCCGCATCATGGCCCGCACGGTCGACCGCCTGGACAACGGCGACGACCTGCCCATCGTCGTGGCCGAACCCAGCTGCGCCGCAGCGCTCAAGCGTGACGTGCCCGAACTCCTCGGCACCGACGCCGCCCGGCGCGTCGCGGCCCGGGTCCACACCCTCACCGGGGCCCTGATCGATCTCGCCGCCCCCGGCTGGACGCCACCGGAGTTGCCGGACAACGTCGTCCTGCAGACCCACTGCCACGAGTACGCCACCTTCAAGGGTCGCCACCCTCGCGACCTTCTCAGCCGCCTCGGCGTACGCCAGGTCGACGAGGCCGAGGGGTGCTGCGGACTCGCCGGGAACTTCGGCTTCGAGGCACAGCACTACGACACCTCGATGGCCGTCGCCGACCTGGCCCTGAAGCCGCGCCTCGACGACATCGACACCGTCGACGGGGCCACGCCGACGGTCGTCGTGGCCGACGGCTTCAGCTGCGCCACCCAGATCGACCACCTCGCCGGAGACCGGGGCATCCGCGCCCTGCACCTGGCGGAACTGCTCGACCCCGCCGCCGACCGACCCGGACAACCAGGAGAGAACTCATGACCGACACACCCACGCAGTTGTTCATCGGCGGTGCCTGGGTGGACGCCGCGGACGGCGCCACCATGCCCGTCGACGACCCCGCCACCGGCGAGATCCTCTGCCACGTCGCCGACGCCGGCCCCAAGGACGCGAAGCTCGCCGAGGAAGCGGCCGTGCAGGCGCAGGAGGAGTGGGCACGTACGGCGCCCCGGGTGCGCAGCGAGATCCTGCGCCGCGCCTACGAGATCATCGTCGAGCGCACCGACGAGCTCGCCCACCTGATGACGGCCGAGATGGGCAAGCCGCTCGCCGAGGCCAGGGGAGAGGTCGCGTACGCGGCCGAGTTCTTCCGGTGGTTCTCCGAGGAGGCCGTCCGTATCGACGGTGGCCTCGCCACCCTGCCGGACGGCCGCAACCGCATGCTGCTCTCCCGCCGCCCGGTCGGCCCCTGTCTGCTGATCACCCCGTGGAACTTCCCGCTGGCCATGGGCACCCGCAAGATCGGCCCGGCCGTCGCGGCCGGCTGCACGATGGTGCTCAAGCCCGCCCCGCAGACCCCTCTCTCCAGCCTTGCTCTCGCCGCGATCCTCAAGGAGGCCGGGCTGCCGGACGGCGTGCTGAACGTCGTCACCACCTCCCGTGCGGGGGAGGTCTGCGAACCGCTCCTGCGCGGCGGGCGGATTCGCAAGCTCTCCTTCACCGGCTCCACGGCCGTCGGGCAGCTGCTCCTCGCCCAGAGCGCGGAGGCTGTCGTACGGACCTCGATGGAGCTGGGCGGCAACGCGCCGTTCATCGTCTTCGAGGACGCCGACCTGGACAAGGCCGTGGACGGCGCGATGGTCGCCAAGATGCGCAACATGGGCGAGGCCTGCACGGCCGCCAACCGCTTCTTCGTGCACCGGTCGGTGGCGCAGGAGTTCGGACGGCGGCTGGCCGAGCGTATGGGCGAGCTGGTCGTCGGTCCGGGCACCCGGGACGGCGTCGACGTCGGCCCCCTGATCGACCGGAGGGGCCGCGCCAAGGTGGAGGAGCTGGTCGCCGACGCGGTGGAGCGTGGGGCGCAGGTGCTCGTAGGAGGCCGTACACCCGAAGGCCCCGGCTGCTTCTACCCGCCGACCGTGCTGGCCGACGTCGATCCCGGCAGTCGCCTGATGGACACGGAGATCTTCGGCCCGGTCGCCGCGATCCTCACCTTCGACGACGAGGACGAGGTGATCCGCCGGGCCAACGACACGCCCTGGGGCCTGGTCGGCTACGTCTTCACCGAGGGCCTCGACCGTGCCCTGCGGGTGAGCGAGCGGCTGGAGGTGGGCATGGTGGGGCTGAACACGGGTCTTGTATCCAACCCGGCCGCACCCTTCGGCGGCGTCAAGCAGTCCGGGCTCGGCCGCGAGGGCGGCCGGGTGGGGATCGACGAGTTCCTGGAGTACCAGTACCTCGCGGTGCCCGTGCGATGACGGCGGTCATGCCCTGACCGCACCGCAGCACGCACCGTGACGGGCCTCACCCGTGCCCGGCTTTCCACGCCGCCGGGCGCGGGTGGACGGCCATCGATTTCTCGACGCCAAGGAAAGAAAGAACATGTCGTTCCTGAAGACCATCGACACCGACCCCTCGTTCGCGCCGCACAAGTCCGGCCCGCTCCCGGAGCGTCTGGTTTCCGGCGACCCCGCGTTCATGACCTGGCCCCAGGACATCGCCCGCGGGGAGATGATCCATACGGGAGTCTGGGAGGCGACGCCCGGCGAGACCCGCTCGATCAAGGGCGAGACGTTCGAGTTCTGCCACATCCTCGCCGGCATCGTCGAACTCACCCCGGAAGGTGGCGAGCCGGTGGTCTACAAGGGGGGCGACAGCTTTGTCATGAAGCCGGGCTTCGTCGGCGTCTGGAAGACCATCGAAACCGTGCGCAAGATCTACGTGATCGTGAAGTGATGCATCAGCCGGAGTGAGGAGCGGGAGCCGGGACCGTCGTCAGGCCGGGTGCCGGGCGGTGATCTCCGCGGCCGTCTCGGCGACCAGCCGGCCCAGCTCGGGCAGCCGTCCGGGCTCGAAGCGGGAGTCGGGCAGGGAGACGGCCACGGCGGCCAACGGTGTTCCCTCACCGTCGAGCACGGGTGCCGCGATCGCGCAGACACCCTGCAGGTACTGGTTGTGGTTGACGGCGTAGCCACGCTCTCTCACGCGGCGGAGCTCGGCGCGCAGTTGCCCCGGGTCGGTGATGGTCTCCTCGCCGTAACCCTCCAGCGGCCCCGCGGTGACCTCTTCTATGTCGGACTTGCCCAGATGGGCCAGGACGGCGTTCCCGGCGGCGGTGGCGTGCAGGGGTGAGGTGTCGCCGATGGCGTGGAAGGTGCGTACGGCGTGGTCGCAGTCGACGCGGTCGACGACGACCATGCCGTGCAGGGCGTCCGGTACCGAAAGGTGGATGGTCTCGTTGAGCGCGTCGCGGAGCCGGATCATGGGTTCACGGGCGGCGGCGAACAGGCTGGAGCCCTGTAGGGCTGCGGGGCGTACGGCCAGGACGCGGGCGCCGACCTCCCAGCGGGTGGTGTCCTTGCGGTTGGCGCGCAGCCAGCCCGCCTCGTTGAGGGTGACCAGGGTGCGCTGCACGGTGGACTTCGGGAGCCCGAAGATCCTCGTCAACTCCCCGACAGTCACGGGTTGGTGTCGGGCGACTGCCTCCAGAACCCGTAGCGACCTGATGACGCTCTTCATTTCCATTCGATGCCCCCTCAGACCTGCGGATTCGTGGTTCTCAACTTCCTGGCTCCGGTCACGGACTCACGGTCATGATCCGTGCCGGATTCCAGCATAGCGTGCCACAATACGGCATGCGGCGGGGTTCGGTCGATCAGTGGACCGGCTGGGCGCAGGGCGGACGCTGCCGTGACTCAAGACTGAGGGCCGGCTCGCGCGCTCACGCGTGCGAGGCCGGCCCTCGGTCGACGGCTTGCGGGCCGTCGTCTTGCGTTCAGGCGCCCATGCGGCGCCGTGAGATCTCCGCGGCCGTGTCGGCGACGAGGCGGCCCCACTTGGGTGTCTGTTCACCGTCGTAGCGCGCCTCGGGCATGGAGACGGCCACGGCTGCCAGCGGGGTGCCGTCCTCGTCGAGCACGGCGGCGGCGACGGCGCAGACGCCCGGCCGGTACTGGTTGCGGTTGACCGCGTAGCCGTCGGTGCGGATCCGGTCCAGCTCGGCGCGCAGCTCGTCGGGCTCGACAGGGGTCGTGTCGCTGAACCGCTCCAGCCCCGCCGCGATGAGGTCGTCGACGTCCCGCCTCGGAAGGTGGGCGAGAACGGCGCGCCCGACGGCCGTGGCGTGCAGAGGTGAGGTGTCGCCGATCGTGTGGAAGGTGCGCACGGGGTGGTCGCAGTCGACGCGGTCCACCACGACCATGCACTGCAGGGCATCCGGTACCGACAGGTGGATGGTCTCGTTCACCGCGTCCCGAAGGCGAACCATGGGTTCACGGGCGGCGGCGAACAGGCTGGAGCCCTGCAGGGCTGCGGGGCGCACGGCCAGCACGCGGGCGCCGATCTCCCAGCGGGTGGTGTCCTTGCGGTTGGCGCGCAGCCAGCCGGCCTCCGCCAGCGTGACCAGGGTGCGCTGCACGGTGGACTTCGGCAGTCCGAAGAGCTTCGTCAACTCCCCTACGGTCACGGGCTGATGCTGGGCGACCGCCTCCAGGATGCGCAGCGACCTGGTGACGCTCTTCATTTCCATCCGGTTTCCCCCTGTTAATCCTTCAAATTTCTGCCGTACACCCTCTTGACTCCCCTCTGAAGCCACTGTCATTCTCTGTGCCAGATTCTAGCACAGCATTCCACATAGTGGCACGGCCCTTCGGAGAGATCCCCCGGAAGTGAGCCGGACTGCGAGAACGCGGCGGTTGCGAGCCGCAGGTCCACGAGGAGGGCCTGGCTCCCGCCCAAATCGTCTCGAATCGAACATCCTCACGTCGAAGGCCCAGCATGCGCCTCGGCGATACGAAAGGAAAGTCCTGTGTCAGCTGCCAGGAAGCGCGTCGCGGTGGTCGGCGTCGGAACGATGGGCAGCCAGGCCGCCTGGCGGCTGGCGGCCCGCGGCGCCGAGGTCGTCGGCTACGACCGCTACGCACCCGGCCACGACCGCAGTGCCGCCGGCGGCGAGTCCCGGATCTTCCGCAGCGCCCATTTCGAGGACTCCCGGTACGTTCCGCTCCTCAAGCACGCCGACGCCCTGTGGGAGCAGCTCCAGCAGGAGACCGGCCGCGAGCTGCGCCGTCTGACCGGATGCCTGCTGATGGGGCCGACCGAGCACCAGCAGATGGCCACCGTCCTCCAGTCCATCGCCGAGCACGACCTCGACCACGAGGTGCTGGACGCCGAGGCGCTCGCCAAGCGCTTCCCGCAGTACCGCATCGAGGACGGCGACGCGGCCGTCCTCGACCGCCGCGCCGGATTCATCCGCCCGGAGCTGACCATCCAGACCGCCGCCCGCCGCGCCGAGCAACTGGGCGCCGTCATCCACCGCTACAGCACGGTCCGCGAGATCGTCCCCGTCGCGGGCGGCGTGGAGATCCGCACCGACTCCGGCAGCGAGCGCTTCGACACCGCCGTCGTCACGCCCGGCCCCTGGGTCAACGACCTGCTGCCCGACCTGCCGTGGGAGGTGGAAGTCCGCCGCCTCGTCAGCGCCTGGTACGTGCCCACCGCCCCCGACGCCTGGTTCGGCGAGGAGCGCCCGGCGTTCATCCGCACGGCACCCACCCACTGCTACGGCCTGCCCTCCCCGGACGGCATCTCGGTCAAGCTCGGACTGTCCCGCGCGCTGCACCGGCTCGCCGACGACCCCAACCAACTGGACCGCACCGTGCGGCCGGACGAACTGGAGATCTTCTCCGAGCTGATCGGGCGCTACCTGCCCGACCTTCACCCGGACCCCACCCGCCTCTCGGTCTACATGGAGGGCTACACCGAGAGCAGCCGCCCACTGGTCGGCCCGCTGCCCGGCGCCGAGAACGTCATCCTGCTCGCCGGATTCTCCGGCCACGGCTTCAAACTCTCGCCCGCCTTCGGCGATATCGCCGCGGACCTCGCGCTGGACGGCGCCTCGCCCCAGCCCATCGACTTCCTCTCCACCGTCGGCCGTACGGAGGCATGACCGTGCAGGACACCACCCTCTCCGTCGGCTCCCTGGCGGCCCGGCCCGGCACCAAGGCCCGCGGCACCGTCCAGGCCGACCTCGGCACCCTCACCGCGGACATCCCGGTGACCCTGGTCAACGGAGCCCGCCCGGGTCCCCGGGTCGTCATCACCGCCGGCGTGCACGGCGGCGAGTTCACACCCATCGAAGCGGCCGTGCGCCTGGCAGACCTGCTGGAGCCCGGCGAGGTGAGCGGGCAGGTGATCATCTGTCCGGTCGCCAACCCGCCCGCCGTGTACCAGGGCCGGCTCAACATCTCCCCGGTCGACGGCGTGAACCTCAACCGTGTCTTCCCCGGCGACCCGGTCGGCGGCCCCACCGAACGGCTGGCCGCCTGGCTCTTCACCCACCTCGTCGACGGCGCCGATGTCTACATCGACCTGCACTGCGGGGGCATCGACCAGGTCCTGCGGGACTTCGTCGGCTACCGCCTCACCGGTGACCCCGACCTGGACAAGGCGACGGCCGAACTGGCAGGCTCCTTCGGCATCGAGGACGTCATCCTCGGGCTGACGCCCGAGGGCGGCAACAGCCACGCGGCCGCCGCCCGCCGGGGCGTCTCGGCGGTCCTCGTCGAGGTGGGCCAGCTCGGCCGGCGGGACGAGGCCACCGCCCTCCGCCGCGTCGACGGCCTGCTGAAGGCACTTCGCCATCTGGGCGTCCTCGACCAGGACGACTCCGCTCCGGCGCCGATCCGCGAGTGGGTCTGGTCCGCCGGCGTCACCGCCGCGGCCACCGGCCTGTGGTACCCGGAGTTCTCCTTCGACGCCGCCGTCATCGGCGAAGTCGCCGAGGGCGACCTCCTCGGCCGCATCGTCGACCCGACCGACGGCACGGAGCACACCGTCCACGCCCCGGCCGACGGCCGGATCTTCTACGGCATGCACGGCCTCACCGTCGCCCCCGGCACCGAACTCGCCGCCCTCGCCGTCCCGTGGGACCCCGACACGGCCGCGCGGGCCGACACCCTCCGGGCCCCCGGTCTTGGCGCCGGATCCGACGAGGCGGGCCCCCGCCCCTAGACCCCCATTCCAGCCGCCCCCCATTCCACGTCCCCAGCCGCTCCCCTTCTCACGGCCAGCACCACCCAGGAGGCACACGATGAAAGATGCCCGAATAGACCGCAGACTGTTCCTGCGAGGAATAGGCGGGATCACTGCGGGTGTCGCCGCCGCGACCACCCTCTCCGCCTGCGGCACCGGCACCAGCCGGTCCGGCGCCGACAGCGGTGGCAAGGGCGGCAAGACGGTGGTCGTCCGCGACAGTGGCGGTTCCTACGGGGCTGCGCTGCAGAAGGCGATCTATACGCCGTTCACGCAGGAGACCGGTATCCAGGTGAAGGTGCTGAACCTGGATGACGCTCCGCTGCTGGCGCAGATCAAGCAGGGTCGGCCGCAGTGCGATCTCATCAACAACTCGATGATGTCGCACACCAAGTACGTCAAGCAGGACGCGCTGGAGGCGCTGGACCTCGACCGGGTCAAGAGCGTGAAGAGCGCGAAGATCCCCGAGAACCAGATCACCGAGCATGCCGTCGGCAGCAGCTTCTACGGCGCCTGTATGGCATACCGCACGGATGCTTTCGGGGGTAAGAAGCCGGAGTCGTGGGCGGACTTCTGGGACACCGGGGCGTTCCAGGGCGGCCGGTCGATGTGCAATCCGGACGGTGACCTGCCGGAGCTGGAGTTCGCGCTGCTGGCCGATGGCGTCCCGATGGACAAGCTGTACCCGCTGGATGTGGACCGTGCCTTCAAGGTGCTGACCCAGCTGCGGGGCGACATCAAGAAGTTCTGGGACAGCGGCCCGCTCCCCGGTGTGCTGCTCAGCCGCCAGGAAGTGACCATGTCCACCGTGTGGGACGGTCGTATCGCGGACCTGGAGAAGCAGGGTGTCCCGGTCACCAGGCAGCTGAACGGCATGCGCCGGCAGTTCCAGGGCTATGCCATCGCCAAGGGCGCGGCCAACATAGACGCCGCCTACCGGCTGATGGACTTCTCGCTGCGGGCGGAGAGCCAGGCCAACCTGGCCAAGGCGTTCCCGTCGAACCCGTCGTCCCCGCTGGCTTACGCGAAGCTCACCGAGGACGAGCGCAACGCGCTGGCGGGTGCGCCGAAGTACTACGACAAGGGCTTCGACACGGACATCGACTGGTGGCTGAAGAACGAATCGGCCGTCACCAAGCGCTGGTTGGAGTGGGCTCGTGGCTGAATTCGGTGTCGCCGCACCGTCGGTGAAGGTGGCCGGCAACAAGCCGGCCACCACGACCGGCAAGTCGCTGTCGGTAGTGGCATTGCGTAAGACGTACGGGGACGTGGTCGCCGTCGACGAGGCGTCGATGGAGATCGCGGCGGGGGAGTTCGTCACTTTCCTCGGTTCCTCGGGGTCGGGCAAGACCACGACGTTGATGATGATCGCCGGGTTCTGCGAACCCGACTCCGGCACCATCACCGTCGGGGACCGTGACGTGACGCGTCTTGCCCCGCAGAAGCGAAACCTCGGCTTCGTCTTCCAGCAGTACCTGCTCTTCCCGCACATGACCGTGAGCGAGAACGTCGCCTTCCCGCTCACACTGCGCGGAGTGCCGAAGGACGAGATCCGCCGTCGGGTGGGGGAGACGCTGGAGATCGCCGGCCTGTCCGGGTTCGGCGGCCGCAAGCCGCGTGAGCTGTCCGGTGGTCAGCAGCAGCGCGTCGCCCTGTGCCGGGCCCTGG
The DNA here is from genome assembly GCF_044455405.1 of Streptomyces sp. NPDC051243. Classification (NCBI taxonomy): domain Bacteria; kingdom Bacillati; phylum Actinomycetota; class Actinomycetes; order Kitasatosporales; family Streptomycetaceae; genus Streptomyces; species Streptomyces sp. NPDC051243. Next base: position 197,791 of record NZ_JBITES010000001.1, on the reverse strand, counting down.
TCTACCGCCCCCCGGTCATCCTCATGGACGAGCCGCTGGGCGCCCTGGACAAGAAGCTCCGCGACCAGCTTCAGGTGGAGATCAAGACCATCCAGCAGGAACTCGGCCTGACCGTCATCTATGTGACGCACGATCAGGAAGAAGCGCTGGTCATGTCGGACCGTATCGCGGTGATGCGCAACGGCCTGATCGAGCAGTTCGACACCCCGAGGGAGCTGTTCGAGCGGCCCAAGACACCGTTCGTCGCGGACTTCCTCGGCGCGGCGAACTTCCTGCCCGGCCGTATCGACAAGCATGACGGCGAGCACACCCTGGTCCGCCTCGACAGTGGTGGTCTCATCAAGGCCCGCCGTCACCAGCTGGCTCCCGGCACACAGGTGAAGGTCGCGGTGCAGCCGGGCCGGCTGCGGGCCAGTGCCACCGACGACGGCTTCTGTACCGGCACGGTCGAAACCGCCACCTACGTCGGCACCCTCGTCCGCGCCGGCGTGCGCATCGACGGCGGTCAGGCGCCGCTGCTGCGCCTGGAAGTACCCGCAGGCCGCGGCCCCGTCGCCGGCGAGCGGGTCGGCCTCACCGCCGACCCCGAGGACGTCAACCTCTTCGCCGACGAACAGGCGGGGTGAGCCATGGCCGCCACCCTCACCGCCAACGCTCCCGCCCGCCCCCGCAAACTCCTCGCCTCGCGCCGGACCCGGGTCGGGATCCTGTACGCGCTGCCGGTCGTCGTCTATCTGCTGGTGCTGTTCGTCTACCCGATCTTCTCCACGCTGCTGCTCAGCCTGAAGGACGCCGACGGCTCCTTCACCCTGCACTGGTACGCCGACGCCCTCACCGGCGTCAACCTCTCCGTGCTGTTCACCACGCTGCGGATCTCCGCCGAAACAGCAGTGCTGAGCCTGGTCTTCGGGTTCGTCCTGGCCCAGGCGATCACCCGGCTCAAGCCCATCCTCGCCGGCCTGGCGATGCTGGTCGTGGTCGTCCCGCACTTCGTCAGCGCCCTGGTGCGCACCTACGGCTGGATCATCATGCTCGGTGACAAGGGCCTGGTGAACGAGTCCCTGGCCGCGATGTCGGTTCCCGGAGCGCCGTTCCAGCTGCTCTACAACGAACTTGGCGTGGTCATCGGTACCACCTCGATGATGCTCCCCTACACCGTGCTGCTGCTGTACGGCGTGATGCGCGGAGTGGACCGCCGCCTGCTCGCCGCAGCCGCGAGCATGGGCGCGGGCCGAGTGACCATCTTCCGGCGGGTGTATCTGCCGCTGGTCGCCCCCGGGCTGGCCAGTGCTGGACTGCTCAGTTTCATCCTCTCGCTGGGCTACTACATCACCCCGGCCCTGATGGGCGGCCCCAACCAGACGATGATCGCCACCCTCATCAACCAGCAGGTCACCAAGGAGAACCAGTGGAACGGGGCGGCCGCGCAGGGCGTGATCCTGCTGGTCCTCACCCTCGCCGGACTGCTCCTGGTGAAGGTTGTCACCTCGCTCGGCGCCAGCCGTAGGAGGAGGAACGGATCATGATGGAGCTGCGCAAGACCCTCACCGGCCGTATCGCCCTGACGGCCATCGCCACCGTGATCCTGCTGTTCCTGGCGCTGCCGATCGTCGTCATCCTCGTCACCTCCTTCAGCAACAACGCCTTCGCTTCTTTCCCCCCGGAGGCGTGGACGCTGAACTGGTACAAGGCCCTGTTCGCCGACGGCAGCAAATGGCCCGCCGCGCTCACCCTGAGCGCTCTGGTCGCCGCGCTGAGCACCGTCTTCTCCCTCATCATCGGGGTGACCGCGGCGACCGCCCTGGTCCGCAGCGAACTCCCGCTGCGTTCGGCGGTCTTCGCCCTGGTCCTGGGCCCGCTGGTCATCCCGCAGATCGTCACCGCACTCGGCCTGTTCCTCCTCTTCGAACCCGCCGCGATGCTGGGCAGCCCGATCGCCATCGCCCTCGGCCACACGGTGCTGGCCTCGCCGATCGCGGTGCTGATCCTGATCGCGACCCTGCGCGGGATCGACGAACGCCTCGAGGACGCCGCGGCCAGCATGGGCGCCGGCCGGCTGACGATCGCCCGGAAGATCACCTTCCCCCTGGCCGCGCCCGGCATGATCGCAGCGGCGATCTTCTCCTTCATCACCAGCTTCGACGAGTTCTACATCTCCCAGTTCCTCTCCTCCGTCGACACCGTCACCCTGCCCGTGCAGGTCTACAACTCGCTCACCTTCGAGATCGACCCCAGCGTGACAGCGGTCAGCGCGATCCTCATCGCCTTCGCGATCCTCGCCCTCGGCATCGTCGCCCTGGTCCGCTGGCTCGGCTCCGGACGGCAGGACTCCCTGCTCTCGGTCGAGAACACCGTCGGCGTCGCCAACCCCGGAGGCGAGGCCGTATGACCACCGCCGCCGCTCAGCTGACCGCGGCCACCGCTCAGCGGCACCTACTGCTGCACATGACCGCCAACGGATCGCTCGGCGACGAGGGCGAAGAGCTCCTCGTCGTCCAGCGAGGGGAGGGCGCGTACGTCGACGACGCGGACGGCAACCGCTACATCGACGGTCTGTCAGGGCTGTACTGCTGCCAGCTCGGCTACTCCTACGGCCCGGAGTTCGCAGAGGCAGCCGAACGGCAATTGCGCGAGCTGTGCTACAGCCCGCTGTGGACCGGCTCCGCGCACCCCTCGGCCATCGAACTCGCCGAGCGGCTCTCCCGGATCGCTCCCGTCGACATCGAGCACACGTTCTTCTCGAGCGGCGGCGCCGAAGCCGTCGAGACGGCCTGGAAGCTCGCCCGCAGCTACCACGCCCTGCGCGGTGAGCCGGGCCGCACCAAGGCGATCGCCCGGCGCGGCGCCTACCACGGGCTGACCATCGGCACGCTGTCGTTCAACGACGACCCCGGGCTGACGGAGCCGTACGGCCCGCCGGCGATCAACACCAGGTTCGTGTCCAACACCAACCGCCTCGGCCTCGCACCGGAGTTCGCGGACGACGAGGTGTACACGGCATGGCTGCTCGCGGAGTTGGAGGCCGCGATCCTGACCGAGGGCCCGGAGACGATCGCCATGCTGATCGCCGAGCCGGTGCAGAACCGGGGCGGCTGCATCACCCCGCCCCAGGGTTACTGGCAGGGGTTGCGGGCGCTGGCCGACCGGTACGGCTTCCTGCTCGTCGCCGACGAGGTCATCACGGCCTTCGGCCGGATCGGCGAGTGGTTCGGCGGTGACCGCTACGGCGCCCGCCCGGACATGGTCACCGTCGCCAAGGGCATCACCGCCGGATACGCCCCCCTGGGCGCGACGCTGGTCGGCACCAAGGTCACCGAGGTCATCAACCGGCCCGGCGCGGTCCTCAACCACGGCTACACCTTCGCCGGGCACCCGCTGAGCACGGCCATCGCCCTGCGCAACCTGGACATCATGGAGCGGGACCGCATCCTGGACAACGTCCGCGGCCTCCAGGGCGACCTGGCGAGGCGCATGGCGGCGCTCAAGGACCTGCCGATCGTCGGCGACGTCCGCGGCACCGGGTTCTTCTACTCCTGCGAACTCGTCGGCGATCTCGACGACGGCGCTTTCAGCGCCAAGGCCCGAACCGAACTGATCGGCGACCTGATCCCGCGTCGGCTGCGCGAGGCCGGCCTGCTGGCCCGCGTCTACAACCGCTCCGCGCCTCTGGTCCAGATCGCGCCCCCGCTGATCAGCGACCGCGCCGTCCTCGACCGTATCGCCGCGATCATCGCGGGCGTCCTCGCCGAGGCATCGGCCCGCATCTGATCCACCTCTTGGAAAGGATCCACATGTACTCCATCGGTCCGCTGACCGTCGCCCCCGGCGAGCGCGCCCAGGGCCTGATCCCGGTCGGCACCAGCAGCTACGGCGTGGAGCTCGGCATTCCGCTGATCGTCGTCAACGGCGTCCAGGACGGCCCGGTCCTGTGTGTGGACGCGGGCGTCCACGGTGACGAGTACGACGGTCAGGAGGCCATCCGCCGCGTGCTCGCCGAGATCGACCCGGCCACCCTGCGCGGCACCGTCGTCGGCATCCCCTGCCTGAACACCCCCGCCTTCGAGGCCGCCGCCCGCGCCAGCGGCATCGACCACCTCAACCTCAACCGCATCTTCCCGGGCGACGCGGAGGGCTCGTACTCGCAGCGCCTGGCCGCCACCTTCGTCGAGCAGGTCGTCCCCGCCGTCGACGCCGTGGTCGATCTGCACACCGGTGGCGCCTACGGCGAGATCGCCCCGCTGGTCATCCTCCAGGGCGGCTACGAGGACCTGGCGACGGACCTGGCCCTCGCCGCCGGGCACGAGCTGGTCTGGAAGGGCGGCAAGTGGGGCGGCACGGTCCGCCACCCCGTCCTCGAAGCCGGCAAGCCCGCCATCACCATCGAGTGCGGCGGCGCCACGTACCGCGAGGCGAACGTCGAGCACCACATGAACTCGATCCGCAACATCCTGCGCAGCCTCGGCATGATCGACGGCGAGGCGAAGCTGCGGGACACCTACACGACCGTCTCCGGCACCTTCGCCCGCTCCGCCTCCGGTGGCTTCTTCGTCGCCCGCGCCGAGCCGGGGGAGACGTGCAAGGAAGGCGACCTGATCGCCACCATCACCGACCACTACGGCAACACGCTGGAGGAGGTCCTCGCCCCGCAGGAGGGCATCGTGCTCTGGGTCCGCCGGATCCGCACGGTCCGCCCCGGCGACGAGGTTGTCATCTTCGGCGAGGTGCTGGGGGAGATCAAGCCATGATTGACGAAGTCCAGCTGACCGAGCTGCTGATCGGCGGTAAGCACGTCCCCGCCGCCGACGGCCGCACCTTCACCGTCCTCGACCCGTCGAACGGCACGGCCATCGCCCGGGTGGCGCTGGGCGGCAAGGCCGATGTGGACCAGGCGGTGGCGGCGGCCCGCGCGGCCTTCACGGCACCCGAGTGGGCGCGGATGCGCGCCGCCGACCGGGGCCGGATCCTGTACCGGATCGCCGAGGCCATCCGCTACCAGGGCGAACGGCTGGCCCGCCTGGAGAGCCAGGACGTCGGCAAGCCGCTGCGCCAGGCGAAGGCCGATGTCGAGGCGGCCGCCCGCTACTTCGAGTTCTACGCGGGCGTCGCCGACAAGCTCGGCGGTTCGACGATCCCGCTCGGCCCCGGCCTGCTCGACTACACCGTCCGTGAGCCGATCGGCGTCTCCGGCCACATCATCCCCTTCAACTACCCCCTCCAGAACACCGGGAGGGGCTCTGCCCCGGCGCTCGCCGCCGGCTGCACGGTGGTGCTCAAGCCGTCTCCCGAGGCGCCGCTCACCCCGCTGGAGATCGGCAGGATCGCCCTGGAGTGCGGTCTTCCGCCGGGCGTCCTCAACGTGGTCCCCGGTGACGGAGAGACCGGCGCGGCCCTCGCCGGGCACCCGGACATCGACCAGGTCACCTTCACGGGTTCGGTGCCGACCGGCATCAAGGTCGCCCAGGCCGCCGCCGCCAACGTGGTGCCCTCGGTCACGGAACTTGGCGGCAAGTCGCCGGTCGTCGTCTTCGCGGACGCCGACTTCGACCTGGCGCTCGGGGCCGTCGCCGCCTCCGCGTTCGGCAACGCCGGGCAGACCTGCTCGGCCGGCACCCGGCTGCTCCTCCAGCGCGGCGCCGAGGAGTTCCTGGACAAGCTCGTCGCGCACGCCGCGTCCCTGCGCATCGGCCCGGGTCTCACCGACCCGGACGTCGGCCCGCTGGTCGCCGCACGGCAGCGGGACAGGGTCCTCGGCTACCTGGAGCTGGCACGGGAGGAGGGCGCCGTGGCACGGGCCGGGGGAGGTGCTCCCTCGGACCCCGAGCTGGCCGACGGCTACTACGTCGAGCCGACCGTCCTCACCGGGCTCGACAACCAGGCCCGTTGCGCCCGCGAGGAGATCTTCGGTCCCGTCGTCACGGTCATCGAGTTCGACGACGCGGACGAGGCGCTGGAGATCGCCAACGACAGCCCGTACGGCCTCGCCTCGTACGTGTGGACCCGCGACATCGACAAGGCGATGCGTATGGCCGAGGGCATCCGGGCCGGCCAGGTCTATGTCAACGCCACCGGCGTCGGCACGGGCGTAGAGCTCCCCTTCGGTGGCTACAAGCACAGCGGCTGGGGACGGGAGAAGGGCCTCGAAGGCCTGGCCAGCTACCTGCAGACCAAGAACGTCTGCATCGGGTTCGGCAACCGGTCATGAGATACCGCACGCTCGGCGAGCGCGGTCCGGCCGTCTCGGTGGTCGGCGTGGGCGGCAACAACTTCGGCAGCCGTCTCGACGAGGACGGCACGAAGGCCGTCGTCCACGCCGCCCTCGACGCGGGGATCACCCTGTTCGACACCGCCGACATGTACGGCGGGTCCGGTGAGCGGGGTGGCTCGCGCGGCGACGGCGAACGCCTGCTGGGCGGTGCCCTCAAGGGTCACCGCGACGACATCGTGCTCGCCACCAAGTTCGGCATGGAGATGGACCGGGATGCCGACCTGTACGGTCCGCGCGGATCCCGCGCCTACATCCGGTACGCGGTGGAGGCGTCACTACGCCGGCTCGGCACCGACCGGATCGACCTGTACCAGTACCACGAACCGGACGGCGTCACGCCGTTGGAGGAGACGGTCGCCGCGCTCCAGGAGCTGGTCGACGAAGGCAAGATCCGCTACCTCGGCTGCTCCAACCTCCCGGCCGAGCAGGTCACGGACGCCTTCGTGTCCACCCAGGCGCGCTACCACCTGCTCGACCGCGGTGCGGAACGGGACCTCATCCCGGCCTGCCTGCACCACGGCCTCGGCCTGCTGCCGTACTACCCGCTGGCCAACGGCCTGCTCAGCGGCAAGTACCGCCGCGGCGAGGAGCCCCCGCCCGGCAGCCGCCTGTCCTGGCGTCAGGGCTGGCTCACCGACGCGGCCCTCGACAGGGTCGAGGCGCTCACCGCATACGGCGCCGACCGCGGACTGACCCTCCTCCAGGTCGCGGTCGGCGCACTGGCGGCCTTCTCCGCCGTCGGCTCCGTCATCTGCGGAGCCATGACCCCCGAACAGGTCACCGCCAACGCGGCGGCGGCCGACTGGATACCAAGTCCGGCCGACCTGGCCGCGCTTGACGCGATCGTCGCCCCCGGCGAACGCGTCGTCTGAAGCCCCCACCCCCTCTGAGAACCGCGAGAGAGCAAGGCTGGACACCATGCGAGAGATCGTCACCTTCGACGCCTATGCGACCCTGATCAACTTCGAGCTCGGCCCGACGACCCTGAAGGTCCTCGAGGACCGGCTCGATCTGGACAACCTGGATGTCGACGAGTTCCTCGACGACTTCCGCGTCATGCGCTTCCAGGCTGTCCTGGAGGCCTACCGCCCCTACCACGAGATCCTGCACTCCAGCCTGCGCAACGCCATGCGGCTGCACGGCCTGGAGTACCGCGAGACCGACGGCGAGGCCCTCGTGGACGCCGTCCCCACCTTCGGCCCCTTCCCGGAGGTCCCGGAGGCACTGCGGAAGCTGAAGACCAAGTACGAGATCGCGATCATCTCCAACTCCGACGACAACCTGATCGCGCGGAACGTCAAGAACATCGGTGTCGAGTTCGACTACGTCATCACCGCCCAGCAGGCCGGCGCCTACAAGCCGGACCGCCAGGCCTTCAAGCACGCCCACCGCACCATGGGTGTCGAGGCGTCGCAGGTCATCCACGTCGCCCAGGGCTGGGAGTACGACCACATCCCGACCCGCGACCTGGGTCTGAAGCGCCGGGTGTGGATCAACCGCTACGGCCGCAAGGGCAGCGCCGACTACCAGCCGTACGACGAGCTGCCCGACCTGTCGGGCCTGCCGAAGCTGCTCGGCTGCTGACCAACGGCACACCGGCGACACAGGACTGAGAAACACAGAGGACGCACGCCATGAAGCAGATCCCCTACTGGCTGGACACAGCTCCGGCCCTGCCCGACCGTTCCGGAAAGGACCTGCCCGAAGAGGCGGACGTGGTGGTGATCGGCGGCGGCCTCACCGGCCTGTCCACCGCCTATCACACCGCCCGCAAGGGTGCCCGGACCGTCCTCGTCGAGAAGGACAAGGTCGGTTCGGGCGCCTCCGGGCGCAACGGCAGCATGTGCACCCAGGGCATCACCATCAGCCCCGCCGAGGCGCGCAAGCGCTACGGCCAGGAGCGGGCCCGTGAGCTCTACGACGCCTTCCGCGACGCGGTCGACCTGGTCGAGGAGCTCACCCGAACCGAGAACATCGACTGCGACTTCAACCGCTCCGGGCGCCTCGGCGCGGTCTGCAAGCCCGGCCACTTCGACGGTCTGCGGGCCAAGCAGCGCGACCTGGCCGACAACTTCGGCCACGAGACGGTCGTCCTCAGCAAGAGCGAGCTGCGGGCCGAACTCGGCACGGACTACTACCACGGCGCTCTGCTCGACCCGGACAGTGCGGGCCTGCACGTGGGCAAGTTCGTCGGCGGCCTGGCGGACGCCGCCGAGCGGGCCGGCGCCGACATCCACGAGCGCAACGCCGCGACCGGCCTCACCCGGCTCCCCGGCGGCGGCTTCGTGGTGGAGACCATGCACGGCACCATCCGTGCCAAGCAGGTCATGGCGGCGACCGACGCCTACACCGACAAGTCGATGCCGTGGTTCCGCAAGCGGCTGATCAACGTCGGCAGCTTCATCATCGTCACCGAGCCGCTGGGGGAGGCGCGTGCCAAGGAGCTCATCCCGAACGGCCGCCTGCTGGTCGCCCACAAGAACGTCGGCCACTACGTCCGGCTCACCCCGGACAACCGACTCGCCTTCGGCGGCCGGGCCCGCTTCGCTCCTTCCAACCCGGCTTCCGACATCAAGAGCGGTGACATCCTCAAGCGGGAGATGACCGAGATCTTCCCGCAGCTGGCGGGGGTGCGCATCGACTACGTGTGGGGCGGCATGGTCGGTTTCTCCTGGGACCGCATCCCGCACGCTGGCGAGGTCAACGGCCTGTACTACTCCATGGGTTACTGCGGCCACGGCGTCCAGATGGCCACGTACATGGGCCGCGCGGTCGCCGAGATGATGGACGGCAAGCCCGAGGCCAACCCGATGCGCGGCTTCGGCTTCCCGAAGGTGCCCGTCCCCTTCTACAACGGCACCGCCTGGTTCCTGCCGTTCGGCGGCGCCTACTACAAGGCGAAGGATCGCCTGCTCTGAGCAGGTACCGACACCGGTGACACCACGGGGCCTTCCGTGCAGCCGCGCGGAGGGCCCCACCATGCCTCCCGAGAGAAGCCCCAGCCTCATGAACGCCGTCACACGCATTGAGCACGACTTGCTCGGCGACCGGGATGTCCCCACCGACGCCTACTGGGGCGTGCACACCCTGCGCGCCACGGAGAACTTCCCGATCACCGGCACTCCCATCTCCGCCTACCCGCATCTGATCGACGCCCTCGCCGCCGTCAAGGAGGCCGCCGCCCTGGCGAATGAGGAACTGGGGCTGCTGGCGCCGGAGAAGGCCGCCGCCATCATCGCCGCCTGCCGGGAGATCCGCTCCGGCAAGCTGCACGAGCAGTTCGTCGTCGACGTCATCCAAGGTGGTGCCGGCACTTCGACGAACATGAACGCCAACGAGGTGATCGCGAACCGGGCGTTGGAGCTGCTGGGCCGTGCCAAGGGCGAGTACCGGTACCTGCACCCCAACGAGGACGTCAACCTCGGCCAGTCCACCAATGACGTCTATCCGACCGCCGTGAAGATCGCGACCGTGTTCGCGGTGCATGAGCTGCTCAAGGCGATGGCGGTCCTGCAGGACTCCTTCGCCCGTAAGGCAGTGGAGTTCCGCGATGTGCTGAAGATGGGGCGCACCCAGCTCCAGGATGCCGTGCCTATGACTCTGGGCCAGGAGTTCTCCACGTTCGCGGTGATGCTGGACGAGGACCGCAGCCGCCTCGCCGAGGCCGTGGAGCTTGTCCATGAGATCAACCTCGGCGCCACCGCCATCGGTACCGGGCTCAACGCACCTGCCGGCTACGCCGAGTCGGCCCGCCGCCACCTCGCCGAGATCACCGGTCTGCCGCTGGTCACCGCCGCCAACCTCGTCGAGGCCACGCAGGACTGCGGCGCCTTCGTCCAGATGTCGGGCGTGCTCAAGCGCATCGCCGTGAAGCTGTCGAAGAGCTGCAACGACCTTCGCCTGCTCTCCTCCGGCCCCCGCGCCGGCCTCAACGAGATCAACCTGCCGCCCGTACAGGCCGGTTCGTCGATCATGCCCGGCAAGGTCAACCCGGTGATCCCCGAGGTCGTCAACCAGGTCGCCTTCGAGGTCATCGGAAACGACGTCGCCATCACCATGGCCGCCGAGGCGGGACAGCTCCAGCTCAACGCCTTCGAACCGATCATCCTGCACTCCCTGTCGGAGTCCCTCACCCACCTCCGCGCGGCCTGCCTCACCCTGGCCGAGCGTTGCGTGGACGGCATCACCGCCAACGAGGACGAACTCCGCGCGGCGGTGGAGAGCTCCATCGGTCTGGTGACCGCGCTCAACCCTTACATCGGGTACATGGCGGCCACCGACATCGCCAAGGAGGCACTCGCCACCGGCCGGGGCGTGGCCGAACTCGTCCTGGAGAAGGGCCTGTTGCCCGCCCAGACCCTCGCCGACCTGCTGCGGCCCGAGGCCGTGGCGGGCAGCGGTCGGGTGCTGGCCTGACAGGGAACGAACATGAGACTCCAGAATGTCAACGCTGTGATCACCGGAGCATCAAGCGGCATCGGTCAGGCTGTCGCCTCCCACTTCCGCCGCGAGGGCGCCAACCTCCTGCTCACCGGACGGCGGCCTGAGCCCCAGAACGCTGCGGGGCATGTTCAGTGGCGACCATGCGGTCACGGACGCCATGACCTGGCACTACACCGCGGCGACAGGACGTCGGCGGATGCATCGAGGCGATGGTCGGTCCTGGCCGCAGGTATGCCGAACGGACCCTCACGAGCCGTCCATTGGTTGAGGTTTCGCCTGTCGAAGGGAATCAAGTGGGGGAGGGCGGTTCGGGCACCGGCGACAAGGGCGGTTCGGGCGGTCGGCTGCGGGTGGCTCTCGCCGTACCGTCCGTACAGGCGCTCGCCCCGTGCAGTCTGCCGCGTACGGCGTCGGACAGGATGTTGTTGAGGCAATGGGTGTGCAGGGGCTCGACGTCAGTACGCCCTGGTCGGGCCGGGCGTCGTCGAGCCGGCGCACAACCGGGGAGTCGATCCTGGTTCAGGCGAGGTCGTGACGGCCTTCCCGGAGTTGCGCGATGACGTCGCCCAGGGGTACGGCCATGGCTCGTCCGACGTTGATCCAGTCGTCCTTGGCGTGGCCGAGGAGGTAGTCGCGCCGTTCTGGTACGCGCTCCGCGCGCCAGTTCGTGATCAGCGCGCGCAGCGTGAGTCGTGCCAGCGCGGCAATCGGCAGCAGCGGAAGCTCCGAGTCGTCGATGGGGCGTGCCCGTTCGTAGCCGGCGACGAAGGCGCAGGCATCCAGCCAGGGATGATCTGGCACGCGGCCGAGCAGGTTGGCCAGGGAGACAGCGGGGTCGAAGATCACGGCACTGCGCATGGTGTCACCGAAGTCGATGACGCCGGTGACAAAGTCGTCGCTTCGCGGATCCACGACCACGTTGTAAGGGCTGTAGTCGCCGTGGATCACTTGCGTTTCGAGATCATTCAGCCTTGGGACGATGGCTCCGTCGAAAAGCCGGAAGACCTCCTGAGCCAACTGACGGTGCTCGTTATTCGGCGTGTGCTCGACAAGTCCGGTCAGCTGGTGGAAATGCCGGATGTCCCATACCAACCCTCGTCGGTCCGCAGGGTGCTCAAATGCTTTCAGTGCCACGTCGACTCGTCCCAGCATCTCGCCCACCTTGGCGAGCTGCTCAGCCGTTGGATTCGTTCGTGCCAGGACCGGACCTTCGACGAAGTCGAACACCCGCAGGACTCGAGTCCTGCCGTCGTTCGTTCTGATGACCACGCGGTCGTCTCCGCCGACGGTCAGCTTCACCCGCTGGACCGGCAATTCCGGAGCGGCGCCTTGGAGAAAACGCATCACGGCGGTCTGTAGAGCGACAACCGTCTCTGCCTCGTCAGGGGGTGAGACCTTCACGAGGTAGTCGTTCGAGCCGGTACTGAGCCTGAACGTGTCATCCTTCTCCGTCGCCAGTCGCTCGAGACGTCCGCCGACGTGGTAACGCCCCTCAAGGAGGGCGCTCACCAGCATGACGTCGATGGGCTCGTGAGACGATGCCAGGCCGCTCTCCTCGAAGAGCCGTTGAACGATTCTCATTGCCGGTGAGGTGTTCATGGTCAGTTCCTTGGCCAGCCTGCTACAGACGGTCCTTCGCGACCTCGGAGAAGGTCTCCAGGAATCGGGTCACATCGGCGGAGGTGAAGGCCAGCGGGGGACGGATCTTCAGAACGTTCGCCGCTTTGCCCGTGCCGCTGATGAGGATCCGACGGTCGCGCATGTCGTTGATGACATCTTCGGTGCGTGAGCGGTCGGGCTCGAGCGTCTCCCGGTCCTTGACGAGCTCCACACCGACGTAGAGACCGCTGCCGCGCACCTCGGCGACGTAAGGGGAATCCTTCGTGATCTCCTGGAGCCCTGTGCGCAGAGCCGTACCGTTCTCGAGAGCGCGCTGCTGCACGTTCTCGTTCTCGAAGACATCCAGGACTGCGGCGCCGGCGGCCACGGGGATCGAGCTGCCGGCGAAGGTGTTGAAGTAGCGAACGCTCTGTCCGAACTCCTCGCAGACCTCGGGACGGAAAGCCACCCCCGAAATCGGCAGTCCATTGCCCATCGGCTTACCCATGGTGACTATGTCCGGCAGCACGGCGTGGCGGGCGAAGCCCCACATCGAGTCTCCGAGCCGGGCGAATCCCGACTGCACCTCGTCCGCGATGTAGACACCGCCGGCCGCGTGCACCTCCTCCACCACGGCCTTCATGTAACCGACCGGGTCCGTGAAGATTCCATCGCTGGAGTAGGCGCAGTCGGTGATCAGTGCCGCGAGCCGGTAACCATGGCGCTCCAGGTCGTCGATCGCGCCGCGCACCTGGTTGCGCATGTGCTCGGCGAGCGTGGATCCGGGCGCGACCAGGCGCGGGTCAGGAGGGTCGATGAGCCGGACGTTCGGTCCCAGCGGTGACCCTGTGCCCAGAGTCGGCGAGAAGCTCGCCACCTCACGAGTGAGGCCGTGGTAGGCCCAGCGAGTCACGATGATTCCCTCACCGCCCGTGTGGAACCTCGCCACCCGCACCGCGAGGTCGTTGGCCTCCGACCCGCTGCACGCGAGACTCAGCTTCGACAACTCCTCGGGGAAGGTGGCGAGAAGCCGCTCCGCATAGTCGACCAGCGACTCCTGGACGTAGCGGGTGTTGGTGTTGACTGCCGCCATCTGGCGGGAGACGGCATCGGCCACGTGCGGGTGGGCGTGCCCGACGCACGGAACGTTGTTGTACGCGTCGAGGTAGTCGTTGCCGTCGCGGTCGATCAGGTGGGCTCCGTGACCGGAGACGAATTCGACCGGCTCCTTGTAGATGAGCGTATAGCCAGGACCGAGCACTTTGTTCCGGCGTCGGATGGTCTCCTGGAGGTGTTCGGGGAGCTCGCTCAGCCCGCCCGGGTCGAACCGGTTGGGGTAGTGGGCGAGGGCTGGACTCAGCGTCGAAGCCATCGGAGGCACACCTTTCGGCCTGGTTCAGTCGGAGTTGCTCACTGCTGTGGCCGAGACTCTACCATCTTTAGTTCCAGTTCCAGCCTGAAACAAAAATCGTGGCGCTCCGCGAGCTCTGCTCGCACGGCGAGAGAGGTTCCTCTCGACCCCTTTTTCATGCACTCCTGAGGGGGCCCAAGGCCTCCAGGACCGGACTGCCGCCTGCTGGCTCGGCGTAGCGGTCTCGCTATGGTCATGAGGTGACCAGCAATCCCACATCGCGCGACTACAACAAGGCCTCGGTCCTTGATGTAGTCCTGACCAGGGCGCCCTTGACGCGGAACGAGCTCATCGAGCTCACGGGCTTGAGCAAGGCCACGGTGTCCCGAGCCGTGGAGGAGCTTCGGGCGGATGGCTTCGTCATCGACGGCGGAGTGGATGAGGTTGTCGGCCGCGGCCGCCGGTCCACCTATCTGGACGTGCCCGGTACGACCGGGCACGTCGTCGGTATCAGCTTCGGCGCGCAGACCACCTGCGTCCTCGTCACCGATCTGAGGGGCCGCGGGGTCCACCACGTGACGGTTCCCACCGAGGCCCACGACGACGTCAGGGCCGGCGCCGAATGGCTGGTCGGCTTGGTTGCGAAGGCCAGCGAATCCGCACAGGGACCACTGCGCCAGGTCGTCGCCGCGGTGCCTGGCCGGGTCCGGAACGGCAAGGAGATCTTCGGCCCGGCGGAGTCGATGAAAATCTTCGCTGGCTCTGATCTTCAGCGAGCCATTGAAGACCTGATCAATGCTCCCGTGCTCCTCGACAGTGACGCCAACGCGTCCTTGCTCGGAATCCTCACCAACGACGCCACCGTCAGGAACGCCGCGCTCTTCAGCCTCAGCACCAGCCTGAACTTCGCCAGCTGCACAGATCGCGAGCTCGCCCGCGGGCGGACGCCCGCCTTCGGGGACATTGGTGTGCTCTCCTCCGGCGTTGACGATGAGATCCTCGATGAGCTGCTGAGCACAAGCGGTCTTCTTCGCTTTGCTCGTGTGCGCGGCCTCGAGCTGGAACGCATCGAAGACCTCTGGCGGGAACCGCACGAAGAGATGCCGCACGCCGAGGTGCTGGAAGCGTTCACCACGGCAATCGCGACTGCTGTCAGCGTCGTCGCCGTGATGCTGGACCCTGAATCGGTCTATTTCGTGGGCCGATTGCGCCCGCTCGTCGAAGAAGTGCTTCCCGAGGTGCGCAGACGACTGGGCCAGAGCCTTCCGGCGGTCCCGGAGATCAAGACGGTGACGCAGGTGATGGGCCTGTCGACAGCAGAAGGAGCGGTGTACGCGTGCCTGACCCTGGCTCAGGGCCGGCTACGAGACGCTGTGCTCGGGGCACGTCGCCAGAGCCAACCTGCGGAGCGATCCGCACCAGCCTTCTGACTCGGCCACCACACGATCTGTCACTGGGGGTGGCCAGGGATTGAATGCTGGTCCGGCATCAGGTTTGACAGGAACCTTCGCGGCCCATGCTGCCGTATCCGAAGCCGCCGAACGTGGCTGTAGCGGCACTCGTTCTGCGGTGGACGGCGGATGGTCGGCCGCGGCGGTGGCGACCGGCAGCAGGCCGAGCGGCGTGCGGGCCCGGTCGCCGGACATCTCGGCGGGCAGCCGTACGGCTTCTCCGACGAAGCCTGCGACCCAGGGGGTGGCGGGGAGCAACCTCCCATAGCCCGTCCGGCACCAGCCGCTCAACTATGTCCGGGTGTCGGCATTGGTTTCGGGTGGCGGACGATATGCCACGGTACGACTGTCCGTGGGCGGCTGCGGCAGGACGCTTGCCGACCTGATGCCGGCTTCGGGGCTGGGTGTGGCTCGCCCGGGCCGAGGCACAAGCTTTCTCCGGGTGACGTGTCGATTGAGCTGGCGCCTGTTCGGCAGATCTTGGTTGATGGTCGCCAGCAGGTGTGTGACCAGGGGATTGTGGTCGTTCTCGCGCCAGGCGACGGCCACTCGTGTACGGGCTGTGCCTGGTTCGATCCTGCGGAAGGCGACGCCTTTGAGGCGGATGCGTCGGATGCTCGCCGGGGCCAGGGAGACGCCCAGACCGGTTTCCACGAGGGCGCACACGGTTTGCCACTCCACCGCGTGCTGGACTACCTGCGGTGTGAACCCTGCAGCGGTGCACAGGCCGATGATCTGGTCGTGCAGTGGCGGGCCGACCGCGCGGGGCAGCAGCACGAAGGGCGAGTCCGCCAACTGTTCAACCCGTACGGTCCGTTGCGTGGCCAGAGGATGGGTGGACGGCAGCACGGCCACGAAAGGCTCGCTGAGTACCGTCCTGAAGCCGAGCCCAGTCTCGTCGGTGGGGGGTTCGCGCAGCAGACCGATGTCGATGGTCTTGTCATGCAGGGCGGCGATCTGCGGAGCGGTGGTCATCTCGTGGATGTCCAGGTGCACGCCGGGAAACTGGTGACGGAAGGTTCGCAGAAGGCCGGGCAGGACCGTCAGGGCGAGGGAGGCGGCGAAGCCGATCCGCAGGCGACCGGCCCGGCCACTGCCGACGGCCCGGGCTGCGGCCAGACCGTCCGCGAGGTCGGTGAGTGCCCGTCGGGCGGCGGGCAGCAGCTCGCTGCCGGCCGCCGTGAGGGTGACACGCCCTGGGGCGCGGGCGAACAGCTCGTGGCCGACCTTGTCCTCCAGGCGGCGGATCTGCTGGCTCAGCGGCGGCTGGGCAATGCCCAGTCGGGCGGCCGCGTGGCCGAAGTGGAGTTCCTCTGCGAGCACGACGAAGGCGTGCAACTGCGGTAGCGGGAGTTCGGGGCGGCGCTCCATACGCCCAGAGATATCAGACCATCCATGCGGCCGTATTAGACGTATCAATGCTGGTCATTTAGCGTTCGGCGCATGACAGAGCGACGCGCGATCCTCAGCGGCTCGGCCTTTGAGGAGCAGATCGGCTACGCCCGTGCCGTGGTCGACGGCGACTGGGTGCATGTGTCCGGGACGACCGGGTTCGACTACGCCACCATGACGATCTCCGACGACGTGGTGGAGCAGGCCGAGCAGTGCCTGCGCAACATCGAGGCCGCACTGGCCGAGGCGAAGTGCACCTTCGCCGACGTGGTGCGCGTGCGTTACCTCCTGCCCGACCGCGAAGACTTCGCATCCTGCTGGCCGGTCCTGCGCCGCTGCTTCGGGGAGGTTCGGCCGGCCGCCACGATGCTCATGTGTGGTCTCGCCGACCCGCGGATGAAGATCGAAATAGAGGTGTACGCGCGGCGGCGCGTCCCCCTCGCGGTGGCGCCATGAGCGATCACCCGGAAGCGCCTGTCGTGCCCGTCGGGGCCTATGAACCGCCCTACTACGTGGCGGTCTTCACCACGGTGCGAACCCAGGACCAGAGCGGCTACAGCGAGACCAACGCACGCATGGAAGACCTGGTGAAGGACGTCCCCGGATACCTCGGGACGGACCACGCGCAGACTCCTGGCGGGCTGGGCATCACCGTCAGCTACTTCCGGAACGCCGACGCCCTCACCCAGTGGCGGACCAACATCGAGCACCGGGCGGCGCAAGAGCGCGGGCGAGCCGAGTGGTACCAGAGCTACACGCTGCACGTGGCGAAAGTGGAGCGGAGCCACGGGTTCACACGAGCGCAGAACCCCGGTCGCTGAGGTGGTCTCGGTTGGTCAGCCTGCTGACCGGGCTCTGCGACAGCTGCCTTCCCGCGCCCCAAGGGTGGAGCCAAGTGCCGTTGCCGATGCCGCGGAGGTGTGGCCGCGCTGCCCCGCAACGTCTGCTGCTGAGCCGCGGCGCCCATCCGATCCTGCGTCCGGTTCGCTCTGGCGCAGGCGCTGGGCCTCCTCGAAGAGGCGGTTCGTGTGGTTCGCCAGTACGCCGCCCAGGAGGAGCTCCGGGCTGTAGAAGGAGCGTGCGGCGGCGGCCACCTCCTGTGCGGTCAGGTCGATTTGGATGATGTCGGTACGGCGGATCTCGGCGATCGAGCTTGCCCAGACGACGCGCCGTACATTCGCCCAGGCCAGCGCGCTCATGCACATCGAGCAGGGCTCGCCCGTCGTGTAGAGGGTGGTGTCGGCCCAGGCCTGGTTGCCGTGTCGCCGTACGTAGTCGTTCATGGCGGCCACCTCGCCGTGCAGCAGCGGGCTGTCCGCCCCGGTGTTGACGCCACCTGCCAGGACCTCGCCGGTGCGGTTGTGGACGATCACCGCGCCGAACGGCCACTCGGGATTTCGCCGGGCCCGGGCGACGGCCGGCCACATGAATGCCTCATGCCTGGCACCGGCACCGGCACCGGCACCAGCACCAGCGCCTGTTGGGACGGCCAACGGCGCCGCGACACCCGCCATCACGGCTGCCGTCCTGCCGAGGAACTGACGCCTGCACGAGTCCATGCACCTCTCCTCACCCGGCACCGATGACTTCGCAGCGTATCCGAACCGTCACGGGAAGGGGGTCTGGAAACCGCGGGCTCAGGTCGCAGCGGGGATGTGGCGCGCCGCTGCGAGTCCGGCCATCCTTCGAAGTGCCGTGAAGTAGGCGGCGCAGTACGCCTCGTTGATCAGTGGCATGATCCTGTCGAGGTCGGCGATGCACGACCAGAGGACGGCAATGCCACTGCTGTCGAGTCCGCCGCTCAGCTCTCTCTGGACGAGGCCCGCGACATCGGCGTCCAGGAGGACCAGCTCCACGCCCTCGATGTCCACGCCGCGGAAGCTTGCGGGAAACGGCGCGCGCCGATGTTCCTCCCACAGCCGGGCGAGTCGGTCCTCGGACTGTGCACCGCCCGCGTCAACCGCCGTCGCCTCCACCCCAGTTGGCCGTGCGCCGAGAAGCAGAGACACAGCGTCGAAGACGGCACGCACCATGCGGATGGCGTCGGCCGGCGTGCGGGCGGCACTTGTCGCGGTGCCCTGCGCAAGCTTGTCGCGCAGCAGCCGGCCGCCATCGAGTCGGGCGGCGAGTTCGGCCGTGATCAGCCCTGCGTCGGCGGCCCGCTCGGTCAGGTCCCGGAGGGGTTCGTCGACGGCCAGCCGTTCGGCAAGGACCTGCTCCAGGGCGAACAGGGAATGGGTGACGGCGACGGTGGCGAACTCGTACCGGTAGTAGGAGTGCCGGATGAGTTCGCGGGACGTTTCCAACGCACTCATGACGTACATCGACGCGTCGCCGGGCACAACCAGGTCGGCAATCAGAGCGCGCATGCCCGGATGGTCGAGGACGAGGTCACGGGCGCGCGGGTCCGGTACCGGCACAGGGAGCGGACCGGGCGACGGCGGCAGGGTGTTCACCAGCACAGTCTCGCCGCCCGCGGGCGCTCGGTGCCATCGCATTTGCTGGGAGGGCCGGAGACCCGCTGCCACCTGGTCCAGGCCGACTTGAGGCGGTCGGGCTGCTGACCGGCGTGCAGGAAAGGGCGGGTGGTCAGTGCGGTTCCGGTGCCGTACCGGAGACGGGCGGGTCCGTACGGAGCCGTGTCCCTTCGGCGCGCAGGCGGCGGACTGTCCGGGCCTCGGCGCGTTCCACGGCGCCGCGACCGTGGGTGTGCACCAGGGCCAGGTGGAACAGGGCCGGCGTGACGGGGGCCCAGCGGCGAATCCGGTCCGGGCGCAGGACGTAACGGATGACGTCCACCGGGCGGAACGGCACGTACTCGATGCTCTGGTGCTCCCAGCGGTCGGCGACGCCGCGCGAGATGCGGGAGCGCAGGGCCGGCCCGGTCAGGTCGGTGAGGTGTGCGGTGAAGTGGGCGCTCCACTGCCGTCGTTCGATGTCCAGGACGAAGGCCAGCAACGTGAGCGTGTACTCCTGCGGCTCCAGTGAGAGCTCCTCGCGCATGCCGCGCCGTGCTACGTCGTGCAGATCGGGCGCGCCGCGGCCGGCCGAGTCGATGTGCCGGGACAGCCCCTCGTTCACGGAGGAGCCCCACAGGCCGGGCCCTGACCTGACGTTGTCGGCTCGCCGGCTGACGACGAGCAGGTGATCGGCCGTGACCACGGCGACGTTCACACCGAAGCTGCACTGCAGGAAGGCGGGGGCGTCCAAGGGGTGGTCGGGATCGAGGTAGCGTCCGCGCGGAGTGGTTCCGTCGGCGAACCTGCGGTCGAGCTGCTGCGCCGCGAGGAACGTGAAGTAGTCGGTGGGGCGCAGGAGTAGCCGTACGTCCGCGTGCTCCTCGAGCGCGGTGCGGGAGATCTCCAGGCCCTCGACGGCATACCGGGGACCGTTCCAGACGCGCACCCGTGTGCCGGACGTCTCCGCCTGCTCCTCCGCCGCCTCGACCTCCGCGCGCCAGGCCGCCATCTCCTCCGGGAGGACCACCTCGCCCTGAAGCACCTGGACGCGGACCGACTCCGGCGCGATGGCCTGCTCTCCGTCGCCCTCGACCACCAGCGCCGACGTGTGCAGCGGGCCGATCGAGAAGGTGGACCACGTGGAGAGCGGGACTTCGCCCTCACGGTACGTCAGACTCCGTACGGCGGTGGCGAATCGGCGACGGATCCTGAACCAGCCGTCCTGGAGCGGCTGTTGGAACAGTATGGCCAGGATGATGCCGCACACGGCCCCGACTATCCCGTTGACAAGATCGATTCCGTTCACAAACCGGCAGCGTATAGCGCTCCCGGGAGAGCCGCATCGGCGGACCGGAGCGGTCGGGCGTCCCTGTCACGGCATTCGCGGAAGGTGACAAATGGCCAGCAGCCCAGGGCAGGTGCGGAAGCGCGCGGAGGACGCGCGCCCCGGGCGGCGACGGACGCGCGCCCCGGGCGGCGACGGACGCGGTCGTATCCGTGCTCAGGGACCCGCCGCGTCCGTCCCGTGTCCGCATCCGGCTATGTCCGTCCCATGCCCGCACCCGGCTATGGAGTGGCCCCGGCCGGCCGTGCATTGAAGGCATTCACATGCTCCGCGGCCCACTCGCCGAAGGTGCGGGCCGAGCGGCCGGTGATCTTCTCGACGGTGTCGACCACCGTGCGACCCACCTCCGGGGTGTTGCCGTACGCCTCCAGCAGGAAGCCGATCACATCCTCCGGATGGCCGGCCGCCCGCCACCGCTCGACGGCCTGCCCCTCGGTGAGTTCGACCAGGTCGATCTCCCGGCCGCGGGCGGCGGCGATCGTCGCCACCTTGTCGGCGACGGTGAGCAGTTCGGGTCCGGTGATGACGTACTCCTGGCCCCCGTGCCCCTCCTCGGTGAGCGCGACCGCGGCGACGGCGCCGATGTCCCCTTCGTGGACCATGGCGCTCAGCCGGGAGACGAACGGCTCGTGGACCTCGCCCGAGGTCACGCTCCCGTCCGCCCACTCCAGGGCGTTCGCCATGAACTCGACCGGCATGAGTACGGTCCAGTCCACACCGTCGTCCGCCCGCACGGCGTCCTCCAGGAGGGAGGGCCCGCCGCCGTGCAGCACGGTGACCCGGCGCACACCGGCCGCACGGGCCGGCCGCAGGATCCGCGGGCCGGTCTCCAGCGGTGCGAAGTAGGGGCCGCCGAAGGTGATCAGATGGAGGCCGGTGACGCCGTCCAGGGCCGGTATCAGGGTGTCGGGTTCGGTCAGGTCGCCCTGGACGACCTCGACGCCGGCCGGTAGGTCGGCCTTCGCCGCGTCCCGGGTGAGGGCACGGACCTCGTGGCCGCGGGCGAGCAGTTCGGCGACGACCTGGCGGCCGACGGTCCCGGTGGCTCCGGTGACGAGAACCTTCTGTGTCTGGGTCATGGGACGACCGTAGGGAGACTTGCGGTCAGCTTCGGTCCGCAAGTGGGGAACTCCGGCTCACTGGTTCGTGGCACGGGCGGGGCGCGGGGGCACATCGGTCGGCTCCGATCGCAGCCCTGTACTTTGTGAGCGCCACTGGCCGTCACGGAGATGGGCAAACCGGTCGCCGAGGCGGAGGGCGAGGTGGACAAGTCGGCCCGGACCGCCGACCAGGGGGTGCGGACGCCACCGCGGTCCCGGGAGGCCGGCGACCGGGCAGGTGAGCAGGCGCGGTCTACCGCAAGCGGGTCGTCTCCAGCAGTTCGCGGGCCATCTCGTGCGCGGGCCCTGCGGTCTGGTCGGCGACGCGGTGGAAGGTCTCCCGGGCGGGGCGGGCAGGCCAGTCGGGGGGCAGGTGCCGGGCGGGCAGCCTGGGGTCCGAGCGGATGGTCCAGAGCCACTCGCTGACCAGCCGCAGCCGGGTGCCGATCGGATCGTCCCCGGATCCGGCGTCGAGGTGGGCGGTCCACCGCTTGTCGAAGGTGACGTAGCGTGCGGCGATGCTCTCCAGGTCCCAGGTGTCACGGACCATGAGCCCGACGTCGGTGGCCTCGTCCGCCCGGGCGTGGAAGATCTTGACGTGGTCGGCCAGTCCGAGTTCCGAGACGACGGCGGCGACGTCGACGTCTCCGGGTGCGATCCACAGCCCGCTGTACAGCGCGCCGAACCCGGCCCAGGTGAGCCGGGATCGCAGGTCGTGGCGCTGGCGTTTCCAGGAGTCCGGGAGGGAGAAACCGAGCAGGGTCCAGGAGCCGTCCCACTCGTCGTTGACCGCGCCCTGCTGCCAGATGCGGGTACGGCCGTCCTCGAGGACGCGCGTCGCCTGCGGGGTCAGGCCGAAGAACATCTTCCGGCCCTCGCGCTGACGCCTCAGCAGGCCGCGGTTGACCATCCGGGTGAGCGTGGAGCGTACGGCCTGTTCACCGACCCCGACGCGGCCGAGCACGTCGATGATGCTGCCGGAGTAGACCCCCAGGTCGCCCTCCTCCAGGACGTGGTTGCCGAAGAAGGCGAGCATGAGCGACTGGGGGCGCGGCTGCGGGGCCTCCGAGATGTCGCCACCGTCCGAGGTGTCCAGGATGTCGTTGTACGCCACGGTGGAAAGGTTACGACTGCCCGCCGAGGGTGGTGCGGCGGGCAGTCGTACGGCGTCACCGGGCGGCGTCGGCGGGGTGGGCAAGGTCGTACGGGCGTGGGTACGGGGCGGGGTGGTAGTGCGTGTAGCGGGCGGGGGTCGTGGGGTCGGCCGCCTCGGCGCGGGCGTTGAGGGACCCTGGGTCGGTACCCGGCCAGGTGCCGGTGGTGAGGCGGTCCTCCAGGGCGCCCAGCGCGGCGAGGTTCTCGGCGGGGCTGAAGGTGCAGTGACCGGCGTTGCCGACGTATGCCTGGCGCAGGAGCGCGGTCGAGCCGGCGGCGGTGACCGCGCGGCGCAGGGCGCTCTCGGCCTGGACGGGGACGAGGGCGTCGCCGGTGGTGTGGATCGTGAACTGCGGTTTGGTGAGGCGGCCGGTGAACGAGCTGGTGCGGCTCATCCAGGCCACGGCGTCGGCGTCGGCGCCGATCCGCGGGGCCCGGTTGAGGGTGGCGAGGTCGGCGCGCAGGGACAGGCCGGCCTTCCTGTACAGCTCGGTGACCTCCTTGCGGACCGAGGACCGGCCGAGCAGCCTCGCGTAGTCGACCCCCGTGTTCCAGGACATGTTGCCGCCCGCCCGCATCTCGGCCTCCTGGCGCCAGCTGAAGGCGGGCAACTTCAGCAGGCCCTTGACGGCCGTGTACTGGTTGGCCTGCTGCGCGTCCCAGTCGGTGGGGTCCGGCCGCGGCTGGGACTGGTCGTTCCAGCCGGGGATGTTGTGCAGAGCGGCGGCCAGGGCGATCCGGGCCCGCCCCGCGGGCGTCGACTGCGCCGCGTCCAGCGCGGCCGTGAGGGTGTTCGCCGCCCGGGTCGCGGTCGCCTGGTCGGGCAGGTCGGTGAGCGGGATGCCGGAGTCGGGTGCCAGGAGGGTCTTGAGGGCGAAGACCGGGTCGAGGGTGCTGTTCCAGTTGGCGACCCCGCCGTGCACCAGGCCGCACATCGACAACGAGCCGTCGATCCGGGCCGGGTGGCGTTCGGCGAGCGCGGTGGTGACCAGGCCGCCGTACGACTGGCCCCAGGCGATGGTGCGCCGGGCCGTGCCGAAGCGGTCGGTGAAGGCGCTCAGGGTGGCGAGCTGGTCGGGGACGGCGTCCGTCACGGCCCAGCCCGTGCTGGCGTACGAGGAGCCGATCAGCGCGTAACCCCGGTCGAGCAGCCGGGACTTGGTGCTGTCGTCCGGGGCGTTCTGGGCGGGGTTGGGTGCGCCGGACGGCCGGTAGCCGTGGCTGAAGACCAGGACCGTGCCGTTCCAGTCGGCGGGCACGTCCATCGTGTACGTGGCGCCCGAGGGGAGCCGGCCGTCCACGTGGGTGGGGTCCCCGGGGGCGGCGACGGCCGAGCCGGGCAGTAACGCGGTGACGGCGAGCAGGAGGGCTGCACCGACGGCGGTGCGCGTGCGGGTGCCGGTCGTCATGCGGTGATCTCCTCCGTGTGGGGGGTGCCGGAGATGTCGGCGGCGGTGCCGGAGATGGACGTACGACTGGTCTCGCGCACGAACCAGACGGTCAGCGCGGTGATGAGCGAGCCGCCGCACAGCAGCAGCGCGACGGGCGTGCTGTTGCCGCTGCCCGCGACCAGGCTTCCGGCGATCATGGGGGAGAAGCCGGCGCCGACGAGGGTGGCGCCCTGGTAGCCGAGGGAGGCGCCGGTGTAGCGGACCCGGGTGCCGAACATCTCGCTGAACAGGGCGCCCAGCGGGCCGTACATCAGGGACTGGGCGATGCCGTGGCCGAGGACGACGGCCAGGATCAGCGCGCCCGGCGACTTCGAGTCGACCAGCGCGAGCACCGGGAAGGCCGTGGCGGCCGACAGGACGGCTCCGGCGAGGACGACCGGGCGGCGGCCGACGCGGTCCGAGAGCGTGGAGGCACAGGGCAGCACGACCAGGGCGACCGCGGCGGAGACCGTGAGCGCGGTGAGCACCTGCGGGCGGGCGTACCCGATTCCGGTGGCGTACGCGATGAGGTAACTGGTCAGCAGGGACTGGGCGGTGAAGGCGCCGATGCCGACACAGCAGGCCAGCAGTACCGGACGCGGGCGCCGCAGCACGTCGAGGATCGGCAGCCGCGCCTCGGCACGGTCCTTCTTCACCTCGGCGAACAGCGGGCTCTCCACCACCTTGAGCCGGACGAAGAGTCCGACGCCGAGCAGGACGACACTCAGCAGGAACGGTACGCGCCAGCCCCAGGCCGTGAACTGGTCCTTGGGGAGGGTGGAGACGAGGGCGACGACGGCCGCGGAGATCAGGGAGCCGAGCGGGGCTCCCATCTGCGTGAAGCTGGACCACAGTCCGCGGCGCCGCTCCCCGGCGTGCTCGACGACCATCAGCGTGGCACCGCCCCATTCACCGCCGATGGCGATGCCCTGGAGGACGCGCAGGGTGATCAGCAGGACCGGCGCCCACACGCCGATCGCGTCGTACGTGGGCAGCAGGCCGATGAGGAAGCTGGCGCCGCCCATCAGGCCCATGGTGAGCAGCAGCATCGACTTGCGGCCGAGCCGGTCGCCGAAGTGCCCGAAGAGGATGCCGCCGACCGGACGGGCGACATAGCCGGCGGCGAAGGTGCCGAACGCGGCGATGGTGCCGACGGCCGGGTCGGCGCCGGGGAAGAACAGCTCGCCGAAGACGAGGGCGGCGACGGTGCCGTAGACGAGGAAGTCGTAGAACTCCACGGCGGTGCCGAGCAGCCCGGAGAAGGCGACGCGGCGCAACTGGCGGGTGTGTTCGGGGTTCGTGGACGGTGCCGGCGACGGTGATGCGGCGGGGGACGGAGGCATCGCGGTCTCCCTTGACCGGGGGAAGGACACCGCGAAGGTAGGCGCTCTCGTTGCCGCCGTCAATAAAGTGCACAACATCGATTGGGCTTCGCGTCGGCGGGCGACGGCGACTAAGATCCACGAGTGACATCGCGTGCCGGTCACCGGCTGGGTGAGGCATGGAGGTGTCGGGAGATGCCTTCGGAGGCATTCCTTGTCAGTCGAGTTGAATCACACGATCGTCCATGCCCGGGACAACCGGGAGTCCGCGCAGTTCTTCACGGACCTGCTGGGCCTTGAGATCACCGCGGAGTGGGGCCCGTTCATCGCCGTCGAACTGAGCAACGGCGTCACGCTGGACTTCGCCACCATCCCCGCGGAGAGCATCACACCCCAGCACTACGCCTTCCTGATCTCCGAGGAGGAGTTCGACGCGGCGTACGCGCGGATCAGCCGGCGCGGAATCGAGCACTATGCCGACCCGCAGCGGCGGCAGCCCGGCACGATCAACCACAACGACGGTGGCCGTGGCGTGTACTTCATGGACCCGGTGGGCCACGCCATGGAACTCATCACCGTGCCGTACGGCGGCTGGGTGTCGTAAGCGCACGCGCTGAGGGCCGCATCCCCGGCGCGGGATGCGGCCCTCGAAGCCGATCGGCGTGCCCCGCGGTGCCACCGAGACAGGCCACCCACGACAGACCCGCTCGTGAGGCCCGACGCACCGCACCGTGGCACAGTGGCCGTATGTGCGGCCGTTACGCCTCCACTCGCAGCCCGCAGGACCTCGCCCAGATGTTCCAGGTCACCGACTGGCATCCCGAGGAAATCCTCGCGCCGAGCTGGAACGTGGCCCCGACCGACGAGGTGTGGGCCGTCCTGGAACGCACCGCGCGCGACGCCGACGAGGACGCTCCAGCACGCCGCAGGCTGAGGCCGCTGCGCTGGGGGCTCGTGCCCTCCTGGGCCAAGGACGCCAAGATCGGCGCACGGCTGATCAACGCGCGCGTGGAGACCGTGCACGAGAAGCCCGCCTTTCGCAAGGCCTTCGTCAGACGCCGTTGCCTGCTGCCCGCCGACGGCTTCTACGAGTGGGAGGAGGTCAAGGACCGCAAGTCGGGCAAGGTCCGCAAGCAGCCGTACTACATCCACCCGGAGGACGGGCAGGTGATGGCCCTCGCCGGCCTGTACGAGTACTGGCGCGACCCGGAGATCAAGGACGCCGACGATCCCGCCGCCTGGCTGATGACCTGCACCATCATCACCACCGAGGCCACCGACGCGGCCGGTCGCATCCACCCCCGTATGCCGCTCGCGCTCACCCCCGACCACTACGACGCCTGGCTCGACCCCCGCCACCGGAGCACCGACGACCTGCGCACCCTGCTCACCCCGCCGGCCGACGGCCACCTCGACGCGCGACCCGTCTCGCCCGCCGTCAACAGCGTGCAGAACAACGGTCCCCGGCTCCTGGACGAGGTCCCCGCAACCTGACCGGCCCTTGCCGCGGCGGAAGGTGAGTTCTCGGTAAGGGTTGCCCCGACGGGCGAGCGCGAGAGGTTTTTGACATCCGTTTTCATCTAGCGTGGAGCCGAAGCCGGGACGGACGGAGCTCGGCTGACCATTCGCCCTGCCCGGGAGCATCCATGCCCATGCCTGTCTCCATATCCATGTCCATGTCCCGGCGTCTCGCGCCCCGGCTGATGTCCGGCGCCTGCCTCATCTTCCTTGCCGGATGCGGTAGTTCGTCGGACACCGGAAACGGCAGCGCCGCCTCGCAGAGCCCCGCCGCGGCCTCCCGCATCCCGGTCGTGGCCTCGACCGACGTCTACGGGGACCTGGCGGAGCAGATCGGCGGCGGAAAGGTGACGGTCACCTCGATCATCAGCGACCCCGACCAGGACCCGCACTCCTACGAGGCCAACACGCAGAACCGACTGGCGCTGTCCAAGGCGAAGGTCGTCATCGAGAACGGCGGCGGTTACGACGACTTCATCGACCGCATGCTCAAGAGCGGCGGCTCGTCGCCCGAGGTGATCAACGCGGTCAAGGTCTCCGGCAGGACCGCACCGGCCGGCGGGGAGCTCAACGAGCACGTCTGGTACGACTTCCCGACGGTCGCCAAGCTCGCCGACCGTATCGCCGCCGCCCTGGCCGAGGCCGACCCGGACGACGCCGCCACCTTCACCGGGAAGGCCAAGGCATTCAAGGGCAAGCTGACGCCGCTGGAGCAGAAGGAAGCCGCCATCAAGGCCGATCACGGCGGCGAGGCGGTGGCCGTCACCGAACCCGTGCCGCTGTACATGCTCCAGGCCAGTGGGCTCAGGAACGCGACCCCCGAGGCGTTCAGCGAAGCCGTCGAGGAAGGCGACGACGTCTCCCCGAGGACCCTGCGCGACACGCTCGCGCTGTTCACCGGCAAGAAGGTCAAGGCGCTGGTCTACAACGAGCAGACCTCCGGCCCGCAGACCGAGAGGGCGGAGCAGGCGGCGAAGACCGCCGGCATCCCGGTGGTCCCGGTGACCGAAACCCTTCCCCGGGGCGAGGACTACATCGGCTGGATGACCGCCAACGTCGACGCGCTCGCGAGCGCGCTGGCCAAGTGAGGCCGGCCACCGGGGCCGTGATCAGCCTGCGTGGCGCCGCGCTGTGCTACGGCGAGCGCGTGCTGTGGCAGGACCTCGATCTCGATGTGCGGCCCGGCGAGTTCCTGGCCGTGCTCGGCCCCAACGGTTCGGGCAAGACCAGCTTCGTACGCGCCCTGCTCGGACAACGGCAGCTGTCCGCCGGCACGCTGACCGTGCTGGGCCGCCCGCCCGGACGCGGCGGCCAGGACATCGGCTACGTCCCCCAGCAGGGGACCCTGTCCGCGCACGCCATGCTGCGCGCCCGGGACCTGGTCCGCTTCGGCATCGACGGCCACCGCTTCGGACACCGGCCGAGCGCCGGTGCCGTACGCCGCCGCGTGGACGAAGTCCTCGAAGCCGTCGGGGCCGCCGCCTGCGCGGACGTACCCGTCGGCCTGCTCTCCGGCGGCGAACGGCAGCGGGTGCGCATCGGGCAGGCGCTCGCGACCGACCCGAGGATCCTGCTCTGCGACGAACCGCTGCTCTCCCTCGACCTGCGCCACCAGCGCGCCGTGACGGAACTGGTCGACGCCCGGCGCCGTTCCCACGGCACGGCCGTCGTGTTCGTGACCCACGAGATCAACCCCGTGCTGGGACTGGTGGACCGTGTGCTGTACCTCGCCCGCGGCGGCTTCCGGATCGGCACACCCGACGAGGTGCTGACCTCCGAGTCGCTCTCGCGGCTCTACGGCACGCGGGTCGACGTCATCCGCGTCCGGGACCGCATCACGGTGGTGGGCGTGCCCGACGAGGTGGCGCAGCCGCCGCACCGTCACCGACTGCCGCACGGAGTACGGCCATGACCCTCGCCGAGGGGGTCTGGCAGCAGATCTTCAACTTCGACAACTACGGCGAACTGCTCGCCCTGGTCCGCAACTCCCTCATCGCCGGGGCGGCGCTCGGCCTGGTCGGCGGCCTGGTCGGGGTCTTCGTCGTCATGCGGGACCTGCCGTTCGCGGTGCACGGGATCAGTGAGTTGTCGTTCGCCGGTGCCTCGGCCGCGCTGCTGCTGGGTGTGAACATCGTGGCCGGCTCGATCGTCGGCTCGCTCGTGGCGGCGGGGGCGATCGGGGTGCTCGGGGCGCGTGCCCGGGACCGCAACTCGGTGATCGGCGTGATCATGCCGTTCGGACTCGGGCTCGGCGTCCTGTTCCTCGCGCTGTACAAGGGGCGCGCGGCGAACAAGTTCGGCCTGCTGACCGGGCAGATCGTCGCCGTCGACACCCCGCAGACGTCCTGGCTGCTCGGCACGTCGGCCGTGGTGCTGGTCGCGCTCGCGGTCATGTGGCGACCACTCCTCTTCGCCAGCGCCGACCCGGAGGTGGCCGAGGCGCGGGGCGTGCCGGTACGCGGGCTGTCGTTCGCTTTCATGATCGTGCTGGGCCTCGCGGTCGCGCTGTCCGTGCAGATCGTCGGCGCGCTGCTGGTCCTCACCCTCGTCGTCACGCCGGCGGCCGCCGCTGCCCGGCTCACGGCCTCGCCGGTGCTGCTGCCCGCGCTGAGCGTGCTCTTCGCGGTGGCCTCCATCGAGGGCGGGATCCTGCTGGCGCTGGGCAGCAGCATCCCCATCAGTCCGTACGTCACCACCATCTCGTTCGCGATCTACGTTGCCTGCCGATTGGCGGACCGCTATCGGATCCGGCGGTGGGGAGGCGTGCGAGCCGGCACCTGACGTGAAGACCCGCGCGGCGAGGTCCACGGCATGAAGACATGAACGGGTATTCATCTGTTCCTGTATTGTGCCGTGCATGACTTCCACGCTCACCCAGCCGTCGGCCGACCGAGCCGCGTCCGCGCGGGCCGGCTCCGTGCCCCGGCGGCGCACCCGGCTCCTCGCGCTGCCGGAGGTCCGCTGGGCCGTCGCGGCCACCGCGCTGTTCCTGCTCGCGCTGCCACTGCAACTCGCCGGGGCACCCGTCTGGACCTGGGGCCCGCTGTACGCGCTGGCGTACGCCACCGGTGGCTGGGAGCCGGGCTGGGAGGGGCTCAAGGCGCTCAAGGACCGGACGCTCGACGTCGATCTGCTGATGGTGGTCGCCGCACTCGGCGCCGCCTCGATCGGGCAGGTGATGGACGGCGCCCTGCTGATCGTCATCTTCGCGACCTCGGGCGCCCTCGAAGCCCTCGCCACCGCCCGCACCGCCGACTCGGTGCGAGGCCTGCTCGACCTGGCCCCCGCCACCGCCACCCGCATCGCCCCCGACGGCACCGAACAGGCCGTCGCCGTCGAGGAGTTGACGGTCGGCGACACCGTCCTCGTGCGGCCCGGCGAGCGCGTCGGAGCCGACGGCCGGGTGCTGGCCGGAACCAGCGAGGTCGACCAGGCGAGCATCACCGGCGAACCGCTCCCCGCCCCGAAGGAGCCCGGCGACGAGGTCTTCGCGGGCACCCTCAACGGCACCGGCGCACTGCGCGTGCGCGTCGAACGCGACGCCTCCGACTCGGTGATCGCCCGGATCGTACGCATGGTGGAGGAGGCGTCCGAGACCAAGGCGCCCACGCAGCTCTTCATCGAGAAGGTCGAACAGCGCTACTCGCTGGGCATGGTGGCCGCGACGCTCGCCGTGTTCGGGGTCCCGCTCGCGTTCGGCGAGGCGTTCTCCGAGGCGCTGCTGCGCGCCATGACCTTCATGATCGTGGCCTCGCCGTGCGCGGTGGTCCTGGCCACCATGCCGCCCCTGCTGTCGGCCATCGCCAACGCCGGCCGGCACGGTGTGCTGGTGAAGTCGGCGGTGGTGATGGAACGCCTCGGCCAGGTCGACGCCGTCGCCCTGGACAAGACCGGCACCCTCACCGAGGGAACGCCGCGTGTCGTCGACGTACGGCCACTTCCCGCATCCGGCCTGGACGAGGACGAACTCCTGACGCTCGCCGCGGCCGCCGAGCACCCGAGTGAACACCCGCTGGCCCGGGCGGTGGTGGACGCCGGGCGGGAGCGCCGTCTCGAACTGCCCAGCGCGCACGACTTCACATCGGCGCCCGGGGTCGGCGTGAAGGCCGTCGTCAAAGGCCGCACCGTCGAGGTCGGCGCTCCGGCCCGACTGCTCGCCGACTCCGACCCCGACGGCACGGTCGGCGAACTGGCCGAGGAACTCGAGGAGTCCGGCCGTACCGCCGTCCTCGTGGTCGTCGACGGCACCCCCGCCGGAGTGCTCGGCATCGCGGACCGGCTGCGCCCCGACGCCGCCGGTACCGTCGCCTCCCTCACCAGGCTCACCGGCACCACCCCGGTCCTGCTCACGGGCGACAACCCTCGCGCCGCCGCCCGCCTGGCGGCGGAGGCCGGCATCGAGGACGTGCGAGCCGGGCTGCTGCCGCAGGACAAGACGGTCGCGGTGAAGGAACTGGAGGGCGCGGGCCGCAAGGTGATGGTCGTCGGCGACGGCGTCAACGACGCGCCCGCCCTGGCCGCCGCCCACATCGGCGTCGCCATGGGCCGGGCGGGCTCCGACCTGGCCCTGGAGACCGCCGACGCGGTGATCGTCCGCGACGAACTCGCCACCGTCCCCGCCACCGTCGCCCTCTCCCGCCGGGCTCGGAAACTGGTCGTGCAGAACCTCGTCATCGCCGGGGTGTTCATCGCGGGCCTGGTCACCTGGGACCTGCTCGGCACCCTGCCGCTGCCGCTCGGCGTAGCGGGCCACGAGGGCTCCACGGTCCTCGTCGGCCTCAACGGGCTGCGGCTGCTGCGGAACGCGGCCTGGCAGCGGGCGGCGGCCGACGGGACCGGCTGACGGATGCCGGCTCCGTGAGCAGGGTCGTTGACCGCCGATCACACACCCGGCGGCCAACGGCCCCTGTTCTTGCGCTCCTGAGGTCAGTCGCAGCGGCCCGCCGACCGAGCCCGGGTCACCACATCGGTGCTGCCGGTCGTCGAGTCCAGCCACACCACCTGGCCGCCCGCCACCACGGCCGCCGACGACTGCTCGCCCCGGTTGCAGGAGACCCGGCCCAGGCGGGTCGCCGGGTCGTCGGGCGCGCCGGCCGACACGAACCGGTGGAGCTTTGGCGCCGATTCATTGCTGATCGGGGCGTCGGCCGGATAGCTGCCGACCGTGACGCGGTCCTCGCAGACCGTCACGTCGTAAGCGTTCAGCGCGTACGGCCCGGTCTCCGGACTGAGGTCCGCCACACGTGAACCGTCGAGCGCGGCTCGGCCCGTTGGAT
Source organism: Streptomyces sp. NPDC051243 (assembly GCF_044455405.1). Lineage (NCBI taxonomy): Bacteria > Bacillati > Actinomycetota > Actinomycetes > Kitasatosporales > Streptomycetaceae > Streptomyces > Streptomyces sp. NPDC051243. The sequence goes on along the minus strand of NZ_JBITES010000001.1, from coordinate 165,685 downwards.
CTGTCTGTTCTCGCCGGTCGCGACATCGATGACGCGAGTACTGACCGCGTACTCGGCGCGCACTCGCCTCCGCTCCTGGTAGGCGACCCTGCCCTGGCTCACCGACGGCGCCCAGGCCCGGTAGTAGGTGCCACCGAGCTGCCGGGGTTCCGGCCGTGCCAGAGCCTCTTCACGGGGCCGCCCGCGAGCGGTCGGGCCAGGACGTCGACGCCGTCGGCGCCGTAGGCCTGCCACACCACCGTCCTGCCGTCCGTTGCCGGATTGACGTGGTGGCGGCCGTCGTTGGGGCTCATCAGCTCGACCTGGCCCTCGCCGTCGGCGCGCCCGGCCCACACGGAGTACGGCTCCGAGCCGTCCTCGTCGGACTTGGCCGCCGCCCACCAGCCGCCGCCCCCGCCGAGGTGGCTCCGGGTGGTGTTGATCCGGTCGAGGAGGACGTCGGAGTCCACGCCGAGGGCGGACTCCCGGCCGGGAACTATGCCGTGGGCGCTGAACGCGCGCCGCAGTGCCTTCTGCCCGGCCGCAGGGACGTTGAGGTCCGCCGCGGCGGCGAGCACGGTGGCCCGCGCCTCGGTGAAGCCGTCGATCGGCGTGAGGTACTCGGTCAGCGCCTTGTAGACGACCTTGTCCATCACCTCGGCGCCCAGATCCTCACGGGCGTCCCACAGCGCACCGCCGACGATGGTCGAGTTGGGGTGACGCACGCTCTCCGAACCCCCCTCGGTCTCGGAGCCGGGGGCGGAGTGGCGCCCGGCCAGGGGGCATCGGAGCGGCGATGTGCGGTTCCAGCAACAGGGCGGGTGTGCCCACGGACGACTTCCGGCCGATGCCGGGCGGGAGAGGGCTGTCAGCGCGTCGGCGCCGGGCCGCTGCTGCCGCGGACCACGAGATCGACAGGAACCAGTGAGTCGACGGCGGGCGGTTCGGCGGTGCCGTCGAGCCGGTTCAGCAGCAGGCGCAGCGAACGCGTGCCGATCTCGGCGAAGTCCGTGCGCACGGTGGTCAGCGGAGGCAGGAAGTGCGCGGCCTCGGGGATGTCGTCGTACCCCACGACGCTGACGTCGCCGGGGACGGAGCGGCCGGCCTCGTGCAGGGCGTGCAGCAGTCCGAGGGCCATCTGGTCGTTGGACACGAACACGGCCGTGACGTCCGGGCGCCGGGCCAGCTGCCGCCCCAGCTCGTAGCCGGAGTCGGCGCTCCAGTCGCCGATCAGGGGGGCCGGGACCTCGACGCCGGCCGCCTCCAGGCAGGCCTGCCAGCTGCCCAGCCGGTGATCGGCCGAGCTCCAGCCGGTCGGGCCCGCGATGTGCCACACGGTGCGGTGGCCCAGGCCCAGCAGATACTCGACGGCCTTGCGGGCCCCGGTCCGGGAGTCGCCGGTGACCTGCTGGATGTCGGCGTCGACGCCGTCCTCCAGGACGACGAGCGGGGTGTCGAGGCGGGTGTCCGCCAGGGCCTTGCCCACCCACAGCTGCGGGGCGATGGCGATCACTCCGTCCGCGCCCTCGGCGGACAGCCGGTTCACCGCCTCGACCACTGTCTCGGGCTCGGCCGTGTCCAGTGCGATCGAGCTGAGCAGGTAACCGGCCTCCTGGGCCGCGGTGTTGATCGCGGTCAGGATGCTGGCGGGCCCGTAACGGGCGGCGTCGAACGAGATCACCCCGACCATCCGGGTCCGCCCGCTGGCCAGCGACCTGGCGCTGCGGCTCGGCCGGTAGCCCAGCGTCCGCATGGCGGTCAAGACCAGCTCGCGGGTCTCCGCCCGCACCGACGGATGGTCGTTGAGCACGCGCGAGACGGTCTGCTTGGAGACCCCGGCCAGCCGCGCCACGTCGTCCATCACGGGCCGCGCGCCCGCGAAGTTCCGTCTGCTGCGCCCTCTCGGAGCGGAGCCGTCGGCGGAGCTTCGGGTCATGATGGCTGCTTCCTCGACATCGGCACGGCGGTGGCATCCGCCCCGGCAGGTCCCCAGCATAGGCAGGCCGACGGGGCTGGATCCGGCACGGTCGACGCGTCACCCGGAGCGGACCGACCATGTCCGGCTGACGACCCGCTCGGCTGCGTCACGGCAGCCGCCACCCCGCCCACCACGGGCGCCCGCTCCGGCGCGGCCAACACGGTGAACGGGTGCGCACGGGCTCCGGAGACGCCGGATCGCCGGCGCCGGGGAGGGGCGGCGAAGGAGGGGTGACCCGTCAGGGGGTGGCGGGTGTGGGGACGCGCGGTACGTGCGTCACCAGGTGTTCTCCGGTCCGAGGTCGGGGGTGTCGGTCAGCAGGGCGCGTGCCGCGGCGGTGCCGTGCAGTTCCAGCAGGACCAGTTCGTTGGCGCCGGGACGCAGTGCGGGGGCCGGGACGTAGAGGGTGTGCTGCGGGCCGCGGTTCCAGTAGCGGCCCAGGTGGAAGCCGTTGACCCAGGCCTGGCCCTTGGTCCAGCCGGGCAGGGCGAGGAAGGTGTCGGCCGGGGTGTCCACGTCGAACGTGCCGTGGTGGAAGGCGGGTTCGGCGGCGAGGGGCGTGTCGGCGGGAGTGAACGGTACCGTGCTCAGGTCGTCGAGCGGCAGGGGGTGGCAGTCCCAGTCGAGCAGGGGAGTGGTGTCGAAGCTGACGGGGCCGAGCAGGCCTTTGGGGGCGCCGATGCGGGGGCCGTAGTTGACGCCGCCCATGTTCTCGACGAGGACCTCCAGCGTGGCGCCGGGGTGCGGGACGCGGACGGGCAGGGTCTCGTCGTGGCGTTCGCGTTCCAGTACGCCGACGGGGGCGCCGTCGACGAAGACCTGGGCGCGGTCACCGACACCGCCGGCGAAACGCAGCAGGCCGTCGCCCGCGGTGGCCACGGTCGTGCGGTAGAGCGCGTAACCGGTCTGCAGACCCAGGTCGTTCATCGTCGCCGGGTGCTCGGTGCGGACGGGTTCGGCGAGGGCCTTCGCGTGCCGCAGCAGCGACGCACGACGGGTCAACTCAACTGTCACAGGCGGGAGTTTGGGCGACGGAGCCGGGGCGGGCTCCTCGGGGACGGGTAGGTGGCGGGAGATGACCTCGCGGAAGGCGTGGTACTTGGGGCCGGGGTCGCCGCACTCGGTGAGGACCGCGTCGTAGTCGTACGACGTGACGGTCGGCGCGTAGGCGTGCTTGTGGTTCGCGCCGTTGGTGAAGCCGAAGTTGGTGCCGCCGTGGAACATGTAGATGTTGACCGAGGCACCCGCGGACAACAGCCGGTCCAGGTCGGCGGCTGTGTCCGCGGCGTCCCGCACGTGGTGAGGGCCGCCCCAGTGGTCGAACCAGCCGATCCAGAACTCCGCGCACATCAGCGGGCCTTCGGGCCGGTGCCTGCGCAGCTCGGCCAGGTTCTGGTCGACCCGGCTGCCGAAGGTGGCGGTCGCCAGGACGCCGGGGAGGGTTCCGGCGGCCAGGTGCTCGGGATTGGCCTGGTCGCAGGTGAAGAGCAGCTCCTCGACGCCCCGGGCCCGGAAGGCCTGTTCGAGGTGCTTCATATAGGCGGTGTCGTCGCCGTAGGCGCCGTACTCGTTCTCCACCTGGACCGCGATCACCGGGCCGCCCGCCGCGGCCAGGTACGGCAGCAGCGGGGGCAGCAGCAGGTCGAGGTAGCGGTCGAACGCTCCGGTGAACCGCGGGTCGCTCGAGCGCAGCCGGATGTCGGAATCCGCGATCAGCCAGGACGGCAGGCCGCCGTCGTCCCACTCGGCGCAGATGAACGGACCCGGGCGCAGCAGGACGTGCAGGCCCTCGTCGCGGGCGAGGCTGAGATAGCGGGGCAGGTCGAGGAAGCCGTCGAGGACGAGGGGCCCGTCGGGATCGGGTTGGTGAGCGTTCCACGGCACGTACGTCTCCACCGTGTTGAGGCCCATCAGCCGTGCCTTGCGCAGCCGGTCGGCCCACTGGTCGGGGTGGATCCGGAAGTAGTGCATGGCGCCGGAGACGATCCGGAACGGCTCGCCGTGCAGCAGGAAACCGTCGGACGACGCAGTCAGAGCGGACACGCGGAGACTTCCCTTCGATTCGGACGGGTGGCGAGGTGGGTCAGCGGGGGCGGGTGGTGCGGATCAGCCACAGGGTCGCCGCCAGGCACAGCGCCGAGACGGCCCCGAGGATGAGCGGGACGCTGCGGACGCCGGACCACTCGATGGCCTTGCCGAGCGCCGGGCCCGCCACCACACCGCCGACCATGGAGGCGGCGATGACGAGGGCGCCGGCCCGCCGGGCCCGAGGGGCGGCCCGGTGGAGCCAGGGCAGTCCGGTCGGGAAGATCGGCGCGATGAACAGACCGACACCGGCGTAGGCGTACGGGGCCAGCCCCGGAACCGCCGCGAGCAGCAGGCATACCGTCATGCCCGCGCAGGAGACGGTGATGATGGCCTGCGCCGAGAAGCGCAGCGCGATCGGGGCGACCAGGAAGCGGCCCACGGTCATCATCAGCCAGTACACGGACGTCGCGGTGGCGGCGAATCCGGCGCCGTAGCCGACGGTCTCCAGATGGGTCGGCTCCCAGCCGCCCACACCGGCCTCGACGCCGACGTGCAGCACATACAGGGCGACGAACACGGCGAGTACGGAGCCGAGACTGCGCGCGAGGACCTGGCCGCCGGACGTCTCGGAGTGCGCCTCGGACGGCTGCGGGGTCCGGTCGCGCACGCCGCGCAGGCACAGCAGCAGGGGCAGGTTGGCCAGCGCGAAGCCGAGGAACACGGCGGGGTAGTGCGCGGAGCCGACCGCGCCGATCAGGGCCGGGCTGAGGATCGCGCCGATGCCGAAATGGGCGTGGAGGATGTTCAGCATGGCGGTCGAGCGGTGGCCGAAGCCCACGGCGAACAGCTGGTTGAGGCCGTAGTCGATACCGCCGAAGCCGAGCCCCGCGAGCAGCGCCATGGCCAGGGCCAGCGGCCAGTTCGGGGCGAGGGCGAAGCCGGCCGCGCCGACGGCCATCAGCAGATACGAGGCGCCGAGGATCCACCGGTTGCCGATCCGGCCGTAGAGCCCGTCGAAGAGCAGCACGCCGGCCACACCGCCGACGAAGTGCGCGCTCAGCCCGAGGCCGGCGGCCGACGGGGACAGGTCGAACTCCTCGCGGAAGGCGGGGATCACCGGGCCGTACAGGGCCTGCAGGACACCGATGAGCACGAAGCCGACGCAGGAGGCGACCACGGCGGCGGGGCTGAAGACGCGGGTGTGCGGGGATGCCGACGTCAAGGACATGAGTGTCGATGTTACCGGTAACATCAATGCTCGCGTCAAGGCTGCCGGGGTCCCGGGGCCAGGGTGGAAACGCCCGGCCCGCGCTCGCGGGTCCTGAAGGAAGCACTCGGAGGGACCGGGTCGTCGATCACGGCGATCTGGACTGTCCGTACAGCATCTGGACGTATAGTCTAGAGGAGCTGGCTCGGGTGAGACGTTGCCGAGTCCTGTGCGGACAAGGAGTGTGCGATGGCGGCGGAGCAGGACCTGGAACGGGACCTGGAATCGGAGCGGGACGCGATCGTCGCCGCGCTGACGCCGGTCGTCGACGGGCTCGTGGCGACGTTCGGGCCGATGTGCGAAGCGGTCCTGCACGACTACCGGCGGCCGGGGGAGTCCGTGGTCGCCGTGGCCGGTTCGGTGACCGGGCGGGCCGTGGGCGGAGCGATGAGCGAGATCGGGATGCGGATCCTCGCGCGCGGGGACGAGGCGGGCGACGAGCTGAACTACGTCACCCGGACCCGGAACGGCAAGCTGATCAAGGCGTCCACCATGGTGCTGCGGGATTCCACGGGAACCGTGTTCGGCGCCCTGTGCGTCAACCTGGACGTCACCGCCGTGGGCGACGCGCATGCCTTGCTCGGCGCCCTCGCAGGTCTCGGCGGCGCCACGGCCGAAGCTCCGGTGACCGCGTTCGGCAACGACATCGACTCCGTCGTCGACGCCATCCTCGACGCTCACCGGCTCCGGCGGAACGGCAGCTGGGCCGCCCTCGACCGCGCCCAGCGCCTGGAGCTGTTCCGTGGCCTGGACGAGCGGGGCGTCTTCGCCGTGCGGCGCGCGATCGAGCAGGTCGCGGCACGGCTCGGCATCTCCCGTGCCTCCGCCTACAGCTATCTGTCACAGGCGCGCGCCGAGGCGCGGGCGGCGACGGATCGAGCACCGGATCGGTTGACGGGCCCGGGGACGGATCGAGCACCGGATCGATTGACGGACCCGGCGACGGACTGAGCACCGGCCGCCGTGAAGCGCGACCGACAAGACACCCCCGGAGGACACGCGTGACGACCACCACCCCGCCGATCACCCTCGACGACGTCCGCGACGCCGCCACGCGGCTCAAGGGCGTCGCCCACCGAACCCCCGTGCTGCGCTCGCGGACCCTCGACGAACTCGTCGGTGCCGAGGTCTTCCTCAAGTGCGAGAACTTCCAGCGCGTCGGCGCCTTCAAGTTCCGCGGCGCCTACAACGCGGCGTCCCGGCTCAGCCCCGGGCAACTCGCCCGGGGTGTCGCCGCCTACTCCTCCGGCAACCACGCCCAGGCCGTCGCCCTCGCGGCCCGGGAGCTGGGGACCAGCGCTGTGATCGTCATGCCCGAGGACGCTCCGCCGTCGAAGCGGGCGGCCACCGTCGGATACGGCGCCGAGATCGTCACGTACGACCGCTACACCGGCGACCGCGTCGCGATCGGGGAGGCCCTCGCCGCCGAGCGCGGCCTCGCCCTCATCCCGCCCTACGAGCATCCGCACGTCATCGCCGGGCAGGGCACTGCTGCTCTCGAACTCCTCGAAGATGCAGGAGAGTTGGGGGCGTTGCTGACCCCGGTCGGCGGTGGCGGACTCATGGCCGGCAGCGCCACGGTGGCCAAGGGCCTGTACCCGGGCATCCGGATGATCGGCGTCGAACCGGAGGCCGGCGACGACACCAAGCGCTCCCTGGAGGCGGGGCGGCGCATCAGCATCCCGGTGCCCCGCACCATCGCCGACGGCCAGGCTCTGCACACACCCGGCGAACTCACCTTCTCCGTCAACCGGCGGCTCGTCGACGCGATCGCGCTGGTCAGCGACGACGAGATCCGGGACGCCATGCGGTTCGCCTTCGAGCGCCTGAAGATCGTGGTCGAGCCGAGCGGCGCCACGCCGCTGGCCGCCCTGCTCACCGGCCGGGCGGGAGCGCTTCCGCGCCGGGTCGGCGTGATCATCTCCGGCGGCAACGTGGACGCCGAACGGTTCGCCGAGCTCTGCGGGAAGCAGGACTGAGCGGGCGTCTGCCGAATGGCAGCCCCGGGTGGCCGGGCGGACGATGGAGTGGTAGGGGGTCGGCCGCCCGACGGCGGTGCCCAGGCCGCCGGGGAGACCGGCCCCGGTCGCGGTGAACCGCGGCCGGAAGGGAGCGCGTGATGTTGGAAGTGAAGACGCTCGACAAGCCGGACGAGCGACGTGATTTCCCCCACGGCCACATGGAAGCCGTCCACATGTCGGATCTCGACTTCGCCGTGGCAACCTTCGAACCCGGCTGGCGCTGGACCCAGGACGTGGCCCCGATCGCGGGCACGGACACCTGTCAGATGCACCACAACGGCTACGTCCTGCGCGGCCGCATGCGCATCCACATGGACGACGGCGGTGAGAGCGAAGTCGGACCCGGCGACGTCTTCGTCGTCTCGCCCGGACACGACGCCTGGGTCGTGGGCGACGAGCCGGTCGTGGTCTGCGACTTCCAGGGGCAGACGGCGAGGGAGTTCGCGAAGAAGAAGGAGTAGCGCAGGCCGGACCGCGCCGGCACGTCACACGGTGACGACGACCTTCGCGCGCGCGTGCTCCACCTCCAGGTACCGGATGGCCTCGGCCGCCTCGTTCAGCGGATACGTCCGCTCCACGACCGGAGTGATCTTCCCGGCCTCGGCCAGCTCCCGCAGCGCCGCGAGGTTCGCCTTGCTCTGCAGCGCAGATATCTCGAGCAACCGCTGGTGGCGCGAGAAGGGCGCCACCAGTCGCCGCTTGAGGAACAGGCCCATCGGCCCGACCAAGCTGCCGCCCTCGTACACCCCGCCGCCGGAGAGCACCAGCGTCCCGGTGGGCGTCAGCACCCGCCGGAACGCGCCGAGCGAGTGGTTGCCGACCAGGTCCAGCACCACGTCGTAGCGCTTCCCGCCCCGGGTGAAGTCCTCCTGCGTGTAGTCGATCACCCGGTCCGCGCCGAGCGACCGGACCAGCTCCACGTTCCGGGTGCTGCACACCGCCGTCACCTCGGCGCCGTACGCCTTGCCGAGCTGCACGGCGAACGTGCCGACACCGCCCGACGCCCCGTTCACCAGGACCGTCTGACCAGGCCGCACCCGCGCGACGTCGCGCAGACCGATGAGGGCGGTGTTCGCCGCCAGTGGTATCGCCGCCGCCTGCTCGAAGGTGAGGTTGGCCGGCTTCGGGCCCACCTCGCCGTCTCGCGCGCACACGTACTCCGCGAACGCGCCGTCGGCCTCCCCGTACACCTCGTCGCCGGGCTCCATCCCCGTGACCCCGGCGCCCACCGCCTCCACCCGGCCGGCGAAGTCGCGGCCCCGCACGCGTGCCCTGGGCCTGCGCAGCCCCATCATGCCGCGACCCAGCAACGGGTCACCGCGCATGAAGTGCCAGTCGTACGCGTTGACCGAGGCCGCGTGCACCCGCACCAGCACCTCGCCGGCGGCCGGCGCCGGCCGGTCGACGTCCATGAACTCCAGCGTGTCCGCCGAGCCGTACCGGTCCTGAACCACTGCCTTCATGAGATCCCCCCTCCACTCTCGTCGAGCGTAGGAAATCCGCATGGGCAGGACCATCAGGGGCGAACCCTGATTTTCACCGGGGTCGCCTCCGGGGCCCAACCCGAAGGTTCCGTCGCCCTGGTCACCGGCGGCAGTCGCGGCATCGGCCGCGGCCTGGTCGCCGCGCTCCACGAGCCGGGGGCGAAGAAGGTGTACGCGACCGCTCGCGACCCGCGTACCGTCACGCATCCCGATCAACAACGCGGGTGCCTCGGTGAACGCGAGCTTCCTGGACTCGCACGTCGACGACGTCCGCCGCGAGTTCAGGACCAAGTTCTACGGGCCGCTGCTGGTCAGAGCTGGCGGCCGATCCGGTCGCTCCATGCCCGCAGCTCGCCGCCGTCTGATCACACCGGCAGCAGTCTCGCCACCAGCGCGCTGAGCTGCCGGGCCGTACGGCACTCGTGCATCTCGACCAGCTCGGCGTAGGCGGGCGCGGCGGAGTCGCCCGTGCCCCAGCGGGAGCGCTCCTCCGGGTTCAACCAGTAGACGCGGCGCGCCCGTTCGGCGATCTGCCGTACCGCCGCCAGATTCGGGTCGCTCATGTTCGTGCGGGCGTCCCCGAGGACGAACACGGTCGTGCGCGGGCCGACCGCGTCGCCGTACCGCTCGGCGAACTCGCCCAGCGCCATGCCGTAGTCGCTGCTGCCGTGATACCCGGTGAGCGTGGCCTCCGCCTCGATGCGGGCGCCGAGCCCTTCCGGATCCGCGGTGCCGTGCTGGAGCAGTCCGGTCACCTCGTCGATCCGGTTGACGAAGGCGAACACACGGACCTTGCTGAACTGGTCGTGCAGCGCCTGCACCAGCAGCATCGTGAAGTCCGAGAAGCCGGACACCGAGCCCGACACATCGCACAGCAGCACCAGTTCGGGGCGCACGGGACGCCGTCTGCGCAGCACCGGCTTCATCGGCACCCCGCCCGTCGACAGCGACCCGCGCAGGGTTCGCCGCAGATCGATGGCGCCCCGGGAGGCGCGGCGGCGGCGTGCCGCGAGCCGGGTCGCGAGCTTGCGGGCGAGCGGCTGAACAGCCCTGCGCAGCTCGGCCAGTTGGGCCTTCCCGGCGAACAGGAAGTCGACCCGGTCGGCGGTCGGCGTCACCGCCCGCCGGGCGATCTCGTCCCGGCCGCGCCGCTCGGCGACCCGGCGCCGCGCCTCCGCGGCCACCAGCGCCCGGAACGCCTCGATACGCTGTCGGATCTCGTCCTCCAGCAGCCGGTCCGTGAACCCAGAACTGCCGCCCCGCGCGCGGACGTCGTCGCGGACGCGGGCGAGCAGGGTCTGCGGACGCAGCCGTTCGAGCGTCTGGTACGACGACCAGCCGTCCGACTGCGGCGAGGAACCGTAACCGCCGAAGCCGTCGACGGCCTCGACCGCCAACCGGCCCATCATCACCTGGTCGTTGGCGGCCAGCGCCGCGGCGAGCCGGTCCCGCAGGGCCTCACGCCCCGCCGCCTCCCCCTCCGGCGCGCCGACACCACGGGGGAAGTACAGATCGAAGACCGGGTCGAACACCGGCCGCCCGCCGGTGCCGTTCAACAGCGTCGCCGCCAACCCCTCGCGCAGCAGCTCCCGGTCGGCGAGGCCGAGCACCTCGATGGCCCGTGCCGCGTCCACCGTCTCGCTCGTGCCGACCCGGATGCCGTGCGCGCGCAGCGCCCCGACCAGGGACGTCAGCCGCTCCGCGACACCCGTGGACATGGTCACAGGGCGTCCAGGTCGAGCTTGGCACTCGCCTTCAGGACGTCGTCCTGATGTTTGAGCAGAGCGCCGAGCGTGTCCCGTACGACCGTCTCGTCCAGCGTGTCGGCGCCGAGCGCGAGCAGGGTGCGCGCCCAGTCGATCGTCTCGGCGACCGACGGCACCTTGCGCAGGTCCATCGCCCGCAGCGCGCCCACGACCCGGACGACCGAGCGGGCCAGCGCCTCGTCGAGCCCCGGCACCTTCAGCCGGACGATCCGGCGCTCCAACTCCTCGTCCGGGAAGCCGATGTGCAGGAACAGACAGCGGCGGCGCAGCGCCTCGGACAGCTCGCGGCTCGCGTTGGAGGTGAGGACGACGAAGGGGCGGCGCGTCGCGGTGATGGTGCCCAGTTCGGGAACCGTGACCTGGAAGTCGCTGAGCACCTCAAGCAGCAGGCCCTCCACCTCGACGTCCGCCTTGTCGGTCTCGTCGATGAGGAGCACCTTCGGGTCGTCGCCGCGGATGGCCGTCAGGAGCGGCCGCGTGAGCAGGAACTCCTCGCTGAAGATGTCCGTGCGCGTCTCGTCCCAGGTCTCGTCGCGGCCCGCGCTGATCCGCAGGAGCTGCTTGGCGTGGTTCCACTCGTACAGCGCGCGGGACTCGTCGACCCCCTCGTAGCACTGCAGACGCACGAGCCGCGCCCCGGCGACCTCGGCGACGGCTTTGGCGAGCTCCGTCTTGCCGACGCCGGCCGGGCCCTCCACCAGGAGCGGCTTGCCCAGGCGGTCGGCGAGGAAGACGGTCGTGGCGACGGCGGGCGAGGCGAGATAACCGGTCTCGGCCAGACGTGCGGAGACGTCGTCGACGGATGTGAACAACGGGGGCCTCCAGTTCGGCGACGACAGTCGGGGCGGTCGGGCAGACGGTCAAGGTGCTGTCCAAGCGCTTGTTCAGCGATGATGTCACGAGGGCTCGGTGGATCGGAAGGCGGTATACCGATCGGTTTCCTCTCGTCTTCCGGTGCTCTTCGCCGGCACGGGCGAGGCCCTCGCGGCGAACCTCGAGCGACGGCTTCCCGCGGACGAGGCCGTGCCGGCGCCAGGCGCGCAGGGCGCCGGCACGCCCCGCGAGCGGATCGTGCACGTCTTCGAACGGCTGGAGAAGGTGTCCGCCGAGCCCGCCTACCAAGGGTGCCCGTATCTCGCCGCCTGGTTGTGCCGACGGTGACCACGTTGCTGGACGCCGCCGGCCTGAACCGACGGGACGGCCGCCGAGGCAGCCGTCCCCGCGCGACCGTCGTCGTCATGACGCCACCGCGACCGCCCCGACCGCGGGGGTCCGCAGCATCCGCCGGGCCGTGACCAGGCTCGTGCCCAGCGTCACCGCCGCCGCGATGGCGACGACGGCGACCCCGATGCCGTAGACCTCTCCCGGCAGTACGGCGTCCCCGCGGACCACCGTGAACGGGACGATCCCGGCCAGCGCGGCCACCGAGCCGAACAGGACTCCGGTGACCGTCAGGATCACGGTCTCGGCGCCGACCGTCCCGAGTACCTGACCCGGGGTCGCCCCGGCCAGGCGCTGTTGCCCGAACTCCCGGCCCCGGTAACTCGTCGCCGCGTACAGCGAGTTGACCAGCATCACGCCGACGAACACCACGATGATGCCGACGACCGTGAAGTTGAGTGTCTCGAGGTTCTTGGCGTCGACCGACTTCGTCAGCCCCGAGGCCTCGACGGCGTCGCTCTCCACCGCCTGTATGGTCAGCGTGGCCGTGGCCACGGCTGTGAACAGGATCAGCGACATCAGGATCCCGGCCAGATGACCAGCCCGTTCCCGCAGATTCCGCACGGCCAGCCAGCCGCTCGCCCCGCCTGCCGGCAGCCGGTCCAGTACGCCCTCCAGGAGCCGCGGCGCCATCAGCGCGAACCCCACCGACAGCAGGATCGCCCCGTAGGCCGGCGGCGCCATCAGGGCCGCGTCCGTCGCCGAGAACACGAAGGTGGAGGAGGCCGACACCGCACCGGTGAGCAGCGCGGCGTACGCGAGGAACTTCCGCGCCCCGCCGCGCTTCTCGTGCCCGCGGGTCGCGCGCCGTACGGCGAGGAAGGCGGCGCCCACCGACGCGAGCAGTGTGATGCCGATGCCCGTCAGGAGCGCGATCGGACCGAAGGAGTGGTCCACGGACGCAGCGACCTGACCGCTGTCCTGGAACACCTCCAGCAGCGCCCGGCCGGCCGGCATCGCCGGACCGATCGCCAGCGCCGCGCCCACCAGGCCCACCGCCACGGCCTCGCCCACGACCATCCGCTTCAGCTGCCCGGGAGTCGCCCCCGAGCAGCGCAGCAGCGTCAACTCGGCGGCGCGCTGCCGGACGTTGACGGTCAGGGCCGAGGCGACCGCGAAGAAGACCAGCAGGGTGCCGTAGCCGCCGACGACACCCGCGGCCGTCGACAGCGTCTCCGCGCTGGTCGGGTCGACGCCCTCCCGCGCGGCCGTGTCGTGCATCGAGTTGAACGTCATGATGATCGCCGCGCCCAGGAACGCGCACAGCAACGTGGCGAGGAACCGCCCGGGGCGGTGCCGTATCGACCGCATGGCCAGCATGAACATGGTTCAGACCTCCGTCGCCACGTTGTCGCCGAGGTGCGCGAGCCGTTCGGCCACCGCGTCCGGGGCCGGCGCGTCCATCCGGCCCGCCAGCCGGCCGTCCGCCAGGAACAGCACCGAGTCGGCGTACGAGGCGGCGACCGGGTCGTGGGTCACCATGACCACGGTCCGGCCGTGCACGCGCACCGCCTGCTGGAGCAACCGCAGCACGTCGCGTGCGCTGCGCGTGTCCAGGGCGCCGGTCGGCTCGTCCGCGAAGATCACGCGCGGTTCGGTCACCAGGGCGCGCGCGATGGCGACACGCTGCCGCTGACCGCCTGACAGCTGGTCGGGGCGGTGCCCGAGGCGGTCACCGAGGCCGACGGAGGTCAGGATCTCCACCACCCGCATGCGGTCGACGCGCCGGCCGGCGAGTTTGAGCGGCAGCACCGTGTTCTGGGCGACGGTGAGCGTCTCCAGCAGGTTGTACTGCTGGAACACGAACCCGATCCGGCCGCGCCGGAACCGCGTCAGCTCCGCCTCGCCGCCCCCGGTCAGCTCGGTGCCGTCCACGCGCACGATGCCGCTGTCGGGCCGGTCGAGACCGGCCGCGCAGTGCAGCAGCGTGGTCTTGCCGGACCCCGAGGGGCCCATCACCGCGGTGAAGGTGCCCCGCCCGAGGCCGAGCGTGACCCCGTCCAGAGCGGTCACCGCGCTGTCGTGCGAACCGTAGGTCTTGGTGACCTTGACCAACCGGAGCGCCTCGGGGGCGGGTCCCTTGTCGCCCGTTCGTCGCGAGCCTGCGCGAAACATCGTCATCACTCTCCGTCCGGCACTCCCTGTGCCCTGCCGACGAAGCTACGGAGCAGGCGACTTGACCACATTGGGCGCAGAACCCGTATCGCCGGGTGTACTCAGCGACACCTTCGACCGGGGATCGGCAGCCGGTGACCGAAGGCGTTGTCAGTGGTGGGCGGTACGTTGCGGGCATGGGGATCTATCTGGTGAGCGTCGGCGCGCAGGAGTGGTTCGGCGAGGAGGAGGACGGCCGTGGGGACGTCGCCGCCGGGCTGAACGAGGAGTTGGCGCGGCGTGGGCTGCCGCCGTACACGAGCGTTCCCGAAGAGGCGGCGTTCGCTCCGGGTTCGGGGACGGCCTTCGAGGAGAAACTCGTCCCGCCCATGGACGGCTTCACCGCGCTGTGCCGGGCGCACCTTTCGGGAGCGGAACAGGAACTGCTCCTGGGCTGGACGGTGCTCGTACCGGTGTCTCTCGACGAGGAGATCGAGTTGCCGGTCGAGTCGGCGTACGACCTGACGACGACCGTCGCCGGTGCCCCGCAGATCCTCGCCCTCGCGGAGCGGCTGGCGGAGGCCGTCGAGCTGCCGTCCGACGAGATACCGGCGACGTCGGACAACCTCGAGCTGACCTCGTGGTTTCTGGACGGAGAGGCGAAGCGGACCGCGGCGATCCGGCCGGGACGGTGGAGTGACGACCTCGACGCGGCCTTCTATGTGGCGTTGTATCTGCGCGCCGCCCAGCACTCGACACGGCGGGGATGCCCGATCGTCTACTCCTGACGGCACACGGTGGTCGCGGCTCCGTGAAGTCGGTGACAGGACTGGTGCCTTGGGAGACTTCCCCGCAAGGGCCCGATGCCGGTACAGATTTGGCCATGACGGAAGACGGGGGACGCCGCCGGACCTGGTGGCGGGCAATGCGGGAGTCGGTCCAGGGGGCGGACACCGAGCTGTGGCCCGAAGGGCTGATGGAGGTCGTGCCGGGCGGCTTCGACCGTGCCTATGTGCAGTTCGGAGATCTGTATCCGGAACAGCAGCTGCAGTTACAGCTCCTCTACGGCGCCTCGCAGCGCGCCTTCGAACGCAGGACACGGGTCTCGGCGCGGGTCACCGTGGTCCGGGTGCTCGGCAACGCGCTGAGTGATCCACGGCTGGGCGACGCCAAGCCGAACGAGCATCTGACCGAGTATCTCGACCAGGAGATCGCCGACCTGCGGGGCCGGCTGGCGCAGGACAGTGCGACCGCCGTGAGCCGGGGTCTCAACATCGGTCTGGCACTGGGCTCGGCCGCCGGTCTGGCTCTGCTCGCCGTGCCGCTGCTCTGGGGCGTCGACCTGCTCGGCGCGCTGGGCGTGGCGCTGAACTGCACCGACCGCTGGAGCCTGCTGGGCGCGTTCGTGTGCGGCGGCGTCGGCGCGTTCGGGGCCGTGCTCAGCGTGCTGGTACGGCTTCGTGGCAGCGCCGACCAGCTGGCGCGCCGGCAGACCAACGGGCGGGAGGGCATCGTCGTCCCGGGGCAGATGGCCCGCAGCATGCGCCACGAAGGCGTGTACCGGGTGTTCGTCGGGTGGATCCTGGCCCTCGCCGTCTACTTCCTGCTCAGCGGTGGCATCGTGACCGTCTTCGAGCCGCCCGCGACCACGACCGAGATCTGCCCGGCGGCGGGGAGCTCGGGATCGGCCGCCGCGGGCACGGAGTTCTGGGGCTTCTGGTGCGCCATCGGCTTCGTGGCGGGCTTCAACGAGCGCTGGGCCTTCGGCATCCTGAGCCGCGACTCGACGAGGCGGCCGGGCAAGAACACCTGACTCCGTTTTTGAACTGTTTCAACTCCCCCTATGAGACTGGGGAGTTCTGTTTGATTCTGCAAGGTATTCGTCCTGATCGAGCCATGGACACCTTTCACTTCTGCCACTAGCTTCAACCGTCGTTCGAGCTGAATCGTTCCAACTCCGAGCAGCCGAAAGGGACTACGGCATGAACGACGGAGTCGACAGCACGAAGCGCGACGGGGTACGCCGAAGGACGGTGCTCACCACGGCACTGGGCGTCGCCCCACTGGCCATGGCGGGCGGGATCACCGCGGGCGGGCCCGCGGCGGCGGCACCCGCCTCGCACCGCACCGCCGTCGAAGGTCTGACGGTCGAGCACAGAACGAATCCCCTCGGCATGGACGCGCCCCACCCGAGGTTCGGCTGGCGCATGACCTCCCCGGCGCGAGGCCGCCGCCAGTCGGCGTACCGCATCCTGGTGGCGACGCGTCCCGACCGCCTGACCCCCGCCAAGGCGGACATCTGGAACAGCGGCCGCGTCACGTCACCGGCCTCGATCGCCGTGCGCTACAGCGGACCCGCCCTCTCCGCCTCCACCCGCTACCACTGGACGGTGACGGTCTGGGACGAGACCGGCCGCGCCGTACCCGCCGCCCCGACCGCCCACTTCGAGACCGGCCTCCTCGGCACCGACGGCGTCGCCGGCTGGGGCGGCGCCCAGTGGATCGCCATGGCGGGCAAGCAGCCCAACACCCCCGGCGCCCCACTGCTGCGTCGAGAGGCACCGCTGACAGGCCGTCAAGTACTGGCGGCCCGGCTCTACATCACCGCCCTGGGCGTGTACGAGGCGTACGTCAACGGCCACAGGGTCACGGTCCCGCACGGTGACGGAACCACCCCCGAACTGCTGACACCGGGCTGGACCAACTACGACAGCACCATCAACTACTTCACCTACGACGTCACGGACCTGGTCGCCGGGCAGCGGAACCAAGGGCACGTCACCTTGGCGGCCGTACTTGGCAACGGCTGGTACAACGGCCGTATCTCCGACAACAGCACCTACTACTCCGCCGCCGGCAACCGCCTGGCCCTCAAGGCCAAGCTGCTCGTCCGCTACGCCGACGGATCCGAGCAGACCATCGTCACCACACCCGGCGACGACTGGCAGGCCACCGACACCGGCCCGTACCGTGCCGACGACATCTACGACGGCCAGACCTACGACGCCCGCAAGGAACTCCCGGGCTGGGCGGAGAACGGCTTCGACGCCTCCGGCTGGGCAGACGTGACCGAGCACGACCACGCCACCCGGTTTCCCGAGGCGAGGCTGGTCGCCTATCCCGGCGAGAGCGCCCGCCTGGTGCCGGAGTGGGACCGCAGGCCGCGCTCCATCACCGTCCACACCGGCGTGACCGGCCAGGACGGCAGTCCCAACGGCAAGGGCCGCATCGTCGTCGACGCCGCCCGCACCGTCACCGACCCGGCCTCCGCCGCCACCGCCGCCGTCACCCTGCGCCCCGGCGACACGGCCGTGATCGACCTCGGCCAGAACATGGTCGGCGTCCCCCGCTACACCCTGCGCGGCCCGGCAGGCGCCCAAGTCTCCCTCAGGCCCGGCGAGATGCTGAACGACGACAGCGCGGGCGCAGACGGCCCCGTCGGCTCGGTCTACCGCGCCAACCTCCGGGCCGCCAAGGCCACCAGCACATACATCCTCAAGGGCGACCCCGACGGCGAGACCCACCAGGACTCGCTGACCTTCTACGGCTTCCGCTATGTCTCCGTCACCGCGACGGACACCGTCACCCTCGCCCGCTTCACCGGCCGCGTCGCGACCTCCGCCCTCCGTGACGTCGGCACGGTCGAGACCGACGACGCCGACGTCAACCAGCTGATCAGCAACGTCCGTTGGGGCCAGCGCGGCAACTACCTATGGGTCCCCACCGACTGCCCCCAGCGCGACGAACGCTGCGGCTGGACCGGCGACACCCAGCTCTTCGCCAACACCGGCCTCTACAACGCCGACGCGGTGAACTTCCTCAGCCACTTCCAGGACACCCTGACCGACTCGCAGCGCACCTACGGCGCCGACGGCGCCCAGTTCACCTGGATCGCCCCCGGCGCCCGCTACAACCAGCCGATCCCGGCGAGCGGTTGGGCGGACTGCGGCGTGGTCGTGCCGTGGACGGTGTGGCAGATGTCCGGCGACACCACCGTCATCGACCGCAGCTGGCCCGCGATGAAGAAGTACCTGGACTGGATCCGGCAGCGCACCGGCGACACCTACGCCGGGCAGGGTGCGATCTTCGGCGACTGGCTGGCCTTCCAGGACACCAGCACCCAGCTCATCAGCGACGTCTACTACGGCTACAGCGCCCGCCTCATGGCGGACATGGCCCGCGCCACGGGCCGCGACGACGAATCCCGCACCTACGAGGAACTCTTCTCCCGCATCAAGCGGGCCTTCGTCGCCAAGTACCTCGTCACCGATCCCAGCACGGGCGAGGTCACGGTCCGCTCCAGCCTGGGCGAGGCACCACCGTGGATCGGCGGCACACCGGAGGACAACAGCCAGACCGCCCTGCTCTGGGTCCTCAAGCTCGGCCTCTACGACACCGAGGCCCAGCGCCGCCACCTGGTGGGGTCACTCGCCGAGAACATCGGCAACGACGAGGCCTACAAGCGGGCCCACCCCGACAGCACCCGCGTGAAGTACGCCGAGAACACCCTCTCCGTCGGCTTCCTCGGTGTGAACGTCCTCGCCCCGGTGCTCACCGACGAGGGCCGCGTCGACCTCGCGTACAAGCTGCTCCACCAGGACGCCATGCCCTCCTGGCTGTACTCGGTGCGCAACGGTGCCACCACCATCTGGGAGCGCTGGAACTCGTACTCGAAGGAGGACGGCTTCGGCCCGGTCGACATGAACTCGTTCAACCACTACTCCTATGGCGCGATCATGGAGTGGATGTACGAGAGCATGGCCGGCATCGCCAAGGACCCGGAACACCCCGGTTTCCGGCACTTCTTTCTCAGGCCGCACCTCGACCCGACCGGCAAGGTCAGGCGGGTGGCCGGGTCGTATGTCTCGCCGTACGGCGAGATCGTCAGCCAGTGGCAGGCGCACGACCGGAAGCTGACCTACCGGGCCGCGGTGCCGGCGAACTCGACCGCGACCCTCCGCCTTCCGACCACGGACCCGTCGACGGTCCGCGAGGGCCGCACGCCCCTGTCCCGGGTCGAGGGCGTGGAGTACCTGGGCTTCGCCGACGGCACCGCCGCCTACCGACTCCCGTCCGGCCGCTACGAGGTGACGTCCGCGCTGGCCTGACCGCCCACCAGCACCACCTCCAGGGTGCGCGGACCGTGCACCCCCTCGACCCGGTCCAGCTCGATGTCGCTGGTCGCCGACGGACCGGAGATCCACGTCAACGGACGGGCCGGGTCGAGGCGTTCGAGGGCCTGCGGGACGGACGAAACGACCTGATCGGGGACGCGTACGACACAGATGTGGTGATCGGGGACGAGCGTGATGCGGCGGCGGCCCTGGTCGGGGGAGCCGTCGAGGACGATGGTGCCGGTCTCGGCGACGGCCACCGCACTCGCGGTGACCACGCTGTCCACCCGGTCCAGCTCGTGCGGGGTGCTCTCCACCCGGTCCGGGATCCGCTCGGCGTCGGTCGCCGCGAGCCACCCGGGATCCAGACCCGGCGGCACGAGCACCGTCTTCGCGCCCCGCGCCGCGAGCATCCCGGCGATCGTCCCCGCGAGATCGGCGGGCGTGCAGCGGTGCACGATCGCCCGGTAGTCCGCGAGGTTCTCGGCCAGCAGATCGACCGTCTCCGCGACGCTCCGCCGCCCGTGCTCCCGCAGGTAGTCGCGCGCAACCGCCTGCTCGTACGGCGTGTCGTCCTGCCGTGGGTCCTGTGCGTCTGCCAGCGCGCGCCGCACCCGCCCCAGGATCCGTTCCCTGCTGCTCACTTCGCGCCGTCCTTCCCGCCGTTCGTCCGCTGCCACCAGTCCCGGAACGGCTCCTTGGGCACCGTCGGCAGATCCCGCGTCCCGCTCCACGCCTTGCCCGGACCGGGCAGCGACCGCGGATGCAGGCGACGCGTGCGCGAGGCGAGCCGCTGCCCGGCGCGCAGGGCGCCCGGCCGGCTGAGCGCCCACCGTGCCGCCCGCATCGCGGCCCGCTCGGCGGCATGCCCCTTCGCGGGCTTGAGCACCACCTTGTTGCCCCGCTCCGTCACCGCGCCGCCCTCCACGACCCGTTCCCGCAGATGCACCAGCACCTCGGGGATGTCGATGGCCACCGGGCACACCTCGTAGCAGGCACCGCACAGCGACGATGCGTACGGCAGTGAGGCGTCGATCTCGCTTGTGACGCCCCTCAGTTGGGGGCTGAGGATGGCCCCGATCGGTCCCGGGTAGACCGAGCCGTACGCGTGCCCGCCCGCCCGCTCGTACACCGGGCACACATTGAGACACGCCGAGCAGCGGATGCAGCGCAGGGCCTGGCGGCCGACCTCGTCGGCGAGCGTGTCGGTGCGGCCGTTGTCGAGCAGGACCAGGTGGAAGTTCTCCGGCCCGTCCCCGTCCGTCGTACCGGTCCACATGGTCGTGTACGGGTTCATGCGCTCGGCGGTGGAGGAGCGGGGGAGTGTCTGCAGGAACACCTCCAGGTCCCGCCAGGTGGGCAGGATCTTCTCGATGCCGACGACCGAGATCAGCGTCTCGGGCAGGGTCAGACACATGCGACCGTTGCCCTCGGACTCCACGACCACCAGGGTGCCGGTCTCGGCGACCATGAAGTTGGCGCCGGAGACACCGACCTTGGCGCGCAGGAACTTCTCCCGGAGGTGCAGCCGCGCGGCCTCCGCGAGTTCCGCGGGCGTGTCCGTGAGGCCCTCGGGGGCCGGGCGGCCCCACTCGCCCATCTCGCCGCGGAAGATGTCCCGGATCTCGCCCCGGTTGCGATGGATCGCGGGGACGAGGATGTGCGAGGGCCGGTCCTTGCCCAACTGCACGATCAGCTCGGCGAGATCGGTCTCGTAGGCGCGGATGCCCTCCGCCTCCAGCGCTTCGTTGAGCCCGATCTCCTGCGTGGCCATGGACTTGACCTTGACCACCTCGGACTCACCCGTCGCCTTGACGAGGTCGGCCACGATCCGGTTGGCCTCGTCGGCGTCGGCGGCCCAGTGGACCGTACCGCCCGCCGCCGTGACCGACTCCTCCAACTGCACGAGGTACCGGTCGAGATGACGCAGCGTATGGTCCTTGATCCGCTTGCCCGCCTCGCGCAGCTCCGCCCAGTCGGACACCTCCGCGACGGCCTTCGCCCGCTTGGCGCGGATGGTGTGCGTGGCGTGCCGCAGATTGCCGCGCAGGGTCTGGTCGTGCACGGCCTCGTGCGCGGCCTTGGGAAAGGCCGGCATCCCGACGAACGTCCCGCTCATACCGCCGGTTCCTCCTCCGTGCTCGCCAGGATCTCCGCGATGTGCACCGGCCGCATACCCGTACTGAGCCGTGCCATGGTGCCGCCGATGTGCATCAGACAGGAGTTGTCGGCCGCGCACAGCACCTCGGCGCCCGTCGATTCGGCGTTGCGCACCTTGTCCGCGCCCATCGCCGCCGAGACGTCGGAGTTCTTCAGCGCGAAGGTGCCGCCGAACCCGCAGCACTCCTCGGCACCGGGCAGCTCGACCAACTCCAGCCCCTTGACGGCCTGGAGCAGCCGCCGGGGCCGCTCGCCCAGCCCCAGCCCGCGCAGTCCGTGGCAGGTCGGGTGGTAGGTCACCTTGTGCGGATAGTAGGCCCCGACGTCCGTCACCCCCAGCACGTCCACCAGGAACTCCGTCAGCTCGTACGTCTTCGGCACCACCGGCGCCAGGGTCGCCGCGAGCGTGTCCCCGCGCCCCTCGGCCCGGGCCCGCTCACCCATCCGCGGATACAGCTCCCGCACCATCGCCCCGCACGACCCCGACGGGGTGACGATCGCCTCGTACTCGCCGAAGACATCGGAGAAATGCCGGGCCAGCGGCTCGGCCTCGTGCCGGTATCCGGTGTTGTAGTGCGCCTGCCCGCAGCAGGTCTGCGCCAGCGGGAAGTCGACCTCGGCGCCCAGCCTGGTCAGCAGTTTCACCACGGCACGGCCGGTGTCCGGATAGAGCGTGTCGTTGACACAGGTCAGGAACAGGGCGACACGCATCGCGGCTCCTTGTGATCGATCATCGGATGAGTGAAGGGTAGTGCGGGCGCGCGGCCCAGGGGAGACCCCGCTCACCATCGGGTGAGTTTCACCATCGGGTGAGGGGCACCGTCGGGTGAGGGTCACCGTCAGGTGAGCCGGGCCTCCGCCTCGCTCCAGCGTGCCGTGTCCCCCTGCGGCTCGTAGCGGGTCAACGGCTGCGTACGGGTGAGCAGTCGCCGCCCGTCCGCGAGGTCCCCGACCAGCCCGTGGGCCCGGGCCTGGACGAGGACGTTCCCGAGGGCGGCGGCCTCGGTCGGGCCCGCGACCACCGGCAGCCCGCAGGCGTCGGCGGTCAGCTGGCACAGCAGGGCGTTGCGGGTGCCGCCGCCGACGACATGGACGACGTCCACGGAATGCCCGGCCAGCCGCTGGGCGTCCGCGACGGCCCTGCGGTGGGCGAGCGCGAGCGAGTCGAGGATGCAGCGCGTGATCTCGGCGGGCGACTCGGGCACCGGCTGCCCCGAGTCCCGGCACGCCTCGGCGATCCGCTCCGGCATCCGCCCCGGCGCCAGGAATACCGAGTCCCCCGCGTCCACGACCGACCGCAGCGCCGGCACCTCGGACGCCTCCAGCAGCAGCCCGCCCAGGTCGGGGTTGCCCCAGGCCCGTACGCACTCCTGGAGCAGCCACAGTCCCATGATGTTCCGCAGATACCGGACCGTGCCGTCCAACCCCAGCTCGTTGGTGAAGTTGGCGGCCCGGCTCTCCTCGGTCAGCACGGGAGAGGCCAGCTCCAGCCCCGCCAGCGACCAGGTGCCGGTGCAGATGTAGGCGAACCGCTCGTCCTCGGCCGGCACGGCGGCCACGGCGGATGCGGTGTCGTGCGAACCGACAGCGGTCACCGGCACCGGCCCGCCGAGCCCGGTCTCCTCCAGCACCTCCGGCCGCAGGACGCCCGCCGGATCACCGGGCTGTCGCAGCGGCGCGAACAGCGACAGGTCGATACCGAGCCGCGAGGCGATCTCGTACGACCAGTCGCGGGTGCGCGGGTCGATGAGCTGGGTGGTGGAGGCGTTGGTGAGTTCGGTGCCCTGCTCGCCGGTGAGCCAGTACGTCAGCAGGTCGGGGATGAGCAAAAGCCGCTCGGCATACGGCAGTTGCGCCGAGGACCGGGCCGCCGTCAGCTGGTACAGGGTGTTGAAGGGCGCGTACTGCAGTCCGGTGGCGGCGTACAACTCCGCCGCCGGAACGGTCGCCCACACCTTCTCCGCGATGCCCTCCGTCCGGGAGTCCCGGTAGTGCACGGGGTTGCCGAGCAGCGCCCCGTGGGCGTCCAGCAGCCCGTAGTCCACGGCCCAGCTGTCGATGCCGACGGAGTCGACCTGACCGGCCGCCCGCAGTCCGTCCAGCACCCCCGCGTACAGCGCGAGGATGTCCCATCGCAGCCCTTCCGGCACCCGGACCGGCCGATTCACAAACCGGTGCGCCTCGGCCAGCTCCAGGCTGTCGGGCCCGACACGGCCGACCATGACACGCCCGCTGGACGCGCCGAGGTCGACCGCGGCGTACGACTTCAGATCCGCGCTCACCGCAGGAAGGCGGCCGCGACGCCGGCGTCGACCGGGATGTGCAGCCCGGTGGTGTGGGTCAGGTCCCCGCCGGTGAGGGCGAAGACGGCGTTCGCGACGTGGTCCGGCAGCACCTCCCGCTTGAGGATGGTTCGCTGGGCGTAGAACTCACCCAGCTTCTCCTCCTCGACCCCGTACACCGCGGCCCGCTTGGCTCCCCAGCCACCGGCGAAGATGCCGGACCCGCGCACCACACCGTCCGGGTTGATCCCGTTGACACGGATGCCGTGTTCGCCGAGCTCGGCTGCCAGCAGCCGCACCTGGTGGGCCTGGTCGGCCTTGGTGGCGGAGTAGGCGATGTTGTTGGGCCCGGCGAAGACCGCGTTCTTGGAGGCGATGTAGACGATGTCACCGCCGATCCCCTGCGCGATCATCACACGCGCCGCCTCCCTCGACACGAGGAAGGAACCGCGCGCCATGATGTCGTGCTGGAGGTCCCAGTCCTTGGCCGAGGTCTCCAGCAGCGGCTTGGAGATGGAGATACCGGCGTTGTTGACCACGAGGTCGACACCGCCGAAGGCGAGCACGGCCGCCTTGAAGGCGTCGGCGATCTGCTCCTCCGAGGTGACGTCGACGCTCACGGCGACGGCCTTGTCGGACCCGCCGAGTTCCCGGGCGACGGCCTCGGCGTTCTCGGCGTTGAGGTCCGCGACGACCGCACACGCCCCCTCGGCGACGAGCCGGTGCGCGATGGCCTTCCCGATCCCGCTGCCGGCGCCGGTCACCAGGGCGACCCGGGTCGCCAGCGGCTTGGGCTTCGGCATCCGCTGAAGCTTGGCCTCCTCGAGGGCCCAGTACTCGATCCGGAACTTCTCGGACTCCTCGATGGGCGCGTAGGCGGAGACGGCCTCGGCCCCGCGCATCACATTGATGGCGTTGACATAGAACTCACCGGCCACCCGCGCGGTCTGCTTGTCCTTGCCGAAGCTGAACATGCCCACACCCGGCACCAGCACGATCGCCGGGTCGGCCCCGCGCATGGCGGGGGAGTCGGGCAGGGCGTGCCGCTGGTAGTAGGCGGCGTACTCCTCGCGGTACTCGGCGTGCAGCTCCCTCAGCCGGGCGATCGCCTCGTCGAGCGGTGCGGTCGGCGGCAGGTCCAGCACCAGCGGCCGCACCTTGGTGCGCAGGAAGTGGTCCGGGCAGGACGTCCCGAGCGCGGCGAGCCGCGGGTGCTCGGCACGGGCCAGGAACTCCAGCACCGGCTCGGAGTCGTTGAAGTGCCCGACCTGCGGCTTGTCCTGGGAGGCGAGCGCACGGACGTACGGCGCGAGGGCGGCGGCCCGCTCCCTCCGCTCGGCCTCGGGCAGGGCGCCGTAGCCCTCGATCACGGGCCCGAAGGGCTCGGCCTTGCCGCGCTCCTCGAGGAACTTCTCCGCGGTCCGGATGATGTGCAGCGAGTTCCGCTCGCACTCCTCGGCGGTGTCACCCCAGGCGGTGATGCCGTGCCCGCCGAGGATCACGCCGATCGCCTGTGGGTTGGCCGCCTTGATGGCGGCGATGTCCAGCCCCAGCTGGAACCCGGGCCGCCGCCAGGGCACCCACGCGACCGTGTCGCCGAAGCACTCGGCGGTCAGGTTCTCCCCGTCGGCGGCGCACGCGAGCGCGATCCCGGAGTCCGGGTGGAGGTGATCGACGTGCGCGGCTTCGACGAGCCCGTGCATGGCGGTGTCGATGGAGGGAGCGGCCCCGCCCTTGCCATGCAGGCAGTAGTCGAAGGCGGCGACCATCTCGTCCTCGCGCTCGACACCCGGGTAGACATCGACGAGCGCCCGCATACGGTCCAGCCGCAGCACGGCCAGCCCGCCCTCGGTGAGCGTGCCGAGGTCCCCACCGGACCCCTTCACCCACATCAGCTCGACGTCACCACCGGTGACGGGGTCGGTGTCTGTGCCCTTGGCGGACGCGTTGCCGCCGGCGTAGTTGGTGTTGCGGGGGTCGGAGCCGAGCCGATGGGAACGGGCGAGGAGGGCGGCGGCTTCGGGATGGGTTGCCATGAACTTCAGTCCTTGTCAGAGAGGGGGAGTGCACTTACCCAGGGGCGCGGGGCTGTATCGATTTGCGGCTCCGCCGGGTGGGGGCGACCAGCCACAACGGACCTGCGGTCCGCGACGAAACAGATCCCGGCAGACGCTTACGCCCCCCACCCGGCCTGCTCCCCACCAACCCGCTCCGCCACGATCCTCTCGGCCCACCCGGACCGGCGGTACGCGGCAATCGGGTCGCCATCGAGACCCATTTCCTCCCGCACCTCACGCAGCAGCGGCCGCACATCCGTGTTGTACGCGTCCATCAGCACGGCATTGGCCTCGAGCACGTCGCCGGCCGCCTGCGCCTCGGCCAGAGCGACGCGGTCGACCAGCAGCGCCTTCGCCGTAGCCTCCTGAACGTTCATCACGGACCGGATGATCGCCGGGATCTTGGCCTCGATGTTGTGGCACTGGTCGAGCATGAACGCCACGTCAGGAGTGAACCCACCCCCACGCACGACCTCGTACATGATCCGGAACAACTGGAACGGATCCGCGGCCCCCACCATCAGGTCGTCGTCGGCGTAGAACCGCGAGTTGAAGTCGAACCCACCGAGCTTCCCCTCCCGCAGCAGCGTGGCGACGATGAACTCGATGTTGGTACCGGGCGCGTGATGCCCGGTGTCGACCACGACCTGAGCCTTCTCACCGAGCTTCAGGCAGTGCGCGTACGCCGTCCCCCAGTCCGGCACGTCCGTGGTGTAGAAGGCCGGCTCGAAGAACTTGTACTCCAGCAGCATCCGCTGCCCGTCGCCGAGCCGCTCGTACACCTCGGCCAGTCCCTCGGCCAGGCGGTCCTGACGCGCTCGGATGTCGTCCTGCCCGGGATAGTTCGTACCGTCGGCGAACCACAGCTTCAGATCCGTGGACCCCGTCGCGTCCATGATGTCGACGCACTCCAGCAGATGATCGACGGCCTTCCTGCGCACCGCCGCATCCGGATGACAGATGCTGCCGAGCTTGTAGTCGTCGTCCTGGAAGGTATTGGAGTTGATCGCGCCCAGCTTCACGCCGCGCTCCTCGGCGAACTTGGCCAGCGCGCCGTAGTCCTCGACCTTGTCCCAAGGGATGTGCAGGGCGACGGTCGGGGCCACGCCGGTGAACGCGTGCACCTGAGCCGCGTCCTCCATCTTCTCCTGGGGCGTCCGTGGAACGCCCCGCTGGGCGAACACCTTGAACCGCGTCCCCGAGTTCCCGTACGCCCACGACGGCGTTTCGACGGCCTGGGTCTTGAGTGCGGCCTTCACCGCGGCGAGCTCGGTCACTGAGGGCTCCTGTGACGTCGGGACGGAAGTCGGACGGTGGACAGACGGCGGGCGTCTGAAGCGCGTCGCTGTGAAACGATTCAAGACGGGAACGTATGAGTCGTCCGGAGGGGTGTCAAGCCCCGCGGCCAAGGCTCTTTCCCGTATCCCGACCGCGACCTTCGTTCATCGAAATTTTTTCGACACGGACCCATTGACGTGACATGCCGTCCGTGCCTAACGTCCCGGCAACCAAGTTGAAACCTTTCACGACGCCGAGAGGGCAGTCCCGCCGGCGTCGTCGAGGAGCCCCCATGACCCACCCGTCCACCACGGGTCCGGCCCCGGTTCTGGCGCTCAGGGACATCTCGAAGTCCTTCGGCGCGGTCCGCGCCCTGAGGGATGTCTCCCTGGAGCTGTTCGCCGGGGAGGTGCACGCCCTCGCCGGCGAGAACGGCGCGGGCAAGTCCACCCTCATCAAGACGCTCGCCGGCGTACACCGGCCCGACGCGGGCAAGGTGCTGCTCGACGGTGAGCCGGTCGTCTTCCACGGTCCCGGTGACGCCCGCGACGCCGGCATCGCCGTGATCTACCAGGAGCCGACCCTCTTCCCGGACCTGTCGATCGCCGAGAACATCTTCATGGGCCGCCAGCCGCGCCGCGCCCTCGGCCGCATCGACCACAAGGCCACGCACTCCGCGACCCTGGCCCTGATGCAGCGCCTCGGCGTCGAGCTCGACCCCGACCGCCCCGCGCGCGGCCTGTCGATCGCGGACCAGCAGATCGTCGAGATCGCCAAGGCACTCTCCTTCGACGCCCGCGTCCTGATCATGGACGAGCCGACCGCCGCCCTCACCGGCAGCGAGGTCGCCCGCCTCTTCGGCGTCGTGCGCACCCTGCGCGAACAGGGCGCCGCCGTCCTCTTCATCTCCCACCGGCTGGAGGAGATCTTCCAGATCTGCCGGCGGGTGACCACCCTGCGCGACGGTGCCTGGATCGCCAGCGAGCCGCTGGACGGCATGACCGAGGACGACCTGGTCCGCCGCATGGTCGGCCGCGACCTCGACGAGCTGTACCCCAAGCAGGACGTGAAGCCGGGCGAGGTCGCCCTGAGCGTACGCCGGCTGACCCGCGAGGGCGTCTTCACCGACGTCTCCTTCGAGGTGCGGTGCGGTGAGATCGTCGGCCTGGCCGGGCTCGTCGGCGCGGGCCGCACCGAAGTCGCGCGGGCCGTGTTCGGCATCGACCGCTGGGACGCCGGCGAGGTCTCCGTCGGCGGCAAGGCCCTGACCAACGGCGCCCCGTCCACCGCCATGGCCTCCGGACTCGCCCTCGTCCCCGAGGACCGGCGTGCCCAGGGCCTGGTGATGGACATGTCCATCGAGCGCAACATCGGCCTCACCGGACTCCGTACGACCGTCAGGGCCGGCCTGATGGACCGCGGCGCCGAACGCAGCCGCTCCCTCGACTGGGCCGTCAAGCTCCAGGTCAAGTACGCCCGGATCGCCGACGCCGTCTCCACCCTGTCCGGCGGCAACCAGCAGAAGGTCGTCCTGGCCAAGTGGCTCGCCACCGGCCCCAAGGTGCTGATCGTCGACGAACCCACCCGAGGCATCGACGTCGGTACGAAGGCCGAGGTGCACCGGCTGCTCGGCGAGCTGGCCGCCGACGGGGTGGCCGTGCTGATGATCTCCTCCGACCTGCCCGAGATCCTCGGCATGGCCGACCGCGTGCTCGTGATGCACGAGGGCCGCCTCACCGCCGAGATCCCACGCTCCGAAGCCACCGAGGAAACCGTGATGGCCGCAGCCACCGGGAGGGCCGCCGCATGACGGTGACCACTCCCCAAGAGGCTCCCGTGACCGAGGTGCCCAAGTCCAGCGGCACCCGCCTCGTCGACCGCGTCTTCAAGATGCGCGAACTCGCCATCCTGGTCGTCTTCGTGGTGATGATCGTCGTCACCCAGCTGGGCAACAGCGAGTTCCTCACCGAGCAGGGCATCAAGGACCTGCTGCTGAACGCGACGATCCTCGTCCTGGTCGCCACGGGCCAGTCCCTGGTGGTGATCACCAGGAACGTCGACCTGTCGGTCGGCTCCACGCTCGGCATCAGCGCCTTCGCCGCCGGTACGTTCCTCCAGGGCGGCGGGAACCCGGTCGTGGCCGTGCTGCTGGCGATCCTGATGGGCATCGGCTTCGGCCTGCTGAACGGCCTCCTCGTCAGCCTCGGCCAGGTGCCCGCCCTCGTCGTCACCCTCGGCACGCTGTACATCATCCGCGGCATCGACTCCATCTGGGTCGGGTCCCGGCAGATCACCGCGGCCGACCTCCCGGACGGATTCGTCGACTTCGGCTCCGGCGGCATCTCCGCCCTGCCGTGGCTGGCCCTGATCGCCGTCGCCGTGCTGGTGGCCACCGCCTACTACCTCAAGCACTTCGGCAGCGGCCGCGAACTGTACGCCCTCGGCTCCAACCCGGAGGCCGCCCGCCTCGCCGGCATCCCGGTGCGCAAGCGGATCCTCGCCGCGTACACCTTCTGCGGTGCGCTGGCCGGACTCGCGGGCGCCCTGTACCTGGCCCGGTTCGGCAACGTCGACTCCGGGACCGGCAACGGCTACGAACTCACCGTCGTCAGTGCGGTCGTCGTCGGCGGCGTCGTCTTCACCGGCGGCTCCGGCAGCGTCTACGGCGCCGCGCTCGGCGCGCTGCTGCTGACCTCCATCAACAGCGTGCTGCCCGCCCTCGGCGTCAGCTCCGTCTGGGTGCTCGCCATCAACGGCATCCTGCTCCTCCTCGCCATCGCGGTCGACCGGATCGTCGCACTGCGCGTGGCCTCCGCCCTGAAGAAGAGGAACGCCCGCCATGGCTGACTTCTCCCTGAGCCGAGCCAGCCGCTGGTCCGCCCTGAAAAGGTGGGATTCAGCCGTCGGCGCGCTGCTGATCGTCGTGCTCCTGCTGTCCTTCTCGACGGTCGACGGATTCGGGAACGCCCTCAACCTGTCGTTCCTGATCGGCAACACCCTTCCGATCGCCCTGATCGCCCTTCCGATGACGCTCCTGGTCGTCTCGGGCGAGATCGATCTCTCGGTCGCCTCCACCGCCGGCCTGTCCGGTGCCGTGATGGGCGCCCTGTGGAACCAGGGCATGGCGATCGAGACGATCATTCCGATCTGCCTGCTGCTCGGTGTGGTCTGCGGCCTGATCAACGGCCTGCTCGTCACCCGGCTCGGACTGCCCTCCCTCGCCGTCACCATCGGCACCCTCGCCGCCTACCGGGGCATCGCACAGATCGTGCTCGGCTCGGACGCGGTGACCGACTTCCCGACCCAGTACCTGGACTTCGCGGCCGGACGCATCGGCGACACCTTCGTCCCGTACGCCTTCCTGCCCTTCCTGGTCCTGCTCGCCATCGCCGTGGTCGCGCTCCACGCCACGCCGTTCGGGCGGTCGCTGTTCGCGATCGGCGCGAGCGAGGAGGCCGCCCGGTTCGCCGGGATCCGGGTCAAGCGGCAGAAGCTGATCCTGTTCACGGTGACGGGCCTGATGGCCTCCCTCACCGGGATCTTCTGGGCGCTGCACTACGCCAGCGCCCGCTATGACAACGCCACCGGTCTCGAACTCTCCGTCGTCGCCGCCGTGTTGCTCGGCGGTATCGACTTCGACGGCGGCAAGGGCACGCTCGGCGGCGCGATCGCGGGAGTCTTCCTGCTCGGCGCGCTGCAGAACGTGATGAGCCTCCAGGACGTCTCCGCCCAGTCGCAGATCGTCGTCACCGGCGTTCTGCTCGTCCTGTCCGTGCTCGGCCCCCGGGTCGCACGGCAGATCTCCGTAGCGAGGGCGGCACGCTCCGCTGGATAGGCCGTTCGAAAGATGCCGGTCCGTCGTGGCTGGTCGCGCCCACGCGGCGGAGCCGCACATCGATACAGACCCGCGCCCTGTTCGGGGCGCTCCAGCTCACCTTCGTCAAAAGGATTCCGCCATGCGCAAGTCATCCCTCCGCCGTGCCTCCGCCGGCCTCGCCGCCGTCACCTCCCTCGCCCTGGCCCTCACGGCCTGCGGCGGGACCACCAAGGAGGACGTCAAGAACGAGGGCGCCTCCGCGGCCTCCGCGGGCAAGGCCGACCCGAACGCCGAGCTGAAGAAGGGCCTGACCGTCGGCTTCCTGCCCAAGCAGGTCAACAACCCCTACTTCACCTCCGCCGACAAGGGCGGCGAGGCGGCCCTGAAGGAGCTGG
Organism: Streptomyces sp. NPDC051243; assembly: GCF_044455405.1. Classification (NCBI taxonomy): domain Bacteria; kingdom Bacillati; phylum Actinomycetota; class Actinomycetes; order Kitasatosporales; family Streptomycetaceae; genus Streptomyces; species Streptomyces sp. NPDC051243. The sequence continues at coordinate 134,744 of NZ_JBITES010000001.1, read as the reverse complement.
GCTCCAGCTACAAGGAGGTCGGCCCGTCCAGCGCGACCGACACCGCCGGGCAGGTGTCGTACGTCAACACGCTCACCCAGCAGCAGGTCGACGCGATGGCCGTCTCCGCGCAGGACCCGGGCGCCCTGTGCACCGCGCTCAAGCAGGCCATGAAGAACGGCATCAAGGTCGTCACCTACGACTCCGACACCACCGCCGACTGCCGCAACGCCTTCGTCTCGCAGGCCTCCGCCGAGGACCTGGGCCGCACCGAGGTGCAGCTGCTCGCCGAGCAGATCGACTACAAGGGCGAGATCGCGATCCTGTCCGCCGCGCAGACCGCGACGAACCAGAACATCTGGATCGACTTCATGAAGAAGGAGCTCGAGGACCCCAAGTACAAGGACATCAAGCTCGTCAAGGTCGCCTACGGTGACGACGACGCCCAGAAGTCCTTCCAGCAGACCCAGGGCCTGCTCCAGGAGTACCCGAACCTGAAGGGGATCATCTCCCCGACCACCGTCGGCATCAAGGCCGCCGCCCAGTACCTGTCGGGCTCCAAGTACAAGGGCAAGGTCAAGCTGACCGGCCTCGGCACCCCGAACGACATGCGCAAGTACGTCAAGAACGGCACCGTCGAGGCGTTCGAGCTGTGGGACCCGGCGAAGCTCGGCGACCTCGCCGCCCGCGCCGCCGTCGCCCTGGTCTCCGGCCGGATCACCGGCAAGGAGGGCGAGACCTTCAAGGCCGGCGACACCACGTACACCATCGGCAAGGACGGCGTGATCAGCCTCGGCAAGCCGACCGTCTTCGACGCCAAGAACATCGACCAGTACAACTTCTGATCCCCGACCCACCCTGGAGGAGCGGTACTTCATGCAGCGCGTCTGTTTTCTGCTCAAGGTCCGCGAGGACCGGATCGCCGAGTACCGCGAACGCCACGCGGCCGTGTGGCCGGAGATGCTCGAAGCGCTCTCGGCCACCGGCTGGCACAACTACTCCCTCTTCCTGCGCGACGACGGCCTGCTCGTCGGCTATCTGGAGACCGAGGACTTCGAGGCCGCCAAGGCCGGTATGGAAGCCACCGAGGTCAACGCCCGCTGGCAGGCCGAGATGGGCGAGTTGTTCGAGTCCCTCGACGGCGCCCGCCCCGACGAGGCGATGAAGCCCCTCACCGAGGTCTTCCACCTCGCCTGACCCCCGCTGTGTCACCCCTCCCCGCACCTCGCCGACAATGGAGTCCCCCCGAGATGAAGAGACGCACCCTGCTGGGCGCCGCCCTCGCCGGAGCCGTGATGACCCCCGCCCTCGCCTCGGGCACCGCCCGCGCGGCCGACCCCGGCCCGTCCCTCACCCTGACCGGGACCACCACCCTCGACACGCAGGCCATCTTCTTCGTGTCGTACGACGGCCTGGTCAACAACAACGCCTTCCAGAAGAACGGCCTGCTGACCTACAAGGGCTACCAGTACGCCGTCTGGTACACCGCCGACCGCAACGCCGTCGTCGGCCGCCGCGTCCTCGGCTCCAGCACCTGGTCCACGGTCAAGGTCGGCCACACCCTGCGCTACAACGATTCCCACAACGTCATCTCCATGGGTGTCTCCAAGATCGACGGCCGGCTCCACCTCAACATGGACTCGCACAGCGACGGCTTCACCTACGTCAAGTCGGTCGCGGGGCTGATGGACAACCCGGCCGGCCTGAGCTGGACCGCGAGCCGCTTCGGCGCACCCCAGTCCACCCTGGACGGCCTCGCCCTCACCTCGCAGTTCACCTACCCGCAGTTCATCTCCACCCCCGAGGGCAGGCTGCAGCTCAGCTACCGCGTCGCCGTCTCCGGCAACGGCCGCAACGCCCTCGCCGAGTACGACGGCACCAACTGGACCAACCTCGGCGAGTGGAGCAGCTCCACCGGCACGTACACCAGCGAGCACGGCTCCTCCACGGCCCGCAACATGTATCTGCACGGCATCGACTACGACAAGAACGGCCGCCTGCACTCCTTCTTCACCTGGCGTGAGCAGAACGGCGCGGTGATGTGCTCCAGCGGCGGCATCACCAACCACGACACCGGCTACGTGTACTCCGACGACCGCGGCCGCACCTGGCGCAACAACGCGGGCACCGTCGTCGGCGCGACCGGCGGCTCCGACAAGGTCGCCGTCACCGACAGCGGACTCGTCATCGACGCGCTCAACCCGGACCACTCCCTGATGAACCAGGAGAGCCAGTTCACCGACTCCGCCGGCCTGCCGCACGCGATCATCAGCTACGTCCCCGGCCGTTTCGGGCAGTGCACCACGAACTACGTCGCCGACCGCACCGCGGGCGGCCGCGCCTTCCACGTCCGCAAGAACGCCTCGGGCGCCTGGCAGAAGACCGAGATCCCGGTCCCGCTGAACTCCAGCCAGCGCACCAAGCTGATCCTGGACAAGTACGACAACGCGTACGCGATCTTCCCGTTCTGCCGGATAGCCGGAGCCTCCAAGGCCTCCGGGTACACGGACTGGTCGGTCCTGTACGACGGCGTCACGGCAGGGCTGAACGCCTTCGGCGAGGTCGTCATCGACGAGACGCGGGTCCCACAGGACAACTCCCTGTCGATCATGTACCAGGAGAAGTCCAGCGGTACGACGCCCTCGGCGCTGCGTAGCCTCGACTTCCGCCTGCCTGCCTGATCGCAGCCGTTGTGGGCGGCTTGACGGTAATGTGCCTTCCCGCCGCCCCACAATGTTCTGCACGTCTCCCTGGAGGTCCCTGACCGATGACCCAGTCGGTGGGTATCAAGGACGTCGCCCGCGCCGCCGGAGTCTCCGTCGGCACGGTCTCGAACGTCATCAACCGTCCCGACACGGTCGCGACGGAGACCCGCGCGCGCGTGCAGTCCGCGATAGACCGGCTGGGCTACGTCCGCAGCGAGTCCGCGCGCCAGCTGCGCGCGGGCCGCAGCCGGATCATGGGGTTGCTCGTGCTGGACATGGGCAACCCCTTCTTCGTGGACGTGGCGCGCGGTGCCGAACGGGCCGCGCGTGACGCCGGGCTCGGCGTGATGGTCTGCAACAGCGCCCAGAGCGCGAGCGAGGAGGCCGACTACCTGTCGCTCTTCGCCGAGCAGCGGGTGCGGGGCGTCCTGCTGACCCCCGCAGACGCCACCGGCCGCAACATCGAGACGTTCCGGCGGCACAACATCCCCTTCGTCCTCGTCGACCGGGTCGCCGAGGGCACCACCGAATGCTCGGTCTCCGTCGACGACGTCGCGGGCGGTGCGCTCGCCGTACGCCATCTCGTGGACGCCGGGCACCGCTCCATCGCGTACGTCAGCGGCCCGCCCGGCCTCAACCAGGTCCGCGACCGCCGCACCGGCGCCCTGAACGCGCTCGAGGAGGCCGGCCTCGGCCCCGAGCACCTGCGCGAGCTGCCCACCGAGCGGCTCGACGTCGCCGCGGGCCGGGACGCCGGCGCCCGCCTGCTCGGCCTCGGCGGCGACCGCCCCACCGCCGTCTTCTGCGCCAACGACCTGCTCGCCCTCGGCGTCCTGCAGGCCATGTACGCCGCGGGCGTCGGGGTCCCCGACGACCTCGCGATCGTCGGCTACGACGACATCGAGTTCGCCGCCGCCGCAGCCGTTCCCCTCACCTCGGTACGGCAGCCCGCGGTCACCATGGGCACCCTCGCGGCGGAGATGCTCCTGGAGGAGACGGAGGAGGAGACCGGCGGGAGGAAGCACGAGCACCGGCGGGTCGTCCTCCAGCCCGAGCTGGTGGTACGCCGGTCCAGCCTGTCGGCCCGCTGATCCGGGGGAGGGCCGGCCTTCCGGCCCACTGATCCGCCATTCAGTACGATTTCATGATCCCGGGGCTCGGTCGGCGGACGAACATGTGCTGAACTGGGACGCGGCCCGAAAACCCTCCGTCCCGGGAGCCCTGTTGACCGTCAGCTACCGCCAGCCCGGCGTCGTCCTCACCGACCGCCACTTCACCGTGCCCCTCGACCACGACGCCCCGACGGGGGAGACGATCGAGCTCTACGCCCGTGAGGTCGTCGCGAGCGACAAGGCGCACCAGGACCTGCCGTGGCTGGTCTACCTCCAGGGCGGCCCCGGCTTCGGCGCGAACCGCTTCGTCGGCAAGGGCGCCTGGCTCGGCCGCGCGCTGAAGGAGTACCGCGTCCTGCTCCTCGACCAGCGCGGCACCGGCCACTCCACGCCCGCCAACCGCCAGACGCTCCCGCTGCGCGGCGGCCCTGCCCAACAGGCCGACTACCTCACGCACTTCCGCTCCGACTCGATCGTCCGCGACTGCGAGGCGATCCGCCGCGACGTCACGGGCGGCGCCCCCTGGACCGTCCTCGGCCAGAGCTTCGGCGGCTTCTGCACGGTCAACTACCTCTCCACCGCCCCCGAGGGACTGACCGCCGCCGTCATCACCGGCGGCCTGCCCTCCCTGGACGCCCACGCCGACGATGTCTACCGCGCGGCCTACCCGCGCATCGAGCGCAAGGTCGCCGCGCACTACGCCCGCTACCCGCAGGACGTCGAGCGCGCCCGCCGTATCGCCGACCACCTCCTCGGCGGCGACGTGGTCCTGCCGAACGGCTACCGCCTCACCGCCGAGGCCTTCCAGTCCCTCGGCATCGTCCTCGGCGGCAGCGAGGGCAGCCACCGTCTGCACTACCTCCTGGAGGACGCCTTCGTCCGCACCCCGCAGGGCCCCGCCCTCTCGGACGCCTTCCTGGAGGAGGTCCAGGGCCTGCTGTCGTACGCGAGCCACCCGCTGTACGCCCTCGTCCACGAGGCGATCTACGGCCAGGACGCCCGCCCCACCGCCTGGTCCGCCGAGCGCGTACGCGCCGAGTTCCCGCAGTTCGACGCGGCCAAGACCCTCGCGGGCGACGGACCGCTGCTGTTCACCGGCGAGACCATCCACCCCTGGATGTTCGACTGCGACCCGGCCCTGCGCCCGCTGCGCGAGACCGCCGAACTCCTCGCCGCCCGCACCGACTGGACGCCGCTGTACGACTCCGCGCGCCTCGCCGCCAACGAGGTCCCGGTCGCGGCGGCCGTCTACCACGACGACATGTACGTCGACACCGCCCACTCCCTAGCCACCGCCCGTACGATCCGGGGCCTGCGCACCTGGGTCACCGACGAGTTCGAGCACGACGGCGTACGGGCCGGCGGCCCCCGTGTCCTGGACCGGCTGCTCGCACTCACCCGTGACGAGGCGTGATGTCAGTGTCACGGGCTAGGGTGCGGGCATGACCGAGCCGACGATCACTCAACTCCAGCCCATGCCCGACGACTGGCAGCGCGCGCTCGCCGTCGTCGCGCACCCGGACGACCTCGAGTACGGCTGCTCGGCGGCGATCGCCGCCTGGACGGACGCGGGCCGAGAGGTGACGTATGTCCTGGCCACCCGTGGCGAGGCCGGCATCGACACCCTCGAACCCGCGAAGTGCGGCCCGCTGCGCGAGCGCGAGCAGCGGGCCAGCGCCGCGGTCGTCGGCGTGTCGGCGGTGGAGTTCCTCGACCACCAGGACGGCGTGATCGAGTACGGCCTCGCCCTGCGCCGCGACATCGCCGCCGCGATCCGCCGCCACCGGCCCGAGCTGGTGATAACTCTCAACCACCGGGACACCTGGGGCGGCGTCGCCTGGAACACGCCGGACCACGTGGCCGTCGGCCGGGCCACGCTGGACGCGGCCGGTGACGCGGGCAACCGCTGGATCTTCCCCGACCTCACCGAGCAGGGCCTCGAGCCGTGGAACGGCGTCCGCTGGGTCGCCGTCGCCGGTTCCAGCACACCCACCCACGCGGTGGACGCGACACCGGGGCTGGAGCGCGCGGTGCGCTCGCTGCTCGAACACCGCGCGTACATCGAGGCGTTGACGGACGAGGATCCCGAGACGTACGTCCGTGGCTTCCTCACCCAGCACGCGGATGCCATGGGGGAGCGGTTCGGAGGAAAACCCGCGGTGGCCTTCGAGCTTTTTGGCAGATGACCTTCGAGCTGTCCGCCAGATGATTCGACAGACGAGGGGGAGCAGATGACGGGCACGCCGGCCCTGGTCGACCGGTTCGAGGAGCATCGCGGCCATCTGAAGGCCGTCGCCTACCGCATGCTGGGCTCACTGTCCGAGGCGGACGACGCCGTCCAGGAGGCGTGGATCAAGCTCAGCCGCACGGACCCGGGCGAGATCCAGAACCTCGGCGGCTGGCTGACCACGGTCACCGGCCGGGTCTGCCTGGACATGCTGCGCTCACGCACGAGACGCCATGAGGAACCGTTGGACGACACCTTCGTCCCGGACCCCGTGATCCGTCCGTTGTCACAGATCGACCCGGAACAGGAAGTGCTCCACGCCGACTCGGTGGGCCTGGCCCTGCTGGTGGTGCTGGAGACGCTGGAGCCGGCCGAGCGGATCGCGTTCGTGCTGCACGACATGTTCGCGGTGCCCTTCGACGAGATCGCGCCGATCGTGGACCGGACATCGGCCGCCACCCGTCAGCTGGCCAGCCGCGCCCGGCGCCGGGTGCGGGGCGCCACGCCCTCGGCCGAGCCCGATCTCGGCAGGCAGCGGCAGGTGCTCGACGCCTTCGTCGCCGCCTCTCGCGCCGGGGACTTCGAGGCGCTGCTCGCGGTGCTGGACCCCGATGTCGTGCTGCGGGCCGACTCCGGGCCGCTGGTCGGGGGTGCGGCCGCGTCCAAGGTGGTGCGCGGTGCGAAGCCGGTGGCCGAGCAGGCGATGCTGTTCGCCCACCTCGCGCAGTACGCGCGGCTCGTGCTGGTCAACGGGACCGTCGGCGCCGTCAACCTGCCCGAGGGGAAGCCGCAGTCGGTCATGGGCGTCACCATCGCCGACGGCCGCATCACGCGGATGTACATCCTGGCGGACCCCGAGCGGCTGGGACGCCTCGACCTGACGGGCCTCGCCGGCTGACGCCGCCTCAGGCGGCCACGGCCAGCACGCCGACCGTACGGTGCGGGCTCACCACCCGCCCGTCCGGCAGGAGTTCACCGGTGTCGTCGAAGACGATGGTGCCGTTGCACAGCAGGCTCCAGCCCTGCTCGGGGTGGGCCGACACGATCACGGCGGCGTGGTGGTCGGGGCTGTCGGCGGTGGGGCACGGGGGCTGGTGGCTGCACATGACGGCTCTCCTCGGGTTCGTTCGCGGGGCGCTGCTCCTGCTTCCGTCGGCTCCTGTCTCTGTGTTAGCCGACTTTGTTTTCCGTTGTATGAGAGGACCCCCACAGCGCCGGAAACTCATCGGTGAGGTTTCGTGTCGCGACGGACATTAGGCTGATGTCATGCAAGATCACCCCGGCGACCTCATCGACCTGCGCGGAGACTGCGCGAACTGCTTCGGGCTGTGCTGTGTCGCGCTGCCCTTCGCCGCCTCCGCGGACTTCGCGCTCGACAAGGACGCCGGGACGCCCTGCCGGAACCTCCAGGACGACCACCGCTGCGGCATCCACGCCCGGCTCCGGCAGAGCGGCTTCACCGGCTGCACGGTCTACGACTGCTTCGGCGCCGGGCAGAAGGTCTCGCAGGTCACGTTCGCCGGCCAGGACTGGCGCACGGGCTCACGCGAGCACGCCCGGCGGATGTTCGACGTCTTCCCGGTCGTCCGGCAGCTCCACGAACTGCTCTGGTACCTGACCGAGGCCCTGACCCTGCCCGCCGCCCGTCCCGTCCACGCCGAGCTGCGCAAGCTCCGGGAGGCGACCGAGGAACTGACGCGCGGGACCCCTGGGGAACTCGGCGCACTGGACGTGGGCGCCCACCGGCAGGAGGTCAACGCCCTGCTGCTGAAGACCAGTGAGCTGGCGCGTGCGGGCGCGGGCGGTCGGAAGAAGAATCGCCGGGGTGCGGACCTGATCGGTGCCCGGCTGAGGGGCGCCGACCTGCGCGGCGCCAACCTGCGCGGTGCCTACCTGATCGCCGCCGACCTGACCGGCGCCGACCTGCGCGGGGCGGACCTCATCGGCGCCGACCTGCGCGACACCGACCTCACGGACGCCGATCTGACCGGCGCCTTCTTCCTGACCCAGCCCCAGCTGAACGCGGCCCGGGGCAGCGCGGGCACCCGGCTGCCCGGGTCAGTCAGCCGCCCGACGCACTGGACAGCGCAGGTCTGAGGGCGCGTCCTCACTGGTGGCGGACGGGACAGGTGCCGTGGGCACGGGCCTGGCCCGCCGCTCCAGGCCCAGCCGCAACCCCTCCGGCATCAGCGTCAGCCGTTCGGTCACCCGCAGCCGATAGCCCGGGTCCGCCCGCAGCTCGTACCGGCGCAGCAGCAGCCCCAGCACCAGCGTGGCCTCGTGCAGCGCGAACTGGCGCCCGATGCACGCCCGCGCCCCCGTCCCGAACGGCTTGAAGGTGTGCGGCGGACGCGTGCGTACGGCGCCCGCCTCGAAGCGGTCCGGGTCGAACCGCTCGGCGTCCGCGCCCCACACCTGCGGATCGCGGTGCAGCATCGCCGTGAGCACCAGCGCCCAGGCGCCCCGCCGCATGGGATGGACCCCGCCGAGCACGGTGTCCTCGCGGGCCTCCCGGGCGAAGGCGGGCGCCGTCGGCCACAGCCGCAGCGCCTCGTCGAGTATGCGGCGCACATACCGCAGCCTTGCCACCTGGTCGTACGCGGGCGCCTTCGCGTCGCCCCAGACGCGGTCCACCTCCTCCCGGGCGCGGGCCGCGACCTCCGGATGGCGGGAGAGGTAGTGCAGGGCGAAGGAGAGCGCGCCCGAGGTCGTCTCGTGGCCGGCCACCAGGAAGGTGATCACCTGTCGGCGGACGTTCTGCGCGGACAGTCGCTCGCCCGTCTCCGGGTGGGCCGTCTCCAGCATGCGGTCCAGCAGGTCCCCGTCGCCGGGACCGTTCGCCCTGCGGGCGCGGACCAGGTCGTCGACCGTGCGGTTGAGGTAGGCGATGTCAGCCTCGTTGCGGCGCGCGGCTCGCCGTAGCAAGGAAGGCACCGGTACGGAGTTCAGGCGCTGGGCGTAGGTGAGTGTGCCGACCATCGCCGTCACGAAGGGATGCGGACGCGCGCGCTCGAAGGAGCCGAAGTCGTGCCCGAACCCGGTGCGGGCGATGGTCTCCAGGGTCAGCTTGGTCATGTCGCCGGGCACGTCCACCGACCGGCCCGCCGTGAGCTCGCGGTCCCAGTGGGCCATGAGCCGGTCGGCGACGTCCAGCATCATCGGGTGGTAGCCCGCCATGGCCTCGCGGCTGAACCCCGGGGCCAGCACGTCGTGCGCCAACTGCCAGTTCGGCTCGTGGTTGTACGCCGTGAACAGGCCGTCCCCGGCGACCGGGCGCAGATTGGCGACCCCGAGCCCGACGTGCTTGGCGAAGCGGGACTCGTCCGCCATGTCCGCCGTGAGACCGGCACCCCACACGAACACGAACTCCCTGTTGAACGCCCTGCGCCGGAAGATCGGCCCCAACTCGCGGGCGTAGCGCAGGGAGTCCTGCAGCGGCGTACGCCTGCTGGCGCCGAGCACATCGCCGAGCAGGGGGAGCCGGTGCGGGGGATGCGGTATGCGGTGCAGCTCCGGCCAGCCCTGCTCGGCGCTGCGGAACCCCTTCGGGAGTCCGTTCCCGGTCGTCGTCTCCGCCATGACGCGATCTCCCTCGATCCAGCGGCAGGTTGAGCTCGTTGTACGTCGGTTCAATAACGCGCCCAGTGTGATCCCGCTGTTGAATCCACGTCAAGTAAAGTGCGGACATGGCCGCGAACCAGGGCGAGCGCGCACGCCGCCGGCTCAGCACGGAGGAGCGCCGCGAGCAGCTCCTCGCCGTCGGGGCGAGGCTGTTCTCGGAGAGTCCGTACGACGACGTGTGGATCGAGCAGGTCGCCGAGATCGCCGGCGTCTCGCGAGGGCTGCTGTACCACTACTTCCCGACGAAGCGGGACTTCTTCGCGGCCGTCGTCGAGCGGGAGAGCGAGCGCATGCTGCGGATGACGGCCGCCGTGCCCGGGGTTCCGGTACGCGAGCAGCTCGCCGCGGGGCTCGACACGTACCTGGAGTACGTTCAGGCCCACGCCCACGGCTACCGAGCCTTCCATCGCGCCGACGCGGCCGGTGACCAGGCGGTGCGCAAGGTCTATCAACGGGCCCTGGCCGCGCAGGAGAAGCAGATCCTGGCGGCCATGGCGGCGGATCCCGAGTTCGGCCCGGTCTTCGAAAAGCGGCCCGACGTCGGGCTCGCCGTGCGGGGCTGGCTGGCGTTCACGACCGCCGTGTGCCTGGAGTGGCTGAGGGGTTCGGAGCTGTCCCGGGAGCAGGTGCGCGACCTGTGCGCCCGGGCACTGCTGGGTGTCATCGCGGCCTGAACGCCCAGGTCGCCGCCAAAGAGATCGCACAGGATCGCCGGGGCTGGTTGGCGTGCGGCCCGATCTTCGATAGGTTAGGCAAGGCTTACCTAAGGAGGTATCGGATGGCTGACAGCCAAACCTGGGCGGCCGCGCCTTCCGCGGCGGAACGCGCCCGGTCGGTGCTCGCCGCGGCGTGGTCCTGCGCGGTGACCGCGGAGGGCTGCCGCGACGAGCTGGTCGGCGCGCACACCGTGACCGACGACGGCCGCGTCCTGCTGGACGTGCCGGAGGACAGTGTGCTCGTCGCGGCGGCGATCTGCGCGCCCCGCGGAGAGCCGTCGGCCGTCCTGGAGTTCGCCGACGTCGCCCCCGTCCCGGTGCGGGGGCGGATCCGTTCCCGGCTCTGGCTGTCCGGCTGGTTCGCCCCCGAGGAGGGCAAACTCGCCTTCCGGGCGACGCGGGCGGTGCTGCGACAGCCGTCCGGTGCCGTGGTCGTCGACCTCGAGGAGTTCGCCGCCGCCGCGCCCGACCCGCTGGCCACCGCCGAGGCCGGGCTGCTCACCCACCTCGCCGACTGTCACCCGGACGCCGTCGAGCGGCTCACCCGCCTCGTCGGCTCCGACAGTCTGCACGGCGCCGTCCGCGTCCAGCCGCTCGCCGTCGACCGGCACGGACTGACCCTGCGCATCGAGCGCGCCCGCGCCCAGGCAGACGTACGGCTGCCGTTCCACCGGCCTGCCGACGACGTCGCACAGCTCACCGAGCGCATGCACATCCTGCTCGCCCAGGCCGGCGCCGCGTCCTGCCCCCGTGCCCTACAGCGGCAGCGCACAGACGGCGACGGGTGACGCGAACGGCTCGCCGGTGAGCCGCAGTTCACCGCTGTCCTCGTCGACCTGGAAGACGCTGACGGTGCTCGACCGCTGGTTCGCCGCGAACAGCAGATTGCCGTCCGGCGAGAGGGCGATCTGCCGTGGGAAGTCCCCGGACACCGGCACCGTGTCGAGCAGCCTGAGGCGGGCGCCCTTCGCCTCCACCGCGTAGCGCGCGAGGCTGTTGTGGCCCCGATTGGCGAGATAGGCGTAGCGGCCGTTCGGCGTCACCGCGATCTGCGCCGGATAGCTGGTGCCGGAGCCCGTGCCCGTGTCCTGCTCCGCGCCGATGGTCAGCCTGCCCGTCGCGGGGTCGTAACCGCAGACGGCGACGCTGTTGTCGACCTCGTTGGCCAGATACGCGTACCGTCCGCCCGGGTGGAAGGTGAGATGACGCGGGCCCGCCCCCGGCTCGGTCTGCGCCCGCGCGACCTCGGTGAGCGTGCCCGCCTTCAGGTCGAGGCGGTAGGTGTACACCGTGTCGGTGCCCAGGTCGACGGCGAGCACATGGCCGCCGTCGGGGCTGGTGACGAACTGGTGGGCGTGCGGGCCCTCCTGGCCCGGACCGGGCGCCGGACTGGAGTGTGTGACCAGGTCGGTGCGTTCGCCTAGCGCGCCCGAGGCGTCGATGGGGTGCACGGCCACGCTTCCGGTGCCGTAGTTGGCGCTCAGCAGCCAGCGTCCGCTCGGATGCACCGACAGATGGCAGGGCGCCGCCCCGCCCGTGCCGCGGCTTCCCAGGATCTCGCGATCGGCGAGGCGCACGGCGGTCACGGCACCGTCCTCGCGCTCGTTGACGGCGTACAGCGTCCGGCCGTTCGGGTGCAGCGCGAGATACGACGGGTCGCCGACGCCGGTGATCGTCCCGGTGCCGGTGACACGGCCCGTGCCCGGGTCGTACGTGGCGAGGCCGATGCCCTGGCCGCCGCCTTCCACGGAGGTGTAGGTGCCGAGGTAGAGGGGGCGCGGGCCGGACGGCGCACGGCTCTCGCTCTGGGCGCTCGGATGCGGCCCGGGCGTCGTCGCCTCGGAGGCCGCCGTGCCGGCCATGTCCGCCGGCGCGGGCGCGTCGTCGCACGCCGTGGTCGCCGGGACCGTGACGCCGGCGGCCGATCCCGCGAGGGTTCCGACGAATCGGCGCCTGCTCAGCCCACCACTGCCCACCATGTCCACACCTCAGGTCGTCGGTCGTCGTGGTCGCGACAGCAACCTTGGCGTGGATCACCCCTCAAACGCAAGAAGAGCAACGGTTATTGCAAGATGCGCAACGGCTGGGTGACTGGTGGGCGAGATCTACCAGTCCCCGTCCTCCACCGGCTTTCCCTGCGCGTCCTTGAGGGGCAGCACCTGGCCCGGCGAGGGTGACTGCCAGGGCTCGTGGTCGTCGCCGAGCCAGTCGCCGACCGGCTTCACCGCTTTCAGCGTGTCCGTGGGGGCGAGATCCTCGGCGTCCTGGTCGTAGTAGTCGAACCAGGGAAGGCCCGCGCGGGTGTAGGCGGCCCGGTCGACCGGTGACGGCGGGGGAGTCTCACCGGTGATGCGGCGCCACTCCGGAGGCGTCACCAGATGGACGAAGACCCGGCCGCCGGGGCGGTCCTCCCAGTCCGAGAGCGGGCGGTCGTCCTGGTAGACGTCCTGCCGCATCGAGCCGCCGACGCCCAGGCCCATCGCCGCCGCGGCCCGGGACCGTATGCCCGCCGGAGCGGCGGCGGGCGCCGGGACCGCGCCCTGGGGAGCCGGTGCCGCCATGGGCATCGCGGCACCGAAGCCACCGGACGGCGCGCCGGCCCACGCCGACTCCGCCCGGCGCCGCTCCTCCGCACGCCACTGGGCGAGCCGGGGCTCCTTCAGCGAAAACGACTGCAGCTGTACGCCGCCCCAGACCTCCTCGCCGGTGACCTGCCCCTCGACGGTCGCGCCGAGCCCCAGCGGCACCGCCACGAACTGTCGGACCGTGCCCTTCCCGGAGTTGATGCCGTCCAGCCAGGGCTGGCGGGGCAGTACGACGTAGTTCTGCGGTTTACGGGCCAGCCGGTCGCTCCACGGTTTCCCCGACACCGCGCACACCTTGCCCACCCCGACCTGGAGGGCCGCCGGTTCCGTGGTGCCGCCGAAGCTGAGCCACATCGCCTCGCGCAGATACACCGGCAGCATCACCCCGCCGCGCGCCCGCCAGGCCTCCGGAACCGTGTCGGGGTGGTCCGCCACCCGCCGGACCGGGAACTCGCCGAGCCCCGGAGGCAGCGGGTGCGTGCCCGACTCGGGCAGCCGCAGGGTACGGATGAACCGCACCGCCACACCGCCGGGCAGCCGCAATGTGTTCCCGTCGATCCGTACGGTCGTGTCGGCCATCGGCCCGCTCCCTCGCTGCCGGCGCCGGCCCGTACCCGGCGTCCCCTAACGAGAACGCCCGCCCATCCCGGTCCGGTTCCGCCACAGCTGCTCCTGAACGCCCATGCGCTCGCGCAGCCGGGTCAGCCGCGGCATCCGCACGCGCTGCTCCTGCGACACCCGGTCCAGCTCCTCCAGCAGCCGACGCGAGCGGTGCTCGGTGTCGAGCTCGTCGAGGATGCGGTTCACCTCGGTCAGGACGGCACCGTGCAACTGCCAGTGCCCGCTCTCGCGCTCGGCCTCCTCGCGCAGCAGCAGGGCGAGTTTGTCGCGGGTGCCCACGGCCGTGCGCAACTCCGCGGACAGCCGGGACTCGGCCGCGTCGGCATTGCTGCTGACGTGCGTGGTGACCAGCACCGAGAAGCTGACGACCGCGTCGGCGATCTCGGACAGCAACTGCTCCACGACGGCGCCCGTCTCCTTCGCGAACAGCGGCTCGGGCTCGCGTTCCTTCGCGAGGTCGGTGAGGGTGCGGGCGAGCACACGCAGGACGACCGTGCAGATCTCCAGCGTGTCCAGTCCGGTGCGCAGCACCACCCGGTGCAGCAGGCTGTCGCGCACGCGCGGATTGAGCCGCAGGCTGTCCTCGGCCTGCCTGAGCGCCGCGTCGACCTCGATGATGTCGTGGTCGAGCCGGCGTGCCTCGTGCAGCCGTGCCGCGGCCTGCTCGAACGGCTGGCGTCCGGCGGCCTCCTCACCGATGCGCAGCATCAACTGCCGCAGCCGGCGGGCCAGTCCCTCCAGCGACTCACCGGCCTCGTCCACCCACACCGGCGGCGCGAGGAGCAGATTGAAGCCGAGCCCGACCACCGCGCCGATCAGCGTCTCCAGGATCCGCGCCCACGCCGTGTCCCCGACGGTCGTGACGCCGAGGACCAGCATCGCGCTGATCGCCACCTCGGGTACGTACTCGTCGACCCGCACCAGGTGCCCGACCGCCAGCGAGGCCACGATCAGCAGTGCCAGGCTCCACCAGGTCAGGCCGACCAGGAGGCTGAAGGCGATGGCGACCAGCACACCGGCCACCACGGAGTTCACCCGGCGGATGCCGTTGGTGAGCGTGGCGTACAGGGTCACCTGGACGACCAGCAGCGCGGTCAGGGGCGCGGTGAGCGGGGCCTGCTCCGGACTCAGGCGCAGCGCGATGACGTAGGCGATCGTCGCCGCGGCCGCCGACCGCAGCGTCTGGACCACCACGGGATCCCGGCGCAGCTTCCCGAGCCGCTCCTGGAACGCCGTTTCCTCACGTGCCTCTCGCATCCTTGCGCTGTTCCCTTTCCACAGAGGCCTCCAACACACAGCTTGCGGACCAGGACGGTCCGCAAGAAACCCCAGATTGATCGCAGCGGCGGGAGTACGGCAAGGGGGCGGGGTGGTGATCGTGGACACCCGTGCGAGGTGGGGCGGTCACCGCCCCGGGCCCGAGCCTCGATCGGCCGGATTCACCGGTCCGACCGGTCCGGGACTGAGGAAAACCCCCGCCGTCACCCCGTGGTTGTCCGCATCCGGGGACGGAGGACCGCCGTATGGTTCCCGTCCGCCCGGAGCGCAAGCCTTGGATCATGAATCGGCATCGGACCGGACTACTGCTGACCCTGTTCATCATCCTCGCCGCCCTGACGACCGGCATCCCGGCAACGGCGGCATCATCCTCCACGACGGTCGTCGAGTCACTGGACCGCGCCGCGCACCCGCTGAGGACCGTCGAACCGGGCGGCGACACCGACGACCTGCGCCCTCTGGACCGGATGATCGGCGAGGCCCGGGTCGTCGGGCTGGGCGAGGCCACCCACGGCTCGCACGACTTCTTCGCCCTCAAGGACCGGGTCTTCCGTCACCTGGTCGAGGAGAAACGCTTCCGCACCTTCGCCCTGGAGGTCCCCTGGAGCACGGGTGCGCGCCTCAACGACTACGTGCTGTACGGCAAGGGCGACCCCCGGCGCGTCATGCGCGAGGAGTTCCAGCGGGACTACCTGTGGTGGAACAACACCGACTGTTCGCGGCTCATCGAGTGGATGCGGGCGTACAACGTGCGGCACCCCGATGACCCCGTCCGCTTCATGGGCGACGACATCGCCTGGACCGGGCCCGAGCTGTACGACGCCGTCGAGGCGTACGTGGCCGACGCCCGCCCCGAGCTGAGCGCCCGCCTCGCCGAGCTCTACCGCGGACTGCGGCCGACCGTGCGGACCGGGGCGTACATCGAGCAGTACCTGCGGCTGCCGTACGCCGAACGCGAGGAGCGAGCGGAGCGCACGGGTGAGGCGCTTCGGCTGCTGGCGGGGCGGGCTCCTGGTTCCGACCGCCGCCAGGCGTACGACCTGGTTCTCCAGCAGGCGAGGGTGATCGACCAGACCGCCCGGCAGTACGCCTTCGACTTCGAGGACCCCGCGCAGATCGCCGCGGCCATGCGCTACCGCGACGGGGCGATGGCCGCCAACGTGGTGTGGTGGCAGCGGCACACCGGCACCAAGGTGCTGCTGTCGGCGCACAACAACCACGTCGGCTATGTGCCGGAGGAACCCGCCGAGAACCCGAAGGTGCAGGGCGCGTTCCTGCGGGAGAGTCTCGGCGCGGGCTATGTGAGCGTCGGCCTGACCTTCGATCGCGGCTCCTTCAACGCCACCGGCACGGACGACGAGGTCATCCGCCGCTGGACGCTGGGTCCGGCGGACCCGGCCGGCAACGAGCGGACCCTCGACCGGGTGCGGTACCGCGACCACCTGCTCGACCTGCGGTCCGTCGGAGCACCGGCCGACGACTGGCTGCGCCGGGCCCGGCCGACGCGGAGCATCGGCACCGCCTACCCGGACGGCCCGCACGACATGGCGCTGGCCCGCACGTACGACGTCCTGATCCATCTCCACCGAGTGGAGGCCTCGACGCTGCGGGACCGGTGAGGCTGCGGGACCGGTGAGGGCTGCGTGACCGGTGGGGGCGCCGCGCTCAGACGTACAGCTTGTCGAGGAACGCGGTGAGATTGCCGGTCGTTCGGGCGATCTGCTCCTCCAGTGTCAGGCTCTCCTCGAAGCGGGCCCCGGAGTCCGGGACCTTCTTGCCGCGGACATAGAGGGAACAGGCGAGGTCGGTGCACATGTACACGCCGACCGAGTTGCCCTCGCGGCCCGCCGCACCCGCCTTGCGGGCGGTCATCAGGGAAACGCCGCCGCCCGAATGCGTCGTCAGGCACAGGGAGCACATGCTGCGGTGCAGAAAGCCGCGCTGTGAGGACGGGAAGCGGAGGGTGACGCCCATGAGGCGCCCCTCCCTCTCGGTCACCAGATAGCTGCGATCGGGCGCCCCCGGATCCCGCCAGCCGAGGAAGTCGAGATCGTCCCAAGGACGTTCGTCGAGATCGCGGGGCACGGACAGGCGCTTGGCTTCTCCTTTCGAGCAGTTGATAAAGGAGTTGCGGATGTCCTGCTCGGTGAGTGATCTCATGGGAGTCTCCAAGTGGTTGCCGGTCGTTGATCGATAAAACCTAGGGGTACTAGGTTATGGCCTAGATTAGGCAGCAAGTTGAGGGGGAGCCAGTGGATTTCAGCCTCACCGGGTCACCGCGGGCCGAGGCGGCACTGCGGCATGTCGCGGCCTCCGCCAAGGGGCCGGCCGTCGACCCCGACGCGCGCATCACCCTCAACTTCCACCCGGACCGGCTGGTGCGGGGCGTGCCGATCCTGCGCGCGCTGGCGGAGGACGGCGCCTACCACTCCCAGTTCGTCACCGGCACCAGCAACGGCGGCCTCACCGCCCACCCCGGAGGCGACCGCTGGCGCTGGGAGAGCCGGATCTTCGGCGGGGCGTACGACGACGCGACCGCACACGAGCGGCCCGTGTACGGCGGCCTGAACTTCCGGCGCCAAGTGGTCGGTGCCGCCCCGCGGTTCGGCTCCTCGCACTTCCGGCTGACCGGCGCGGCACTCGCCCGCGCCACCTTCTGCTACCCCGACAGCGCCGCCGAACCGACCGACTTCGCAGTCGCCGCGGCCCAGCATCTCGTCGCGCTCGCCGAGGCCGACGAGCGGGACGCCCTCAACGACTACATCGAGGCACAGATCCACGGCGGGGTCGTCCTCGCCCGGGATGTGGAGGCCGTCGTCCTGGACGTCTGTTACCGCGGCACACCCGTCGAAACGGCGGCTCGCCTGCTGCCCTGCCCCGTCGAGTGGCACCCCGGCTACCGGCTCAGCGTGCCGGAACTGCGCCGCCACGCGGACTACCGCGGCCAGGAGTACGCCGACCTGGGCGCCCGGATCGCCGAGTGCGGCCGCATCGATCCGCGCGTCATCGGGGACGCCGCGCGCACGGGCCACTACGAACTCCAGGACCTGAAGATGGTGTGGCACATCCTCGCCCGCTTCGGCGCCCCCGAGGGCGCGGGCACGGCCTGCTCCGGCGACTCCGGCTCGTCCGAGGCGGCCGGCGTCGGCGGCCACACGCCGGGCGCGAGCACGCCCAGCGCATAGGCGCGGGCGGCCGGTTCCGTACGGTTCGCCGCGCCCCACCGTGCCGACAGGCGCCGCGGATGGCAGTGGGTGTACCTCTGCGGCGACGGCTCGAAAATGGCACCCGGCGTGCGGGAAGCGTTCCGTACCCTGTTCCGGGACCGCACGCCGGACGGCGGTGAGGCGGCCGCCGGGCAGTGGCTCGACGGACTGGTGCGAGACGGGCGTTACGTGGAGGACGTGTACGCCGCGGGCTGACACGAGAGAACGGGGCGGGGCGTTGACGGACTCCTGGAACTGGGCTCGGCGCGTACTCAAGGGCGCGGACCTCGACCCCGGCCTGCTCGCCGGGGTGCGGCCCCTGAGCGGCGGCACGTACAACACCGTCGAGGAACTCCTCCTCATCGACGGCAGTCGCTACATCCTCAAGGTCCCGCCCGCGTCCACCGTCCCGGGCCTGCGCTACGAGCGCGGCCTGCTGACCTCCGAGGCGGAGTTCTACCGCGGGGCCGCCGCGGCCGGTGTCCAGGCCCCGCGCGTCGTGGCCCTCGACGACAAGCCCCCCGTACCGCATCTGCTGATGACGGCCTGCCCCGGTGAGCCCTGGAACGGCTCGCTCCCCGAAACCGAAAGGGCCCCGCTGCGTCGGGAGTTGGGGCGTCAGGTGGCCCGTCTGCACACGGTGACCGGGCCGGGCTTCGGCTACCCCTCCGGTGCCCTCGGCCCGCTCGCGCCCGACTGGCGGACCGCGTTCACGGCCATGATCGAGGCCGTGCTGGACGACGCCCGGGACTACGAAGCCCGGCTGCCCCGCTCCGCCGACCAGGTGGCCCGCATGCTCCGGCCCGCCTACCCCGCGCTCGACGAGGTCACGATCCCCGTACTGGTCCACTTCGACCTGTGGGACGGGAACATCCTGCTGGACCGCACGGCAGAGCAGGAGCCCCGCATCGGTGGGCTCATCGACGGCGAGCGGATGTTCTGGGGCGACCCCCTCGCCGACTTCGTCTCCCTGGCGCTGCTCGGCGACATCAGGAAGGACGAGGCGTTCCTCACGGGGTACCGGGAGGCGGGCGGCCGGGCAGAGTTCGACGTCCCGGCCCGCCTGCGGCTGGCCCTTTACCGTGCCTACCTCTATCTGATCATGCTCTCCGAGACGGTCCCACGAGCGGTCGACGTCGACACGGAACGCTGGGTCCAGGCGAGGGTCGCACCGGAGCTCGTCGCCGCCCTGGCCGAGGTCGAGAACCTCACGTCGTAGTCCACAATGGGGGCGTTCGAACAGGTGGGGAACACGGCTGGTCCGGAGGGAGCCGCATGGCGGGGCGCAACGGGCGCACGGTACGGGATCTCAGACGGGGCAACCGTACGGCCGTACTGCAGTGCCTCTACTTCGACGGCCCGCTCAGCCGGTTCGAACTCGGCCCGGCGACCGGGCTCAGCTCCGGTTCCGTCAGCAACGTCGTCGCCGAGCTGATCGCCGACGGACTGGTCGAGGAGGCCGGCAGCGTCGACTCCGACGGCGGCCGCCCCCGCATCCTGCTGCGCGTGGCGCCCGGCAGCGGCCACATGATCGGCGTCGACGTCGGCGAGACCCGGGTGCGGATCGGGCTGTTCGACCTCACGCTCACCGAACTCGCCCGCACCGAACGGCCCTTGGCGCGGGCCCGGTACGAGGTGGACGGCATCGTCGGCCATGTGCGCGACGGCGTCGCCGAGGTGCTCGCGGGCGCCGGCATCGGGCCCGAACGGCTCCTCGGCGTCGGCGTCGGCGTCCCCGGCATCGTCGAGCACACACCGGGGACCGGTGCCGTGGTGCACGGTCAGACGATCGGCTGGGACGCGGTGCCGCTGGAGCGGCTCCTGCGCGACGGCTCCCGACTCCCCGACGCCGTCCCGTACTTCACCGACAACGGCGCCAGGACCCTCGGCCAGGCCGAGATGTGGTTCGGCGGCGGCCGCGGCGCCCGCAGCGCGATCGTCGCGCTGTTCGGCTCCGGGGTCGGTGCCTGCCTGGTCACTCCCGAGGTGGAGCGCGGGCGGGCGGTGGAGTGGGGCCATCTGACGGTACGGGTCAGGGGGCGCCGCTGCCGGTGCGGTGCGCTCGGCTGCCTGGAGGCGTACGCGGGCGCCGAGGCGCTGCTGGAACGCTGGGGCGAATCCGGCGGGAGTGTGCCGGAGGGCGCCGACGAGGAGACCGCGCTGGCGGCGATGCTGGCCGCCGCCTATCCGCCCGAGGGCGATGCGGCCGACCCCGGGGCGCTCGCCGTACTGGAGGAGACGGCCGAGTACGTGGGCGCCGGTCTGTCCGACCTGATCAACCTCTTCCAGCCCGAGCGCATCCTGATCGGCGGCTGGGCGGGTCTCCAGCTCGGCGCGCGGTTCCTGCCCGCCGTACGCCGCCACGCGGCCGCGTACTCCCTGCGGCATCCGGCCCGGAAGGCCACCGTCGGCCTCGGCGGACTCGGCCCGGACGCGGTCACCGTCGGCGCCGCGATCCTGCCGCTGGCCGACTTCTTCGCACGCGGCGGCCGACGCGCCGAGCCGGCCCCCGAGGTTCCGTCGCCCGCATGGGGTTCCGCCCTCACCGAGCCGGTGGCGCCCTGACGTTTCGCCGGTGGACCAGGCGGTACTCGCGGGACGCTCCGACGACGCCAGGGAGGTGCACCATGGCCGACAACGGTCGCGAGGCGCCGGACCGGACCGGCGAGCCGGTACCGAGGGACATGCCGGACCAGCAGACGGACACGGGAGAGGACCCGTGGGACGTCCCGGTCGAGCCCGCGGAGGACGCCACCGAGGCGGATGACGTCCCCGACACGGACGAGGCGGGCACGGGCCGGCAGGGGGCGCCGCAGTCGGGCACCGTCCACCCCGAACACCCCGTACCCGAGGAGCCGACCGGCTGAGACGGGGACGGGCCGCTGGGCGGGGTCAGCCCACTTTGCGGCCCTGCATGGGTTCCGTCGGCGCACCGGCACCCTGCTGGAGGCCCTGCAGGAACTCCTCCAGCACCTCGGTCGCCGTGCGCTCCGGGTTCCACCCCAGTTCCGTACGGGCGCGCGTGCAGTCCATCAGGGGCAGCCTGAGGACGGCGTCGAACAGGTGCGGTGAAGCGGGGAGCAGGTGCAGCCCCCAGGCGGCGGCGATCGCCGAGCGGGCCGCCGTGCGCGGCAGGCGCAGCGGGCGGGCGCCCAGCATCCCGCCCAGCAGTTCCGCGTCGACCGGCGGCTCCGCCGCGAGGTTGAAGGCGCCGCGCACGTCGGACTTCACGGCGAGCTGGTACGCCCTGGCCGCGTCATCGGTGTGCAGGGCCTGGACCCGCAGTCCCGGGATGTCGGGCAGGAACGGCAGCAGCTCGGGACGCGCCAGCGGGCCGGGCAGGAAGCGGCCGCCGAAGATGCGGCGCTGCTCGCTCGCCGACTCCCGTTTGAACAGGAAGGCCGGTCGCATGCGCACCACGCGGACCGAAGGGTGCAGGCCCTCGAAGGTGTCCAGCGTGCGCTCCAGGTAGGCCTTCTCCCGGCAGTACGCGGCATCGGGCCAGCCGTGCGTCGGCCACGACTCGTCCACGGCGTCGTCCTTCGGCCCCGGCGAGTACGCGCCGACCGACGACGCGTGCACCAGCGTCGGCACCTTCGCCGCGGCCGCCGCCTCGAACACGCGGATGCCGCCCAGCACGTTCGTCCGCCAGGTCACCGCCGGATCGTGCGTCGGTTGGAACGCCCAGGCCAGGTGGATGACGGCGGTGGCGCCCTCGAACAGACCCGGCAGATCGGTCTGCTCGGACGCCAGATCGACCGTCGCCCAGTCCGTCTTCGGCGGCGACCACTCCGGAGCCCTGCGGGCCAGCCCCAGGACGGAACCGACCTCGGGATCCTCCGAGAGCAGTCGCACCACGCTCGTACCGACGTTCCCGGTGGCGCCGGTGACCACGACCCTGTGATCCGGTTGGCTGCTCACCTGCGGCTCCTCTCGGGAAGGGGGACGGGAGCCTCCGGGTACCCGTTCGAGGCGCGCGCACGCCCCCGACGCGTCCTACCCGGCGAACGCGTTCACCCCGGTCAGCTCGGCCGACAGCTCCCACAGGCGCGCCGCCTGCTCCGGGTCGACGGCCCAGTCCTTCACCCCGCGCATCGCACCGTCGGCCGGAGCGGGCTCGGCCACCTCGCAGTCCTCCAGGTAGACGCCGCCCAGTCCGGCCAGCTGGGGCGAGGTCGCCGCCCAGACCTGCGTGGCCGCGCCCTGCCGAGGGGTCTTGAAGCCCTCGGGGTTCAGCGGGGTGCCGTCCTCGTCGATCCAGCCGCGCTCCACCATCTCCTCCTTGGCCATGTGCCGCTGGAGCGGCGTGAGGATGGCGCCGGGGTGCAGGGCGAAGGCGCGGACACCGGAGCTCTGGCCGAGCCGGTCCAGGTGTACGGCGAACAGCACGTTCGCGGTCTTGGCCTGGCCGTACGCCGCCCACTTGTCGTAGCCCCGCCGCCAGTGGACGTCGTCCCAGCGCACGCCCGTCAGATGGTGCCCGCCGGACGACACGGCGACGACCCGCGCGCCGCCCGGTACCAGGGCCGGCCACAGCCGGTTCACCAGGGCGAAGTGACCGAGGTGGTTGATGGCGAACTGGGCTTCCCAGCCGGGTCCGACCCGCGTCTGCGGGCATGCCATGACACCGGCGCCGTTGATGACGAAGTCGGCGGTGCGGCCGGAGGCGAGGAACCGTTCCGCGAAGCCGCGGACGCTCTCCAGGTCGCCGAGGTCCAGCTCGTCCACCTCGGTGCCGGGCACGCCCGCCAGTGCCTGGCGCGCACTGTCCGGGCGACGCGCGGGGACGACGACGCGGGCGCCGGCCCTGGTCAGGGCTCGGGTGGTCTCCAGGCCGATGCCGGAGTAGCCGCCGGTGACGATCGCCAGCTTTCCGGTCAGGTCGATCCCCTGGAGGACGTCGTCGGCGGTGCTCGTCGCGTCGAAACCGGAGCCGATCTTGTGCTGTGCAGTGGTCATGCCGGGAACGCTACGAATTGGAGCGCTCTCGAAGTCAAGCGATCACACAGCTCCGGCGACCGGTCACTCGAGGTGCGGCGACAAAAGAGAGCCCCGACCGGACGGGGGAGTTCCGGTCGGGGCGGTCCGAGGTGTGGGCGCGGATGGCGGTCGCCTCTCGGCGAAAGGCTCCACAGGGCTTCAGCCGAACGATCGTCCCTGTGGGCAAAAGGTGAGGCCCGGGGACACTGTCCCATCCGCACCCACGGCTGGTTCAACGGGAAACTACTGGCGGGTGTTCCTGGGTTTGCCGCCATATGCGGTGATCTGCATCACGCCCCTCCCGAAGGCTCACTTCTCCCGGGTCCACTCCAGCAGCTGGTCCATCGGCCAGGTGGTGATCACCCGCTCGGCGGGCACCCCGCACTCCGCCGCCCGCGCACAGCCGTACCGCTGCCAGTCGAGCTGCCCGGGCGCGTGCGCGTCGGTGTCGATCGAGAACAGCACGCCCGCCGCCAGGGCCCGGCGCAGCAGTCGCCGGGGCGGGTCCAGCCGCTCGGGCCGGCTGTTGATCTCCACCGCCGTACCGGACTCGGCGCACGCGGCGAACACCTCGTCCGCGTCGAACTCGGACTCCGGCCGACCCCGCCCGGTGATCAGCCTGCCGGTGCAGTGGCCGAGGATGTCCGCGTGCGGATCGCGTACGGCGGCGACCATCCGGCGGGTCATCGCGGCCGCTTCCATCCGCAGCTTGGAGTGCACGGACACCACCACGACGTCGAGCCGCTCCAGCAGTTCGGGCTCCTGGTCGAGCGTGCCGTCCTCGAGGATGTCGCACTCGATACCGGTGAGCAGCCGGAACGGCGCCCATGTCGCGTTCAGCTCGGCCACCACCTCCAACTGCTCGCGCAGCCGGTCGGGGGACAGCCCGCGGGCGACGGTCAGCCGCGGCGAGTGGTCCGTGAGCACCGCCCACTCATGCCCCAGCTCGGCCGCCGTCCGGCCCATCTCCTCGATCGGGCTGCCGCCATCCGACCAGTCGGAGTGCAGATGGCAGTCCCCGCGCAGCTGCTCCCACAGCTCCCGGCCGCTCTCGGGCGGCTCGACCGCGGGCCGGCCCTCCAGGTCCGTCAGATAGCCGGGCACCTGACCGGCCAGTGCCTCGCGCACCACCTGGGCCGTCTTCGGGCCGACACCGCGCAGCGACTCCAGCGTCCCGGCCTCCGCCCGCGCCCGCACCTCGTCCGCGGGCAGTTCGGCCAGCACCCGGGCGGCCGTACGAAAGGCCCGTACGCGATACGTCGGCGCCAGGGACCGCTCCAGCAGGAAGGCGATCCGGTTCAGCGCGTCGACGGGATCCATCGCCACCTCCACCTCCAGGGTTCCCCGGCACCGCCACCCCCGCACAACGGCACACGGTTTGCCGGTACGCCCCCGGGGTACTACGGGCGTCGTCCCCGTCCGCGCCGGTGAAGGGGCCCGTGATGCCGTTCTTTCAGCACCGCACACCAGGGTGGTCCTGATGCGCCTGCCATGAGACTGCGCACCAGCTCCTGCGCGGGCCCCGGCTTCACCCGCGTCCGCTGCGGTCGCGGCTTCCGCTACCGGGACCTGGACGGCGGCCCCCTCACTGATCCGGTCCACCTGGCCCGCATCCGGGCCCTGACCGTCCCGCCCGCGTGGCGCGACGTATGGATCTGCCCCTGGCCCAACGGCCATCTGCAGGCCGTCGGTACGGACGACGCCGGACGCCGCCAGTACCTGTACCACGAGCAGTTCCGTGTCCAGCAGGAGCAGGCAAAGCACGAGCATGTGCGACAGGTGGCGCGCACGCTGCCCGAGCTGCGTGCCCAGGTCGCTCTCGACCTCGCGGGGCGCGGCCTGAGCCGGGACCGGGTCACGGCCTGTGCCGTCCGCCTGCTCGATCTGGGCTTCTTCCGGATCGGCAGCGACCGGCACACCCGGGAGAGCGAGACCTACGGGCTGACCACGATGCTGCGCGAGCACGTCACCTGCGGCCGTGACGAGATCACCTTCAGCTACCCGGCCAAGGGCGGCACCGAGGTCGTACGGGCACTCGTCGACGCGCAGGCACAGGCCGTCGTACGCGCCCTGCTGCGCCGCCCGCGCGGTGGCGAGCGCCTGCTCATGTATTGGGAACGGGGCGCCTGGCGCGACCTGCACGGCGACGACCTGAACGAGGCGTTGCGCCGGTTGTCCGGAACCGAGATCACCGCCAAGGACTTCCGCACCTGGCACGCGACGGTCCTGGCCGCCGTCGCGCTCGCCGTCACCACCCGCGACGCCCGCGACACCCCCGCCGCCAGGCGCCGGCAGATGAGCCGGGCGGTCCGCGAGGTCAGCCACTACCTGGGCAACACGCCCGCCGTGTGCCGCGCCTCCTACATCGACCCGCGCGTCTTCGAGCTCTTCGAACAGGGCGAGACCGTCGCCGCCGCGCTCACCCGGCTCGGCGAGCACGGCGACTTCGGGCGACCGGCCACCCAGGGGGCCGTCGAGGCGGCCGTTCTCGACCTGCTGCGCGCCTGACCCGAAGGACGGGTTTGCCCCGAAGGGTCCGTTGACGCGGGTTGCGCTCTACGCTCTATGCATGACCGAAATCGCGAGCCCGCACATCTCTCACCCGCGGATCATGGTGCTCGGGGTTCAGCCGGGTACGCCACCGTTCCGCATCATGGAGATCGACGGCATGGTCGTCGGTGAGGCGAGGACCGTCACCGACGTCCTGGAGTACGCCGCCGCCTTCGGCATCACGGTCCACGACCTGGACGACCCGGAAGTGGTCCGCTGGGTGGGCGGCGACAAGTTCACCTGGCGTCTCCACTAGGCCCTGGGCCCGGAGGGCAGGGTCGGCCGGTCGGCGGCCGTTCGGTTCAGCCGACCGTCCATTTCTGGTTGGCCGCGCCCGTGCAGGTCCACAGCTGCAGCCGGGTGCCGTTGGCCGGGTTGTTGCCGGTCACGTCCAGGCACTTGTCGGCCTGCGGGTTGACGATGTCGCGCGCGGCGGTGACGGTCCATCTCTGGTTGGGGCCGCCGGTACAGTCCCACAGCTGGACCGTCGTACCGTCCGCGGTGCCGTTGCCGGTGGCGTCCAGGCACTTGCCGAGCGCACGCAGGGTGCCGTCGGAGCCCGCGGTCCACTGCTGGGCGGCGGTGCCGTTGCAGTCGTAGAGCTGTACGGGCGTGCCGTTGGCGGGGCTCGCCCCGGCCACGTCCACGCACTTGCCGGCCAGCCCGCGGACCGCGCCGCCGGTGGGTGAGTCACCGGTCGTCACCGAGACGTGATATACGACCAGCTGCTGCGGGAAGACGGTCGAGCCGTCCGGGTCGCCGGGCCAGTAGCCGCCGACCGCGAGGTTCAGTATCAGGAAGAACGGCTTGTTGAACACCCACTGCCTGCCGCCCAGGTCGGCGGGTGTGCGCCGCTGGTAGACGTTCCCGTCGACGGACCAGGTGATGGAGTCGGGCGCCCAGTCGACGGCGAAGGTGTGGAAGGCGTCCGCGAAGGCCTGCCCGTTCGGCAGGGAGTAGGCGGCGCCTATGCCGCCCGATCCGGAGTAGCCGCGGCCGTGGATGGTGCCGTGGACGGTCGAGGGCTCGAAGCCGACGTTCTCCATGATGTCGATCTCGCCCGAGTCCGGCCAGTTGACCGGCGTCCCCAGCATCCAGAACGCGGGCCACATGCCCTGCCCGCGCGGCACCTTTATCCGCGCCTCGACATGCCCGTACTGGGCGTGGAACCTCCCGGCGGTGTTCAGCCGTGCCGAGGTGTACTGACAGGTGCCGTACCAGCACTGGTAGTTGGCCGGATTCTCGCGCCGGGCGGTGATCACCAGGTGGCCCTGGCCGTCCAGCGCCGCGTTCCTGTTGCCCGAGGTGTAGTACTGCCGCTCGTGGTTGTTGACGTTGTCGCCGGTCTCGATCTGCCACTTCGACGAGTCGACGGCGGCACCGGCGGGCCCGTCGAAGCTGTCGGAGAACGCCACCGCCGCGGCCGTGACCTCCGGCGGTTCCGCCTGTGCGGGGCCGATCGCGGCGGACCCGACCAGGACGGCCGACAGAGCGGCGAGCAGACACGTGCGGAGCAGGCGTGGGGAGGCCATCGTGCTCCCTTCCGTGCGGCGGCCCGATACGGGGGCGCCGCGCGAGGTGGGGGGTGAAGGAGTCGCCACTTGATTTAAGGAGTGAGATAAGGACGCGTCAATACCTTGGTACAGACCAGAAGTTCGCGGGATCGAACGGGATCGAGAGGGGGGTGCTGCTTGTGGTCCGATCGTCGGGTACGGCGATTCGGGGCCTTCCATCCGCCCGGCATGATTCGTCCGCCGCCGAAAGGTTCGGTTCCTAGGCTGCCTTCCATGAACGCTGCACACATCGGTGAGCTGCTCGCCGTCCTGGGCGCGGGCATCGCGGCCGGAGCGGTCAACGCCGTCGTCGGCTCGGGGACGCTGATCACGTTCCCGGTCCTGCTCGCGACCGGACTGCCGCCCGTCACCGCCACGGTTTCCAACGCGCTCGGCCTGATCCCCGGTTCGATCAGCGGCGCCATCGGCTATCGCCGGGAACTGGGCGGTCAGCGCCGGCGCATTCTGAAGTGGAGCGCCGGCGCCGTGCTCGGCGGACTCACCGGGGCCGCGCTGCTGCTGGCCCTGCCCGCCTCGGCGTTCGAACGCATCGTGCCGGCCCTGGTGGGGCTCGCTCTCGTGCTGGTCGTCCTCCAGCCGCTGATCAGCAGGCGGCTGCGCACGCGCCGCGCACGGAAGGGGAGGTCCGCACGCCCCGACGGCGGCCCCCTGCTGCTCACCGGACTGACCCTGGCCAGCGTCTACGGCGGCTACTTCTCGGCCGCCCAGGGCATCATCTACGTCGCCCTGATGGGCATGCTCCTCGACGACGACCTGCGGCGCCTCACCGCCGTCAAGAACGTGCTCGTCGCCGTGGTCAACTCCGTCGCCGCGCTGTTCTTCCTGGCCGTCGCGGACTTCGACTGGACGGCCGTCGCCCTCCTCGCGATCGGGTCGGCGGCGGGCGGCCACCTCGGAGCGACGACGGGCCGCCGGTTGCGCCCCGCTGTGCTGCGTGCCCTCATCGTGGGGGTCGGAACGGCGGCCATCGTCCAGCTGGTTCTGCGCTAGGTCGTGTCCGCAAAGTCCCGTCGTCCGCCCGCGGGGCAGGCGGGACTTTGCGGACACGACCTAGGGACGGAGGTCAGGGTCCGGCGTTGAGCGGCAGGTGTCAGGAGCTGCGCTCCTTGGCGTGCACCGCCCGGCTCAGTCGGCGCCCCAGCAGCAGGTAGCCGATCAGCGCCCCGGTGGTGTTGAGGATGACGTCGTCGATGTCGAAGGCGCGCCCCGTCACCAGCGCACCCTGCGCGAACTCGACCAGAAGCATGACGGTCGCCGTCAGCAGCAGCACGCGCAGGACGCCGCGCGCCCGTGGCGCCAGGACGGGAACCAGGATGCCGAACGGAACGCCGAGCAGCAGATTCCCGCCGATCTGCCGGACGGCGTCCCGCAGTTCGGGCTGGTCCAGATAGGCCCGCAGGGAGCGGCCCGGACGCAGGTTGGTGTGGGTCAGGGCCTCCGACGCGGGTGAGGGCTCCAGGGTGAGCTTCGCCAGTACGACGGCGAAGGCGACCATGAGCGCGAAGGCGCACAGCATCGCCAGGAGGCGGGCCAGGAAGCGCAGGGGGCTCCGCTCGGACCTCGGGGCACGAGAGGCCTTGCCGCCGGGCCGGGGCTTGGTGCCGGGTCCGGGCTTGGCGCCGCGCTCTGACTTTGCGCGGCGCCCGGCTTTCTTGTTGCCGTCCGTGGCCTTTGTCCCTCCTGCCGACTTGGCGGCGCCCGCGGCCTTGGCGGTACCTGAGGCCTTGGCGGCGCCTGTGCTCTTGGACGTGCCTGCGGTCTTGGAAGTGCCGGGGCGTAACGCGGCACGCGAACGTGGTGTTCCACGGGCCATGCGGTCCTCCAGTCTTCAACTTCCCTTCGTGGTAAGGGGATTACCCCGCTACCGCGTGGAGATGCCCGTTGTGCCGCGCCCGGTCCTCGCAGGGAATCAGGACCCGTACGTCACCTTCACCTCCTTGAAGCCGAGGGAGTGGAGCAGCCCCTCCAGCATGTCGGTGGTGTTGGACTCGGCACGCGCCGTCAGCCCGCTCTGCTCGGCCGCGTCGCCGATGTGGCGCACCGCCAGCTGCTGTACGGCCTGTTCGCTGTTCGGGTTGTCCGAGAAGAGGTCGCCGAGGCGGTCGAGGAGACCGCGCTCCTTGGAGACGGCGTAGGAGCGGTCGGGATCCAGGGGACGGTTTGCCGAGGGCGGCGTGCGGGAGGCGGAGCGTGGCGGACGTACGGTCGTCGTTGACCGTGACGTCGTCCTCGCCGACCTTGCCGAGGTCGACATAGGCGTCCACGGTGCCCGCGCCGACGTACAGGGTGCGGGTGCCGCGGATCGCGTCGGGCAGGAACTTGGCGTCCTTCTCCAGATCCACGACGATCTGGAAGTTGCCGGTGGCGGCGTCGTAGCGGCTCATGTCCTGGATGGACTGCAGCAGCGCCGGACCCGAGCGGTCGTTGGTCTCGGTGCCGAACAGGTCCTTGAGGCCGGGGATCACGCTCAGCCGGATCCCGGCGAAGAGGACGACGAGCACCAGGACGAGGGCGGTCACCGCCTTCGCCCAGCCGGGCATGCTCTTGTCGATGCGCTTGGTGGGGGTCGTCATGTCGACGTTCCTCCTTCCCTGTTCAACCAAGTACCCCCAAATCCCTTGCCGGACCTGTCCGTTGGCCGATTGCGGCCCCTGACTGGAGCGGGGCGGCCCACTAGCGTGGGGAACCGTCCGTACCGGCGCGTCTGGAGACCCGGATGAGCGCAGACAGTACGTCCCGGCCGCTTCGCCCCATGCACCGCATCAGCCTCCCCGAGTCCGGACCGCCCCGGCTCGGCACCCTCGCCACCGGCACCCCGGTGTGGATCGTGACCCGGTACGCCGAGGCGCGGCAGGTCCTCATGGACCCCCGGTTCAACCGGAGCTCGCTGCACGCCCCGGACGCCCCGCCCCTGCTGGTCGTACCGAACCTGCTGGACGCACCCGACGGGCTCCTCAACCAGGACGGCGCCGCCCATCAGCGGCTGCGCGGCACGGTGCAGCGGGCGTTCACGCCCCGGGCGATCGCCCGCTGGCGGCCCTGGGTCGCCTCCGTGGTCGAGGCGCTCCTCGACGACCTCGCCGAACAGAGCAGCCCCGCCGACATCATCGAGGGGTTCACGCGCCCCCTGCCCGTCTCGGTGATCTGCCGTCTCATGGGGCTGGAGCACGTGGACCGCGACCGCATCCGTCACTGGGCCGACCACGCCCTGTCGGGAGGCGCCCATACGGCGGAGGAAGTCCGTCTGGCCATGCGGGAGTTCGGCGAGTTCGCCGGGGAACTGGTGGCCGAGCGGCGGGCGTCACCCGGTGACGACCTGGTGAGCGGGCTGGTCGCGGCGGGGGACGACCTCGGGATCGACGAGCGCCCGCTGGTCACCCTGGTCTGCGGACTGGTCGTCGCCGGACACGAGACCACCATGACGGCGCTCGGCAACGCCGTCGTCTACCTCCTCACCGACGGGCGGGCGGCCTGGAAGGGACTCGGTGAGGACGCGGAGGCGGCGGCCACCGCGGCCGAGCAACTGCTGCGGACCGTCCCCCTCAGCGAGGGCCGCGTCCTGCCGGGGCTGATCCGTCGTGCCGTAGAGGACACGGAGGTCGGGGGTGTGCTGATCCCGGCGGGCAGTGTGGTCGCCGTCCAGACCAATTCCGCCGGCCGCGACCCGGAGGTCTTCCCGCCCGGCGAACCCGACCTCTTCGCCCCGCTGACGTCGCCCGGCATCGCCTTCGGTGCCGGTCCGCACCACTGCCTGGGTGCCTGGCTGGCCCGCCTGGAGCTCGAACTCGGCCTGCACCGCCTCGCCGCCCGCTTCCCGGGCCTGCGCGCCGAGTTCACCCCCGAGACCATCGAGTGGCGGGAGGGCCAGATGACACGGAGCCCGCTCCGGTTGCCCGTGTCGTGGTGATCACTGTGGAGGCCCACCACTGAGGCCGTCACCACACGCCTGTGCCCCATCCGAGCCGCAACGTTTCTGCAGACCTCAGTAGCATGAGTCCGCCACCCGGAATGATCATGCGAGGAGCGGATCGTGCGAGAGATCGCCGTGTTCAGCGGTAGTGCCCACCCCGAACTGGCGGCGGAGGTCTGCTCTCATCTGGGGGTGCCGCTCAGCCCCACCCGGGTCAGCCGGTTCGCCAACGACTGCCTGGAGGTGCAGCTCCAGGCCAACTGCCGGGAACGCGACGTCTTCCTGATCCAGCCGCTGGTCCGCCCGGTCCAGGAACACCTCGTCGAGCTGCTGCTGATGTGCGACGCCGCGCGCGGGGCGTCCGCGCGCCGGATCACCGTCGTCATGCCGCACTACTCCTACGCCCGCTCCGACAAGAAGGACGCCCCCCGCATCTCCCTCGGCGGCCGGCTCGTCGCCGACCTGATGGTGGCGGCCGGCGCTGGTCGTGTCCTCGCCATGACCCTGCACGCGCCCCAGGTGCACGGCTTCTTCACGGTGCCGGTCGACCACCTGCACGCGCTGCGCGAACTCGCCGCGCACTTCCGGCAGTACGACCTCTCCCGTACGACCGTGGTCTCGCCGGACCTGGGCAACGCCAAGGAGGCCGCCGCGTTCGCCCGGATGATCGGCGCCCACGTGGCCGCCGGCGCGAAGCAGCGGTTCGCCGACGACCGGGTCAGCATCAGCTCGGTCATCGGTGACGTGACCGGGCGGGACGTCATCATCCTGGACGACGAGATCGCCAAGGGCAGTACGGTCCTGGAACTCCTCGATCGGCTACGGGAGTTGGGGCCGCGATCGATCCGGGTCGCCTGTACGCACGGCCTGTTCGCGTCCGGGGCGCTGAAGCGGATCGGCGAGCAGCCCGACGTACTGGAGATCGTGTGCACGAACACCGTGCCGGTCCCGGTGGAGGAGCGCACCGAGAAGCTGCGGATCCTGTCCATCGCCCCGGCGCTCGCCGAGGCCGTGCGCCGCATTCACAACGGGGA
The DNA here is from genome assembly GCF_044455405.1 of Streptomyces sp. NPDC051243. NCBI lineage: Bacteria > Bacillati > Actinomycetota > Actinomycetes > Kitasatosporales > Streptomycetaceae > Streptomyces > Streptomyces sp. NPDC051243. The sequence goes on along the minus strand of NZ_JBITES010000001.1, from coordinate 102,646 downwards.
GTCCGTCAGCGCCCTCTTCGACGCGCCGGGAACCGAATAGCCGGCAGGTGACGAGGCAAAGGTTGTCCCGTATCCGTTGGCCGGGCCAGGCGGCGTCACCACGTGCCGGACGTGGTCTCCGACTGGTCCAGGGCCGCGTCCGGCGTCGGATGCGGCGGCAGCAGCCGGTGCAGGCCGGTGATCCGGAGCATGCGCAGGGTCAGCGGGTGGGTGCACACCAGGTGTAACTGCCCGCCGTGGTCGAGCACTCGGCTGCGGGCCCGGTACAGCAGGCGCAGCCCGGAGCAGTCGAAGAACTCGACGCTCCTGAGGTCGATCACGATCCGTGCCCCGGGGTGCGTCGTCACCCGGTCCAGGTACGGGGCTATCTCCACCGCCGCCGCGATGTCGATCTCACCGCGGAACTCCAGCACCGTGTGGTTCCGGTGCCGGTGGACGCGCAGATGCCGGCTGAACGGCGCAGGTTCCTGCTGCACGACGACATCGCCTCCAACCTGCTCACTCGCGGCGGGCTGTGCAAATCCAGTCCCCGCACTGCAAGTTACCCTCGATCGAGCGAAACTGAGCATGTTCGATTGACATATGTCGTCGATTTGCGCCAGCGGAATCGAGATGCGGGCGGGACGCGGCTACGACAGCGCGTGCCACGCCTTGGAGAGTGCCTGGCGGAACTGCTCGGTCTGATGGGCGGTGAGGTCGCGCATCATCCGCTCCTCCAGCTCCCGTACGGCCCCCTCGTGCCGCGCGAGCAGCTCGCGGCCCGCGTCGGTCAGCAGGATCAGCAGCTCTCTGCGGTTGCGCGGATTGCGCTCCCGGCGGACGAGTTCGCGGGTCTCCAGGCTGCGTACCAGGTCGGCGATCGACTGCGCCGTGACGAACGAGTCGCGGGCCAGCTGGGCGGCCGACAGGCCGTCGTGGCGCTGCAGCACGGTGAGTGCCGTGTACTGCAATGCGGTGATCCCGGACGGCTTGACCAGCTCGTCCAGGTGGGAGCGCACGACGAGCTCCACCTGCTTCACCATGTAGAGAAGCGAGGGCGGTGCCTTGGTTACCTGGGTGTCGAGCATGAGTTCAGCGTAGAGCATTGACAGGAAACCTGTCTGTAATGAGACTGCCGACCAACAGGAATCCTGTTTGTTGAAATCTTGGCGATGAGGCTGAGGAGTGGCGATGACCACCTTCGAGATCGAACCCGGTCGGTTGTTCATCGGGGGCCAGTGGCGCGAGGCCGCCGACGGAGCGCGCACCGAGGTGGTCGACCCGTCCCGGGCCGCGGTCGTCACCACGGTCGCGGATGCCGGTGCCGCCGACGTGGACGCCGCCGTACGGGCCGCGCGGGACGCCTTCGACGACGGCGCCTGGTCCGGACTCAGCGGCCGCGAGCGCGGCAGGGTGCTGCACCGGATCGCCGAGCTGATCCGGGAGAACGCCGACACCATCGCCGAGCTGGAGAGCCGCGACGTCGGCAAGCCGATCACGCTCGCCCATGCCGTGGACGTGACCAACGCGGCCAACGACTACGAGCACTTCGCCGCCCTCGCCCACGCCCTGGACGGCTCCGTCCGCGACACCCCCATGAACGCCCTCGCGTACGTCCGGCGCCGGCCGATCGGCGTGGTCGCGGCCATCACGCCGTACAACTTCCCGCTGATCCTGGCCGGCTCGAAGATCGCCCCGGCGCTCGCGGCCGGCAACACGGTCGTGCACAAGCCGGCCGAGGAGACCCCGCTCAGCGCGCTGTACATGGCCGACCTCTTCAAGCGGGCCGGTGTCCCCGACGGCGTGGTCAACGTCGTCACCGGCGGCCCCGCGGCCGGCGAGGCACTGCTGCGGCACTCCGGGGTGGACAAGGTCGCCTTCACCGGCTCCACCGCGGTCGGCCGGAAGGTCGCGGGCATCGCCGGCGAGGCGCTCAAGCCCGTCACCATGGAGCTCGGCGGCAACGCGGCCCACATCGTCTTCGAGGACGCCGATCTGGAGAAGGCCGTCGGCGCGATCATCAAGGGGTTCGTCTTCAACACCGGGCAGTTCTGCATGGGCGGCCCGCGCCTGCTGGTGGCCCGGCCGGTCTACAGCACTCTGCTCGGCATCCTCGCCGACGCCGTGCCCGGGGTGCCGCTCGGCGACCCCCGCAAGCCCGAGACCGTCGTCGGCCCGATGGCGGGGGAGCGCCATCTGCGCAAGGTCGAGGAGTACGTCGACCTGGCCCGCAAGGAGGGCGGCCGCATCGTCTGCGGCGGTGAGCGGCTCGACCTCGACGGCGGCTACTACTACAAGCCCACCGTGATCGCCGACCTGCCGAACGACTCCCGCGTGATTCAGGAGGAGATCTTCGGCCCGGTCCTCACGGTGCAGCCCTTCGACTCCGAGGACGAGGCCGTCGAGTTCGCCAACTCCACGCCGTACGGCCTCGCCTCGGGAGTCCAGACCGGCAACCTGGCCCGTGCCCATCGCGTCGCCGACCGGCTGGCGGCCGGCATCGTCTGGGTCAACGACTGGGCGATGCTCGACCCGGCGGTCCCCTTCGGCGGCGTCAAGGACTCCGGTTTCGGCCGGGAGTACGGCCCCGAGGCGCTCGACGCCTACTCCACCACCAAGTCCGTCGTCGTCTCGCTCGACTGAGCGCACCGCCAAGGAGATCCGTTCGATGACCATCCCCACCCGTGCCGCCGTCGTCGAGTCCGGCGGAGCCCCCTTCACCCTCTCCGACGTGCAGCTCGACGAGCCCGGACCGCACGAGGCCGTCGTCCGCATGGTCGCGACCGGCCTGTGCCACACGGACCTCGGCGTGGCGAGCGGCGGACTGCCCTTCCCGCTCCCCGGTGTCCTCGGCCACGAGGGCGCGGGCGTCGTCGAGGCGGTGGGCTCGGCCGTGTCCGGTGTCGCGCCGGGCGACCACGTCGTGCTGTCCTTCACCTCGTGCGGCGACTGCCGCAACTGCCGGGGCGGACACCCCGCGTACTGCGCGACCTGGCTGCCGCTGAACCTCATCGGCGGCCGCCGGGCCGACGGCAGCAGCACGATCAGCCGGGACGGCGAGGCGCTCGGCGGCCACTTCTTCGGGCAGTCCTCCTTCGCCGAGCGGGCACTGGTGGACGAGCGCAGCCTGGTGAAGGTCGACCCGCAGGTGCCGCTGGCCTCGATCGCCCCGCTGGGCTGCGGCGTGCAGACCGGAGTCGGCGCCGTCTGGAACGTCCTGAAGCCGGTCACCGGCAGCACGGTCGTCGTCCTCGGCGCCGGAGCCGTCGGTCTGTCCGCCGTCATGGCCGCCGCGCTCACCCCCGCCACCAACATCGTCGCCGTCGACCGGGTCGGCGAACGCCTGTCACTGGCAAAGGAGTTGGGCGCCACCCATACCGTCAACGCCGCCGAGGCCGACCTCGGTGAGGCGCTCGCCGGAATCACCGGCGGCCAGGGCGCCGACGGCGTCGTGGAGACCACCGGCAACGTCGGCGTCCTGCGCCAGGGCGTCGACGCGCTCGCCGCCCGCGGCACCCTGGTCGTCGTAGGCGCCCCGCCGTTCGGCACCGAGGTCGCCCTGGACGTGAACGGGCTGCTCGGCGGCAAGCAGGTCGTCGGCCTCACCCTCGGCGACGCCGAGACGCAGGACTTCATCCCCGCCCTGGTCCGGCTGGTGAAGGAGGGGCGGCTGCCCCTGCACCGCCTGATCAGCACCTATCCGTTCGCGGACATCGACCAGGCGGTACGGGACATGGGCGCGGGCAAGGCGATCAAGCCCGTGCTGACGTTCTGAGCCGACTTTCCAGCTCAGTCGACTGTGAGGACCAGCTTTCCCGTGGTCCGGCCGGTGTCGCCCAGCGCATGCGCCTCGGCGGCATCGGCCAGCGGGAACGTCCCCGCGATCTCGGCGCGCAAGGCGCCCTTCTCGACCAGGTCCGCGATCGCCCGCAGATCGGCGCGGTCGGCGTCGACGAGCATCCGCACGGACCGTACGCCGAGCCGCTCGGCCTCCTCATGGAACTCGTCCGACCCGACCGGCAGGATCGAGACGACGACGCCGCCCGGCCGCAGTACCCGCAGTGAGCGCACGGACGTCTCGCCGCCCAGCGTGTCCAGCACGACGTCCACGTCCTTGACGGCCTCGGCGAAGTCCGTCTCCCGGTAGTCGATCAGCTCGTCGGCGCCGAGGCCCCGCAGGAACTCGTGCTTGCCCGCGCTCGCCGTGCCGATCACATACGCGCCCCGCGCCTTGGCGATCTGCACGGCCACGTGCCCGACCCCGCCGGCCGCCGCGTGCACCAGCACCCGCTGTCCGGGCCGCAGATCGGCGTACTCCACCAGGGCCTGCCAGGCGGTGAGGGAGACCAGCGGCAGCGCGCCCGCCTGCGTGTGGTCGATCGAGGCCGGCTTGTGCGCGAAGACGCGGGCGGGTGCGCTCACGTACTCGGCGTGCGAGCCGTGGCCGAAGGGGTACGGCAGCATGCCGAAGACCTCGTCGCCGGGCTTGAACCGGGCGACGCCGATGCCCACCGCCTCGACCACGCCGGAGACGTCCCAGCCCAGGACGAAAGGCGGCTCGCCCAGGAAGCCACCGGTCTGTCGGTGCTTCCAGTCGGTCGGGTTGACCCCGGCGGCGCGGACGCGCACCAGTACTTCGTTCGGGCGCGGGGCCGGGCGCCGAAGTTCCACTTCCTTGAGGACCTCGGGGCCGCCGAGGGCGTCCTGGCTGATGGCTCGCATCGTGTTCACAGTGCTCATGGTGAACCAGCCTGCCGGGAGCCGCCGCGCAGGAAAATGGCACGATTGCCAACCTTCGATAGGATCGTGCCATGCGAGGTGAACGACAGCATGCCAGGTGAACGACAGGTGGAACGGGTCGTGGTGCTGGCCCTGGACGGCGTCTACCCCTTCGAGCTGGGCATCCCCAGCCGGATCTTCGGCGCGGCCGACGGCCGGTACGAAGTACTGACGTGCAGCGTCGACGGCCGGCCGGTGCGCAGCAACGCCGACTTCACCATCGGCGTCCAGCACGGCCCGGAGATCCTCGCCACGGCCGACACCGTGGTGGTGGCCTCCATGGCTCCCGCGTACATCCCCCTGGAGCTGCCCGACCGGGTCGCCGACGCGCTCGCGCTGATCCGCCCGGACGCACGCATCGTGTCGATCTGCACGGCCGCCTTCGTCCTCGCCGCGGCGGGCCTGCTCGACGGCCGCCGGGCCACCACGCACTGGCAGGTGACCGAACCCTTCCGGCGCCGGTACCCGCACGTCGACCTGGATCCGGACGTCCTCTTCGTCCATGACGGCCGGATCCTCACCTCGGCCGGCGCCGCCTCCGGTGTCGACGTCTGTCTGCACATCGTCCGCGTCGACCACGGTCACGAACTGGCCAACGCGGTGGCCCGGCGCTGCGTGGTGCCCCCGTTCCGGGACGGCGGTCAGGCCCAGTACATCGAGCAGCCGGTGCCGGAGAGCGGAGCCGCGAGCACCGCCGCCACCCGCGCCTGGGCCCTGGAGCACCTCGACGAGCCCCTCACCCTGGCCGACCTCGCCGCCCACGCCCGGATGAGCCTGCGCACCTTCGCCCGCCGCTTCAACGACGAGGTCGGCCTCAGCCCCGGCCGCTGGCTGATCCAGCAGCGCGTCGCCCGCGCCCGGCAGCTGCTGGAGTCCAGCGACCTGTCGGTCGACCAGATCGCCGGCCAGGTCGGCTTCGCCACGGGGGCCTCCCTGCGCCAGCACCTGCATGCCGCGATCGGGGTGTCACCGCAGGCGTACCGGCGTACGTTCCAGGCGGCCGCCGCGCGGTAGGGGCCACTTCCGGCCGCGTCGATTTCTCCGAATCTGCAGGTCAGTAACGGGATTTGTCGATGTACGTTCTCCTGGCGGAGAGTGATGGAGCCCTCACTTCCGTCAACCTGTGCGGTTGATCCTTTTGCATCCGAACCCGATAGGCTCCCGTTCGGCGCTGCGAGTTGACTCGGTCGGGACTTGCTCTCGACCGGTCGTTTTCGCGGTGCTGCCCAAGAGTGCGATCGCCTTGCACACCCCCCTTGATCGATCGTTGCCTCGCTCGAAGGATGCAGATGGAACTCGCCACTCCGCCGTCGGCGGCGCGGCCCCCTGTCGCCTGGTACAGCTGGTGGCTGATGCCACTGGCTTTAGGAGGTGGGACTGTTGCCGCCACGTTCATGAGCTCGGAGCGAATAACCGCCGGCGTCGCAGGTGTCGCGGCGACCGCCGCCAGCGCCGTGTGTGTACGCCTCCTGCTGCGTACCCGGGCGCACCTGACCAGGTCCGAGGGCGAGTTCCGCACCTCGCAGGCCGAGCACTCGCAGCAGTGGCAGCAGCATGTGGCGGGTCTGGAACGGAAGTTCAGTGCCGAGCGCGCCGCTCTGGAGAGCCGCCTCGCCGAGCAGTCCGGTGCCTACGAGGCCCAACTGGCCGAGCATGCCCGGGCGTACGAGGAGCGGCTCGCTGAGGAGAGCGCCTCCTACGAGGAGCGTATCGCCACCCAGGCCCAGTCCTACGAGGCCCAGCTCGCCGACCAGGCCGAGGTGTGGCAGGAGCAGCTCGCCCACCAGCTGGCCGCCGTCACCCGGCTCGCCGACGAGCAACTCCCCGAGGCGCTGCGGCAACTGCGCGAGGGCGACGCCATCGACGACGTCCTGCCCACCGTCAACCAGTGCGCGAAGGTCAGCGCCGAACTCCAGGCGAGCCTGCGCAAGGTCCTGCGGACCTCCCTGATCGGCGTCGAGGAGGAGTTCAACCGCTCGACCTCCGCCGAACAGGCCGTGATCAGCATCGGCAACCGCATCCACGTGCTGACCAGCAAGCTCCGTGGCCGACTGCACGAGATGCAGGGCGAACACGGCAGGCTGCCGGCTGTCGCCCAGGGCCTGATGGAGCTCGACCAGGCGATCGGCCCCGCCGACTGTCTCGCCGCCAGCATCGGCGTGCTCGGCGGCTCGGACCGGCCCGGCCGGCAGTGGCAGGAACCGCAGCGCCTGCTCAGCGTGGTCCGCGGCGGCATCGGCCGGATCAAGGACTTCCACCGCATCGACGTACGCCACCTGCCCGAACTGGGCGTCGACGGCGGCCTCGTGGACCACCTCACGCTGATCTTCGCCCACCTGCTGGACAACGCGGCCCGCTACTCGCCGCCCACCGAGCCGGTGGTCGTCTCCGGCAAGGAGGTCCCGAACGGCGTCGGAGTCGAGATCCAGGACTCCGGCAAGGGCCTGAGCGAGGAGAAGAAGCGCGAGGCCGAGCAGGCCCTCACCGGCACGGCGCCCGGCGCGGGCCTGGGCGGCATCTCCGAGGACGCCAACATCGGCCTGCGCGTCGTCGGCATCCTCGCCCGCCGTTACGGCATCCGCGTCACCTTCGCGGACTCCCCCTGGCTCGGCACCTCGGTGGTCGTCGTGGTCCCGCACAAGTACTTCAGCCCGCTGCCCGCGGCCGCCTCCGTCACTCCGGCGGCGCCCGCCCCGACGGCAGAGGCCGCCGCGACCACCCCGGCCCGCGAACAGCGTGTGGCGCAAGCCGCCCCGGCCGACACCGCCGAAGCCGTGGACACCACACCAGGTGGCCTGCCCCGGCGCCGCAGCAAGCGGCACGAAGCGGCACGCCACGAGCCGGCCGGGCGCCCGGAGCGGAGCGAGGACACGACCAGCGTCGTCGCCGTTCCGCCCGACGCGTCCTTCGCCGGCCTGGCCGCCTTCGCCACCGCGGGCCGCGAGCCCGGCGCGGCAGGCGCGACGGCCGACGGCCGCGAGTCCACCGAGCAGCACCGCACCGAAGAGAGCGACTAGTCGATGACGCAACAGGGAACCGACGTGAGCTGGGCTCTCCGGGATCTGGTGGAGAGCATCCAGGAGATCAACTTCGCCCTTGTGGCCTCCAGCGACGGCAAGGCCATCACCTCCTACGGTGCCGAGGACCCCGACGACGTGGACCGCTTCGCGGCCGTGGTGGCCGGACTGCAGGCACTGGCCCAGCCGGTCGCCGAGCAGTTCCCCAAGTACGCGGGGCAGCTCAGGCTGGCGATGATCGAGGTGGACGGCGGCCATCTGTTCGTCGTCCGGGCCGGGGTGGAGACCTATCTCGGTGTCCTCGCCCGGGAAGGCCTCGACCAGGGCCTGCTCGGCCATCAGATGAGGGATCTGGCACGCAGGATGGGCGAGTTGCTCGGCACCACTCCCCGCCTGGAGGAGCACTCTGGATGAGTGCCCCCCGCCGGCCCACGAACCCGTCCGGTCTCGAGCGCTACTACGTTCTGACGAAGGGGCGTAGCGGACCGGGCGGTTCGGCGTCGAGTCTCGACGTGGCGACCCTCATCGTCTCCCGCACCGCCCCCGTACCGGGCTTGCAGCACGAGCACGAGGAGATCCTCCGGCGCTGCCGCGATCCGCTGTCGGCGGCCGAACTCGGCGCCCATCTCGGACTGCCCTTCAACATTCTCGCGGTGCTGCTGACGGATCTGCTGGAGGCAGGCCACGTCGAAGCCCGCGATCCCATCCCGGCGCACGGCGCCGGCAGCGGGCCCGACCTCGCGCTCCTTGAGGAGGTACTCAGTGGACTTCAAAGGCTTTGACCGTCCCGGCGGGCCGGGTGGCGGGGGCACCCGCTCGGTGAAGGTGATGATCGCCGGTGGCTTCGGCACGGGGAAGACCACCATGGTCCGCTCGGTGAGCGACATCAGACCGCTCACCACCGAGGAGACCCTCACCCAGGCCAGCGCCGGCGTCGACCGGCTGATCGGCGTGGCCGACAAGACGGAGACCACCGTCAGCCTGGACTTCGGCAAGATCAGCCTCAACGACACCCTGATGCTGTACCTGTTCGGCACGCCCGGCCAGGAGCGGTTCTGGTTCCTGTGGAACGGCCTGTTCAAGGGCGCGCTCGGCGCGGTCGTCCTGGTGGACACCCGCCGGCTCGCCTCCAGCTTCCGGGCCATCGAGGAGATGGAACGGCAGAACGTCCCGTTCGTCGTCGCGCTGAACGTCTTCCCCGACTCCAAGGAGTACCCGGTCGAGGAGATCCGGGACGCCCTCGACATCTCCCCGCACACGCCGATCGTGGCCTGCGACGCCCGTGACCGCGCTTCCAGCCGTGACGTCCTGGTCGCCCTGATACGTCACCTGAAGGAACGCTCTGCCGTCGCACTGGAGTCCCGATGAACGCCCAGCCCTTAAACGATCCCGATACGCCCCGCGGTTGCCCCTTCGGCCATGACACCGAGCTGACCCGGCTCTACGGGCCGGAGGCGGCGACCGACCCGCTCGGCATCTACGAGCGGCTGCGCAAGGAGCACGGTTCCGTGGCTCCCGTGCTGCTGGAGGGCGACATCCCCGCCTGGCTGGTCCTCGGCTACCGGGACAGCCGGCGAGTGCTCGACAATCCCCTCCAGTTCCCCCGGGACGCGCGGATCTGGCGGGACTGGCGGGAGGGCCGGATCGCGGACAACTCTCCGCTGGTTCCGATGCTCGCCTGGCGGCCCGACTGTGTGTCCCAGGACGGCGAGGCTCACCGCCGACTGCGTGGTGCCGTCAGCGACGGGCTGCAGTCCGCCGCCGACCGCGGTGTCCGGCGCCACGCCACGCACTTCGCCAACAAGCAGATCGACGCGTTCGTGGACTCCGGCCGCGCCGATCTGGTGGCGGACTACGCCGACCTGCTGCCGATGCTCGTGATCGCCCGCGTGCTGGGTCTCGCCGAGGCGGAGGGGCGTCGCCTGGTCGAGTCCTGCGCCCAGGTGATGAAGGGCGGCGAGGACGCGGTCATGCACGACGGCGTGATCAGGGAGATCTTCGGTGAACTCGCCGAGCGCAGGCGGTCCGAACCCGGCTCCGACCTCGCCACCGGCCTGCTGGAGCATCACGCGGCGCTCGACCACGACGAGGTCGTGGCCCATCTGCGCGCGGTGCTGATCGCCGCGCACGTCACGACCAATCTGCTGGCCCGGGTGCTGGAGCTGGTCCTGACCGACACCTCCCGGCTCTCCGGGCTGATCAGCGGTCAGCTGAACATCTCGGCGGTGGTGGAGGAGGCCATGTGGAACTCTCCGCCGCTGGCCGTCCTGCCGGGGCGCTTCGCCGCCAGCGATGTCGAACTGGGCGGGCACCGCATCGAGGAGGGCGACCTGCTCGTTCTCGGTCTGGCCCCGGGCAACCTCGACCCCGAGATCCGGCCCGACCCGGGTGTCTCGGTGGAGGGCAACCAGGCGCACCTGGCGTTCGGCGCGGGCCCGCACGAATGCCCCGGGCAGAACATCGGGATGTCCATCATCGAGGTCGCGGTGGACGTCCTGCTGCACCGTCTGCCGGGCCTGCACCTGGCCGTGCCGCCGGAGGAGCTCACCTCGACCGCCTCCACATGGATGTCCCTGCTGGACCGCCTGCCGGTCGAGTTCGAGATATAGGCAAGCAGACGCCGCTGCCCGGCCGGATCACCCGGCCGGGCAGCGGCGTCAGGTTTCTGGAACGGGATCGAGGCGTCAGCCGTCGAGCCAGTCGCCCGCGAGATCCGAGGGACGGTAGCCGGTGGCGTTCCAGAGGAAATGCGGGTGGGCGCAGCCGAACATGTAGGCGAGCAGTGCGGTGTCCTCCCGCCCGGTCCGAGGGTCGTGCAGGGTGTGGTAGAACTCGGCTCCGACTGCGCCGGAGTCCTGTTGGACCTCACGGGCGCGGGCCGTGGACGGTGCGGCGCCGGCTGCCTCCACGGCGGCGATGTACGTGCGGCGCAGGATCTCCCAGGTGCTGTCGGTGTTGCCGTACCAGGGGCCGTGCAGTGCCTCGAAGGCATGGAGCTCGGCGTCGAAGAGGGGCCATGCCTCGGGGTGTTGGGCTCGGCAGCGTGCGGACAGCACGGCGGTCCGGGCGCTGAGAGCCGGAGCGGTGGGCCGCGGGGCGAAGGTGAGAGTGGTGCCGTCGGTGAGGATGCCGGTGCACGCGTTGGGCTGGAGGTCGCACAGCGGGCACTCCTGCGCCGGGGGGAGGCCCTGGGTGATGCCGTCGAACCACAAGCCGTGGCGGCCCGTGAGCCCCAGCCAGACGATCGTGCTGGGCATCAGCCAGGTGTTCCACATCGGTGGGTGCGCCTCGGGCATGCAGCCGTACTTGATGAGGGCGATGGCGCAGGCGGCGTAGAGGGCCTTGGTGTGGCCGGGCATGTCGGCGAGCCAGAAATTGCTGATCTCGCCGGTGAGGGCGTCGGCTCGTACGTCGACCATGTCGTCGACGACGCGGCACAGCAGCAGGGAGGCGAGGTGTTCCTCCTGCCAGAGTTCGGTGTCGGGTGAGACGTGCCAGAACAGGCAGTCCATCATCTGCAGGACCGAGTAGGTGCTCTGGCTGAGCGGGTTGGTCTGGGGGAGTACGACGCTGCCCGCGTGGTGCTGCTGGAGCCAGTACTCGTCCACGGATCGCTTGTGGGCGGCGTAGAGTCCGCAGACCAGGGCACGGGCGGTGTTGGTGCTGAAATTCTCGGCCAGGCGGCCTTCGATGAGCTGGGTGAGACGCGTGGTGTCTATGGTGTCGATCACGCGTTTGTATTCGTGGAAGAGCAGGATGTCGTCCTCGAAGCGGTGGCGGTAGCCAAGGTCTCGTTCGAGGTCGTTCATCCGCCGGGCGAGGACCCATCCACCGGTCAGGACGCTGTCGAGTTCCCGGTGGTACGGCCAGGTCTTCACGGTGAGGGGACGGCCGGCGCTCTGCCGCCAACCGTAGTCGGCCGGCGTGCGTGCGGGGGGCGTGGGCAGCCGACGGCACAGCGAGCAGGCGCAGACGGTTGTCTGCTCCTCCTCGCGCGGCGGTGTGAGGGCCCGGCTCCGCCAGGCCCCTTCCAGCATCGCGCACGTCAGTCGGCAGACCTCGATATCGGTGCTGACCTGGGGGAAGGCCGCTTCGATCGCGCGCAGGCCGGCGTCGAGCCGCCCCAACCTGGCGTGGCCCTCCTCGTCGGGCGGGAGGAACGCGCGCGGCGCCGGATGGAGGGCTCCCTCCACATGCAGCGTGGTGCCGGCGCGCGGGGATATGAGTGCGTCCAGCCGCTCCTGAGCGGCGTTCTGGCTATGTCGGTACTCGTCCGTGCAGCCATTGATGTGTTTCGCGAAGAGGCGGGCCAGGGCGTTCCCCGCCTCCGCCGGCTGGAACCGGGCGCCTGGCTGCGCCGGGAGCAAGCTGTCGGCGGATGTCTGCGGACCACCGCCTACGACTCGAGATTTCACACGGGTCTCCCTTCAAGCTGTGGTCCTGGCAGCGGAATCGGTCGGCCCGGGAGACGGCAGCGCAAAGTCCCCCGCCCCTGTGTGCGGGCGGTCACCGTGACCGCCCGCTCACTCGAACTGGGTTTCGCGATACGAAAGTTGAACCGGGAAGCGGTACGAGACTGCCCAGAGCGTAAATGATCTACGCGTAACCGGACCGTGATCTCCGTTACTGCTCAAGCCCCTTGAGCTGCGTATACTCGCGCGCCCCCGACATAAGTGAGAGCTACACGCGTCTCGGCGATCGCCTCGACAGGGCCATCGAACGGATCGCGGTCCAGGACCACGAGATCCGCCAGCGCCCCGGCACGCACCTCACCCGTGTCGTCGAGGTGGTTCACATGGGCCGAGCCCGCCGTGTAGGCGGTCAGCGCCTCGGTGAGTCCGATGCGCTCGCCGGGCAGGAACACCGGTGTGTCGCCCGCGTCCGGTGCCACGCGGTTCACCGCCACATGGATCCCCCGCAGCGGATCGGGGCTGCTCACCGGCCAGTCGCTGCCCGCCGCGAGCCGGGCGCCGGAGCGCAGCAGCGCGCCGAACGGGTACTGCCACGCGGCCCGTTCGGGCCCCAGGAAGGGAATGGTCAGCTCGTCCATCTGCGGTTCGTGCGCGGCCCACAGCGGCTGGATGTTCGCGGTGGCCCCGAGGCGGGCGAAGCGCGGCACGTCGCTGGGCTGGACGACCTGGAGATGTGCCAGGTGGGGCCGCGTGTCGCTGGGCCCGTTGGCGGTGCGCGCGGCCTCGACCGCGTCCAGCGCGTCACGTACGGCCCGGTCGCCGAGGGCGTGGAAGTGGCACTGGAAGCCGAGCGCGTCCAACTCGGTGACGTGTTTCGCCAGTTGTTCCGCGTCGATGAAGGCCGTGCCCCGGTTGGCGGTGGCGCAGCCGCACTTGTCGAGGTAGGGATCCAGCAGTGCCGCGGTGCCGGTCTCGGCGACGCCGTCCAGCATCAGCTTGACACTGCCCGCCCGAAACCGGCCGTGACTCAACGCGGCCCGCCGCTCGACCAGTTCGGGAATCTGCTCGGCGCCGCGTTCACGGTCCCACCACAGCGCGCCGACGACACGCGCGGTGAGCGAGCCGTCCCGAGCGGCGGCCAGATACGCCTCGGACGGGTCGTCCATGCCGAGGAACTCCCCGACCAGCGCGTCCTGCCACGCCGTGATCCCGAGCGCGTGCAGATGCCGCTGGGCGTGCAGCAGGGCCGCCACGCGGTCGGCCTGGGTGGCGGGCGGGGTGAGCCGCCCCACCAGCTGCATCGCGCCCTCCTGCAACGTCCCGCTCGGCTCGCCCGAGCTGTCCCGGTCGATACGTCCGTCGGCCGGGTCGGGCGTGTCGCGTGTGATGCCCGCGAGCGCGAGGGCCCGGCTGTTGACCCAGGCACCGTGGTGGTCGCGGTTGGGCAGATAGACCGGCCGGTCGGGTACCGCGGCGTCCAGCAGCTCCTTCGTCGGCGTACCGCCCTCGAAGGCCTCCATCGACCAGCCGCCGCCGGTGATCCACTCCCGCTCGGGGTGCGCGGCGGCGTACGCCCGCACCGCGGCCAGCGTCTCCCCGGCCGTCTTCGCTCCGGTGAGGTCGCACTGGGTGAGCTCCAGCCCCGCCGGCACCGGATGCACGTGCGCATCCTGGAATCCCGGCAGCAACAGCCGCCCGGCGAGGCCCACCACCTCGGTCCGCGGCCCGGCGAGTTCGTGCACCTCCTCCCGTCCTACGGCCGTGATGCGGTCGCCGGTGACGGCCACGGCGGTCGCGGTGCGGCCCTGGGGAGTGAGGACGGTGCCGTCGGTGAAGAGGAGATCTGCGTGCATGTTCCGTTTCCTGGTCGGGTCGTCATCGGGATGTGCTGAGGAGCCGTGGCGCGTCGGCGTCGGTGCCCTTGCCGGTGCGGAAGTACGGCGACCTGCGCACCCACCTGGCCCACGCGGCGGCCACGAAGCCGGACGCGATCATCGCCAGGGGAGTGAACAGCAGGAACCACCCGTTGTCCGCGCTGACTTCGAAGTGGTCGGCGGAGGTGTAGAAGGACCAGCCGAGGTAGCCGCCGAGACCGAGCAGCACGGTCGCGCTCAGCGCCGGCAGGACGACCGCGCGCACTCCCTGCCGCCAGTCCTCGCGCAGCAGCGAGCGGAACCGCACCGCCGCCGCGATGGCCGTGAGGGCGTACGACAGGGCGACCACGATGCCGACGGCGCTCACCGTCGCCATGATCATGTCGGCCAGGCGCGGGATGACCAGCGCCAGTGCGGCGACCATCGCGGCCAGTGTGCCGATCAGCACCGTGCCGGCCGCCGGAGTCCCGTACCGCGGGCTGACCTTGGACCACACCGGTCCGAGCGTACGGTCCCGGCTCATCGCGAACATCGCCCTGGCCGTCGGGATCACCCCGGCCTGGAGCGAGGCCACGGCCGAGAACATCAGGGCGATCAGGGGAAGCGCCGCCCAGGGCTGGGAGGCCAGCCGCTCGCCGAAGAAGGCCAAGCCCTCGGCGCCGTGGCCCACCAACTCCTCCTCGGACAGCACGCGCTGGAAGGCGACCGAGCCGAGCAGGAACAACGCCAGCATGGTGAACAGCGTGGTGATCCCGGCCCGGGACGCGTCACGCGGATCGCGGACCTCCTCGTTGACGCTGAACGCCGACTCGAATCCCCAGTAGCAGAACACCGACAGCAACATGCCCAGCGCCAGCGCCGTCGGCGACGGGATCGCGAACGGATCGAACCAGCTCAGGCTGAAGTCGTGCGGTCCGGTGACGATGCCGTATCCGCAAAAGCCCAGCAGGACGACGTACTCGAAGACCAGCAGCCCGGCCTGCAGCCGCGCGGCGGTGCGGACGCCGGTCACGGCCGTCAGTGTGACCGCCACCAGGACCAGGATGCCCACCGCCGTGGTCTGCGCGGTGGAACCCGGATCCAGAGCGAGCCCGCCCACCCGGTGCAGCCCGGCGTCCCCCGCCAGTTGGAGCAGTGCCGAGCCGGTGACCGCGGTGGTGTACGCGAGGAACGCCACCACCGCCACGATGTTGACCCAGCCGACCATGAAGCCCAGCCAGGGCGTCAGCGAACGGCCCACCCACACATAGCCGTTGCCCGCGTTCGGCTCGACGCGGTTCAGCCGGGTGTAGGCCCCCGCGATGCCGAGGACCGGCAGGAACGCCAGCAGCATGATCGCCGGCAGATGCAGGCCGACCACGCCGGCCGTGACCCCGAGACCGATGCCGATGCTGGTGGTCGCGGCCGTGCTGGACGCGGCGATGGCGACGCCGTCCAGGACACCGAGGGACTTGCGCAGCGCGGGGCGCGCAGGAGGGTCGACGCTGTAGGGCTTGTCGGACATGGCCGGTCTCCGCTCGCACCGGGGGCCTGGGCGGCCCCGATGAGCGGACATGAAACTGTCCGGGGGGTTAACAGGTCAACGGTGTTGTCATAAGGTGCGGGCACCGTCCCGAGGGAGGCAGTCCATGAGCGAGCGCGTCGTCCCGCCCGCCGCCCGGCAGCGCAGGCGCCCCACCAAGCAGGGCGTCGTCCTGTCCGAGGGACTGATCGTGGAGACCGCCCTCCGGCTCATCGAGGAGCACGGAGCCGAGGCGCTCTCGGTGCGGCGCCTGGGCCGCGCCCTCGGCGCCGACCCCAGCTCGCTGTACCGGTACTTCCGGCACACCGACGACCTGATGCTCGCCATCGCCGACGAACTCATCGGCCGCACCCTGCGCACCTGGCGCACCACCGGCGACTGGCGCGCCGACCTGCGCGACCTCGGCCTGCGCATGCACGCCGGGGCCCTCGCGCACCCCCGGGCGGCCGCGCTCAGCTCGTACCGGGTCACCGGGCGCGCGTACGAGATCCAGGCCGTCGAGACCATCCTCGGCGTACTGCGCGGCGCCGGTTTCCCCGACGCCGAGGCGGTGCGGATCTACCACGTGTTCGTCGACCAGGCCCTCGCCCACGGCGCCCTCGACTCGGCGAGCCTGGCGATGCCGAAGGCCGCGCGTGAGGCGGAGGCGGCCGTCTGGCGGGCCACGTACGCCCGGCTGCCCGCCGACACCCACCCGCACATCGCCGCCACCGCCCGTCACCTGGTGGCGGAAATGCCGCACAGCTCGTACCCGGGCGCCCTGGACATGCTGCTCGGCGCCGCGGCGGCCCGGCTGGCGGAAATCCGCGCACGGGCCGGCCACGGGACGGCCACAATGGGCACATCCGTCAACTCCGCTCCCTGAGGAGGCCGTTCAGCGATGTCGCGCCCGCCCGCACGTCCCGCCAAGCAGCGCAAGCAGGACACCCTGCACCGACTGGAGCACGACGAGGACGTCTGGGTCGCCACGGCCGGGGCCGACGGGGGCGTGCCGTATCTCGTCCCGCTCTCCTTCCTCTGGGACGGCTCGGCTCTGCTGCTGGCCACGCCGGCCAACAGCCCGACGGGCCGCAATCTGCGGATGACCGGCAGGGCGCGCCTCGGTGTCGGACCGACCCGCGACGTCGTCATGATCGAGGGCACGGTGGAGACGCTCACCACGGACCAGCTGGCCGAGGGGGAGGCCGACCGCTTCGCCGCCCGGACCGGCTTCGACCCACGTCAACTCAGCACGCCCTACCTGTACTTCCGTGTCCGGCCGCAGCGGGTACAGGCCTGGCGCGAGGCGGACGAGTTGCGGGGGCGCGAGCTGATGGCGGACGGGAAGTGGCTGGTGGCGGACTGAAACGGTTCGGTCGGGACACCCGGGAGGTACAGGGTGGCGGGGCAGGATCGTCCCGCGCCCCGGACCTTTCGGAGGAGCCATGTCGCTGGTGAAAGCGGGATTCGTGGTGCTCGACTGTGCCGAGCCGGAGAAGCTCGCCGTGTTCTACCGGGAACTGCTGGAGGCCGAGCAGACGGAGGCGACCGCCAACCGCGTGGAGATCAGGGGCGCCGACGGTACCCGGCTCGCGTTCCGCCGCGACGTGAACGCGACGCCGCCGAGCTGGCCCCGCCCCGAGAACTCCCTCCAGGCCCACCTGGACTTCGTCGTCGAGGACCTGGACGAGGCGGAGCGCGTGATCGTCGGGCTCGGCGGGCGCCCCCTGGAGACGAAGGAGGCGGCGGGACCCTACGAGGAACGCGGCTACGCCGACCCGTCCGGCCACTCCTTCACCCTGCGCCTGGTCGCCCCCACGGCACCGAAGCAGGGGTGAGCCCGCCCCGGGTCGTCCCCGGCCAGCTGATCAAGTTCAGGACGGCGCCCGGTTCCGGCTGACAGCCCGTCGCGCGAGCACGTGCGTTCCGGCCGTGGCAGCCGCGGCCAGCGCGAGGCCCTGCGCGATGTCGCGGGCACGGGCCGGGCGCAGCACCCCGGCCCGCCGCAGCCGGCCGCGGGCCCAGAGCGTGAAGGGAACGACCACCAACGGCGAGGTGGCCGAGCCCGGCGTGAATCCGCGGACCACGGCGGCCTGCGCCAGATGCACCAGACCATGCAGCCCAAAGCCGTTGAGGGCCCCCTGGTAGAAGGCAGAGCGCCCGCCGGTGCGATACCCCTCGGCCGCCGCCGCGGCCACCACGACGGCCATCGCGGCGACGGCGGTCGCGAACTCGCGCTCGTCGACGCACTCCAGACGCCGCCATATCCGCTTCGGTACCCGCGGAAACCGTTCCCTCAGCTCGGGCACCTGAGAACGGGCCCATCGGGGCAGCAAAGCCACTTCCTCCGCGTCGTGCGCCGCCCACGCGGCCAGGAACCCCAAGGTCACACCCGCACCAACGCCGTCCCGCCCGCACTCATGTCCGCCCATGGACCGACAGTCTGTCAGCCCGCTTGGCTCCACGGACAAGACGCGAGCGACACGCCACGGCACGGCAGTGACGGCCGGACACCCCGAGCGCGTCACCGACGTCGAAGACAAGGGCTCAGTCCCGCCCACCCTTCTCACTGACCGGCCACACGCCCGTGGAGCGTTCGATGGCCTTCGCGCCCGTGCGGTCGGCCACGCTTCGGGCCACCGCGAACAGGGCGCCCTGGACCGCGGCCGCCAGCAGGATCTCTCCCCAGCCGCGGTCCCGGTCCAGAGCGTCGGGGGCGTCCTCCTCGTGCCGTATCGCCATCCAGGTCTTGCGGAAGGCGAGCCCCGCCAGCCAGCCACTCGACCAGCCGAGCGCGAATCCCATGGGCTTGTAGGCGAGGGGGAGCTTCAGCTTCTTCCTGGTCTTCTTGGCCACGTGCGCCTCCTTGGTGTCAGGGCCGTCCCCGCGCGGGGACTTCCTCGGCCTCCGGGACGGGCCCGGGCGGCGTGCCGTCGCCGAACGGCCTGCCGCCCAGCTCCTGGCGGTGGTGCGGCGTCAGCCAGCCCCGCGGGTCCGGTCCGAGGGGCACGATGCCGGTCGGGTTGATGCCGCTGTGCACTTGGTAGTAGTGCCGCTTGATGTGGTCGAAGTCGACGGTGTCACCGAATCCGGGCGTCTGGTAGAGGTCGCGGGCGTACGCCCACAGCACCTTGTTCTCCGTCAGCTTCCAGCGGTTGCACTTGAAGTGGCCGTGATAGACGGCGTCGAAGCGGACCAGCGTGGTGAACAGCCGGATGTCCGCCTCGGTGATCGTGTCGCCGACCAGATAACGCCGCCCGGCCAGCCGCTTTGCCAGCAGCTCCAGCCGCCGGAAGAGCCGCCCGTACGCCTCCTCGTACTCCTCCTGCCCGGTGGCGAAGCCCGCCCGGTACACACCGTTGTTGACGTCCTCGTAGACATCCGCCATCACGGCGTCGATCTCGTCCCGCAGCGCCTTCGGGTAGAGATCGGGCGCACCCTCGCGGTGCAGGGCCGTCCACTCCGTGGCGAGGTCGAGTGTGATCCGCTGGTAGTCGTTGGTGACCAGCCTGCCGCTGGGGACGTCCACGATCGCGGGGACGCTGACACCGCCCGGGTAGTCGGTCTCGCGCCGGTCGTAGGCCTCGCTGAGGAAGCGGACGCCGAGCACCGGGTCGCGGCCGTCGGGGTCCAGGGTGAAGCGCCAGCTGCGGTCGTCCTGGATCGGGTCGGCGATCGCCAGCGACAGTGCGTCCTCCAGGCCGAGCAGCCGCCGGGAGATCACCGCCCGGCTCGCCCACGGACAGGCACGGCTGACCACCAGCCGGTAGCGGCCCGCCGCGACCGGCCAGCCGTCCCGGCCGTCCGCGGTGATCCGGTCCGTGAAGTGGGCCTTCGACCGCTGGAACGACTTCCTGCCGTACGCGGTGTTGCCCCCGCCGCTCATCGTCGCGCTCCTCCCTGCCGTACACCGGTGTCCCAGGCCCACCGAGTCCCCCGATTTCCGCCGACGGCACGGTGTGATCCGCGTCGACCCGGGGAGTCGGAGGTGAATGAGCCGGACGACCGAGGCACCCAAGACCGACCGCAGGACCCGCGTCACCGTTCTGGTGGCCCTCGCGGCCAATCTCGTCATCGCCGTCGCCAAGACGGCCGGCGGACTCCTCGCCCACTCGCCCGCACTCCTGTCGGAGGCGGCACACTCCGTCGCGGACAGCATGAACGAGGTCTTCCTGCTGGCCTCACTGCGCCGCAGCCGCCGCCCCGCCGACGCTCGCCACCCCTTCGGCTACGGCAAGGAACGGTTCTTCTGGTCGTTGCTCGCGGCCGTCGGCATCTTCGTGATGGGCGGCTGCTTCTCCTTCTTCCAGGGCTTCGAGGCGCTGCACAGCGGTGCCCAGGAACAGTTCGGCGGCTATGTGGCGGGCATGATCGTGCTCGGCGTCGCCTTCGTGGCCGAGGGAGTCTCGCTGGTACGGGCTCTGCATCAGGTGCGCCGGCAGGGCGGCCTCGCGGACGGTCTGCGCGACCCCGCCCTGCGCACGGTCGTCGCCGAGGACGCCACGGCGGTGCTCGGTGTGACCCTCGCCTTCACGGGCATGGCGCTGCACATGGTGACCGGGCAGTCCGGCTGGGAGGCGTCCGCCTCGTTCGCGATCGGCGCGCTGCTCGTCTACGTCGCCTACCGGCTGGGGCGCGAGGCCCGTGACCAGTTGATCGGGGAGGCCGCCGCTCCAGAGACCGACGCCGCGATCCGGCAGCTGCTCGAGTCACAGCCGGAGATCGACAGCGTGGAGGCGCTGTTCACGATGAGGACGGGCCTGGAGACGGCCCTGGTGGCGGCCCGGGTCGATCTCGTGCCCGGCATCGACAGCGAACAGGTCGAGGAGGTCGCCGTCCGCATCAAGCGGTCCATCGGCCGCTCCGTCGCCGAGGCGGACCAGATCTTCCTCGATGTGACGGAGCGCTCCGCCCGCGAGGCACAGGGAAGCCCCGCCGCGACGGGGGAACGCGGCGGGGCCTGACGCACGTGTGCCCGGCGGTCACCGGTTCATGCGTCCCCGGGGAGAAAAAGTTTCCGGAGGCGCGACCGGCTCCCCGCCGGAGCACCGGTCAGTTCTCGTCGACCGGCTCCAGCACGAAGACCGGGATCACCCGGTCCGTCTTCTTCTGGTAGTCCGCGTAGGGCGGATACGCCGCGACGGCCCGCTCCCACCACTCGTCCTTCTCCGCGCCGGTGACCTCGCGGGCCCTCATGTCCCGCAGCTGCGTGCCGTCCCGGAGCTCGACATGGGGGTCGGCCTTGACGTTGTGGTACCAGACCGGGTGCTTGGGCGCCCCGCCCAGCGAGGCCACCGCGGCATAGCGCCCCTCGTGCTCGACGCGCATCAGGGGCGTCTTACGGATCTTGCCGCTCCTGGCGCCGCGGGTCGTGAGCAGGATGACGGGCATTCCCGTGTCCATGAGGGTCGTGCCCTCGGTGCCGCCGGAGCTCTCGTACAACTCCACCTGGTCGCGCACCCACTTGGTCGGGCTGGGCTCGTACTCGCCCTCGAGAGGCATGGCATCGGTCCCATCGTCGTGTCGTGATCCTGACTGACACGGTTCTCAACACCGGCACGCGCGAGAATCATCCTGCCGCCTACCGCACCAGCATCCGTACGGCCAGCGCCAGGATCACCGCGCTCGACACCAGCGCCGTGACCAACCGCCCCCGGTGCCCCGTCAGTACCCGTCCCAGCAGCGCCCCGCCCCCGGCGAGCAGCAGCTGCCAGCTCGCCGATGCCACGAACGCGGCCAGCACGAACACGCCCTGTTCCAGGGGCGATACGGCGTCGCTCGCGCGGGTGCCGAGGACGAGGGCCGCGAAGTAGACCACGGTGGTCGGGTTGAGCAGGGTGATGCCGAGCAGCGCCAGGTAGGCGCGGGCAGGGCTCGGGGGAGGGGGCGTGGAGCGGGTGGTGAGCCGGTGGCCGCGGTAGTGGCGTACGGCGGTGACCGCGCCGCGTACCGCGAGGATCGCCAGCACCAGGGCGGCGGCCCAGCGCAGCGGCGTCAGGAACGGACGCAGGGCGGTGGCGAGCGCGGAGCCGCCGAGGGTGGCCACGAGGGCGTAGAGCCCGTCGGCGGTGGCGACGCCGAGCGCCGCGCAGACCCCGGTCCGCAGGGACGTACGGGCGGTGAGGGAGACGAGGTAGGTCGCGACCGCGCCGACCGGGACGGCGATGCCGAATCCCGCGAGCAGTCCCGCGACGAGCGCGGCGGTCACGACGTGGGAAGCGTGGGCCTCCACGGTCGGCCGGACTGCTGCTGGAACCGCACCGGACGAACGGCGGCGGTCAGCGGCAGGAAGGCGATGGTCGTAGGCATGGCCGGATTCTGCGGGGACCGACCGCCCGCCCACAAGCGAATTTCACCGGGTACCTGCCGGACATCCCCCCGACCGAAGCTCTGTGCGACGATCCCCGGCCAGATTGCCCGAGCGCCTGATCTGGCCGAACTTCACGTCGACGGTTTAGATGCCTCGGGCATCTAATGAAGATCGGCACGACGCACCCCTTCGTCTGCGAGGTCTTCCATGCCGGACATGACGGAATCGCACACCGTCGCCTTCCCGCAGGACCGCACCTGCCCCTACCACCCGCCCACGGCCTACGACCCCCTGCGCGACACACGCCCCCTGGCCCGCATCACCCTGTACGACGGCCGCCCCGTCTGGCTGGTCACCGGACACGCACTCGCCCGCACCCTCCTGGCCGACCCGAGGCTGTCCTCCGATCGCACGCGGCCGGGCTTCCCCGCGCCCAACGAGCGGTTCGCGGCCGTCCGCAACCGCAGGACCGCGCTGCTGGGCGTCGACGACCCCGAACACCGGGTCCAGCGGCGGATGATGGTCCCCAGCTTCACGCTCAGGCGTGCCGCCGAGCTGCGTCCGCAGATCCAGCGGATCGTGGACGAACGGCTCGACGCGATGATCGCCCGGGGAGCGCCCGCAGAGCTGGTGGGCGCCTTCGCGCTGCCGGTGCCCTCGATGGTCATCTGCGCCCTGCTGGGCGTCCCCTACGCCGACCACGACTTCTTCGAGGGAGAGTCACGGCGTCTGCTGCGTGGCCCGACGGCCGCCGACACCCTGGACGCCCGCGACCGGCTGGAGGCGTACTTCGCCGAGCTGATCGACCGGAAACAGAAGCAGGCCGAGCCCGGCGACGGCGTCCTGGACGAACTCGTCCACCAGCAGCTGCGCGAGGGCGAGCTGGACCGCGAGGGGCTCATCGCCCTCGCGACCATCCTCCTGGTCGCCGGTCACGAGACGACCGCCAACATGATCTCCCTCGGCACCTACACCCTCCTCCAGCACCCCGAACGCCTGGCCGAGTTGCGCGCCGACCCGGGGCTGCTGCCCGCGGCCGTCGAGGAGCTCATGCGGATGCTGTCGATCGCCGACGGCCTGCTGCGGGTCGCCGCCGAGGACATCGAGGCGGACGGCGAGACGATCCGGGCAGGTGACGGAGTGGTCTTCTCGACGTCCGTCATCAACCGCGACGAGGCCGTGTACGCCGACCCCGACACCCTGGACTGGCACCGTCCGGCCCGCCATCACGTCGCCTTCGGGTTCGGCATCCACCAGTGCCTCGGCCAGAACCTGGCCCGGGCCGAGATGGAGATCGCCCTGCGCACCCTCTTCGAGAGGCTGCCGACCCTGCGCCTTGCCGTCCCCGCGGAGGAAATCCCCTTCAAACCCGGCGACACGATCCAGGGGATGCTGGAACTCCCCGTGACCTGGTAAGAGGCTCCGGTCATGCACAACGAAACGCATGAATCAGGACATATCCACATCGACATCGACCATGACCGCTGTATCGGCGCCGGCCAGTGCGCCCTGACCGCCCCGTCCGTCTTCACCCAGGACGACGACGGCTTCAGCGCCCTGCTCCCGGGACGGGAGGACGGCGGTGGCGACCCGATGGTCCGGGAGGCCGCCCGGGCCTGCCCCGTCAGTGCCATCACCGTGTCCGACACGGGGAGTTGACGGACGGTCCGTCGCTCGACCCCGGTGGCCCGTCCACGGCTGCCGGGGTCGCCCGCCCGCTCTCAGCGCGCCGCCATCAGCGACCGCGCCGCCTCCCGTGCCTCCGCCGCCGATCGCGTACCGCCCGTTATCCCCGCCGTGACCATGGCGCCCTCGGCCAGCAGATACAGCGGACCGGTCAGTGCGTCGGGAAGCCCGGCCCCGGCCACCAGTGAGGCGAGATAGTCACGGAACGCCCGCTTGTGCGCCCGCGCCTGCTCCGCCACCCGCTCCGACCGGGCGCCCAGCTCGCCGTACGAGTTGATCCAGGCGCACCCGCGGAAGTCCGCCTCGCCGAACCACTCCTCCAGCCAGTCGAAGACGGCCAGGATGCGCCGCTCGGGACTGGCCTGCCGCTCCACGTATGCGGCGAGCCGCCCGCGCCAGCGCACGTCGCGCCGCTCCAGATACGCCTCGACCAGTTGCTCCTTCGCCGGGAAGAGCTGGTAGAGCCGCTTGAGCGAGACCCCCGACGCGCCCCGGATGTCGTCCATGCCGACGGACTGGATGCCGCGCCCGTAGAACAGCTTCTCGGCGGCGTCCAGTGCCTGCTCCCGGGCGGTTGCGGTGTCCATGTGCGGCCTCTCCTTGACGCGAGAACGTGCGTTCTCCTACGGTAGCAGTCATGCTGGAGAACGTACGTTCTCCCTTGTCTCGGCCGCCTTTCCGACCCCGGAGGATGACATGACCGACCGACCGCCCCTGCCGCCGTTCACCCGCGAGACCGCGCTGCGGAAGGTGCAGGCCGCCGAGGACGCCTGGAACACCCGCGACCCGCGCAGGGTCGCCCTCGCCTACTCCGAGGACTCGGTGTGGCGCAACCGGGACACCTTCGTCACCGGCCGCGCCGAGATCGTCGAGTTCCTCACCGCGAAGTGGGCCCGCGAGCGGGAGTACGCGCTGCGCAAGGACCTGTGGGCCTTCGACGGCAACCGCATCGCGGTGCGCTTCCAGTACGAGTGCCGGGACGGCGAGGGCCAGTGCTGGCGGTCGTACGGCAACGAGCTGTGGGAGTTCGACGAGCACGGGCTGATGACCCGTCGGGAGGCGAGCATCAACGACGTGCCGATCGAGGACAAGGAGCGCCGGATCCTGGGGCCGCGCCCCGAGGCCGAGCGAGGACTGTCCTTCCCCCTTCAGTAGGGTTCCGGCGTGACCGAACAGGACGAGACCCCGCCCTTCCTCTACGTCGTGGTCTGCGGCGCCGGCATCGCCGCGGATGTCGGCAAGCTGATCACCGCCGCGCAGGAACGGGAGTGGCACGTCGGGGTCATCGCGACGCCGACCGCCATGAACGGTTTCTTCGACACGGCCGCCGTCGAGGCACAGACCGGCTACCCGATCCGCTCCGCCTGGCGCCGCCCGGGCGATCCGCGGCCCTTCCCGGAGCCGGACGCGGTCGTGGTCGCCCCGGCCACCTTCAACACGATCAACAAGTGGGCGGCCGGCATCGCCGACACCCTCGCCGTGGCGACGCTGTGCGAGGCGTCCGGCCAGGGCATCCCGATCGGCGTCCTGACGTGCGTCTCCGACGCGCTCGCCGGCCATCCCGCGTACCAGGACAGTCTGATACGGCTGCGGGGGATGGGTGTGCGGTTCGGGTACCCGTACCAGGGCGCGGACGGCGAGGAGTTCGGCTGGGAGCGGGCGCTGGACCTGCTGGAGCGGTGACCCTGCCCCCTGACAAGGAGGTCCAGGGTCACCGCCGCGCCGGTCGAGACCGTCAGCCGACGACCCGGCCCAGTTCGATCCGGTCGATGTTCGGCGCCCACCCGCTAGCGTTGCCGAACGTCACCGTGTTGGAGCCCTTCTTCAGGTCGACGGGGACGCCCAGCGTCCAGTAGTCGTCCGCGCTTCAGGTGTTCTTGAAGGTGACAGTGCGCGGTGCGGCCGTGCCGACCGTGATGTCCGCGGTACGGGACATGATGTCCGTGTTGTAGGCGTGGCCGTTGTCGCGGCGGTCGTTGTGGGCGTAGTGGACGACCAGCACATAGCGGCCGGCGCGGGGCGCCTCCACCGTGAACTCGGCTGTGCTCGCGGCGCTGTCGCCGAGCGAGCCGATGTAGGAACCGGTCGAGGCGTACGGGGAGTCGACCAGCTCGGCGCCGCCCGCGAGGGCCGCCGAGGAGGCCTCGTAGGAGAGCGTGCCGGTGGTCGAGCCGTTGCCCGAGACGTCGAGGGAGCGGACGGCTGCGTGCCGGGCGGTCAGGGCGACACGGTTGTTGCCGGCCACCAGGTACAGCCGCAGGGGCTTGCCCGGCGACGCCGTCACCCCCTCCCCGTGCAGCGCGAGCCGGACCGGACCCGTGGCCTGCGGTACGACCGTGAAGCAGCCGTCGCGTGGGGCGTACACGTCGAAGACGGCCTTGTCCCCGGAGCGCAGCACGAGCGCGCCGGTGCCCACCCCGGCCGAGGAGGAGTAGTCGTACGACGGGGTGCCGCTGATGTCGGCGAGCGTGGCCTCGTAGCGTGCCGAGGGCACCGCGGTGCGGCCGGTCAGGTCGACACGGTCGAGGGTGACCTCGGCATCGCCCTTGGCCAGTGTCAGGGTGTGAGTGCCGGCCGCCAGCTCCACACGGACGTCCTTCTTGGCGCGGTAGGTCCAGTTCTCGGTGGACGGGTAGGTGACCGTGACCGGGGTGCCGCCGTCGACGGACAGGCGCTGGGTGG
Source organism: Streptomyces sp. NPDC051243 (assembly GCF_044455405.1). Classification (NCBI taxonomy): domain Bacteria; kingdom Bacillati; phylum Actinomycetota; class Actinomycetes; order Kitasatosporales; family Streptomycetaceae; genus Streptomyces; species Streptomyces sp. NPDC051243. Next base: position 76,406 of record NZ_JBITES010000001.1, on the reverse strand, counting down.
CCGGGCGGCCTGACTGGTTGCCGTAGAGGATCGACAGGTCGTACGTCCCGTCCTGCGGGACCGTCACCGTGAAGGCGACCTTGCTGGTGGCGGCGTTGAGCCGCCGAGCTCCCCCCGGAGGCCTTCTTCCAGCGGGACGGCGTGCGCCTCACCGAACAGGGCCGCCACCACCTCGACCTGCGCCACCCGGCCGCCCGCGCCCACCTCGACGACACGGTCGACCGGATCGTCGGCGACTGGGGTGTGGGCTACCTGAAGCTGGACTACAACATCGTGGTCGACCCGGGCACCTGCGCCCCGGGAGACATCGCCCCGGGAGCAGGGCTGCTCGGCCACACCCGGGCCTACCTCGACTGGCTGTCCGCCGTCCTGGATCGCCACCCCGGCCTCGTCATCGAGAACTGCGCCTCCGGCGGTATGCGGATGGACGGCGCCACCCTCGCCGTCACCCAGCTCCAGTCCACCAGCGACCAGCAGGACCCCCTGAACTACCCGCCCATCGCCGCTTCCGCACCCACCGTGACCCCGCCCGAACAGGGCGCGGTCCGGGCCTACCCGCAGCCGGAGTTCGACGATGACCTGATCACCTTCACGCTGGGCGGGGCGCTGCTCGGCCGCATCCATCTCTCCGGCCACCTGAACAGGATGTCGGAGCACCAGCTCGGGCTCGTGCGGGAGGCGGTGAACACGTACAAGTCGATCCGCGGGGAACTCGCGACGGCCGTGCCGTTCTGGCCGCTCGGCCTGCCGGGATGGACGGACGAGCGGCTGGCCCTCGTACGTGTCGGTGTGGCGTCGGGGCGGAGAGGCCGAACTCAGGCTTCCCGTTGCCCACTTGGCGGGCCGCGACGTACGTGCGGAGATCCTGCACCCGGCCGCGCTCACCGCCGGCACCGCCACCTGGGACGGGGACGGACTGCGGGTGACCCTGCCGCCCGCTCCCGGTGTGCTGCTGATCCGCCTGACTTCGTAGCCGCGCCAGGACCAAGGCGCCGGTGATCGGCGGCCCTCAACGGCACGGCGTGAAAGCAGGGGTCGCTGGTCAAGACCACGTACGCTCACTGTGGTACCCCACCCCGAAGGCAGGAGCAGCAACGATGCAGTACGTGAAGCTCGGTTCGACGGGCCTGGACGTGTCGCGGATCTGTCTGGGATGCATGACCTACGGGCTCCCCGACCGCGGCGTACACGAGTGGACCCTCGACGAGGAGGCGTCGCGGCCGTTGATCCGGCAGGCGCTGGACGCCGGGATCAACTTCTTCGACACGGCCAACGTCTACTCCGACGGCACCAGCGAGGAGATCGTCGGCAAGGCGCTGCGCGACTTCGCCCGCCGCGACGACATCGTGCTCGCGACGAAGGTGAACGGCCGGATGCGGCCCGGCCCCAACGGCGCCGGCCTCTCCCGCAAGGCCATCATGACGGAGATCGACCACAGCCTCGCCCGCCTCGGCACCGACTACGTCGACCTGTACCAGATCCACCGCTTCGACCCGCACACCCCGGTCGAGGAGACGATGGAGGCCCTGCACGACCTGGTCAAGGCGGGCAAGGTGCGCTACATCGGGGCGAGTTCGATGTACGCCTGGCAGTTCTCCAAGATGCAGTACACGGCCGAGCGGCACGGCTGGACCAAGTTCGTCTCGATGCAGAACTACTACAACCTCCTCTACCGCGAGGAAGAGCGCGAGATGCTGCCGCTCTGCGCGGACCAGGGTGTCGGCGTGCTCCCCTGGAGCCCGCTGGCGCGTGGCCGGCTCACCCGGGACTGGGGCACGGTCACCGAACGCAGCGCGGGCGACAACTTCGGCAGCCGGCTGTACGTCGACAGCGACCGCGTCGTCGTCGACGCGGTCACGCGAGTGGCCGACGAACGCGGGGTTCCGCGCGCCCAGGTCGCCCTTGCCTGGCTGCTGCACCAGGACACGGTGGCGGCCCCGATCATCGGTGCCGCCAAGCAGCATCACATCGAGGACGCGGTGGCGGCGGTGGAACTGCGGCTCACCGAGAAGGAGTTGGAGGAGCTCCAGCAGCCGTACGCGCCGCATCCGATCATCGGGCACTGATCGGATCCGCCGAGGCTCAGTGGGGTCCGTGCTGTTCGAACTCCGTGCCGCACGGGCCCGCGCCCTCGCTCTCCGGCAGGGCGACGCGGTCGCCGCTCATGGACAGCGTGCGGTAATAGCGGCCGATCCGCTCGGCCGAACGCCCCACATAGTGACCGATGAACGACCGGCGAAAACGATCCTCCGTACGGTTCGGCTGCGACCCGTGCACCAGACTCCCGTTGAAGAACAGGACATCCCCCGGCTCCATGTCCACGGGAACGGCGGCCAGCCCCGCAGGCGGCGCGACGTACTCCCGGGCGAAGGACACGTCCGAGTCCGCAAGCTCCGGGCAGAACAGCTCCATCTCATGTGTGCCGGGGACGACTTCGAGCCCCCCGTTGTCCCGGTCGATCACATCGCAGGCGATCCACGCCGCCACACACGTGCCCGGCTCGACCCGCAGATAGAAGTTGTCCTGGTGCAGCGCCTGCCCCCGGGCCCCCGGCGGCTTGAAGTAGAACATGCTCTGCGCCGCCAGCACCTCCTCCCCGAGCAGCACCTCCAGCACGCCGCGCAGCCGCGGATCGAGCAGCACGCGCAGGGCCAGGTCGTCGATCTCGTGCGGTTGCATCACCCTCGGGTAGGTGTTCAGCGGATCGCCGTCCGACGGACGCGGCTCGAAGTGCCCCGGCACCGGACCGGCCGCGTGCAGTGCCGCGAACCGGTCACGGAGCCGGTCGATCTCGTCGTACCCGAACAGCCCGCGTACGACGGTGAAGCCGTCCTCGCGGAAACCGCGGAGACCGGCCTCGGGCAGGATGGGGGCGCCGGGGCCGCCGTTGTCCATGACGGTCATGTGTCCACTCCTCGGTCAGGTGCCATCGCCCTGTCACGCTAGGCCGACAGACACCCCAGGAGGATGACCGTGAGCGCTGACGGATTGCCCGAGACTGCCGCGCCCGGCGACCCCGCCCCGCCGCCGGGCCTGGTGGTGGTCGGGTGCTTCGACCAGCCGGCCGGGTACGGGATCAACCGGCCGCGCGGGGCCGACAGCTGGCTGTTCACCTGGACGACCGGCGGGCAGGGCCGGCTGCGGCACGGGGGCGCCGAGGCGCGGGCCGGGGCCGGGGACCTGGTGGTGCTCGCGCCCGGCGTACCCCACCGCTACGGGGTCGAACCGGGGGCACGACACTGGGAGTTCTGGTGGGCGCACTGCCAGGCCCGCCCGTCCTGGCGGCCCTGGCTCCTTCCGTACGACACCGGCGAGGGGATGTACGTCGTCACGCCGACGCCGGCCGCGGTGCACGGCCGCGTCGAGGCGGCCTTCCGCCGGATGCTCGCCGACGCCCGGTGGACGGGGACGGAGGCGCCGCCGGACGTGGCGCCTGGGGACCGGCCGGGCGCCGTGCCGTCGGCAGATGTGCCGGTCGCCGCGGGGTCCGCGGATGTGCCGGTCGCCGTGGTGCCGGGGGACGCGCCCGTCGCCGTGGCGCACGGCACCGCGGCCCGCGAACTCGCCCTGTGCTCACTGGAGGAGGTCGTCCTGGTCACCGCCGGCACCGCGCGGGCGCCGCGCCCCCACCCGGGTGTCGACCCGCGGGTGCGCCGCGCGCAGGCGCTGATCGCCGCCGACCCGGCCGCCCCGCACACCGTTCGCTCGCTCGCCGGCCATGTCGCGCTCTCGCCCTCCCGGTTCGCGCACCTCTTCACCCGGCAGACCGGGCAGTCACCGATGCGCGCGCTGCGCGAGGCACGTCTGCGGCACGCAGCGCGGCTGCTGGAGAGCAGCGACCTGTCCGTGGAACGAGTGGCCGCCGCCTCGGGGTTCGTCAGCCCGTTTCACTTCAACCGGGTGTTCCGGGAACGGTACGGGATGCCGCCCGGCGCGTACCGGGCGGCCGGTTCAATGGTTGGCGAGTGACCTGTGAAGGTCCGGTGAAGGCCGGGGCGTGCGTATGACCAGGCGAAAAGCCGGGAGTGCGGACCGTCAATGGTTTGGATGGGCGCTGTGGCGCCACTCGGTGAATACCATTTCCCATTGCTGCGCGGATACCGTGCAATGAGCGCGACCGGCTATTGACCGATCGTCAAATGGAGAGCGTCGAGCACGTAATGCGCAAAACCCCGGAATGGCTTGTTCCCTGTCCCTGACCTGTGCAAAGGTGTGCTTCGCTCCCTCACACCCCACGCTTCACAAGAGCTACGCGCGGAGCATACCCCTTGGTATGGACCTTCATTGCCGCATGCCCTCCGGAGGAATGCCGTCGTGCATGACGCTGGCCTGTCGAATTCCCCCCAGAACGCCCGTCTCTTTGAAGTGACGGACGCTCAACTGAGCGCCGAACTCAAGAGGTGGACAGGGGCGACACCGGCGCTCCACCCGGTTGGTGAACTCCTCGACCGGCACTGGGAAGCGGGCTTCGCCTACGCGCGTCTGTGCACCGTGGACGCCCGTTCCGCGGGAATGCTCACCACCGCGGCATTCACCCGCCTTTTCGGCGAAACGCTGCGGCAGACCGGACCGACGGCCGCGTGGCGCCCCCAACTGCTCGTCACCGTGCGGCGTATCGCGGCCGAGTGGGACAACGACCGCAACCGCGAACTGCTCCACCCCGAACTGCGCTCCGAGTCGGACGGCGCGGAGCGGGCCGCCGCCCGGCTCCTGCCGCCCGCCGAACGCCGACTGCTGACCGGGGCCTTCCAGCGGCTTCCCCAGTCGGCCCGCTGTCTGCTGTGGCACACCGAGGTCGAGGCCGAGCCGCTGGCCGTACCGGCCGGTCTCCTCGGCCTGGACGAGGAGTGTGCCCGGGTCGAACTGGGCCGGGCCTGCGAGCGGTTGCGCGAGGAGTGCCTCCAGGTCCACCGCGAACTCGCCCCCGAGCAGGAGTGCCGGCGCTATCTGCGGATGCTGGACGTCACCTACCGGCGCGGCGGCGTCGACATCGACCCCGACCTGCGCGAGCACCTGAACCGCTGCGCGCACTGCAGCGACGCCGCCGAGCAGCTGAACTTCTTCAACGCGGGGCTCGGTGTCGCGCTGGCCGAGGCGGTGCTCGGCTGGGGCGCGGCTGCCTATCTGGAGTCGAGAACGAGAAAGGCCGACACGCCGGCGGAGGTGCAACCGCCGACGCCGGCGCCGCAGATCGCGGGCGAGTCCTTCTTCGCCGACGGGGACGCCTCTGCCCCTGCGGGAGACACCCCGGCCCCTGCCGGAGAGGTCGCCTCGGGAGCGGGGCCGGCCCCGGTCCCTCCGCCGCCGTCGACGCCGCCTCTCGCCGCCGAGGCCTTCGCCCCCGGAGGTGAGCCCTTCGCCCCCGCGGCAGGAACGGCCGTCACCACGGGCGAGTCCTTCACCGCGGCGGCCCCGGCCTCCTCACCCGCGGAGCCCGGCCCCCGAAGCTCACGCCGGGCCGCCCGCCGGGCCGCCACGCGCACCGCCCCCGCATCCGCTTCCGCGGCCCCCACCGGCGAGACCACCCGCACCTGTTCCGGCCGCTCGGCCCTCAAGGCCGCCCGCCGTGCCGCACGGCGCCGCAGCCTCACCGCGGCCGTCGCCACCGTCAGCGCCCTGGTCGTCCTCCCGCTCGTCGTCTGGGCCGCGGTCGGTTCCGGAGACGACCCCGCCCCGGCCGCGGGAGACCGCCCCACCGAGACGCCCGACGCCGACGCGGGCTCCACCACGAGCAATCCGTCCTGGGCGGGCGCGGCCGAGGCCGCGAAGGGCGATCTGCGGGGCCGGCTGCACAACATCGGGTCCGGGCTGTGCGTCGGCATCGTCGGCGGGAAGGCCGAGGAGAACGCGGAGACCGGGCTCACCAAGTGCTCCACGGCGCCCGACCAGCAGTGGTCGTACGAGACCGACGGGCTGATGCGCAGCGGCGCCGACCCCGGCCTCTGCCTCGACTCGCACCTCGGCTACTCGGTCCGGCTGGCCCCGTGCAAGGGCGCCTCCGATTCCGAGAGCAGGAACGTCCGCTACGACTTCACCCTCCAGGGCACCCTGGTGCCACGCTTCGACCAGGACCTGGCACTCAGTCCCGCCGCCACCGACGGCTCGGGCGCCCTGGTCCTCAAGACCCGCGACGACGACGGCGACGCGCAGCACTGGGTGTTCGACACATCGCGGACGGAGCTGCAGATGGAGGTGGTCAACTGGGCCGAGGAGCTCACGGACGCCACGCCGAGCACACCGGCGCCGACGCCGACCCCCACCCCGAAGTCCTCGCAGGCCCCGACCCCGTCCGCGACCCCGTCGCCCGCCCAGCCGACATCCACGAGCCCGTCCCCGACCGAGGTGTGCTCCTCCTACCCGTACGACTGCTCCTGGGACGGGGACGGCCAGTACGGCTGGACCGGCGGCGGTTACGGGGGTTCCGGCGGGTACGGCGGGTACGGCGGGTACGGCGGCGGCTACGGCGGTGGCGGTCGCCGCTGACCGGGGATCAGCCGCCCGTGCCGGGCTGGAGCACCGTCAGGAACACCGAGGACTCGTTCCCGGCGACGGGCACCTCGCCGGCCGTCCAGGCCACCTTGAGCGGGTCCCGCTCGTCGGGCGGCGTCACGAGCAGCGCCTCCGGCACGGCCGTACGGGCCCCGCTGATCTCCGGGCTGGCGTAGGTCAGCCCGGCCCATGCGCTCCGGCCCGGGGCCAGCGACACCGTCGTCGGTGTGTCGGGGGAGCGCTTCGGGTCCGGACCGAGCTGCCTGCCGGACGCGTCGACGAAGGCGGCACCGGGGTAGCCGCGCACGCTGCAGGTGCGGTCGGTCGTGTTGGTCAGCACGATCGGGAAGTTCCGCTGCCCCGCCCCGGGACTGGGACGGCCGATCCTCGCGCTCAGCTCGGAGGTGTGGCAGCGCGGGGCCGCGGCGGCCGACTGGGTCACGGGACTGCCGGTGTCGGCGGTGCCCGGTCCGGTCGTACCCGGCTCGGTCGCGGGACTCCCCGTACCGACCGTTGCCGTGCCGCTGCTCGTGCCGCCCGGTGTCCGCACGGCACCGCCGGCTTCGGCGCCGCTGCCGCACGCCGCGGCCAGGCTCAGCAACGCGACGGCGCTCACCAGGGGAGTCGCCCTGCGGACCCGCTGTACTCGGTGCGCGGAGTGGAATGCCCGTGTGCGTCCCATGTCTGTGACGACTCCCCGTTTTCCCGCCGAGTACTCACCCGAGGACCCGGCGCTCGGCTCACCCCTCGTCGACGAGCCCGATCTCCGCCCAGATGGTCTTGCCGTCCCCGGTGTGCCGACTGCCCCAGCGCTGGGTGAGCTGGGCGACCAGCAGCAGTCCGCGCCCGCCCTCGTCGAAGGTCTTGGCGCGGCGCAGATGCGGTGCCGTGTGGCTGTTGTCGGAGACCTCGCAGATCAGCGTGGCCGCGTCGTGGATCAGCCGGAGCCGGATGGGATGGATGCCGTAGCGGATGGCGTTGGTGACCAGCTCGCTCACCACCAGCTCGGCCGTGAACGACGCCTCGCTCAGGTTCCAGGACCCGAGCTGCTCGACGACCTGCTTGCGGATGGGCGCGACGAGCGCCGGGTCCGCCGGGATGTCCCAGGTCGCGACCCGGGAGGCGGGCAGGCCCTGGGTGCGGGCCAGCAGCAGCGCCACGTCGTCGGCGGCGCCGCCCGGCGGGAGCAGGGCGCGCAGGACGTGGTCGCAGGTCTCGTCCAGCGAGTCGGAACGGGCCGTCAGCGCCTCGCACAGGAGCGCGTGGCTGGCGTCGACGTCGCGTTCACGTGTCTCGATGAGGCCGTCGGTGTAGAAGGAGAGCACCGTGCCCTCGCGCAGTTCGATCTCGGCGGACTCGAACGGCAGCCCGCCCAGGCCCAGCGGCGGCCCGGCGGGCAGTTCGACCTCCCGCGGCTCGCCGCCCGGCGGGAACACCACCGGCGAGGGGTGCCCGGCCCGGGCCAGCGTGCAGCGCCGGGAGACCGGGTCGTACACCGCGTACAGACACGTGGCGCCGACCTCGCCGGGGCTGTCCTCGCTGCCCGTCTCCTCGGAGAGGCGGACGACCAGGTCGTCGAGGTGGGTCAGCAGCTCGTCGGGCGCGAGATCGATGTCGGCGAGGGTACGTACGGCGGTGCGCAGCCGGCCCATGGTGGCCGAGGCCTGGATGCCGTGCCCGACGACGTCCCCGACGACCATGGCGACCCTCAGCCCGGACAGCGGGATCACGTCGAACCAGTCGCCGCCCACCCCGGACCGCGCCGCCGGGAGATAGCGGGACGCCGCCTCCAGCGCGGCGGTGCGCGGCAGGGACCGGGGGAGCAGACTGCGCTGGAGGGCGAGGGCCGTCTCGCGTTCGCGGGAGTAGCGACGGGCGTTGTCGATGCAGACGGCCGCCCGTGCGGTGATCTCCTCGGCCAGCAGCACGTCGTCGGGCGTGAACGGCTCGGGGTTGCTGAACCGGGTGAGCACGGCGACACCGAGCGTGGTGCCGCGGGCCTGGACGGGCACGGACATGGTGGTGTGGACGCCGTACGCCTGGATCCGCTCGGCGCGCGCCGGGTCCCAGGAGAGCCACTGGCCGAGGTCGCCGGTCGACGTCGAGGCCACGATGGCGTGTCCCGCCAACAGCGCGTCGGCCTGCGGCGACGGAGCCGGATACACGTCCACGTTCCCCGGCTTGACCACGGCCTCGGGGGTCCCGCTGTTGACGGACCGGTGGGCGGCCCGGCGCAGGGTGACCGGGGCCGTCAGTCTGCCGGTGGGCAGCTCACCGCCGTGCTCCGGAGGGTCCAGCAGGTCGACGCTCACGAAGTCGGCGAGGGCGGGGACACAGACATCGGCCAGTTCCTGGGCCGTGCGGGAGACGTCCAGGGTGGTGCCGATGCGCACGCTGGCCTCGTTCACCAACTGCAGCCGCTCCTGCGCCAGGTACTGCTCGGTGAAGTCGTGCGCGGCGACGGACACACCGCGCACCCGCCCCTTGGCGTCGGTGATCGGGGCCATGCGCGCCAGCCAGGCGTACGTCCGGTCCCCGCCGACGGGGACGTACGTCCGTACGTCGGTGCCCCGGCCGGTGGTGAGCACGCGCAGGAGCTGCCGCTCGATGTCGTAGCTCTGGGCCTTGCCGGTCAGTTCGGGCGCCCGCAGTCCTCGTACGTGCTCCTCGGAGAGGCGGAGGACCTCGGCCATGACGGAGTTGATCCTGCGCAGCCGCAGCCGCTCGTCGTAGATGGCGATGGCGCACGGGGATTCCAGGAGCCCGACGTTGTCCAGCGGATCGCCGGGCAGCCGTGGGCCGTCGCCCTCGATCGGCGTGACCACGAGCCAGCGATCCTGCCCGGCGTCCGGCGTCGTCCGTACCCGGTGGGCGAGCAGCCACACGGCCACCTCGCCGCCGTCACGGTGGCGCAGGGTGAGGATGCCGTCCCAGCGCTCCCCCTCGGGCGCTCCGGCAAAGTCGTGCTCCCCGTCGGCCAGCAGATCCACGGCGGGGCGCCCCAGGACCTCGGCTGCCGGATGGCCCAGCAATCGCTCCGCCCCGGCGTTCCACTCGATGAGCACGCCGCTGTCGTCGATGACCGCCCGGGCCGTCGCGGCCTCGTCGAACGGGTACTCCGGGCTCATGGTCGCCGCCACTCCATCGCGTACACCCACGGTGATCAAGCGTGTGACTTGGGCTCCAGCCTAGTGCTTCGGCGCCTCGCACGGAGCGGATCCCTCTTGGTGCACCCTTGACTGCTTCGCGTGTCACCCCGTCAGAATCTGTTTGTTCGCGATTGGTTGTGAGTGCTTCTGGGCCCTGATGAGGGAGAGCCGCCATGACAGTCGCTCGACGATCGTCACTCCCCGCCGCCACGGCCGCCCCGGCGGCCGGAGCGCTGCTGAGCACGCCCACCGCACAGGCGGCGGAACTCGCCGAGGCCGCGGATGCGGGGGCCGGCCGCGGTGCCGCCGAGCCCGGCCACGACGACTCGGGCTGGCGCGAGGTCGCGGTGCCGCACGACTGGTCCATCGAGTTCGCCCCGACCACCGAGCACGGCACCACCAGCGGCACCGGCTACTTCGTCGTCGCCGGGCTCGACAGCGGGCGTGAGGAGAGTGCCGAGCGCCAGCTGGCGAGCACGCGTACGGCCTTCTGTGGCAAGGCGCTGGCGAGCACGCGTACGGCCTTCTGCGGCAAGGCGCTGGCGGTCGTGCGGTCCGGCACCGAGGCGGGCTCCCTGAAGGTGACCGCACGGGCCGGGGGCCTGCAGCCCGGCAGCGTGAGCGTGCGGACGACTCCCGCGAGGCCGGCGGCGCTCACCCCGGCCGCGGTGTTCGAGCCCGATCACCCCGTGCCCCCGAACTACCCGTACGCGGACGCCGGTTACTCCGGACGGCCGGACACGTTCCCGGCCGCCATGCTCGACGGCGACCCGGCCACCGGCTGGTCCCACGGCTTCCTCGAGGCGGCCACGGCCCTGCTGCCCGCCTTCGACGGAGCCCGCTCCGAGGACTGGGTCTCGGTGGACCTGGGGCGTACCCGGACCTTCGACCGGGTGGAGGTGTCCTTCACCGTGGACGCCGGGCGCAGCCTGCCCGCAGCGGTCGTGGCCGAGGTGTGGGACGGTCGACAGTACGTGCCGGTAGAGGGCGCGAACGTGGAGCGGGTCAGCAAGCTGGAGCTACCGACCACCTGGCCCGCGTCACGGTCCGGACGCGACAAAGGACGACCCATCGCGGCAATCCCAGCGATGCGTTACGTCCGGACCGTTGACGGGGTGTCATGTCGCCGACAAGCATGGCTGCGTCCGCCTGGGAGCGCTCCCACCGCGAGCGTCACCCGCACCTCTCCCGAGGAGCCCAGACGTGAAACGACGCAGAACCATCCTGTTGTCCCTGACGGCCCTGCTGGTGGCCGGACTCACCGCCCTCCCGGCCGGACCGGCCGGCGCCGAGGAGGTCGAGCAGCTCAAGAACGGGACGTTCGACACCACGACCGAGCCGTGGTGGGCGACCACCAACGTCACCGCGGGTCTGTCCGAAGGGCAGCTCTGCGCCGACGTCCCCGGCGGCACCGCCAACCGCTGGGACGCCGCCGTCGGCCAGAACGACATCACGCTGGTGAAGGGGGAGTCGTACCGCTTCTCCTTCACCGCCGACGGCACGCCCGCGGGGCATGTCGTGCGGGCGATCGTCGGCCTGTCGGCGGCCCCGTACGACACTTACTTCGAGGTGACGCCGGAGCTGAGCGTCTCCGGGAACTCGTACGCGTACACCTTCACCTCACCCGTCGACACCCCGCAGGCCCAGGTCGCCTTCCAGCTCGGCGGCAGCGCCGACCCGTGGCGCTTCTGCATGGACAACGCCTCCCTGCTGGGCGGCGTGCCACCCGAGGTGTACGAACCCGACACCGGGCCACGGGTGCGGGTGAACCAGGTCGCCTACCTGCCCGCCGGACCGAAGAACGCCACGCTGGTCACGGATGCCACCGCGAGGCTGCCCTGGCAGCTGAAGAGCGCTGACGGTGCCGTGGTCGCGCGGGGCTGGACGCTGCCGCGCGGCACCGACGCCTCCTCCGCGCAGAACGTCCACTCCATCGACTTCGGCGCCTACCGCAAGCAGGGCAAGGACCTCACACTGGTCGCCGACGGGGAGGCCAGCCGCCCCTTCGACATCGGCACGGCCGCCTACGAGCGCCTGCGCCTGGACGCCGTGAAGTACTACTACACACAGCGCAGCGGCATCCCGATCCGCGACGACCTGCGCCCGGGCTACGCCCGCCCCGCCGGACACGTCGACGTGGCACCCAACCAGGGCGACGGTGCCGTGCCCTGCCAGCCGGGCGTGTGCGACTACAAGCTCGACGTCACCGGCGGCTGGTACGACGCCGGCGACCACGGCAAGTACGTCGTCAACGGCGGCATCTCCGTGTGGGAGCTGCTGAGCACCTACGAACGCGAACGGCTCGCCCGCACCGGGCAACCGGAGAAACTCGGCGACGGCACGCTCGCCATCCCGGAGAGCGGCAACAAGGTGCCCGACATCCTGGACGAGGTCCGCTGGGAGCTGGAGTTCCTGCTGAAGATGCAGGTGCCCGCGGGACAGCCGCTGGCCGGCATGGCCCACCACAAGATCCACGACGAGCAGTGGACGGGCCTGCCGCTGATGCCGCACGACGATCCGCAGAAGCGCGAACTGCACCCGCCGTCCACCGCCGCGACCCTGAACCTGGCGGCGACGGCCGCGCAGGCGGCGCGACTGTACAAGCCGTACGACAGGCAGTTCGCGGCGAAGGCGCTGGCGGCCGCACGCAAGGCCTGGTCGGCGGCGCTCGCGCACCCCGACCGGTACGCCTCCGAGAGCGACGGCATCGGCGGCGGCGCCTACGCCGACAACAACGTCACCGACGACTTCTACTGGGCCGCGGCCGAGCTGTATCTCAGCACGGGTGAGAAGGAGTTCGCGGACCACGTCCTGGGCTCCCCGGTCCACACGGCCGACATCTTCGGACCGCTCGGCTACGACTGGGCCAGGACCGCCGCCGCGGCCCGGCTGGACCTCGCGACGGTGCCGAGCAGGCTGCCCGGCCGGGACAAGGTGCGCCAGTCCGTGATCAAGGGCGCGGACCGCTACCTGGCCACACTGAGGACGCAGGCGTACGGGATGCCGTACGCCCCCGAGGACAACCTCTACGACTGGGGCTCCAACCACCAGATCCTGCACAACGCCGTGGTCATCGCCACCGCGTACGACATCACGGGCGCCTCGAAGTACCGTGACGCGGCCGTGCAGAGCATGGACTACCTCTTCGGCCGCAACGCGCTGAACATCTCGTACGTGACCGGCTACGGCGAGGTCAACTCCCGCAACCAGCACGCCCGCTGGTACGCCCACCAGCTCGACCCGAGCCAGCCGAACCCGCCGGTCGGCACGCTCGCCGGCGGGCCGAACTCGAGCATCCAGGACCCCTACGCACAGAGCAAACTCCAGGGCTGTGTCGGTCAGTTCTGCTATATCGACGACATCCAGTCCTGGTCGACGAACGAGCACACCATCAACTGGAACTCCGCCCTGACCCGGATGGCCTCCTTCGTGGCCGGCCAGGGATGACGGCCGGCTGAGCAGAGCCGAGAAGAGCTGAACAGAGACAGGAGGCCCGCTGCCGACGGGTGCGGCGGCGGGCCCCCAGGTGCCGGGATCCTGGACTACGACGTGACGTTCTTGACCGGCAGGTCCTTGCTCGCGCCGGCTATGTAGTAGTCCTTGGGCGCGGAGAAGATCACGAACTCGTTGTCGTAGTTCCGGATCTTGGCGCGGACGGTGAAGTCGCCGCGCGCGTCGGTGGTGGTCTGCGCGTTGTAGGCGCTCTCGAAGTACGTCCGCAGGAACACCCGGGTGCCCGCGATCGGGCCGTGCCCGGCCGGCCAGGCGATTCTGCCCTTGACGACGAGGGTGTCGCCGACGCGCACCTTGGTCTTGTTGACGCGGTAGGTGATGGCGCTGGTGACCGGCTCCACCTTGACCGTGGTGTCGGCGAAGGCCATGTGGAAGTCGGTGGGGTCGGTGTCGTAGACGGCCCGGAACATCACCCGGTGGCGCGGGAACAGGTACGGGCTGGGCTGGTCGTCCACGCGGTCCGCGGGGACGTCCTCCAGGGTGAAGTGCCCCTCGTCGTCCGTGTGGACGGTGCCCAGGTCGCGGGTCTCCCACTCGGTCGGGTCGATGGGATCTCCCCACGGGTTCCAGGTGTCGAACAGCACCGATGCCTCGAGCCGGACCGGTGCGTCGGCGACGGGGGTGCCGTCGGCGCGGGTGAGGGTGCCGGTCAGGTCGACCGTGCGGTTCGCGTAGTCGGTGGTGGCGGTGCTGCTGGTGAGGGTCACCTGGTAGTCGTCGCCGTCCGCGGCGTGGGCGGGCTGCACGAGGGCCGCGGTGGCGGCCAGGGCGAGAGCGGCGACGGCGGTCGGTCGGGCGGCCGTTGAGCGCATGTACACGATAACTCCGTCGGTGGTGTGAGCTGTTGTCGTCCCCGGAGCACCTTTGGTGTCGGTATGGGGTCTGACAGCGGGACAGCACCCGGAGTTGTAGGGGCGGTGGGGTCGAGACGGCCCCGGTACATGTCGTTCGCCCGATTGTCGCGTCGGGTTCCCCTATGGTTCGCGCTCGACGTGCCCGACGAACTCGCCGGATCTCTCGTGAGCGGTGAGCGTGTGGAGTTCGGCCTGGCTAAGCGGCTCGTGCACCTCGACGTACTCTCCGTGCGGAAGCCGCTTGATCACGCCCGTTTCTCGGCCGTGCAACACGCGCTCTGTGTCCCGGAGTTGCAGCCCCAGGCAGACGCGGCGGGTGACGACGAACACGGCCACCGGGACGAACAGCGTTGCGATGCGTATCACCCAGGTCACCGTGTTGATCGACAGATGGAGGCGGGTCGCCAGGATGTCGTTGCCGCCGCCCGCGAGGAGGATCAGATAGAGGCTGATCCAGGCCGCGCCGATTCCCGTCCGGACGGGGCGGTTGCGGGGACGGTCGAGGAGGTGGTGTTCACGCTTGTCGCCCGTGAACCGGGCCTCCAGGAAGGGATACACGCCGATGAAGACCAGCAGGAGCGGGAAGACCACGACCGGGATCAGCACGCCGAGAACCAGCGTGTGGCCCCACAGCGTGATCTCCCAGCCCGGCATGATCCTGACCAGGCCCTCGGCGAAGCCCAGGTACCAGTCGGGCTGGGCGCCGGTGGAGACCTGGTCGGCGCGGTAAGGGCCGTACGACCAGACCGGGTTGATCGTCACCACGGCCGCCAGCACGGCGAGCGCGCCGAAGACCAGGAAGAAGAAGCCGCCCGCCTTCGCCAGGTACACCGGCATGAACGGGGCGCCGACGACATTGCGCTCGCTGCGTCCGGGGCCCGCGAACTGGGTGTGCTTGTGGTGCACGACCAGCAGGATGTGCGCGACTACCAGCGCCGCCATGATGCCGGGGACCACCAGGATGTGCAGCGAGTAGAAGCGGGCCACGATGTCGTCGCCCGGGAACTCCCCGCCGAACAGGAACATCGAGAGATACGTCCCCACGATGGGAACCGACAGCAGGGCCCCGTTCACGAACCGCAGGCCTGTTCCCGACAGCAGATCGTCCGGCAGCGAATAGCCGAACAGGCCCTCGAACATGCCGAGGAACAGCAGCGTCCAGCCGAACAGCCAGTTTATCTCCCGGGGCTTGCGGAACGACCCCGTGAAGAAGTGCCGCATCATGTGCGTGAGCATCCCGGCGACGAAGACCAGCGCCGACCAGTGGTGCAGCTGGCGCATCAGCAGCCCGCCCCGCACGTCGAAGCTGATGTCGAGCGTGGAGGCGTACGCCTCGGACATGCGGACGCCGTTCAGCGGGAGGTAACTGCCGTGGTACGTCACCTCGTTCATCGACGGGTGGAAGAAGAAGGTGAGGTACACGCCGGTCAGGATCAGCACGACGAAGCTGTACAGGCAGATCTCGCCGAGCAGGAAGGACCAGTGGTCCGGGAAGACCTTGCGCAGGTACTTCCGGCCCAGCGAGTGGATGCCGAGCCGCCCGTCGAACCAGTCCGCGACGCGCTCGCCCCTGGCGGGCGCGGGCAGCTCCCGGGTGCTCATGCCTCTTCCCGGTGGAGGTGCGTGAGCTTGTCCGGGTTGGCCACGACGTAGATGCCGGACACCCGCTCGCCGTCCGGCGTCAGGTCCAGCACCAGTACGGCGTACGGCTCATCGCCCTGGAACAGCACCGCCGCGTCGTCGCCGTTGACGCGCCGGTAGCGCAGGTCCAGGTGGCCACCACCACCCCTCTTCGCGTACGACCCGAAGAACCGGAGCGCCTTGTCCCGGCCGTGCACGGGACGCAGCGCCGCCGGCTTCCGCTTGCCGCCGGCGTCCGTCCACACCGTGACGTCCGGCGCGAGGACCTCCATCAGCGCGGCGATGTCCCCGCCCACCGCGGCCCGCACGAACCGCTCGGTCGCCTCCCGCCGCACCCGCGGATGTGCCTCGTACAGCGGCCGCCGCGCATGCACATGCTCCCGCGCGCGATGCGCCAGCTGCCGTACGGCCGCCGGGCTGCGGTCGATGATCTCCGCGATCTCCGTGTGGGGGTACCCGAACACCTCGTGCAGCACGAACACCGCGCGCTCCAGCGGCGTCAACGACTCCAGGACGACCAGCATCGCCAGCGACACGGACTCGGTGCGCAGGGCCGGGTCGTCGGCGCCGGCCCCCTCGCCGTCCGCGACCAGCGGCTCGGGCAGCCACGGGCCGACGTACGTCTCCTGACGGCGGCTGATGGCGGCCCGCCGCGCCAGCGCGTGGTTCACCGCGATCCGTACGAGGTACGCCCGCGGGTTCTCGATGCCGTCCAGCGGCGAGCCCCCGCCGCGCGCCGTCCACGACAGCCAGGTCTCCTGCAGGACGTCTTCCGTGTCGGCGACGCTGCCGAGCATGTTGTAGACGACGCCGAACATCAGCTCACGGTGCCGGACGAAGACACCGGTCGCCTCGTCGGTGACGGATACGGGGCTGTCGGACATACGGGGGCCTCCCAGTGCGCGCTCACTACTGCGAGGCCCGGCTGAGGCCGGAGTGTGACATCCCGCGGTCGAATGTGACCTACGTCTCGGGGGTGTCGTTCGAGCGGAACCGTGCTCGCCAGAGCGCTCGGCACCCCCTCGGTACCGACGTACATCACACTTGACCTGCGGGTATTTACGGGTAAGTACCCGAGCGGTACCGTGAGGGCATGCCAGCTCTCAACGTGGAGTTCAGCGACCGCGAGCTAGAGGACCTGCGGCAGATCGCCAAGGAGCGCGGTACGTCGATGAAGGCGCTCGTGCGGGAGGCGGCCGCGGCCGACATAGCCCGGCACCGGGCGCTGCAGGAGGGCGCCGAGGCGTTCCGCCGGTTCTTCGCGACGCACGCGGACGAGTTCGCGGCCGCCTTCCCCGACGACGAGCCGCCCGCCAAGGGCGAGGGACGGGCCGCCTGACCGATGGCACCCGTCATCCATATCGACGTGCCCTGGCTGCTCCAGCGTCACGAAGAGGTCCTGCCGGACCAGCCCACGATCAACGACTTCTCCGCGTTGGTCGCCGCCGTCGCCCGCCATCGCGTGGATCCGCCCCGCCTGGGCGTCGACTCCGACCCGGCCTGGCGGGCCGCCGCGCTGCTGCACACCCTCGCCCTGCTCAAGCCGCTTCCCTCGGCCAACGCGCGCTTCGCCTGCGCCTCCGCGGTGGCCTACATGTTCGTCAGTGGCGTCGGCATCGACCCGCCCTACGGCGCCCTCGTCGATCTCGCCCGCGACCTGATCTCCGGGAAGGTCGACGTGT
The DNA here is from genome assembly GCF_044455405.1 of Streptomyces sp. NPDC051243. Taxonomy (NCBI): domain Bacteria; kingdom Bacillati; phylum Actinomycetota; class Actinomycetes; order Kitasatosporales; family Streptomycetaceae; genus Streptomyces; species Streptomyces sp. NPDC051243. The sequence goes on along the minus strand of NZ_JBITES010000001.1, from coordinate 59,078 downwards.
ACGGCGCGGCCGACCGGCTGCGCTCCTGGCAGATCTGAGTCCCGGCGTCCGGCGGACCCGTTCCGCCCGCCCTCGGGGCCGCCGACCGAGGGCGGGAGGAACAGGGTCGGCGGCCCGTGTCGCGCAGGAGAGCCGCCGTCCTGCGCCCGGCCTTCCGAGGGGCCGTTACCAGTGGACTACGCCGGCGCGTGCGCCGGGGAGCGTGCGCGGCGCTCCGGCGCGTGCGTGCGTTTCACACGGGGCGCACGGAATGCCGAAAGATGATGCAGGTGCGGCGTGTTGCCGCCGTATCTGACCTTCTTTCAAGGGGGCGGATGTTGTCCGAGTGCCTTGTTGGCCACGAGTGTGCTGTGCAAGGGTGAACTACCCGTGGGGGGTTGGAAAAAGACCGGGGCTCATCAGTTCCCTGGGGAACCGGAACAGATGGACGTCGGTGAATTCGGACTCCCCGCGCTCGCGCCGAAAAGGTACACACCAGACCGCTCCTCCCTTTCGGTGCCAGACCTTCTGAGCCACATGCGCGTGGGAAGGATTCCCCTCAGTGCCCACCCCCCACCCCCCTCGCCCGCCTTACCCGCCGCCAGGCGGAGTTCCCGAGGAATCCGACGAAGGCCTCGCCGCGCGGCTGCGAGGCTCTACGGACTCCGAGGCCGCTCCGTCCGCCGCGCTGCTCATGGCGCGGCACTGGCAACCCGGCCGCGAATACGCGGTGATCTGTCTCGCCGCTCCGTCGGCTGTCGCCGACATGGTCACCGCCGCCGCCTTCCACCAGGTCCTCGACCGTCTGGCGCTCGGCGAACCGGCGGTCGCGCTGCGGCCCCGGCTGCTCGTCGCCGTCCGGGACACGGTCCGGCAGTGGGCGTCCGAAGAGCGAATAGCAGGTGTACTGCCGGAGTTGGCGAAACCCGCAGGCGGTCGCGGTATGCGTGCCGCGAAGTCGATGACGCCCGAAAATCGAAGGCTCGCCGATCGGTCATTCCAGGCGCTTCCGGGAGTTGCGCGATGCCTGCTCTGGCATACCGAGGTCGAGGCCGAACCGCTAAGCGTCCCGGCCGGGTTGCTGGGCATGGATACCGTTACCGCGTCGGCCGCTCTCGAACAGGCGCGTGATAAATTCCGCGAAGGTTGTGTACATGCCCATCGTGAACTCGCGCCGACCAAGGATTGCCGGTTCTACAACCGACTCCTCGACGTCCCCATTCGCCGCGGCGGGGCTCTGCTGCCCGATGTCCAGCAGCATCTGACGGAGTGCCGCTACTGCCGCAACGCCGCCGAACAACTGAGTCATTTCGAGGGCGGGTTGGGAGTGCTGATCGCCGAGGCGGTGCTCGGCTGGGGCGCGCGTCGCTATCTGGACACCCGCCCGGGCCGTGCGCGGTCCGACGGGCCCCGTACGCGCGGCGGCGCACGGCACGGCGCCGGACGACGACGCCTGCTGTCGCGCATCCCCGTGCAGGTCCGCAGACCCGCCGGCGGACCACGTTCCTCGCGCACGCTGCTCACGGGCGTGGGTCTGGCCTCCGCGGGGCTGATCGCGGCCATGCTCGCCGCCGGTCTGCTCTCCGACGACGACGGCGTGGACCCGGCCGCCTCCGCCACCGGCAGCGGCACCCAGGTGCCGCCCGCGGTTTCCTCCGCACCGCCCGGCACGGCCCAACTCCCCACCGCACCCCTTCGGTCCAGGCTGCGCAACGCCGACTCGGAGCTGTGTCTCGACATCCGGGGCGAGCCGAAGGCCGGGGCCGGAACGGAACTGGCCGAGTGCTCGGCCGACGACACCCAGCAGTGGTCGTACGAGAAGGACGGCCTGCTGCGCAGTGTCGCGGACCCCGAACTGTGCCTGGACTCGCACGTCGACGCCGGGGTGGTGATCCTCGGCGAGTGCGCCGACGACGACGCGAAGCGGGCCGACGACGTGCGCTACGACCTCACCGTGCAGGGCGAGTTGCTGCCCCGCTGGGACGACCGGCTCGCCCTCGCGGCCATCACCCCCGACGCGGGCGCCGACATCGTCGTCAAGGTCCGCGACAGCTCCGACGCGCAGCGCTGGCTCACCGATCCGGTGACGTCGGCGAGCCCGGGCTCGCTGTCCAGCGGGGAGACCGGGACGCCGGCGGCGCGGGCTGTGCGGCTGGCGGAGGAGGAGGCGTAGGCGCGGACGTGGAGCGGGATCGGCAGGCGGCTTGGCTCGTGGGCGGCTTGTCCGGTACCGGCCCGCATCGGCGTCCTCGCACGCCACTGCGTTCGGCGCGTGCGAGGACGCCGGCTCCCTTCGTGTGCCAACGCCGAGGAGGACTCGCCTAGTTCACGACATCCCGCACTGCTCCGCCCGACAGGAAGGCGGTCACGTTCTCGACCGCGGCCAGCGCGATCCGGACCAGGGTCTCGCGGGTCACGCCACCGGCATGCGGGGAGAGCACCACGTTCGGCGCGCGGAGCAGGCGCAGGGCCGAGGTGGGTGGTTCGGGGTCGAAGACGTCGATGCCCGCCCCGGCCAGCGTGCCCTTCTCCAGCGCGTCCGCGAGGGCGTCCTGGTCGATCAGGGCGCCTCGCGCGGTGTTGATCACGAATGCCGTCGGCTTGAGCAGCGTCAGCCGTTCGGCGTTCAGCAGATGCCGGGTCCCGTCGGTGAGCGGGGCGTGCAGGGTGATGTAGTCGGCGGTGCTCAGCAGTTCGTCGAGCGGGACGTGGCGGGCGCCGCCGTACTCGGCCTCCGTCTCCGGCGGCAGCCGGTGTCGTCCGGCGTAGACCACGCTCATGTCGAAGGCGACCGCGCGGCGGGCGACCTGCCGTCCGATCCGGCCCAGTCCGACGATGCCGAGCGTCTTGTCGCACAGCTCGGTCAGTGAGTGCTGGAGGCGGGGGAGTGCCCAGTCGGCCTCGACGAGCGCGGTGTGCGCGGGGACGAGCTGCTTGGCCAGGGCGAGCATCAGGGCGAAGGTCTGCTCCGCCACGTTCTGCGCCTCGGCGCCGCTGGAGCTGATGTTGCACACCCGCACGCCGCGCTCGCGTGCCGCCTCCACGTCGACATAGTCGAAGCCGTGGCTGGCGCACTGCACCAGCTCCACCTCCGGCGCGGCGGCGAGGTGTTCGGCGGTGACGGGGGCGAGGGCGGTGATGACGGCGTGGGCGGAGCGCAGGGCGGCCGGGTCCTCGTCGGCCGCCTCGACGACGGTGACGTTCGCGCCCTCGGGGAAGAGGGTGGTCAGTCCGGCTCCGATGCCACGGCCGCCCACGTGGGGCGAGATGACGGCGAGGACGTTCCTCGGGGTCGTCATGCGGATTCCTCGATGAGGTCGGCGGGGCCGATCGTGGCGGGGGTGGCGTGCCCGGACAGGGCGAGGGTGAGGTCGAGTTCGGCGAGCAGACAGCGGATGACGTGCTCGACACCCGCCTGCCCGTCGAGGCCGAGCCCGTAGGCGTACGGCCGTCCGACCAGCACCGCCCGCGCGCCGAGGGCGAGCGCCTTGAAGACGTCGTCCCCGGTACGGATCCCGCTGTCGAACAGCACCGTCAGCCGGTCGCCGACCGCCTCCACGACCCGGGGCAGGGCGTCGGCCGCCCCGACGGACCCGGCGACCTGGCGGCCGCCGTGGTTGGAGACGACGACCCCGTCCATCCCCGCGTCGGCGGCCGCGCGGGCGTCGTCCGGGTGCAGGATGCCCTTCAGGACGATCGGGCCGTCCCAGTTCTCCCGCAGGAACGCCAGGTCGGGCCAGGTCTTGGCGGGATCCGCGAACATGCCGACGAAATGCATCACGGCCGCGTTCGGATCCTCGTGCACCGGCTTGGCCAGGCCGGCCTGGAAGGCCGGGTCGGAGAAGTAGTTGGCCGTGCCCACCCCGTGCAGGAACGGCAGATAGGCCGTGTCGAGATCGCGGGGCCGCCACGCCAGCATCGGCGTGTCCAGCGTGACGACGAGCGCGGTGAACCCGGCCGCCTTCGCCCGGCGCAGGAAACTGCGGGTCACCTCCGGATCCTTCGGCCAGTACAGCTGGAACCAGCGCTCGGCGTCGCCCATCGCCTCCGCGACCTGCTCCATGGGTGTGCTGGACGCCGACGACAGGATGAACGGCACGCCCTGCGCGGCGGCGGCCCGGGCGGCCGCGCACTCGGCGTCCGGGTGCATGATCGACAGCACCCCGACCGGCGCCAGCGCCAGCGGTGCGGGCAGGGCGCGGCCCAGCACCTCCACGGACAGATCCCGTTCGTGCACGTTCCGCAGCATGCGTGGCACGATCCGGCGCCGCCCGAGGGCCGCCCGGTTGGCGCGGGCGGTGCTGCCGTCGCCCGCGCTGCCCGCAACATAGCCGACGGGTCCGGGACCGAGGCGCCGCTCGGTCAGCTCCTCCAGCCGGGTCAGATCGGTGGGGAGGCGGGGTACGGCGCCCGACATCCCGTTCAGGTAGATCTCGTACTGGAAGTCCGCCCAGTGCTTGCCCATGCGTAAGCCCCGCCTCTCGTCACTGAGAACGCGCTGTACGCCGACCATACCGACCGGTAGGCGGGGGAGTGGATCAGGGTGCGGTCACCGACTCGTGCAGGATGCGGGCCAGTTCGCGAGGCTGGGAGAACATCGGCCAGTGGCCGGTGTCCATGGTGACCAGCTCCCATTGGTCGCTCTTGAGGAGTTCGGCGACATCGTCGCTCGGCTCGGGCCAGTCCAGCAGGCACTTGACGTAGGTCGTCGGCATCTCGGCGAGCGAACGGGTCAGGACGGCCGGTTCGGTGAGCGTGGCGCCGGGGTGGGGGGTCGCGCCCCGCACGATGCGGGCGATCTGCTCGTCAGTGAGGCCCTGGTCCGCCAGATCCTCGGCCGAGAAGGGAGCCCAGAAACCGCCGTTCGCCTCGATCGCCGCCCGCACCCCGTCGCTCGGCCAGCCCCACAGGAACGACTTCCCGTCGATCGGGACGTTCGCGTCGACGTACACCACCCGCGCCAGCCGGTCACCGATCCGCTCGGCGGCCTGCCCGACCGGTACGCCCGAGTAACTGTGCCCGACCAGCACCACGTCCTGCAGGCCGAGCCGCTCCACCTCCTCGACGATGTCCCGCACATGGGTCTGCTGCCCGGCCGGTATCCCCCGCTTCTCGGCCAGCCCGGACAGGGTCAGCGCATGCGCCCCGTGTCCGGCCGCCCGTAGCTCGGGCACCACCTCGTCCCACGCCCACGCACCCAACTTCGCACCCGCCACCAGAACGTAATCGGTCATGAGGGCAAGGTAGTCGAGGGCACTGACAACGCCCCCGGACCGCTGATCGGCGGCACCGGAACCTCCACGGTCCGGGCCAGCCGCGCCCCCTCGGGCCCGTACACCGCCCGCGGCTCGGGGAACAGCCGCAGCAGCGCCAGGAACAGGACGGCGGCCACGACCAGCGACAGCGGCAGGCTGATGTCCACGCCGCCCGCGAGATCCCCCAGCGGGCCGACGAACTGCCCCGGGATGTTCGTGAACAGGACGCCGGTCAGCGCCGCCACCCACCAGGCGGTCATGCCCCGCCAGTTCCAGCCGTGCGCGAACCAGTAACGGCCGCCGCGCTGACGGCGGTTGAAGACCTGGAGGGCGTCGGGGTCGTACCAGCCGCGCCGGGTCCAGTAGCCCAGCATCATGACGACCATCCACGGCGTGGTGCAGGTGATGATCATGGTGGCGAAGGTCGAGATCGACTGCACCAGGTCGAGCCCGAACCGCCCGATGAAGATGAACGCGATCGACAGTCCGCCGACCAGCAGCGTCGCCTGCACCCGTGACAGCCGGGGGAACACCGACGAGAAGTCGAGCCCGGTTCCGTACAAGGCCGTCGTGCCCGTCGCCATGCCGCCGATCAATGCCAGCAGGCACACCGGCAGGAAGTACCAGCCGGGCGAGATCGCCAGCAACCCGCCCACGAAGTCCGGCGCCGCCGGGTCGACGTACTCCGGGACCTTCGTGGCGATGATGCTCGCCGTCGCCAGGCCGAAGACGAACGGCAGCAGCGTCGCGAGCTGCGACAGGAACGCGGCGCCGACCACCTTGCGGCGCGGGGTGCTCGCCGGGATGTAGCGGGACCAGTCCCCGAGGAACGCCCCGAACGAGACGGGGTTGGACAGCACGATCAGGGCCGCCCCGATGAACGACGGCCAGAACAGCGACTGAGTCGCCGCGTCCGCGGAGTCCGTGAACACGCCCGCGTACGACGGGTCGAAGTCGCCGGCGAACGCGATCGCGCCGAGGAGGAACAGCACACTGGCCGAGGGCACGGCGACCTTGTTGACGAACAGCATGAAACGGAAGCCGTAGACGCAGACCGCGAGGACCAGTCCGGCGAACAGGGCGTAGGCGACGACGTACGAGAGATTGCCGCGGGTCAGACCGAAGAGCCGGTGTGCGCCGCCGACGAGGGCGTCGCCCGAGCTCCACACCGAGATCGAGAAGAACGCGACGGCCGTCAGCAGGGAGAGGAAGGAGCCGACGACGCGGCCGTGCACTCCGAGGTGCGCGGAGGACGAGACGGCGTTGTTGGTGCCGTTGACCGGGCCGAACACCGCCATCGGACAGAGGATCAGCGCGCCCACGACGACCCCGAGCAGCGTGGCCGCGAGGCCCTGCCAGAAGGAGAGGCCGAACAGGATCGGGAAGGCGCCGAGGACACAGGTCGAGAAGGTGTTGGCGCCGCCGAAGGCGAGGCGGAACAGATCGAGCGGGGTGGCGGTGCGCTCGGCGTCGGGGATGCGGTCGACGCCGTGGGTCTCCACCTCGGTCAACGAGGGAGCGGGGGAGCGGACGGTCGAGACGGCGGAGACGGATCGGGGCTCAGGGGACACGGGGGCTCCAGCGGGGGCGGGGCGGTGGAGCGCGTTGTGACGCGGCGGGGGTGACGGCCGGTGCCTGCCGCTGGGGTGCGCGGGCGGCGCGGATGCCGTCCTCTCGGGGATCTGCAGACGGTACGGCGGGGCGTGAGATCCGCACCAGAGGACGGTTCATCCACCTTCAGTGCCTTGATTGGACGAAACCTCCATCAGTCATGGTCCGTGGGCGCGTCCTCCGGCTCCGTGTCCGGTCCCTGCGCCCGTACCCGCTGGACGTTCTCCAGGGACTCGCGCAGCTCGGTGAGCCAGTCGTCCGTGTGCCGCTGGACGAGCCGTACGCACCAGGCGAGGGCGTCGCTGCGGCTGCGGGCGACCCCGCCGGCGATCAGGGTGTCGAGGACCTGGCGCTCCGGCTGGCGCAGGCGGGTCATCACCGGCGCGGCGATATGGGTGAACAGGGCGCGCTCGCCGTCGCACTCCACACCCCAGGACACCTTCCGACGGAACCGGTGCTCCGCATCCCGGGCCACCCCGATCCGGGTCTCCCGGGTGCGCTCCCGGAACTCCTGGATCCGGCCCTCCACGGCCGCCTCCCGCTCGGCCGCAGAGGCGTCCTCGGCCAGGTGGGGAGCGGGGATACGGCCGATCACCGTGATCTCCTCGCGGTCGACCGTCACGTCGGTCAGCTCCTCGAAGAGGTCGTCCGGCAGGCGGCCGGCGAACCAGCCGCGCAGCTTCTCTCGTTGTTCGCTGGTAATCATGTAATCACGATTACTCCGCTGCCGGACGAACACAAGGGCCGGGGCGCGAGTCAGCCGAGAGCTCAATCGGAGGGCTCAACCGGAATGTTTCAGGCCTATTAATCAGCGTGCGGAATCCGGCCACCGGGCGACTTGGAACGATCAAGAACCGCCAAGTTTCGGCGTTGGAACGTTCGAACTCCGTTACTTCACGCCACTGATTCAATACGCAAGGTTACTGAAACCCGTGGTGTCGATGTGAGTTTCGGCGGCGGACTCGGCAGACTCCCGCTCGTCGCTCCGGCACCGATCGCGCCGGAGCCGGCACACCCTCGACTCGAGCGGAAGGATGCACACAATGCGGAACACCGCGCGCTGGGCAGCGACCCTCGGCCTCACGGCCACCGCCGTCTGCGGACCACTCACCGGATCCGCCCTGGCCGGCCAGGACGCCGCCCCCGCCTCGCTCTACGCCCCCTCGGCCCTGGTGCTCACCCTGGCCCACGGCGACAGCGCCACCATGACCACGCCGGTGCGCGCGGTCACCTTGAGCTGCGCGCCGACGGCCTCCGGCACACATCCCGACGCCGTGTCGGCCTGTGGTGAACTGCGGGGCGTGGGCGGGGACTTCGATGCACTGAGAGCCAGGGAGGGCGTGCTGTGCACCAAGCAGTACGACCCCGTGATCGTCACGGTCGACGGCGTCTGGCAGGGCAAGCGGGTCTCCTATGAGCGCACCTTCTCCAACGAGTGCGTGAAGGGCTCCTACGGGACGAGCCTCTTCGCGTTCTAAAGGACCGGGATCGCACAGCCTCGTGCAGTACGGCACGGACGCGCGGATGGGGAGTGTGCGTCCTGCCGTGGGGCCCCGCGATCTCGCACCGGGGGTCGGCCGGGCGGAGTGGGGCCGCCCGGCCGACACCTCGAAACCCTAGGTAGTGTCATCGTCTTTCCCCGGGGAGCAGGCTGAGGGGTCCTCTCCCGGGACGCCGGACAAGGGCGCGAAGCGGCCCAGCAGACCCGCACCGCGCAGCAGCCGCAGTATCCGCGGCGCGTCGGAGACGATCCGGAGGCGACCGCCCCGCTCTCTGACCCGGGTCTCGGCCCGGCACAGCACGCGCAGTCCCGAGCAGTCGAAGAAGTCCACCCGCCGCAGATCGACGAGCACGTCCGGCTCGGGCCGCGCCGTCGCCGCGTCCAGATGCTCGGCGACGAACGCCGCGGTCGCCAGATCGATCTCGCCCACGACCTCGACCACGGTGAACGCACCGCATCTGCGGGTGCGGGCATGGGCGTTCGCCGGGGGCGGCACACGGCGGAGGGGGTCCGTGGCCAGGTCCTCGGTCGGATAGGGGGCGCGGTCGTCGGCGTCCGGCGTCATGTCCGCTCCACCTCGGCAGGGGGGCTTTTGATCCGGGTAGTTACCCGGGGGCGAGGGTGAGCATCCCTGCCGCGCCCTGTGCAAGATCTGGTTCACTCGACTTGGTGAACTTTGCCCAAGAAGATTGACTCTTCGCCCCTTTCGTCGCTCGCCGGTTTGTCCGGTCGTCCGGCAGCTCCTTGCCGCCGATGTGACGTTTCCCATTGCGCGGCCCGTCCGGCCCCGTGAGTCTCTCGTGGAACAAGCGTCCGAAGAACTGTTATCAGCAGCTCATCGATCGATCTCCCATGTATCGGACAGCTTCGTTCGGCGTCGAGGACAGGGAAGTTTTTGATGGGTACAGAGCGCACGACGGAACTGGCGGCACTGGTCACCGCGGCCCGAAGCGGCGACCAGGAGGCTCAGGACGCCTTGGTCGGTGCGTACCTCCCGCTGGTCTACAACATCGTGGGAAGGGCTCTGAACGGCTCCGTCGACGTCGACGACGTCGTGCAGGACACCATGCTGCGCGCCCTCGACGCGCTCGGCGGGCTGCGTACTCCCGAGAGCTTCCGCTCCTGGCTCGTGGCGATCGCGATGAACCAGGTGCGAGCCCACTGGCAGGACCGCCAGGCGGCGACAGGCGGCGTGGAGGAGGCCGAGAACCTCGCGGATCCGGGCGCCGACTTCGTGGACCTCACCATGGTGCGGCTGCAGTTGTCCGGCCAGCGCCAGGAGACCGCACGCGCGACACGCTGGCTGGAGCCCGACGACCGAGGGCTGCTGTCCCTGTGGTGGTTGGAGTGCGCCGGCCAGCTGACCCGCGCCGAGGTCGCGGAGGCTCTGGAACTGTCCCCGCAGCACACGGCGGTCCGGGTGCAGCGGATGAAGGCGCAACTGGAGGCGGCCCGTGTGGTGGTGCGGGCCCTCGACGCCCGGCCCCGATGCCAGGAACTGCAAGGCGTGGTGGCCTCCTGGGACGGCCGGCCCTCGGCGCTGTGGCGCAAGCGAATAGCCCGGCATGCCCGTGATTGCGTTCAATGCTCCGGTTTGTGGGCCGGGTTGATGCCCGCAGAAGGGCTCCTGGCCGGTCTCGCGCTGGTCGCCGCGGCGCCCGCGCTGCTGGACCGGGTGCTGTCCGCCGCCGACGGAATGGCCATGGTCGGTTCGGCCTCCCGGCTGAACTCGTCCGGGGGGCACCCCGGATCGGGCCGGAGCGCCGGGCGCCGTGCCTCGGGTGGCCGGGCGGCCTCCCGCAGCGAGGCCCGCCGGCGGCGGCGCGTCAGACGCCGGGCCGTCGGGGGCGCCGTCGTGGCGGCCTGCGTCGCGGGCGGCGGCCTCTGGTACCTCGACCGGGACCCCGGTGCCGGGACCGAGGAGCCGACCGCCGCGTCGGCCGCCGGCGCCCCGGAAGTGGACCTGTCGGAGGTCAGCCCCATCGAGACCTCCCCCTCGGCCTCCAAATCTCCGTCGCCGTCCGCGTCACCGACGAAGAAGGCGAGCCCTTCCAAGACCCCCAAACCCACCAAAAAGGCCACGCCTACTCCCCGGCCGACTCCCAAGCCGACCCGGACCGCGTCCAGTACGCCGCAGTCGCAGCCGGTCCCGACCGACACCATCGGGCAGGTGGTCGCGCTGGTGAACAAGGAGCGGTCGGCCGCCGGATGCGGTCCGCTCGCCGAGGACTCACTGCTGAACAAGGCCGCGCAGGGCCACTCCGAGGACATGGCCGCCCGCGGCTTCTTCGACCACACCAACCCGGACGGCGAGGACCCCGGACAGCGGATCACCGCGGCGGGCTACCGCTGGTCCACCTACGGCGAGAACATCGCCATGGGTCAGCAGACCCCGGAGGCGGTGATGGAGTCCTGGATGAACAGCCCGGGTCACCGCGAGAACATCCTCAACTGCTCCTTCAAGGACATCGGCGTGGGCATCCACAAAGGCTCCGGCGGGCCCTGGTGGACGCAGAACTTCGGCGCCAAGCTCTGACGCCGCGGACGCCGCCGCTCCCGGACGCGCCGATCACGCGATGAGGGCCGGAAGGAGTGGCCCCTGTATGCCTTGACGGTTATATAATCGTCAAGGCATATTGGACCCATGCCCGACGACGTCTCCCTCTGGAGCGCCCTCGCCGATCCCCACCGACGGGCCATCGTCGCGCTGCTCCTGGAGCGGCCGCGGCCCGTGGGGGAGATCGTGACGGCATGCGGGCTGAGCCAGCCGAGTACCTCGAAGCATCTGAAGGTGCTGCGGGAGGCGGGCCTGGTCCGGGTGCGGCAGGACGCGCAGCGGCGTGTCTACGCCCTCGATCCCGCCCCGATCGCTGAGCTCGACGCCTGGCTGGCTCCGTACCGCAAGCTCTGGAACAGCAGCCTGGACGCGTTGGGCCGCCGTCTCGACGAGACGTCGGACGACCCGCCTGCCGACGAAGGACTGATCCACCGAAGGACTGATCCGTCATGACCGCCGACCTCACCGGCACCTTTCTGACCCTGGACGACGGCCGCCCGGCCGTCCGCTTCAGCCGTACCTACGACCATCCCGTCGAGCGCGTCTGGCGGTTCGTGACGGACGCCGACGAACTGGCCCACTGGTTCCCGTCCCGCGCCGAGATCGATCTGCGCCCCGGTGGCACGATCAACTTCGGCGGTGACCCCAACATGGAGGACTCAACCGGCCGGGTGATCGCCGTCGACGAGCCCCGGCACCTGTCCTTCGAGTGGGGCGGCGACGAACTGCACTTCGACCTCGAGGCCCTCGACGACAAGCGCACCCGCTTCACGCTCACCAACGTCCTCGTCGCCGAGAACACGGCCGCCCGCAACAGCGCCGGCTGGGAGGTCTGCCTGGCCGCCCTCGACGCGCACGCGCGCGGGGAACGCTTCGAAGGACCGCACGCCGGGGCCGAAGCGCCCTGGAAGGAGCTCTACGACGGCTATGTGGCCGCCGGCGTCCCCTCCGGCGCCCCGGTCCCGGGCATGGACACCTGAACGTGATCAGTCCGCCGCCGGGGCGCAACTGCTGCCCGCTGCCGGGAGCCACAGCTCCGTGAGGCAGTCGTCCACGGCGTCACGTGTGCAGCCGCTGCGCCCGCAGCCCGGGCTGCGCCTCAGGGGTTGCCGACCGAACCCCTGAGCCGTCCCGGAACCGGCGGCCCGGCTCGCCCGCTCACGCCATCTGACGCCGAACCAGCTCGTGCAGCCGCCCGCCCGTGTCCGCGAGGAGCTGCGCGGGCGGGCCCTGCTGGGCGACCTTGCCGTCCTCCATGACGATCACCCGGTCGGCGTCCAGCACCGTCGACAGGCGGTGTGCGATGACGATGCGGGTGGCGTTGAGGGCCCTGGTCGACTCGATGACCGTGCGCTGGGTCTCGTTGTCCAGGGCGCTGGTCGCCTCGTCGAAGAACAGGATGCGGGGGCGGCGGATCAACGCCTGGGCGATCATCAGGCGTTGCCGCTGGCCGCCGGAGATCGCGCCGCTGCCCGAGACGATGGTGTGCAGCCCCATCGGCATCCGCTTGATGTCCTCGGCGAGGCCCGCCATCTCGGCCGCCGCCATCGCCTCCTCCGGTGTGTACGGCTCCGTACCGCAGATGACGTCCAGGATGGACCCGGTGAACGGCTGGGCGTGCTGCAGGACCACACCGCACTGCCGCCGCACCGCCGACTGGTCGAGCGCCGCCAGGTCCTGGCCGTCGTACAGCACACTGCCGGAGACCGGCTTGTCGAAACCGATCAGCAGGCGCAGCAGCGTCGACTTGCCGCAACCGCTCGGACCGACGATCGCCACGAACTCGCCCGGGCGTACGTCGAAGGACACGTCGTCGAGGATCAGGGGACCGTCGTCCGAGTACCGGAAGGACAGGCGGCGCGCCTCGATCGACCCGGTCAGCGGGCCCGGCCGGGTGCTCGCCGAGCGCACCTCGGGCGTCGCGTCCAGCACCGGCTTGATCTCCTCGAACAGCGGCAGCGCGGCCACCACCGACACGAACGCGCCGGTCAGCTGGGTGACCGAGGTCAGCAGCATCGTCACCGAGGTGTTGAAGGTGAGGAACGCGGCAGCCGACATCGACCCGCGTGCGGGGCCCGCGAGCAGCATGAACATCAGCAGCGTGCACAGCGGCAGGTACACGGCGCCCAGCACCGTGGTGAGGTTCTTGATCCGCCCCACCTTCTGCTGCAGCTCACGGCTGCGCGCGAACCGCTCGGCCCAGGCCGCGTACGCGTAGTTCTCGGCCGCCGCGACGCGCAGCTTGGGCAGTCCGCGCAGAGTCTGGAACGCCTGGTTGTTGAGCTTGTTGCTCAGCACCACCAGCCGCCGTTGCCAGCGCACCTGCCACAGTCCCAGCCCCAGGAACACGGCCGCGATGACGACGAGCATGCCGATCGCCGCGAGCGCCATCGGCACGCTGTACCAGAACAGCAGCGCCAGGTTCATCGCGCCCACCGTCACCGACGACGCCACCACAGGGCCGACTCCGGCCATCAGACGGCGGATCGCGCTGATGCCCATGGCCTGGCTCGCCAGTTCACCGGTCGAGCGCTCGGTGAAGAACTTCGTGGGCAGCCGCAGCAGCCGGTCCCACAGGGCCGGTTGGAGAGTCGCCTCGATGCGGCCCTCCAGGCGCAGAATCGTCAGGTTCTGCAGCAGCATGAAGGCCGCCGCCACCACGCTGCTGATCATCACGGCCAGACAGAACTGCACGATCAGCCCGGTCTGCGCCTTCGGCACGAACTCGCCGAGCACCTTGCCGGTCGCGATCGGCACCAGGGCACCGATCGCGACCGTCACCAGGCCGCTGATCATGAGGTTCGTCAGATCGCCGCCGGTGCCCCGCATGCTGAACCGCAGCAGCCGAAGCGGGCTCAACGCTCGGTCGGGCAGCGGACGGTAGAACATCACCGCACGCGGCTCGAACTCCTCCGAGTTGGCCTTCTCGATCGGCGTCTCACGGCCGGTCGCCGGATGGACGGCGACGTAGCCGCCGCGCCGCCACAGCAGCGCGACCGGCGCGCCCGAAAGGGCCCGGTGGCCCACCAGCGGTCCCACGTTGTCCCGCCACCAGCGCCCGTCCAGCCGTACGGCCCGGGTGCGCACGCGCGACGCGATGGCCACGCGCTCGACGGGGTCGAGCCGGTCGCTCTCCGTGCCGCTCTGCGCGGGCTCCGCCAGCGTGATCCCGGCCGCTTCGGCGACCAGCTTGCAGGCCGCGTAACTGGCGTCCGCGTCGGCGGCCGTCGTCCGCTTGTCGCTGCGCTTGCCGATGGACGCCAGCAGCGTCCGGTCGGCCTGGGCGCGCACCGCCTCGCCGGCCTTGATGCCCTCCGCCGTACGCGACTCGTGGGTGCGCTCCAATTGCTCGATCCAGCGGTCCAGCGTGGTCAGCAGGCGGTACTGCTGGTCCACCATGGACTGCCAGACCGCCGGGTCCATCAGCAGGTCGGCGGCCGCCTCCGCGCCGTACAGCGAGCCGTACTGCACGCTGCCCGGCGGGACCTGCATCCAGAAGACGTCGTCGTCGGTCACCTCGGCGGCCCGCTCGGTGGCCATGGGCGCCTGGAAGAGGATGGTGAGGCTGCGGCCGACGCCGAGCGCGAGGGCGTACTCCAGGGGGCTCGTCTGCGGCGGGACGTACTGCGGGTTGCCGTACTCGTCGTACGACCACGTCTGGGTGTTCGCGGGCTGGTACAGCTCGCGCAGCCCGATGCGGTGCACGACGCAGTCCCTGAGCGGGCGGGCCACCAGCGTGTGCTGCGGTCCGGCGACCGGACCCAGCAGCAGCGAGCCCGCCTCCAGCCGGCCCAGGTGGTGCCAGTGGCCCTGCTGCCCGGCGTCGACCGCGAACAGGTCCATCGCGCCGGAGGCGACCAGCCACAGCACCTGCGGACCTTCGAGGTCGAGGCGGTTGAATCCGGCGCAGTCGATGCGCGTGCCCATCTGCCCGAGCGCGTTGAGGACGAGGTCACCCTCGTGGACGGAGGTCATCTCACCGCTCCTTGACCAGTGCCGCGTACGCGCCGCCGCGCGCCACCAGTTCCTCGTGCCGCCCGCGCTCCACGATCGCGCCGTGCTGGAGTACGACGATCTCGTCGCTGTCGCGCACGGTGCTGAGCCGGTGCGCGATCACCACGCAGGCACAGCCGCGCTTGCGCAGGTTGTCCATCACGACCAGCTCGGTCTCCGCGTCCAGCGCGCTCGTCACCTCGTCGAGGACCAGGATGCTGGGGCGGCGCACCAACGCCCGCGCGATCTCCAGGCGCTGGCGCTGCCCGCCGGAGAAGTTGCGGCCGTCCTGCTCGACCTTGCTGTGGATGCCGCCCGGGCGGCGCATCACGACGTCGTACAGCGCCGCGTCGCGCAGCGCGTCCACCACCGCGTCGTCCGGGATGGACGGGTCCCACAGCGCCACGTTGTCGCGGACCGTGCCCTCGAAGAGGAACACCTCCTGGTCGACGAAGGAGACGGAGGCCGCGAGCGCGCCGCGCGGAATGTCCTCGATGCGCTGGTCGTCGATGCGGATGACGCCCTCCCACGGGGCGTACAGGCCCGAGATCAGCCGGGAGACGGTCGACTTGCCGCTGCCCGAACCGCCCACCAGCGCCACCTGCTGGCCCGGACCGACGGTCAGGTCGAAACCGGTGAGCAGGGGCTTGTCGAGGGGGCTGTAGCCGAAGGTGATGTTCTGCAGTTCGACGTGGCCGTGCAGGCGGCGCGTCGAATCGCCCGCGCCGGGGCGGCCGTAGAGCGGGTCCGCCTCGAAGTTCTCCACGTCCTTCAGGCGGGCCACGTCGGCGGCGAAGTCCTGGATACGGCCCGCGACGCCGTTAAGGCGGGTGATCGGGGCGGTGAAGCGGGTGACCAGGGCCTGGAAGGCGACCAGCAGACCGACGGATATGTGGCCCTCGACCGCGCGCATGCCGCCGATCCAGAGGATGAGCGCGCTGTTGAGCGAGGCCAGCGTGGGCGCGACCACGCCCAGCCAGGCGCTCGGCACGCCGAGGCGCTGCTGCTCCTCCAGCGTGGTGGCGTGCTGGCCGGCCCACTTGCGGAAGTAGCCGTCCTCGCCGCCGGTCGCCTTCATCGTCTCGATCAGCTGAAGGCCGGTGTAGGCAGTGTTGGTGAGCCGGGCGTTGTCCGCGCGGAGTTTCGCGGTCCGGGTGGCGCGCAGGCGGATGACGACCCGCATGGCGACCACGTTCAGCAGGGCGACGCCGATGCCGACGAAGGTCAGCTGGGGGTCGTAGGTGTAGAGCAGGATCGCGTACAGGACCACGACCACCGCGTCCACGCCCGCCGCCGCGAGGTCACGGGCGAGGGTCTCGGCGACGGCGTCGTTCGACTGGAGTCGCTGCACCAGGTCGGCCGGGCTGCGCTGGGAGAAGAACGTCACCGGCAGCCGCAGCAGATGGCGCAGGAAGCGGGCGCTGGACAGGGTCGAGGAGATGATGCGGCCGCGCAGGAGGTTGGCCTGTTGCAGCCAGGTCAGCACGACCGTGAGCGCGACGCAGGTCCCCATCGACGCGAACAGCACGCTCAGCAGGGAGGTCTGCCCGCCGATGAGGAACATGTCGATATAGGTGCGGCTCAGCGCGGGCACCGCAGCGCCGACCACCACCAGGAGCAGGCTCGCCAGGACGGCGGCGGGCATCGTGCCGGCGGTGCCGCGCAGCCGGGCGGGCATCGCGCCGAGGATGCCCGGCTTGCGCCCGCCCTTGCTGAAGTCCTCCCCGGGCTCCATGACCAGGACGACACCGGTGAAGCTGCCGTCGAAGTCCTCCATGGGCACGAAACGGCGCCCCTTGGCGGGGTCGTTGATGTACACGCCCCGGCGACCGAAACGGCGGCCCATGCCGTCGTAGACGACGTAGTGGTTGAACTCCCAGAACAGGATGGCCGGCGACTTCACCTCGGCGAGGGCGGCCGTGTCCATCTGCATGCCCTTGGCGGTCAGGCCGTAGCTGCGGGCCGCCTTGAGCAGGTTGCTGGCGCGCGAGCCGTCGCGGGAGACACCGCACGCGATGCGCAGTTCCTCCAGCGGGACATGGCGGCCGTAGTGGCCGAGCACCATCGCCAGGGAAGCGGCGCCGCACTCCACGGCCTCCATCTGGAGCACGGTCGGCGTGCGGACGGTCTTCGCCCGCCCCTTGGGCACGGGGCGCTTCGGCGGTGCGGCGCGGCGCCTGCCGCGGGTCTCCTGTGCGGGGCTCACGGCAGCAGCCAATCGACGGGACGCTGGTCGGTCAGCCGGATCGAACCCGAGGCCAGGGTCATCGAGGTGAGGTCGAACGGCGGCCCGTCGGCGGACGACCACTCGTAGCCGCTCTTCGTGCTCGACTTCTTGTCCAGCTTCACCAGTACGGCCACCGGCCTGCCGTCCTTGGTGAACTGCTCGCCCAGCTGGTTGTCCCCGAGGAACGCGGCGATCTGCTGCGCCGACTGCGCGGAGCGGTCCACCGACTTCACATGGCCGCGCAGGACGCCGTACTCCTGGGTGGGCACGGAGGAGACGGTGAGGTCCACGGCGGCCTTGTCGGGGATGGAGGCCGCGTTCTCGGCGGGGACGTACACCGTGGCGTACAGCGGGTCCTCGGCGTGGGCGACCTTCTCGACGGCGGCGACGTTCGCGCCGGTGGAGATGATCTGTCCGATGGTGGCGGCGAGCGCGGTGACCCGGCCCGCGGCGACCGTGCGGACGGTCGTCTCGCCCTGGGCCGTACGGACCTTCAGGACGGGGGAGTTCGCCGGGAGCCGTTCCCCCTGCTTGGCGAGGACCGCGGTGACCTGCCCGGCGACCGGGCTCTGCAGGATGTAGCTGCCCTGGCCGTGCGTGAGGATGGCGGGCGCGCTGACCGTGGAGGTGACCGAGCCGGTCACCGCCCATACGGAGGCGGCGGCCATGACGACCACGGTGACGGCGAGGACCAGCCAGCCCTGGGGGCGGGCGAAGCGCACCGGAAGGTCGAGCTCCTCCGGTGACTGGAGCTTGGCGAGGGCCTGTTGGCGGAACTGCAAGGAACTTCCCTCACCCGTAGAAGAGGTCGTTACAGCACGGGAGAATCCCGGAACCGCCGGCTGCGGCTCCGGGACTCAGTGGCGCAAAGGCGCGATCAGAGACCGGCGACCAGGCCCTGGACCGGGGCGGTGTTCAGGCCGGTGGTGCCCTCGACCGTGCCGACGACGGTGTCCACCAGGGCGGAGACCGGGGCGATGCCGTTCACCGCGTCAAGGGCGCCGTTCACGGCGTTGACCTGCAGGCCGCCGGAGACGTTGTCGAGCTCGGCGTCGGAGATCTCGACGGTCTCAACCTGGGGGGTGGAGTTCATGATGGAACTTCCCTTCCTAATGGATATCTCATAAGGGGGAGCGGCCCCCTCTGGGGACAGATGACGGCCGCGACCGCGAGCGCCCGGCGCCCGTTCCCGGAAGCCGTTCGCGGCCCCCGCGGTGCGATGGATCAAAGCACGCTGCGGGTACGGGCTTCCAATCAACCAACGCCCTCACCTGGGCACTTGAACGCCTGAAGCATCGATCCGTGCAGACGCGGGCACGTCTTGTCGGCGACTTCTTCACATGCGTCACAGCATCGGCTCAGGCGAGCTGTTGCATCGGCTCCCGGGGGCTCGAGCCGACGCGGCGGCGAATCCGACACTCCCGCCCCAAGGGGGTGACCGTCGGTAGCACCCTGTGGAGAACTCCGAGCCACGGTGACTTCGTTGAGTATTGAATGTGCAGATTCGCTGAAGCCAGGATTCCGATCGGTGTTCACAACCGACCGCTACCGATCGGTAGCGGATCGTGTCAGCCCAGAAGCGTATACACGGTGCTCGCACGAGCCGCGATCTCCCCCGACCCCTCGTCGGTCATCGTGATGTCGGCGAACGCCATACGGCGGCCCAGCTTGGTGACCACCGCATCGATCAGGACATCCGAACCGATCACCGCGCGCTGAAAAGACGTCGACTGCTGCACCGTCGTCATCGGCCCGTACGCCCCGCGCGCCGCCGACACGGCGATCACGGTCGCGGTGTCGGCGGCGGCCATCAGCGCCTGCCCCGACAGCGCGCCGCCCTCCCGGGCCAGCCCTTCCGACCAGGGGAGTCGCAGGAGCGCTCGGTGGCTCTCCACCGCCTCGACCGACAGGCCGAGCGAGAGCACCCAGGGGGCGAAGTTGGCGGAGAGGATCTTGTCGGCTTCGGCGGTGGTCATCGTCATATGGGGGATTGTTCCCGCGGTCGGCCCGGACAGGCATGCGCCTTGGCCGATTCGGTCCCCCGAGTGGGGCGCGCGCAAACGGAATTGAACGCCCCGGGTGACCCGTGCGTACCAACTGCCAACCAGGCGCCCCGAACAGCTGCCGCGGACACGGCGGCACAGACCCCGTCCCCCAGGAGGTCGAGAAGTTTGAGTCACAAGCGAATTCCGAAGCGCAAGGCCGCGATAGCCGCGGGCAGCGTGGTGGCGCTCGGAGCGGCCGCGATCCTGTTGCCGAACGCCAACGCGTCCCAGGACGGCGCGTCGGGCGACGCCGCTGCCGCCCCCAAGACCCTCAAGGCGGCGGACGCGTCGGATCTCGCCTCGCAGCTCGCGGGTCTGCTCGGCGACGCCTTTGCCGGTTCCTATTACGACGCCGAGAGCCAGCAGCTCGTCGTCAACGTCGTCCCGGGCGACAACAACAACGTGATCGTCCAGGCGAAGCAGGCCGGCGCGAAGATCCGTGAGGTCGAGAACAGCCTCGACGAGCTGGCGGCCGGCGCGCAGACGCTGAAGTCCGAGGCGACCATCCCGGGCACCGCGTGGGCCGTCGACCCCAGAACGAACCAGATCCTCGTCACCGCCGACAGCACGGTCACCGGCGACAACTGGGACCAGCTGGAGTCGACCGTCCAGAGCCTCGGCTCGGGCATGGCCACCATCAAGAAGTCGGCCGGCACCTTCAAGACGTTCCTCTCCGGCGGCGACGCCATCTTCGCCGGCGGCTCCCGCTGCTCCACGGGCTTCAACGTCACCGCGGGCGACGGCACCCCCGCCTTCCTGACCGCCGGTCACTGCACGCTCGCAGGCAACGAGTGGTCGGATGCCGAGGGCGGCCAGTCGATCGCCACCGTCGACCAGTCCACCTTCCCCGGCGACGGCGACTTCGCCCTCGTCAAGTACGACGACCCGGCGACCCAGGCGCCGAGCGAGGTCAACCTCGGCGACCAGACCGTCGCGATCAGCCAGGCCGCGGACGCCGAGGTCGGTCTCCAGGTGTTCCGGATGGGCAGCACCACCGGGCTGAGCGACGGCCAGGTAACCGGGCTCGACGCCACCGTCAACTACCCGGAGGGCACGGTCACCGGGCTCATCCAGACCAACGTCTGCGCCGAACCCGGCGACAGCGGCGGCTCCCTGTTCACCCAGGACGGCCTCGCGATCGGCCTCACCTCCGGTGGCAGCGGTGACTGCACCGTCGGCGGCGAGACCTTCTTCCAGCCGGTGACCACCGCCCTCGAGGCGGTCGGCGCGACCCTCGGCGGCGACGCCGCGGGCGGCGCGGGCGCGGGCGAGGAGGCCGGAGCCGGCGAGGAAGCGGGCGCCGGTGAGGAAGCCGGGGCCGGTGAAGAGGCGGGCGCCGGTGAGGAAGCCGGAGCCGGTGAAGACGTCGGCAACGGCAACGCCGACGGCACGGGCAACGGCCTCGGCGAGATCATCGGCAACGGTGTCGGGAACAACTGACACCCTGACACCGCCCTACGGATCCGAGTGATCCGGGCACACTCCGAGTGATGCGGACGATCGTGGTCCGGCCCTCCGGCGGGAGGGCCGGACCGCTCCGTGTCCGGGACCGCCCGCGCCGCCCGCTCGACACCCGTCAGCCCCGCGCCCGCAGCAACAGCAGCGCCACGTCGTCGACCCGCTCCCGCATCGACGACGAGCTGTGCTTGATGAGCAGATCGGCCAGCTGTTCCAGCGGAATCTCCCCGGCCGTGGTGAGCACCTGGCCCAGCTCGGCGAGCGCGTCCTCGATATCCACGCCGGGGGACTCGATCAGCCCGTCCGTGTAGAGGACGAGCACACTGCCCGGTGCCAGGTCGACCTCCGTCGTGGGATAGGCGGGCGAGCCGTCGATACCCAGCAGCGGCCCACCCGCGAGATCGAGCACCCGCACCCGTCCGTCCGGCCGTCTCAGCAACGGCGGCGGATGCCCGGCGCGGGCCATCACCGCCCGCCCGTGCGCCGGATCGAGGCGCAGGTACAGACAGCTGGCGAACAGATCCGCACCGAGGTCGAGCAGCAGCCGGTTGGTGCTGCGCATGACCTCCTCGGGCGCCTGACCGACGGTCGTGTACGCCCGCACGGCGGTACGGATCTGGCCCATCAGACCGGCCGCGGTCACGTTGTGGCCCTGCACGTCCCCGATCACCGCCGCCGTCAGGCCCTGCTCGGTCGGCACCAGGTCGTAGAAGTCGCCGCCGATCTCCATGCCCTGCGTGGCGGGCAGATAGCGCGCGGCCGCCTCGATGCCGGGCAGCTCCGGGAGCGAGTGGGGCAGCAGAGCGGCCTGCAGACCGTGCGCCAACTGGTGCTTGGCGTCATACAGCTGGGCCCGCTCCAGCGCCTGCGCGATCAGCCCGCCCAGGCTGGTCAGCACCGCCCGCTCGTCCGCCGGGAAAGGATGCGGCTCGGCGTAGGCGAACACACATGTGCCGACCGGCCGGCCGGAGGCGATCAGCGGCAGATACGCCCAGGCCGCGAAGCCGTCGGGGGTCGCGTGCCGCGCCGGATACAGCCGCTCCAACTGCTGCTGCGAATCGAAGAACGCGGGCACCCCGGTGCTGAGGGCGTGGGTCCCCGGCGTCCGCTCGGTCAGCGGCATCCCGTCGAACCGCTCCACGATCCGCGGATCCGGATAGCCGCGGTGACCGAGCACATGCAGCCGGCCCGCCTGCGACCCCAGCACGACCAGAGCCTGGCTGCCCACGGCCGGGACGATCTCGTCCGCGACGAGCTGCACGACGTCCTGCACACCGGCCGCCTCGGTGAGCGCACCGGCCAGGCTCAGCACCTGGGAGATCGTCACCAGCCGGGCCGGAGCGTCGTTCGGCCGGGGCCCGCTGCGGCCCATCTCGGCCACCGCGCGGGCCCGGCTGATGCGCACACTCAGTCCGGTCGTGCTCGGATACATACGGAACGACAGCCAGTCCCCGGGCGGGCGCAGCGCCACGAAGGACGTCGTCTGCTGGCTCATCAGCGCGGCCCGGTACCGGTCCTCGTACACCGGGTCGTTCAGCCAGGGCACCGTCGCCCACAGCTGGTTGCCGAGCAGCCGGTTGACCGGAATGCCGATCAGCTCGGCCACCGCGGGGTTGGCGAAGCTGATCCGGCCGTGCAGATCGAGCGAGCACAGCCCGTACGGCAACCGCGACACCATCCGTGCCGCCTCCACCGTGCCGAGCGTGCCGGCGGGACCGCTGAACGTCGGGCCGGCGACCAGGTCGGGCTCGGGCAGCGGCGGGCGGCTGTCCTCCATGGCCCGCTCCAGCCGCACCGCGAGCCGCCGGCAGGCGGCCGTCAGATGTTCCTGCTCCCGGTCCGACAGCTCCGGGGGATGCGAACCGGGCCAGGTCACGAAGATCGCGCCGTACGCGGTGGACTCGGTGGCCACGGGCAGCGCGGCGAGCGCGAACGGATACGGCAGGACGACGGCGATACGGGGATACCTCGCCGCCATGTCCTCCTCGCCCCCGACCCAGACGAGCCGCCGCTCCCGCACCGCCTCGGCCACCGGGATCGGCGCGCTCA
The DNA here is from genome assembly GCF_044455405.1 of Streptomyces sp. NPDC051243. Taxonomy (NCBI): domain Bacteria; kingdom Bacillati; phylum Actinomycetota; class Actinomycetes; order Kitasatosporales; family Streptomycetaceae; genus Streptomyces; species Streptomyces sp. NPDC051243. Next base: position 36,403 of record NZ_JBITES010000001.1, on the reverse strand, counting down.
GCCCGACCCGCTCCCACGGCGCCGCGAACGCCCGCGGCAGGCCCGCCATCACCGCCATCTCCAGTACGGGCTCGTCGGCCGCCAGCAGATACACGGCACCGGAGTGCGCGTGCACCTCGTCCATCATCGAGGCCAGCGCCAGTGACAGCAGTGGCCGGCCGACCCGCGTCCGTGCGGCCGCCGGCGCCTGGGCGGACGTCTGCCCGTCGGACACGCCGACCACCTCCTCGCACGGGCGCGTCCCGGAGGCGACCCGGGCCGCTCACGCGAGCCGGGCCCCAGGGCTCAAATCTCCCCCCTCACGGGCCTTCGCGCACGGCGAGGGGGTGGGGTGGGGTGCGGGTGTGTGGAGTGGGCCGGGGGGTGGTGCGCGGTGAGTGGGGTGGGCCGGAGTTGGTGCGCGGTGGGTAGTGGCGTGGGCCGGGGGTTGGTGCGCGGTGGGTAGCGGTGGCGCGGTGGGGGCCAAGTGAGCCGCTGGGGTGGTCGGAGGTGCGGTGGTTGCGGTGCCTGCCGGCTGGTACGCCGTGGGGGAGGGGGTGGGCTGCGGTGGGCTGCGAGCTGGGCGGGCGGTCGGCCTGCGGTGGGGAGAGGGTGTCGGTGCCGTGCGGGCCCGGTGAGCGGGTGGCGGGATGCGGGCGTGTGGGCGGTGAAGCCTCCGGTGAGCAGGCGGTGGAGTGCCCCCACGAGCGCCGATGGGCGCCGGGCCGCGCCCGTGCGGGACTCGTGCTCCGGCGCACCGATGCCCGTGCCGTGGCGAGTGCCGTCGCGTACCCCCTCCCTCCCGGCCCATGCCCCCGCATTCGAAGCGCGGCCCAGCGTACGGGCGCCGCGCGTGCGCCCCCGCGCAACCTGATGGCCGGTTCTTCGCGCCCGGCGGCGGTGCCGGTCACGAACAATTGGGCACGCGCTCCTCACCACGGAACCGGTGTACGGCGAGCCGAAAGGACGGGCAGTGATCCGGGTGCTTCTGGTGCATGACGAGTGTCTGGTCAGATCGGTCCTGGCGGAGTGGCTCCGCCGGGAACCGGACCTCGGGGTGTTCGACGCCTCGTGGCACAGCGCGCCCAGCCGTTTGCGATCCGTACGTCCGCACGTCTGCGCGGCCGACCTCGACTGCTCGGACACCTACGGCATCCCGCCGCTCGGCGAACTCTGCGCGCGTGAGCCGGGCCGGACACCGCCGCCGGTGCTCGTACTCGTCGGCGCCAACAGGCCGGGCCTGCTGAAACGGGCCGCCGAGGCCGGGGCGCTCGGCTACGTCGACAAGGAGAGCTCGCCGGAGAAACTCGTGCACGGCATCCGGCGCGTCGCCCAGGGGGAACGTTTCGTCGACGACTCGCTCGGCTTCGGCTTTCTCAAGGCCGCCGAGATGCCGCTGACCAGGCGGGAGCTGAGCGTGTTATCCCTCGCCGCCGAGGGCGCCTCGGTGGCGGAGATCGCGGGGAGCCTGCATTTGTCCCACGGGACCGTGCGCAATTACATGGCCGCCATCACCCGCAAGACCGGTGCCCGCAACCGCGTCGACGCGATCCGGATCTCGCAGGGCGAGGGCTGGCTGTGACGGAACGGACGTACAGCCGCCCACCAGTTCGCGGTACGACGGCGAGCGGCGCAGGAGTTCGTCGTGTGTGCCGTACGCCGTGTGTCGGCCGTCCATGACCAGGACCCGGTCGGCGCGGCGGGCCGAGGCGATGCGGTGCGCGACGACCACCAGAGTGCCGCCCGGCCGGTCGGCGAACGCCTGTTCCGCGCGTTCCTCGGCCCGCGCGTCCAGGTGGCAGGTCGCCTCGTCGAGCAGGGCGAGCGGGGCACGGGACAGGTAGGCCCGGGTGAGGGCGACCAGCTGCCGCTCGCCCGCCGAGAGCGCCGCCGGATCGATCGTCGCGGTCGGCCCGCCGAGCGCTTCGAGCAACGACAGGAGCCCCACCGCCTCCGCCGCGCCGAGCAGCTCAGCCTCGGGCACGGGGGCCTGCCGCAGCAGCCCGACGTTCTCGGCGAGCGTGCCGGTGAACACGTACGCCTCCTGCGGGATCAGCACCCGCAGTGCGGCGGCCTCGGGCCCGGGGACCGGGTGCCCGCAGAGCCGAACGGTACCGCTGCGCGCCTGCACCATGCCGGCGACCAGCGCGGCGAGCGTGGACTTCCCGATGCCGCTCGGCCCCACGACAGCCAGATGGGCGCCGGTCGGGAGTTCGAGGTCCAGGTCGTCGATGACGGGGGTCGCGGAGGGGCCGTAGGCGAAGGTGACGGAGGTGAGGGAGAGGGCGGGACGGGCGGACGGTTCGCCGGGTGGGTGGGTGGGGTGCGCGGTGGCGTCTGCGGGGGCGTCGAGTAGAGGGGTGGGCGATTGGTCTGCGGGGCCCTGTCGGGGTGGGCGCGGTGCCGGCGGTGCGGCGGCGGGACATGTGTGGGGCGCCATCTCCGGACCGGCGTCTGCACCTGACCAGATTCCCGCCTCGTGCCTCGCACCTTTTCCGGCACCAGCACCGGCCTCGGCACCAGCACCGGCCTCGGCACCAGCACCGGCCTCGTTTCCATCACCGGCCTCGGATTCTGCCCCAGCTTCCGCGTCAGCCTCGGCCCTGTGCTCGGTCTCGGCCAGGGGCTCGGCACCTGGCGTGGCCTCAGCCTCGTCCCCGGCGTCTGCGCCAGCCCCTGCCTCAGCCTCGGCCCCGCGCTGGGACTCGGCCAAGAGTGCGGCACCTGGCTTCGTGGCGGGTGCAGCCTCGGCCTCAGTCGCTTCCTCAGGCCCGGCCTCCGCCCCGGCCGCTGTCCGGGCCTCGCCTTCGCAGGATGCTTCCCGCATCACCCGCCGCAACACCACCACCAGCCGCGACCCACTCGTGCCCAGCCCGTGCACCAGGTTGTGCAGGGCCGGCAGCAGCGACTGGGTCACGTAGGCGAGGGCACCCACCAGCGCGCCGGCCGTGACGCCGTGGTCGAGGAGCCAGGGTGCGCAGGCGAGGAGCAGCACGATCGGGAGCCGGCCACCGAGCGCAAGCGACACCACGCGCAGGACCCCCCAGCGGGCGAGGGCGTCGGCGGCCCGCTGCTCGGCGTCGACGCGGGTCCGCGTGCCGGCGGCGACCCGTTCCTCCGCCCCGGCCGCCGTGATGTCCCGCAGGCCCGGGCAGACGGCACCCAGCCGGTCGGCCAGCTCCTCGTCGGCGGCGAGGAACGCCTCCTGCCGGCGGGCCAGCGGTCGCAGCGTCACCGCGAACAGGCCCAGCCCCGCGGCCAGCGGAGGCCCGACGACGAGGAGGAGCAGCGGATCGAGGGACAACAGGCCCACGACCGCGCCGACCGCGGTGAACACGAACGAACGCGACACCATCACCAGCCCGGCGAAGGTGTCCCGCGCGATCTCGACCTGCTGGGTCAGCCCGGACAGCGCCCCGGCGTCCCCCTCCCGCACCCCGCGTGAGACGACCCGTGTGACCAGGCGGTCCCGGAGCGGTTCGGTCAGCGCGGCGACCGCGTCGTACACCCGCACGGTGCCGTACGCCCCGACGAGCACCGCCAGTCCGGCCACGCCGAGCCAGGCGAGTCCGCTCCCGGGCCGCCCGGCCAGGAACCCCTCGTCCAGGCCACGGGCGAGCGCGAATCCGGTGAGAAAGGTCTGTCCGGTCTCCAGAACCGACCAGCCCCCGAGCCGCAGCACGACCCGCCACCGGTCCCACAGAAAGCGGAGGCCACGCCGGCGGACACCCTCGGCCCTGTCCGGACTCTGCCCCGGAACACGGCGGTGGTCGCTTTCGGTCATGTCAGTTTCCCGTGCGCGAACGCGTTGTCGGGCGTCTTGGGGCATCTCCGTTTCCTGCGCGCGAAGGCGTCGACGGGCGCCCGCCGTCATGTCCGTTCCCCGTCCACCAACGCGTCGACCGGCGCCCTCGGTCACGCCCCCTCCTCACCCGCGAACACCGCCCGGTACTCCGGGATCCCCCAGAGCTCCTCGTGCCGCCCCACCGCCCGCACCCGACCCCCGTCCAGCCAGGCCACCGCGTCCGCGCGGGCGGCCGTCGTGGCGCGGTGGGCGATCAGGAGTCGGGTGCCGTCGTGCTCGCCGCCGTTCACCAGGGCCGTCGTGATGCGGGCCTCGGTCACCGTGTCGAGACTGGAGAGGGCGTCGTCGAGGATCAGCAGGCGGCCGCCGTGGGCGAATGCCCGGGCGAGGCCGAGGCGTTGGGACTCCCCGCCGGAGCGCGGGGCGGCGGAGACGGGGGTGGCGTAGCCCTGGGGCAGGCGGCGCACGAAGTCGTCCGCGTGGGCCGTGCGGGCAGCCTCCCGGACGCGGGCGGGGGAGGGGTACGACAGCGCGAGGCCGATCTCCTCCTCGACCGTGCCGCCCAGCAGGGCGGGGCGCTCGAAGGCGTGGCCCACGGCCCGGCGCAACGCGTCGTGGGTGAGGTCGCGCAACGGCACGCCGTCGAGCAGCACCTCTCCGGTGTCCGGCTCGGCCAGCCGTCCGGCGACCGCTGCGAGCAGCGACTTGCCGGCGCCCGAGCGGCCCACGACGGCCAGCGTCGTCCCGCCCGGCACGACGAGGTCGACGCCGTCGAGCACGGCACGCCCGCTGCGCCGGGCGGTCACCCCGCGCAGCTCCAGCCGGCCCGGACCCGGGGGAAGCCCGCGCTCGCCGTAGCCGGGGACGGGCTCCGCGAGGACCTCGTGGAGGCGTTCCGCGGCCGCACGGGCCCGGGCCAGCCCGGCCAGCTGTCCGACCAGCACGCCGACCCCGGTGGCGAGGACCGCGTACCGGGAGGCCGCGAGCACCTCGCCCACCGTCAGCCGGTGCCGGGCCAGCAGGACCCCGGCCACGGCGACGACGCCGAGCTGGAGCAGCGGGGCCACGGCCACCGAACGGCCCGCGGCCCGCCCCTGCACCCGCCACATGCGGTGCCCGGCCTCGGACAGTTCGGGCAGCGGACGCAGGATCCGGGCCGTCTCCCGGCCGGCCGCACCCGCCGCCTCGATGGTGCGGTGCCCGCGAACCGCTTCCGCGAGCGCCCGCGCGATCCGCCCCTGCGCCTTCTGGTAGCGCGCCACGCAGTCCCTGGTGTCGCGGGCGAGGGCGCGCAGCAGCAGAGCCAGTACAGGCGCTCCGGCCAGCAGCACGGCCGCCAGCCACGGGTCGATCAGGGCGAGGGCCGCGACGCCGCCGACCGGTCCGGCGAGCGCGGCGAGGAGGGCCGCGCGGGCGGTCGGTGCCGTGCCGGCCTGGGCGGCGTTGCCGACGAGGCGGGCGACGAGGTCTCCGGGGCCGAAGCGGGCGGCGGCGCGCGGGCCCACGGCCAGGACGTGCCGGGTCAGGCGGCGGCGCAGCCAGGCGGTGGTGCGGGCGTCCAGCGTGCCGTGCAGCACGGTCTCGCACGCGTCGAGCAGGGCGAGCAGCAGGACGATCCCGGCGCAGTACAGCACCCAGTGGGTCGCCGGGGCCCGGCTCAGCAGCAGGTCCAGGGTGTGGCCCAGCGCGGCGGGCAGCAGCAGGCCGGCGCCGGTCGCGGCCGTGCTCACCAGGCACAGGGCCACGGTGCGCACGGGTGCCGGGCCGAGCGGTCCGGGGAGCGTCCTGAAGGCTTCCGTCATACGGCTGCGGCCTCTCCGGTCCGTGCCGGACCCCGGGCGGCCCCTCCCTCGCGGGAGCGGACCGCCCGGGGCCTTGGACGCACGGCGCTGGTCAGAGACAGAGCGTCAGGCTCGCCGCGCTGACGCAGGACAGCAGGCTGAGGGTGCTGGCGCCGCCGCCCTCGGTGCGGTCCTCGGACTCCATCGCCTGCAGGTCGAGAAGTGCCATGATGTTTCCTTCCTTCGTTGTCGTCCACCCGTGGGGACGGGGTTGGGTCACGGCTCCGTCAAGTCGCGGAACCGCGCTGTGGGGGCCGCCCGAGCGGCGGCAGGAACGGCAGCTGGGCGGTGGCCGTGTCGTCGAGGGCCGCGCCGAGCGCGAGCAGGCACCCTGCCGTTCCGGTGCCCAGGTCCATCGACAGCCGCATCATCTGGTGGCCGGGGAAGGCCAGTTGGCCCTGGTAGTCCATCGCGAACCAGCCGAGGCCCGCGATCTGCCCGGCGAGCCGCTCGGCGGTCGCTCCGGGCGCGTCGGTACGGGCCAGATGCAGGATCATCCCGGCACGGCCCTGGAACAGGCCGGGCTGCACATAGAAACGGCTCGTGGCGGCGGTGAGGATTCCGGCGCGGGCCCGAGCGAACTCGCCGTCGGGGTCGTCGCCGTGGGCGAGGTAGTCGTCCAGGACCATCCCGATGCCCGCGCTCCCGTCACCGAGGTAGGGCATCGTCCGCCAGCCCTCGTCGACCTCCAACGAGCCGCTCGGGTGCGTCACGCAGCAGTCCAAGTCCCGGCGCAGCGCCACCCCGGCCGCCGTCAACAGTCCCGGCTCGCCGGCCCGTTCGTACTGACGCAGCAGGAACAGCGCGGGGCCGCTCGCCCCCCGCAGCAGCCCGGCCCGGCGCCGCCGGGGCGTGTCCGGAAGCGGCTGCGCGAGTCGTCGTACGAGGATGTCGGCGACCTCGGCGGCCCGGTCCCGCAAGATCGTCTCACCGGTCGTGTGCGCCAACTCGCCGAGGACCAGGCCCAGTCCGGCCAGTCCGCCGTGCAGGTCGGAGGACAGGTTCTGCCACCGCTCCTGGAGGATTCCCTCCACCAGGTCGAGGGCGCGTTGCCGGTGACCGAGCCGGTCCAGGACGTGGGCGACGCCCGCGAGACCGTCGTACAGCCCGAGCGGTGTGCCCGTCGGCGGCGGTGCGGTGCGGGCCAGGAGCCAGCGTTCGCCCTCTTCGTAGCGCTCGGCGCCGACCGCGTCCAGCGTGTACAGCACCCCCGCCGCACCGTGCGCCAGACCGAGGCCGCCGCCCTCGGAGAACTGCGTGATGTCACCGGGGAAGAGCCGGTCCTCGCGCTCCGGGGTCGCCGAGGCGAGGAGCGCCTTGACCATGGAGTCGCGGCTGTACGGCCAGTCCCCGGGCTCCACGTACGACGGTGCGCGCACCGGGGCGCCCCGCGTGATCTCCGCGACCGCCTCGTCCAGGAACGCCCGGGGCACGTCGGGGAATTCACCCGAGATCACCTCGGCGAGGTGGGCCGCCTTCCCACGGTCGACCACGAACAGCGTGGTCACCGGCAGGAACAGGGCGAGCCGCAGACACGCCAGCGCATAGCGGTCCACGTCGGCACCGGTGCGGTCCGGCGGGGCGAAGAAGCCCGGATGGGCGACCACCTGGCGGCCCTGCTCGCAGATCGGCGCCGCCGCCTCGAAGTCGAGCAGGGACACCGACTCCTCGTCGGGGGCGACCATGATGTTGAAGACGTGCAGGTCGTTGAAGGCGATCCCGCGCGCGTGCACCGCCTCCACCGCCCGCTCCACCGCCCCGTGGATGCGCACCGCCCACGCCGTGTACTCGGCCACCGCCTCCGGATCGGGGTCCGGGGTGAGCAGCGGATGCCGCTCGGCGAAGAACGAGTTCAGCGGGCGGCCCTGAAGGAAGTCCATGACGAGGAACCGGTGGTCGCCGAGCGTGAACCAGTCCCGCACCTCCGGCACGACTCCCGTCCCCGCGACCTGCTCCAGCGCGGCCTTCTCCCGCTCCAGCCGTGCGACGGCGTCCGCCCCGTCGGCGGCCAGCCCCGCGTGCGGCCGCCCCTCCTTCAGCACGACCCGGCGCCCGTCCCGCGTGTCGGTGCCCGCGTACACGCCGCCGCCGTTGGAGAAGTGCAGCGCCTTCTCGATGCGGTACGGCAGTTCGCCCACCGTCGTGGTGTTGCGCGCCGCCAGATGCGGCTCCAGGAAGGCCGGCAGCGTCACCCACTCCGGCACCTGGAAGGACGGCGCCCGCCGGTCCGGCACCCGCTTGCCCTCGCCGTCCAGCACCGCCGGCACGAGCGAGCCGCGCTCGTCGACGACGAAGGTGCGCGCGAAAGCGCCGTAGCGGACGTAGAGCGGGCCGTCGTGCCACCGCAGATCGGTGAGGATGTACGGCCCCTCGAAGCCCTCCAGGAGCCGGCCGAGCTCGCGCAGCACGGTGTGCAGCTGCTCCTCGTCGGCCGGGTAGATCGTGACGAACTTCCCGCTGGTGTCACGTGCGGCGTACTTGGTGTTGCGCAGGTGCAGCAGATGTGGGCCCGGCACGAACTTGAAGGAGATGCGGCGGGGCACGCAGTAGTCCCACACGATCGCCGCGATCCGCTCCGCGTTCGCCCGGGTGGCCGAGGCGTGGATCTTCCACCCCTGGGCCGGGCCGGGCACGGGCGCACCGTCCGCGCCGAGCGGCGTGAGCGCCAGCCAGTCACCGATCCGCGCCGCGTCCCAGCCCTCCGGGACAGCGCGCCGCGCCGCCTCGTACAGGCGCTCGTAGCCGCGCTCGGCGTCCCGCGTGCCCGCGGGCACGCGCTCCGGCGACTCGTAGAAATGCCGGTCGGCGAGCGCGTACACCTCGTACCGCTTGTCCATGCCTCCCCCTCCGTGGCCCACGCCGAGACTTCCAGCGGGCCGGCGGGCACGGACAGTCATGCCTGTCATGAGATGGCCGTGCGGAACGCATGCGTCAAGAAATGTTCGGAGGGTTTCGATCACGGCACTGGTCAGCGCTCCATCGAACGGTCACAAGGGCTGCGCAGGTGGCCCACAAGCGCTGTAATGGCGGACGTGGTCGATGAGGGCGCTGCGGGACGCAGGACGAGGCGTCCGCGTGCCGAGGCCGCCCTGAAGGCGCTTTCTGCCGAGCCGGACTCGCCCGAGCGGGCGCGCCGGGTGCTGGAGCAGGCACTCGTCTTCGGCGGAGCCGCCTTCGCCGCCGTGTACACGCCGAGTGAGGACGGCGAGCTGCTCTGCCTGGCCGAGTCCGCCGGTGTGCCCCGGACCCTGTACGGCCTGCGCGACGGCTACGCCCTGACCGGACACTCGCCGGTCGCCACCGCCCATCGCACCGGCCGACCCGTCTGGCTCGGCCCGCAGGAGCTCGCCGGCCTCGCGGAGTCGCGACGCGCGCCGACCCGGGACTTCCACTTGGGCGCCCTCCCCGCCCGCGGTGACAGCGGCGGCTGTCTGCTCGTGGTGACCGAGAGCCCCGGCGGCTTCGGCACCGACGACCGGGTGTGCCTGGAGCTGATCGCCCAGGCCGTCGCCTTCCCCGGCAGGCCTGCGTTCGCCGAGGGCGGCGAGCTGGCGGCGGGCGCGTTCAGCCTCGCCATGGACACCGGCCGCGTCGAGGTCGGCGACGACATCCTGGCCCTGTTCGGCCTCGGTCCGGCCGAGTTCGACGGCAAGGTCGAGACCCTCCTCGGCCGGACCGTCCCCGAGGACCTGCCGTCGCTGATGTCCGTCGTCGAGGCCGACCACATGTCCATCGGCGAGCGCGAGCTGGAGTTCCGCATCCTGCAGCCGGCCGGCCCGCCCAGGTGGCTCAGGCTGCGCGGCCGCCTCGTGGCCGGCGGCGAGGGCCGCCCGGCCCGACTCGTCGGCACCGTCGCCGACGCCTCCACCCTGCGCCCCGAGATCACCGACGTGGCCCGAGTCCAGCGCCTCGCCGCCGCCCTCGCCACCGCCGGCACCGTCCGCGACGTCAGCCACGCCGTGGTCACCGCCCTGCGCAAGCCGCTGCGCGCCGACCGCATCGCGCTGGCCGAGCTGGAGAACGACCGGCTCGTCGTCACCGTCCTCGACCCGCCCGAACCCGAGTCCTGGCCCGAGCTGTGGCGCCTGGAGTGGCGTACCGAATGGCCCGACGCCCCCGTGCGCGCCATGCCCACCCTCGCCGCCGCCCTGCGCGAGGGCCGCGCCCGGATCTGGCCGGCCGGCACCCCGCTGGAGCCCGCCCTCGCCGATGTCGGCCCCGGCGGCCTTGCCGTGCTGCCGCTGCCCGCCGGGGGCCGGATGGCCGGGGCCTGCCTGATCGGCTGGGACGCCCCGCACGAGTTCGGCCCGGACGAGCGCGCCCTGCTCACCGCCTCCGCCGGCCTCGCCGGCCAGGCCCTGCTGCGCGCTCACGCCTTCGACGCCGAGCACGAACTCGTCGGCATGCTCCAGCGCCAGCTGCTGCCGCGCCGCCTGCCCCGGCTGCCCGGCGCCGAGGCCGTCGCCCGCTATCTGCCGACCACGGCCGGCCTGGAGGTCGGCGGCGACTGGTACGACGTGATCCCGCTGCCCGACAACCACGTCGCCCTCGTCATCGGCGACGTCCAGGGGCACAGCGCGGCCGCCGCCACCCTCATGGGCCAGATGCGCACCGCCCTGCGCGCCTACGCCGCCGAAGGACACCCGCCGGACGTCGTCGTCCACCATGCCAACCGCCTCCTGATGGACATGGAGACCGACCTCTTCGCGACCTGTGCCTACGTTGACGTCGATCTGGAGGAGGGCTCCGCCTGGTGCGTGCGCGCCGGACACCTCCCGCCCGTGCTGCGCCACCCGGACGGCAGCATCGAGATCGCCGAGGCGGAGGGCGGCCCGCCGCTCGGCGTGCTGCGGGAGGCCGACTTCCCGATGAGCCCGCTGCGGCTGCGGCCCGGCACGGTCATCGCCCTCACCACCGACGGCCTCGTCGAGTCCGCCGACGCCGACATCGACACCGGCATGGACCGGCTCGCCGACGAACTCGCCCGCTCCGACCCCGCCCGTCTCGGCCTCGTCGCCGACGCCCTGCTCGTGGGCGCGCGCCGCAGCGACGACATCGCCCTGCTCCTCATGCGCTACGACGGCATGGCCGTGCGCCCGCTGCGCGAGACCTGGACGGTCTGGCGCGTCCCGCAGGCCGTCGGTCACGCCCGCCGCTTCACCCGGCGCACCCTGCGCGCCTGGGGCGTGCCGCCGCGGGACATGGACGCCGTACTGCTCGTCGTCTCCGAACTCGTCACCAACGCCCTCGTGCACACCGACGGCCGGGTCCGCCTCGACCTCACCCTCGTCAACCACCGCATGCGCGTCGCCGTCACCGACGCCTCACCCCGCACCCCGGTCAAACCCACCAGCATCAGCTGGGAGGCCACCGGCGGCCGCGGCGTCCTCCTGGTCGAGGCCGTGTCGGCGGCCTGGGGAACGGTGCCGGTCAGTGGCGGAAAACAGGTGTGGAGCGAGATCGCGTTGGCTGGGTGACGCCGGATTCCGGTGAACGCCCGGGGGCACGGCAGTGACGAACAAGCCAATCCCGGCCCCCTCAAATCGGCGGGATCCGGGCTATGGTGAAGCAGATGAAGGCTCTCGTGCTGTCCGGCGGCGCCGGGACACGCCTGCGGCCGATCACGCACACTTCGGCCAAACAACTGGTGCCGGTGGCCAACAAGGCCGTGCTCTTCTACGGTCTGGAATCCATCGCCGAGGCCGGCATCACCGAGGTCGGCATGATCGTCGGCGACACCGCCGCGGAGATCCAGGACGCCGTCGGCGACGGCACCGGATTCGGTCTGGACATCACCTACATCCCGCAGGAACGCCCGCTGGGACTCGCCCACGCCGTCCTCATCGCCCGCGACTACCTCGGCGACGACGACTTCGTGATGTACCTCGGCGACAACTTCATCGTCGGCGGAATCACCGACCTCGTCGACGAGTTCCGCGCCAACCGCCCCGACGCGCAGATCCTGCTCACCCGAGTCCAGGACCCGCGCGCCTTCGGCGTCGCCGAACTCGACGACCTCGGCCAGGTCATCGGCCTGGAGGAGAAACCGGAGCACCCCAGGAGCGACCTCGCCCTGGTCGGCGTCTACCTGTTCACACCGGTGATCCACGAAGCGGTCCGCGCCATCACGCCGTCCCGGCGCGGCGAGTTGGAGATCACCCACGCCATCCAGCACCTGATCGACTCCCGCGCCGACGTGCGCTGCACGGTCATCAAGGGCTACTGGAAGGACACCGGGAACGTCGCCGACATGCTGGAGGTGAACCGGACCGTCCTGGAAGGCCTCGCGCGCCGCATCGACGGTGACGTCGACGACGCCTCGGAGACCGTCGGACGGGTCGTCGTCGAGGAGGGGGCGCGCATCGTCAACTCGCGCATCGTCGGCCCCGCCGTCGTCGGCGCCGGCACCGTCGTGGCGGACTCCTACGTCGGCCCCTTCACCTCCATCGCGGAGAACTGCCGTATCACCGACAGCGAGTTGGAGTTCTCCATCGTGCTGCGGGACGCCTCCATCGACGGCGTGGGCCGGATCGAGTCCTCGCTCATCGGGCGGCACGTGGAGGTCACCCCGGCGCCCGGCGTCCCCAGCGCCCACCGCCTCGTCCTCGGAGACCACAGCAAGGTGCAGATCCACACATGAACCTCCTCGTCACCGGCGCCGCCGGCTTCATCGGCTCGACGTACGTCCGCACACTGCTCGCCCGCGATGCACCCGGCGCGCCCGACGCGCCGCGGATCACGGTGCTGGACAAGCTCACCTACGCCGGCACCCTGGACAACCTCGAACTCGGCCACCCCCGCCTGGAGTTCGTGCGCGGGGACATCCGGGACACCGAACTGGTCGACAAGCTGATGGCCGAGGCCGACCAGGTCGTGCACTTCGCCGCCGAGTCCCATGTGGACCGCTCCATAGCCGGCGCCGGCGACTTCGTCCTCACCAACGTCGTCGGCACCCAGACCCTGCTGGACGCGGCCCTGCGCTACGGCGTCGAACCCTTCGTGCACATATCGACGGACGAGGTGTACGGCTCCGTCGCGACCGGCTCGGCGACCGAGGAGCATCCCCTGAGCCCCAGCTCGCCGTACTCCGCCTCCAAGGCCTCCTCCGACCTGCTCGCCCTTGCCTACCACCGCACCCACGGCCTGGACGTGCGCGTCACGCGCTGCTCCAACAACTACGGCCCGCACCAGTTCCCCGAGAAGGTCGTCCCGTTGTTCATCACCAACCTCCTCGACGGCGAGCGGGTGCCCCTCTACGGCGACGGCCTCAACGTCCGCGACTGGCTGCACGTCGACGACCACTGCCACGGCGTCGAACTCGTCCGCACCAAAGGCCGCCCCGGCGAGGTCTACAACATCGGCGGCGGCACGGAGCTGAGCAACAAGGACCTCACCGCCCTGCTGCTGAAGGCCTGCGGCGCCGACTGGGACCGGGTGGAGCACGTCGCGGACCGCAAGGGCCACGACCTGCGCTACTCCGTCGACTGGACCAAGTCCCGCACGGAACTCGGCTACCGGCCCCGCCACGACTTCGCGTCGGGCCTCGCCGCCACCGTCGACTGGTACCGCGACCACCGCGACTGGTGGGAACCCCTCAAGCGCCGCGTCGGTGAGGAGCACGGATGAGGTGGCTGGTCACCGGAGCGGGCGGCATGCTCGGCCGTGACGTGGTCGAGGAGCTCCTCGGCCGCGGCGAGCAGGTGACCGGCCTCGACCATGCCGCCCTCGACATCACCAGCCCCGAAGCCGTCGATCGCGTCATCGCCGCCCACCGCCCCGAGGTGGTCGTCAACTGCGCGGCGTACACGGCCGTCGACGACGCCGAGACCGACGAGGGGCGGGCCCTGCGGGTCAACGGCGACGGTCCGCGTCTGCTGGCCCGGGCCTGTGCGGCGTACGACACCCGGCTGATCCATGTCTCCACCGACTACGTCTTCGCCGGGGACGCCCGAACCCCCTACTCCGAACACGATCCTCCCGGCCCCCGCACCGCCTACGGCCGCACCAAACTGACAGGTGAGCGGGGGGTGCTGGACGAACTCCCGGCCGCGAGCGCGGTGGTGCGCACGGCCTGGCTCTACGGCGTCCACGGCCGGAGTTTCGTCCGCACGATGATCGGGCTCGAGGCCCGCCGCGCCACCGTGGACGTCGTGAACGACCAACGCGGCCAGCCCACATGGAGCGCCGACGTCGCCGCGCTCGTCGCCGACCTCGGCCCGCGCGTCGGCCATGAGGTGACCGGCGTCCTGCACGCCACCAACTCCGGCGAGGCCACCTGGTACGACCTGGCCCGCGAGGTGTTCCGGCTCCTCGGCGCCGACCCCGACCGGGTGCGCCCCGTCACCAGCGAGGCCTTTCCCCGCCCCGCGCCCCGCCCCGCGTACAGCGTCCTCGCGCACGGCCGCCGGCAGCGGCTCGGCTTCCCGCCACCGCGCGACTGGCGCGCCGCCCTGCACGAAGCACTGCCCCGGATCCGCAAGGAGACCCTTCGTGAAACGCCATGAGTTCCTCAGGGAACTGCACAAGGTCAGCGGCAACCGCAACTACCTGGAGATCGGCGTCAACGACGGCCGAAGCCTCCGGCTCTCCCGCGTCCCCACCATCGCCGTCGACCCCGCCTTCAAGGTCGTCACGGAGATCCGCTGCGACGTCCACCTCGTCAAGGCCACCAGCGACGACTTCTTCGCCCGCGACAATCCGCTGATCCACCTCAAGGGCGGCCGTCATCCACTGCGCAACCTGCGCCGCGGGCGCAGTCCGCTCGGGTACTGGCGGCGCACGGTCCTCGACCTGTCGTTCATCGACGGCATGCACTTGTTCGAGTACGCGCTGCGGGACTTCATGAACATCGAGCGGCACTCCGACTGGACGAGTGTCATCGTGTTCGACGACATGCTGCCGCGCAACGTCGACGAGGCGGCGCGGGACCGGCACACCGGGCCGTGGACCGGGGACGTGTACAAGATCGCCGAGATCCTGGGCCGTCATCGCCCCGATCTGGTGACCGTTCCCGTCGACACGCAGCCGACGGGGCAGCTCGTGGTGTTCGGCGCCGACCCCCGCAACAGGGTCCTGCGGGATCGGTACGACGAGATCGTCGCCGAGTACCAGGTGCCCGATCCGCAGAAGGTGCCGGAGACCGTCCTGGAGCGGGCCGCGGCGGTCCCGCCGGAGACGCTGCTCGGGGCGAGCTTCTGGAGGCCGCTGGCGCGGGCGCGGAGGCGGGGGGTCGGGCGGTCCCGTGGGTGGGAGCCGTTGCGCACGGCGATCCAGGGGGTGGCCGCGGCCGGTTAGTCGCGGCCGGCTAGTCGTTCCCCCCTGCGCGCAACTGTCCGTAGTGGGCGGCGCAGGCCTCGTACGACGGCAGCAGCCCGGCCTCTCGCGCCTCCGCCAGCGACGGTGCCCGGGCGTCCTTGGGTGACAGCACGGGCGTGATGTGCTCGGGCCAGGCGATGCCCAGCTCCGGGTCCAGCGGATGCACCCCGTGCTCGCGCTCCGGCGCGTAGCCCGTCGAGCACAGATAGGCCACCGTGGCGTCGTCGGTGAGGGCCATGAACGCGTGGCCGAGGCCCTCCGCGAGGAACAGGGCGTGATGGCCGGCGTCGTCCAGGCGCAGTGCCTCCCAGCGGCCGAAGGTGGGGGAGCCCACGCGGATGTCGACGACGACGTCGAGGACGGCGCCGCGCAGACAGGTCACGTACTTGGCCTGGCCGGGCGGCAGGTCCGAGAAGTGCACGCCGCGCAGCACGCCCCACCGGGAGACCGAGCAGTTGGCCTGGGCCAGGCGCAGGTCGTAGCCGGTGGCCTCACGGAACTCCTCGCCCCGGTACCACTCGTGGAAGCTGCCCCGGTCGTCCGGGAAGACCTTGGGCTCCAGCGCCCAGGCACCCTCGATGCCGAGGGATCGCATGCCGTCACCTCCTGTGGGTCCGAGCCCGGGCCCGGGTCTTGAGCCGGGTCGCCGTCCGGCCCAGGGCCGTACCCAGCCGGCGCCGCACCCTGCGGACCAGCCGGCGCAGTGCGCTCGCCCGGCGGGCCCGCACCACACGCACTCCGCCGACCCCCGCGCGCAGGGCGAACGGCAGGGTGAGGAAGCGCGGCCCGGGCGTGCCGAGTGCCGCCCGCCAGGTCGCCCCGCGCAGGTCGCCCAGCGGCAGCGTGGCTTCCAGCAGCGCTCCGGGGCCGTGCGGGGACAGCGTGGCGGGCACGTCGTGAGCGGTGCCGGACGCGGTGAGCCGGAGCGTCGCCCCGGTGCCGGCGGCGGGGACGTGCAGGGGGAGCGGGGCGCTCAGCCGGTCGCCGGAGAGGGTGATGTCGTCCGGTGCGAGGGCACCCAGGCCGACGCGGTGGGTCGCGCGGTCGACGTCCACGGCGAGGTTGGCCTGTGATGACGTCCAGTACGGCAGGACCACATGACCGCCGACCACCCCGGCGTAGGGGGCGGGGCCGTCCTCGCGGGGGGCGGGGCCCAGGCGGCACTCCTTCGTCCAGCCGCCCAGCTTGACGCGGACGAAGGAGTCCCACAGGCCGGCGTGGGGGAGCGTGGCCGGGTCCACGGCGGCGGTCGCGCGCAGCACCAGGCGGACCCGACCGTTGCCGGCCGGTACCTCCTCCCGGGTGAACTCCACCGGCTGGAAGTACTGGGCGGCACTGGCGCGCTCGCGCAGCAGCAGGTCCGCGGTGGCCTTGCCGAACCGGGCCACCGTGTCGGCGCCCACCCAGGCGATGGCCGCCGCGAGGTCCTCGGGCGGGCCGTCGAGCGGCGTACGGTCCGTCCCGGCGGCGAAGGTCATCGGCTCACCGGCGGACGCGTACTCGGCGCTGAACCCGACCCGCAGCGTGCCGTCCTGCCATACCACGGCCACGGGGACGGCCCTGAGGGCGACGCCGGCCTCCCACTCGGCGAAGGCCTCGACGTCGTCGTACCGGTCCGCCGCGATCAGCGCCGCCACGACCTGCTGCGTCGGCTGCAGGCCGGCCGCCACGCCGGGGCCGAAGCGCTCCACGACAACCTGGTGCATCTCCTCGAACAGCTCCCGGCGCCAGTCCGCCGGCATGGTGAGGAAACGCCGCCCGCGCATCCGCTCGACCATCTCCACCCGCAGCCACCGCCGCAGCAGCCGGTCGCGCAGCGGGCCCGGCTCGGTGTAGCGCTCGACGACGTCCAGGGCCTCCCGGAGGTTCTTGAAGTAGCCGCCGGGGTCGAAGCGCTGGAATCCGGCGTTCGAGGCGTCGTCGCGGCGTACGTGGTAGTAGCAGACGTAGTCGCTGAGCACGCAGACGTTGCTCGCGCGCAGATACGCCTCGGTGACGAAGACGTGGTCCTCCAGGCGCCGCCTGCCCTCGGGGAAGCGCAGGCCGATGGCGTCGAGGAAGGCACGGCGGAACATCTTGTGCGGGGTGAGGCTGTCGATCAGCGGCGCGTTCTCGACGGTGGCGCGCGGGTGGTTGCGGCGGAACAGCTCCACCGGCACCCCGCGGCCCTTGCCGGCCATCTTGCCGACCACGACATCGGCGGCGTTGGCCACACCGTAGTCGTACATCCGCTCCAGGGCCTCGTCGCCGAGGTAGTCGTCGTTGTCGACGAACATCACGTACTCGCCCCGGGCGGCGGCGACACCGACGTTGCGGGGCTTGCCCGACCAGCCGGAGTTCTCCTGGTGGACGACGGTCACCCGGGCCTCCGCTGCGGCGAGCGCGTCGAGCCGGCCGGGGGTGCCGTCGGTGGAGCCGTCGTCGACGAAGATCACTTCGTACTCGTCCGGCGGCAGCGACTGTCTGAGCAGCGAGGCGATGCAGTCCTCGATATAGACCCCCGGGTTGTACACGGGGACGACGACGCTGACCTTGACCGGCATCCGGGCCCGAGCCCCCTAGGGGTCGCTGTGCGTTAACGTCAGATTCTGGCGCTCGTGGCCAAATCCTAACCGTGTCACCGGCTTTGTCCACCGCTCAACCATGGCGATCCCGCACGGCGGTCTTCCCCGCCGGTAGCCTGACGGCGTGCGCCTGCTGCTGATGTCCGACACCCACCTGCCCAAGCGCGCCAAGGCCCTGCCCGACGAACTGCTCGCCGAACTCCCGCGCGCCGACGTCGTGTTCCACGCGGGGGACTGGGTCGACACGGCCACGCTCGACCTGCTGGAGAGCCGCTGCGCCCGGCTCGTCGGCGTCTACGGCAACAACGACGGACCGGACCTGCGCGCCAGGCTCCCCGAGGTGGCGTACGCCGACCTCGGCGGCCTGCGTTTCGGCGTGGTCCACGAGACCGGACCCGCTCAGGGTCGCGAGGCGCGCTGCGCCGCCCGTTTCCCCGGCCTGGACGTCCTGGTCTTCGGGCACAGCCACATCCCCTGGGACACCACCGCCCCCTCGGGCCTGCGCCTGCTCAACCCCGGCTCCCCGACGGACCGCCGCCGACAGCCCCACTGCACCTTCATGACCGCGACCGTGGGAGAGGGCGGGCTCATGGACGTGGAGCTGCACCGGCTGCCCCGGCGCTGACGGCCGGGGAACAAGATCCGGGCCGCTCCGTTTTCGCGTGGAAGCGGCCCGGTCGCATGTTATGCGCTGTCATGGACCTCCTTCCCGCTCAGAGGCTCTGTCCGGAGGCATGTATGCCTCCGTTGAGCCGCGACTACCCCTTCGCGTCCGCCCTACACACCCGAATCGCGGCTATTTCCGTTCCCTGCACCGCCACTGCGGTCCCCGAGCCACCACCAGCACCCCCAGTACCACCATCACCACTGCCTCGCCACTGCGGCAGCGCTTCGCCACCGCGCCGACCGCCGTGCGCCGTGTCGTCCTGGTCCTCGATGCCGGCTGTGCCCTTGGGCTCACGGTGATCGATGGATGGCGCCCGCCGTGACCGTCAGGGGGACGCCCGTGCCGCCCCACCGCAGCGCGACGATCTCGGCGGCGACCGACACGGCGACCTCCTCGGGCGTACGGGCGCCGAGGTCCAGGCCCACCGGCGAGCGCAGCCGGGCCAACTCGCCCTCGGCGAGCCCGGCTTCGGCCAGCCGCTTCATCCGGTCGTCGTGCGTACGCCGGCTGCCCATCGCCCCGATGTACGCCGCCGGGCGCCGCAGGGCCTCCTCCAGCAGCGGCACGTCGAACTTCGGGTCGTGGGTGAGGACGCAGATCACCGTGCGTTCGTCGGTGTCGGTGCCGCTCAGATAGCGGTGCGGCCAGTCGACGATCACCTCGACGCCCTCCGGGAAGCGTTTCGGCGTGGCGAAGACCGGGCGCGCGTCGCACACGGTGACCCGGTAGCCGAGGAAGTCGCCGATCCGCGCCACCGCGGCCGCGTAGTCGATCGCGCCGAAGACCAGCATCCGGGGCGGCGGGGCGAAGGAGCGCAGAAAGACGCAGACCGCGTCCTCACGGCGCTCGCCGTGCGGGCCGTAGTGCCTGAGACCCGTGGCACCGAGGGCGAGTTCGCCACGCGCGTCGGCGGTGACCGCCGCGTCCAGGCCGGGCGTGCCGAGCGTGCCCGCGACGCGGTCCGGCCACACGGCGAGCGTCGCCCCGCGCCGCGCGGGCCCGTCGGTCACCGTCGCCACGGTCACCGGACGGCCCGCCGCCACCGACTCCGCGACCTCGCCGAACGCCGGATCGCCCTCGGGCGTCACGGGCCGCACCAGCAGGGTGATCTCGCCGCCGCAGGTGAGCCCGACGGCGAACGCGTCCGCATCGCTGTACCCGAAGGTCTCCAGCCGCGCCGCACCGCCCGCCACGACCTCCTGGGCGAGCTCGAAGACGGCTCCTTCGACACAGCCGCCGGACACACTGCCCACGACCTCGTCGTCGGGCCCGACGGCCATCGCGGCCCCGGGTTCGCGCGGGGCACTGCGGCTCGTGGCGACCACCGTGGCGAGCCCGAACGGCACCCCGTCCGCGTACCAGCCGCCGATCACCGGGAGAATGTCACGCATCGTGTTGAGCACCTCCCGGTGTGGCTGACAGATGAGCTGTGGTCGAGTGAGGGGCCCAGCGGTCAGCGGGATTCGCGGCTTGTCAATATCCTACTTTCTCGTCTTTCCTGCCCTTGATGCGGCTGCGCCTGTGATGGGGGCAAGTTCCTTTGTTGAGCAACCTGGGTGCTCGACAACGGCAATTGAGTACCGCACTTCGATGACAAGACCCTGGACGGCTACCTCGTCGGAGCCCATTGACCACGACCGGACACGTGCCCTAGCGGCGGTTTGGGCAGACGGGAGCTGAGGACTTGCCCGGGAGGTACGCGGTGCGTTCTTGCGCGTCCAGGTCCCGGTTGACGGCATGACAGACCTTCCGGATCGCTTCGGAAGGTGCGGGGAGGCTGACATGCCACAGGCGCACTGTCTTGTCGCCGCTGCCCGAGGCGAGGGTACGGCCGTCGGGGCTGAACGCCACTGAAGTCACCTCGTCGGCATGCTGCCCGATCAGGGTGACGTGGTTCATGCCGGTGTCGGGATCCCACAGCCCCGTGGTCCAGTCGAAGTCGGCGGTGGCGAGGGTGCGGCCGTCCGGGCTGAATGTCACCGACGCCGCCTGGCTGGTCCGCCCGGCCAGGGTGGTCCGCGTCTTGCCGGTGGAAGCGTCCAGCAAGCGCACGCTGTAGTCACCGATGGCGGTGGCGAGGGTGCGGCCGTCGGGGCTGAAGGCCACGTTGTGCACAGTGTCGGGGGTGCGGGTGGTGAAGCGGGCCTTGCCGGCGGTGACGTCCCACAGCCGTACGCTCTTGTCGGCGCCGCCCGTGGCGAGCGTACCCCCGTCGGGGTTGAAGGCCACCGTTCCCACGTAGCCGCTGTGCCCGGAAAGACTGGCGCGCGGCCTGCGGGTGGCGGGGTCCCACAGTTTCACGGTGCCGTCGACGCTGCCGGTGGCGAGGGTGCGGCCGTCGGGGCCGAACGCCACCGAGATCAGTTGGGAGGGGTCCCTCAGGATGGCGCGGGTCTTGCCGGTGGTGACGTCCCAGAGCCGTACGGTGGTGTCGGTACCGGCGGTGGCCAGGGTGCGGCCGTCGGGGCTGAAGGCCACCTGCAGTACGTGGTCGGTGTGTCCGGTCAGGACAGTCCGGGTGGTGCCCGTGTCGACGTTCCACAGGCGTACGGTCTTGTCCGCGCCGGCGCTGGCGAGGGTGCGGCCGTCGGGCGCGAAAGCCACGTCATGGACCAAGTCGGTGTGCCCGACCAGGGGCCTGTCGCCGCGAGGGCTGACATCCCACAGGCGGGTGGTCGTGTCGTCGCTTGCGGTGGCGAGGGTGCGGCCGTCGGGGCTGAACGCCACTGACTCCACGGTGTCGGTGTGACCGATCAGGGTTCTGCTGATCGCCCCGGTGGCGAGGTCCCACAGCCGCAGGAGGCGGTTGGTGCCGCCGATGGCGAGGGTGCGGCCGTCGGGGCTGAACGCCACGGCCTGCACCGAGCCGGTGGCCACGTCCAGGGAGGTGCGCCTCTTTCCGGTGGTGGCATCCCACACCTTCATGGTTCCGTCGGCGCTGCCGGTGGCCAGCGCGTGGCCGTCGGGGCTGAACGCGATCGTGAAGACGGCGTCGGTGTGCCCGGCCAGCGTGGTGCGGTGCGTGCCCGTTCTGGTGTCCCACAGCCGTCCGGTGTTGTCCGCGCCTGCGGTGGCGAGGGTGCGGCCGTCGGGGCTGAACGCCACGGAGAACACCGTTGAGCCGTGCCCGGGCAGCGTGGTCCGGATCTCGCCGGTGGTGGTGTCCCACAGCTGTGCGGTGCCGTCTCCGCCGGCGGTGGCGAGGGTCCGGCCGTCGGGGCTGAACGCCAGCGAGAACAGGCCACCGGTACTCGCGGGCAGTGTGGCGCGGGTCTTGCCCGTGGCGGTGTCCCACAACCGTGTGCCGTCTGCGCTTGCGGTGGCGAGAATGTGGCCGTCGGGGCTGAACGCCACCGAAGCCACCTCGTCTGGGTGCCCGGTGAGGGTGGCGCGGGTCGTGCCGGTGGTGGTGTCCCACAGCCGGGCGGTGCCGTCGGCGCTTCCGGTGGCCAGGGTGCGGCCGTCGGGGCTGAAGGCCACCCCGTTCACCGTGTCGGTGTGCCCGGGCAGACGCTGATATGCCGGGAGGGCCGCGTCGGTCCGCAGAGCTGCCAGGGCCTCGGGTGTGTGGCTGGCGCGGTACGCCTGGACGGCCAGCAGCGAGGAGAGGTCGGGGCTCACGTCGAGCAGCGTGCGGGACTGCGTGGCGAGCTGGCGGGACAGCGCCGCCTGCCGTTCGTCGACCGCCGTACGCCACTGCAGCACCGCGAGCCCGGCAGCGATCAGTGCGAGACCCAGCAGTGCGGCCAGGACGGCGATGAGATGCCTGCGCCGCCGAGCGAGGTCCTGCTGGCGTTTTCGGCTGGCGGAGAGAAAGGCCGCGATGTCCTCGGGCAGACCACGGTCCCGTGACCGCTTGACGCCTTCCGCGAGTGCCGTGCCCGCGAGCAGGTCGCCGGGGTCCCTCTTCCCGGCCCAGCGGCGCTGCCGTTCACGGGTGCGGTTGAGCCACTCCTGGAACTCGTAGTCCTCGCGTACCCACTCCCGCAGCGCATTCCAGTCACGGATGAGCGCGTCATGGATCAGCTCCGCCACCGGCGCGCCAGGCGGGGCATCGGGCCGCTCCGGGTCGCGGAACGTCTGCGTGGCGATGAGGCGATGACGGGTGAGAGCGGCGATGACCGCGTCGAAGTCACGACCGGGTGCACCGTCGGGGCCGGCCGCCAGGTCGCGCAGTTCGTCGAGGGGGACCTGCGCGCGGACGTCGGGGGTGCGGCGGCTGGGGTCCGCGGGGTGGACCAGGCAGGTGAGGACGCGCCTCGCGATGCGCTGCCGGCCGGGGGACAACCCGTTGAGGGCGCTGTCGCACCATGTCGTCAGGCTTCCGCTGACCGCTCCGATCCGCCAGTACGCCTCGTGGGTGAGGAAGCCGTCGTGCCGCCGCAGCCACAGCTGTTTGAGCGTCATCTCGAGCAGAGGCAGCACGGTGACCGGTGCCTGGCGGACGGCCACCGGGTCCGGACTGCTCGCCAGGACGTCGCTGATGATCTGCTCGGGCAGCCCGGGCTGGAAGCGGAGTCCGACGTTCTCGGCGGGGAGCACGATGATGTCGTGCAGGTCCGTCCGGCCCAGTGTGCCCGGCACGTTGAGGAGCCCGGGGGTGGCGGCCTCCAGCAATCGGGGGGCCAGTGCGGCCAGTTGGGGATAGAAGTCGTCCCGCATGATCAGGATCACGCTGAGCGCCGTGTACGCGCCGGCGACCTGGGTGATGTCGTCGATGAAGCCGAGGAATTCCTGCAGGCGGCCGTCGGCGCTCTGCAGCAGCAGCTCTTCGAACTGATCGACGACCAGCAGAACCCGATGGCAATCGGGTTCGCTCCGCAGCCGTTGGTCGACGGCCGCCGTGATCCCGTCACGCCGGGCCCCGGGCAGGCCGGCCCGCTCGATCTCCGCCAGCAGGTCCTGCCGGGGCCGGGCCAGTACCGGAAGCCATCGGTCGCTTCCCGGCACCGCTCCCTGCGCCAACGCCGGCAATACCCCCGCCTGGATCAGCGACGACTTGCCCGAACCCGACGGCCCGAGCAGCAGCGTCAGCCGCCGCTGGCGGGCGAGGCCGGCCAGGACCTGGCCCACCGCCTCCTCTCGCCCCTGGAACCAGCGGGCGTGCTCCGCGGTGAACGGCTCCAGCCCTCGGTACGGACACACCTCCTGGGGGGCCAGCTCCGGCATGATCTCCCGCAGGACCTGCGACGGCGTGGCGTAGGCGATGCCCTGCCCCCGGGCGAGCGCATCGGCCGCCGTGATCTCGGTGAGCATGCCGATGACCAGGCCGGTCACCTCGTCGAGGACGGGCCCGCCGCTGAAACCGATGGTGAGGTCGTTGGCCCCGGTCAGCTGAAGACGCGCCCCGGCCCGCCCGGAGGACAGCAGCAGATCGCCCACCTTGCCGAAGCCCAAGTGCCCCTCTCGCGGTGCCTGGGTCGCAAAGCCGAACGACCGCACGTCATGGCCGCGACAACCCGCCGCGGAGCCCAGGGGCAGGACCCACGAGCCCGCCGGCGTACGGTGCAGCCGGACAAAGGCGACGTCCTCGTCCTCCGGCGCGCGCCAACGTCCCGAGAGGACTTCCCCCTCCAGCCCGTCCGCACCGGCCACACGAGGGAAGGACAGCAGCACCCGGTGCCCGGGCCCGCTGCCCGCGGCCACGACGACGTGCGCACACGTGACCAGGACGTCCTCGGCCACCAGGAAACCCGCCCCGGCAACCCTCCCGTCCGGCCCGAGGATCTGCGCCACCGCAGTGGGCAGCTCCGACGGAGTCTTCGGCTCCGTCCGTGGTCCGGCGCTAGCCATGGCCGCCCCGCCAGGACATGGTCAGCTGCAGATGGCAGGTGGCCCTGCCCTTGGTGATCACGGCGCCGGCCTCGACCGCGAGGTCCACCCCGAACTGGATCGTGATCTCGTCGGGGCGCGCCTCGCGCAACTGGTCGAGGGCTGACCGTGCCGCCCGGGTGACCGGCTCCAGGGACTCCTGCAAAGTGCCCGGGACCTCACGAACGAGATCGCCGGCCCGGCCGGCCTTCACCGGCCCTTCGAGGCCGACTGCCCCCTCCACCAGCACGCAGCCCCCGCCCTCCAGCGGGACCCGGGTCAGAGGTGTCACGACGCCTCCTCCGTTGCTCGCGCGCTCACCAGGGATCACGGCCAGCGTCCGGCACGCCCGCCCGAGCCGCACCACGGAATGGGCCGTACGACGGAGGCGTCACACCCGGCGGACACGGTCGACCAGGCACCGGACGCCGTCGGCATTTCCGCCGCTGCCCGCCCGTCTTGAACCTTCGGGTATGGCCCAAGAACGCCCTGCTGTCCGGTACGGACAAGGGCCGCAAGAGCCGCAGTTCAGGTAGCAGGTCGTCAACTCCGCGACGATCACGCCAAGTTCTCAGTCCGACGTCCTGCCCGATCAACAAACGCATGCCCTCGACGTCCTGTGACGAGATCGCAAACGCGATCCGAGACGTATGGAAGAACCGCACCTGCCGGTCAGACAGCATCGGCCCCTCCAGCCACGGCCGCGGGGCCGACTGCTCGCCGCTGAGGATCGGCCCGGAGCAGCCGGTGGGCCGGCCGGCGGAGGCGGCGCCCGCCGGTGCGGGGCAGGCCGGTTCCGGACCGCCCCGCTCTTTGTTGCCGGCCGGGAACACCACGCACGCACCGGCCGGCATGCCGCGCAGCCGCCCCAGCGGGCCAGGGCTGCCCGGTGCGACTCGACCGGCCGGGTATCGCGCGCGGCAGGGTTGGTTGCGCGTTAATCGATTGCCTGCGCGGGGTCCTGCCTGGTGCACTGCACCTGATCCGACCGGCACACGAGGAGGAGCCG
The DNA here is from genome assembly GCF_044455405.1 of Streptomyces sp. NPDC051243. Taxonomy (NCBI): domain Bacteria; kingdom Bacillati; phylum Actinomycetota; class Actinomycetes; order Kitasatosporales; family Streptomycetaceae; genus Streptomyces; species Streptomyces sp. NPDC051243. The sequence goes on along the minus strand of NZ_JBITES010000001.1, from coordinate 11,412 downwards.
CGATGCGCACTGCGTTCATGTCCACCCCGGAAGAAACCACCCCCACGTCAAAGGACATGACGCTTCGTGCACTTGCTCAACCTCGGAATTCTCGCCCATGTCGACGCCGGTAAGACCAGCCTGACCGAGCGCCTGCTGCACTCGGCCGGTGTGATCGACGAGATCGGCAGCGTCGACGCCGGGAATACTCAGACTGATTCCCTCGCGCTGGAGCGGCAGCGCGGCATCACCATCAAGTCCGCCGTCGTCTCCTTCGCGCTCGACGACGTGACGGTCAACCTCATCGACACGCCCGGCCACCCGGACTTCATCGCCGAGGTGGAGAGAGTGCTGGGTGTGCTCGACGGTGCCGTGCTGGTCGTCTCGGCCGTCGAGGGCGTCCAGCCGCAGACGCGGGTCCTCATGCGCACACTGCAACGGCTGCGCATCCCCACACTCGTCTTCGTCAACAAGATCGACCGACGCGGGGCGCGCCACGACGCCGTGCTGCGGGCCGTCTCCGAACGGCTGACGGCGGCCGTCGTCCCGATGGGGACGACCGACGCCCTCGGTACCCGCGAGGCCCGCTTCGTCCCCGGCCTGGCACCGACGGCACTCGACGTCCTCGCCGACCACGACGACGAACTGCTGACCACGTACCTCGAGGAGACGGTCACGTACGACGATCTGCGCACCGCTCTCGCCGTCCAGACCCGGCAGGCGCTGGTCCACCCGGTGTACTTCGGCTCCGCCGTCACAGGCGCGGGCGTCGAGGAGCTGATCGACGGGATCAGGGAGCTGCTGCCGGTCGCGGACGGCGAGCCCGACGGGCCGGTCTCGGGCACCGTCTTCAAGGTGGAGCGGGGCCCGGCGGGGGAGAAGGTCGCGTACGCGCGCATGTTCTCGGGGACGCTGCGCACCCGCGACCGGGTCTGCTTCGGCGCCGTGGCCGAATCGGGCGAGGGTGACTCCCGCGCCGAGGGCCGGATCACCGCGATCAGCGTCTTCGACCAGGGCACGGACATCAGGGACGACCTCGTGACGGCGGGCCGGATCGCCAAGCTGTGGGGCCTGGCCGACATCAGGATCGGCGACGCGATCGGCGAGCCACGCAAGGCGCACGGGCACTTCTTCGCGCCGCCCACCCTGGAGACGATCGTCGCCCCGGCCGGCGGTACGGACCGGCGGGCCCTGCACCGTGCCCTCACCCGCCTGGCCGAGCAGGACCCGCTCATCGACCTGCGCCACGACGAGGTACGGCAGGAGACCTTCGTCTCCCTCTACGGGGAGGTGCAGAAGGAGGTCATCCAGGCCACGCTCGCCGACGACTTCGGCCTCGACGTCACCTTCCACGAGACGACACCGCTGTGCATCGAGCGGCCGGTCGGCTCGGGTGCGGCGGTCGAGTTCAACAAGAAGGACGCGAACCCGTTCCTCGCGACGATCGGCCTGCGCGTCGACCCGGCGCCGGCCGGGTCGGGTGTGGAGTTCCGCCTCGAGGTGGAGCTCGGCTCCATGCCGTACGCCTTCTTCAAGGCCGTCGAGGACACCGTCCGCGAAACGCTCGGCCAGGGCCTGCACGGCTGGCAGATCCCCGACTGCACGGTCACCATGACCCACTCCGGCTACTCGCCCCGGCAGAGCCACGCCCACCAGGGCTTCGACAAGAGCATGTCCAGCACCGGCTACGACTTCCGGGGCCTGACCCCCCTGGTCCTGACCGAGGCCCTGCGCCGGGCGGGCACCCAGGTCCACGAGCCCCTGCACCGCTTCCGCATCGAGGCCCCGACCGACACCCTGGCCGCCCTGCTGCCGGTGCTGGCCAGGCTGCGCGCGGTTCCGCACACCACGCAGACGCGCGGCGCGACCTGCGCGCTGGAGGGCTCGGTGCCCGCGGCCCATGTGCACGAACTGGAGCAGCAACTGCCCGGACTGACGCGTGGCGAGGGCGAGCTGGAGAGCGCCTTCGACCACTACGCGCCCGCCCCGCGCGGCACGGTCCCCGAGCGCCGGCGTACCGACCTCAACCCGCTGAACCGGAAGGAGTACCTGTTGAACCTGACACGCAGGGTCGGCAGCTGAAAACTCGTTGGGGGGCACGGGCGGCGTACGTAAGATCGCCGCATGACTGCGGACCCACGGATACAGCAGGCCCAACTCCTCTACGAGCGAGCGGTGTTCGGGGGTGAGAGCAGCGCACTGGCGCCCGCCGAGCGAGGGCTCGACGCGGTCGAGGCGGATCTCGCCCTGACCCGTGGCAAGGTCGTGCATGCCCGGTTCCTGGAGGAGAGGGTCGAGGACGCACGGGAGCTCGAGCTCTTCGAGCGCGCGGCCCGGCTGTACGAGCGGCTCGGCGACGTGCGGGGCGAGGGGGAGGCGCTGTTCTGGGTCGGCACCTTCCACCAGGTGGTCCGCGACGACACGGAGGCGGCGCTGCCCGCCTTCACCCGCGCCCTTGACCTCGCCACTCGCGCCGACGACCGGCTGACCATGTCCTACGCCCTTCGGCACCTCGGCTTCGCGGAGCACATGGCCGGACGGCTCGATGCGGCGCGGGACCGTTTCGAGGAGTCCACCCGCCTGCGCCGTGAGCTCGGATTCCTGCCGGGGGTGGCCGCCAACCTGATCGGGCTCGCCCACGTCGCGGCCCAGCAGGACCGCCGGGAGGAAGCCGCGCAACTCCTGCGGGAAGCGGCGGAGTCGGCCGAGAAGGCCGGGGCGGACGGTGTCCTGCGGTGGGTGGCCGAGGCTCGTGCGGAGCTGGAGCTGCCCGGCGAGCGGTGAGGCCCGCGGTGGTGCCGAGACGGAACTTACTCCAGAGTCAGGGGTGTTGACTGTGTCCTGATATCACCGGACTGTAGTGGACATGCCGAACATTCGGACGCGTCTGATGGTTGTCCTGGTCGTCCTCTTCGGATCCCTGTCGGTGGCGGGCCCCACTCCCGCCACCGCCGCCACCCTTCCCGACTCCCTCTGGTTCGACGAAACACCTCTCACCGTCCAGAACGGCCGCTTCGTCGACGGGCATGGCCGCGAGGTCGTGCTGCGCGGCTACAACGTCTCCGGCGAGACGAAACTGAAGGAGAACAACGGCCTGCCCTTCGCGTCGACCGCCGACGCGAAGAAGTCCGCGACCGCGCTGCGCGCGCTGGGCGGCGGCAACTCCGTGCGTTTCCTGCTCTCCTGGGCCTACGCGGAGCCCGTGCGCGGCCAGGTGGACACCGCCTACCTGGCGAAGGCCACGGACCAGATGCGCGCGTTCCTGGACGCCGGGATCCGTGTGTACCCCGACTTCCACCAGGACCTCTACTCCCGCTGGCTGTTCGACCCGGACAGCTGGTACACCGGCGACGGCGCCCCCAAGTGGGCCGTCGACCTCGGGGACTACCCGGACGAGTACTGCGGGATCTGCCCGTTCTGGGGCCAGAACATCACCTCCAACGAGGCCGTGAAGCAGTCGACGTACGACTTCTGGCACAACGAGTACGGCCTCCAGGACGCCTTCCTGGACACCGCCCAGAAGGCGATGACGTACCTGCGCCAGAACCTCACCGCCGCCCAGTTCGCGGGCGTCGTCGGCTTCGACCCGTGGAACGAGCCGCACGCCGGCACCTACGACTCCGGCCAGACCAGCCGGACGTGGGAGAGGGACGTGCTGTGGCCCTTCTACGTCAAGTTCCGCGCCCGTATGGACGCGGCGGGCTGGCAGGCCAAGCCGGCCTTCGTCGAGCCGAACCTCTTCTGGAACGCCAACCTCGACTTCCAGAAGGAGGAGGGCGGCCTGCTGGACGCCGGCACACTCGGCCCGCGCTACGTCTTCAACACCCACTTCTACGACCAGAAGGCCATCTCCGGCGTCTTCATGTGGGGCAAGGCGGCGGACGGGCAGTACGTGGGTGACTTCGGGACCGTCCGCGACCGCGCCTCCGCCACCGGGACGACCGCGATCGTCAGCGAGTTCGGGCACCCGCTCACCGGAAACGTCTCCGACAAGGCGCCGACGGTCTACAAGGCGATGTACCAGGCCCTCGACTCCCGGGTGAAGGGCGCGAGTTGGTGGTCCGACCCGTCGGGCTCCGGTCCCGTCCTCTCCGGCTCCCAGTGGCAGTGGGACATCTACAACGGCCGCCACCACGAGCTGATGAACGACAATCCGGACAAGGTGCAGACCGAGGGCGACGCCTGGAACGGCGAGGACCTGTCCGCGGTACGCCTCGACGACTCGGGTACGGCGGTGCTGCGGCAGGACGCCCGGCTGCTCGACCGGATCTACCCGAGTGCCACGTCCGGTACCACGGTCGCCTTCACCTACGAGGACCGCTCCCGGGACGGCTCGACGACCCTGACCTGGAACCCGGTGCCGAGCTCGCTGCCGAACGTGGCGCAACTGGTCGGCTCGGGCCAGTACGGGCTGCTGGTGTGGCGCTCCAACAGCGGCACGGCACCGACCGAACTGCACCTCCCGGCGTCCTTCCCGAGCCGGTCCACGACGGTGGTCTCCGACCTGGGCACGGTGTACTCGCCGCCGTCGTACACCTCGACGACCCCGGTCGGTGTGGCCGCCGAACCGGGTGGCACGGGCAGCCGCCGGCTGCTGCTCACCGACACCGACTCCGGGGTCCTGCACTACGCGCTGGTGACCAACGGGGCGACCGCACCCTCGAGCACCCTGCTGAACGCCGCACGGTCCGAACTCTCCACGTGGGCCGCGCGGAACGCGGGATAGGCACCGCCGTTTGACCCTCCCCTTACGTCAGGCTGCACGCTGTACCCGACGAAAGGGCAGGTGAATGAGCTACTCCGTGGGGCAGGTCGCGGCCTTCGCCGGGGTGACCGTGCGCACGCTGCACCACTACGACCGGGCGGGACTCCTCTCGCCCAGTGGCCGCAGCGGCGCCGGTTACCGGCTGTACAGCGACACCGACCTGGCCAGGCTCCAGCAGATCCTCTTCTACCGCGAACTCGGCTTCTCCCTCGACGAGATCGCCGAGATACTGAAGGACCCGCAGGCGAACGCACTGGAGCATCTCCAGTCGCGGCTGCGGCAGTTGAGCGACGAGATCGGCCGGCTCCAGCGGCTGGCCGAGGTGGCCGAGCAGGCCATCGAGGTCCAGCGGACGGGCGTGGAGCTGACACCCGAGGATCGCTTCGAGGTCTTCGGGGAGATCGACTTCGATCTCAGTTACGCCACCGAGGCCCAGCTCAAGTGGCGGCACTCGGCGGGGCATCAGGAGTCGATGGCGCGTGCGGCCGCCCACACCAAGGAGGACTGGCGGCAGCTCATGGGCGAGGCCGCCGCCTGGCGCGTGGAACTGCTCGCGGCCTTCGACGAGCGGGAGCCCGCCGACGGCGAGCGGGCCATGGATCTCGCGGAGGAGCACCGGCTGCACATCGCCCGCTGGTTCACCACCTGCCCGCCCGACATGCACCGGCGCATCGCGGACGACTTCGCGGCCGATCCGCGCGCCTTCGCGCTCGTCGTACCGCCCTCGCAGCAGCGGCCGGGCCTCGCCGCCTATCTGTGCAAGGCCGTCCACGCGAACGCGGCCCGCCGGACGGACCGTGAGGAGAACCGATGAGGATCCTGATCGCCGCCGCCGGATCGCGAGGTGACGTGGCTCCGTACACGGGTCTGGGAGCGGGTCTGCGCCAGGCCGGGCACGACGTCACCCTGGCCACGACCGACGCCTTCGCGCCCCTGGCGGGAGAGGCCGGCCTGGAGTTCAGGGGCCTGCCCACCCGTCCGCAGACGGTTCAGGGCGCAGTCGGGAGCAGTCGCGAACTGATGCGTACCGCCGCCGCGTTCGTCACCGAACTCGGTCAGGGATTCGCCGATGCGGTGGACCCGGGCACGGAACTGCTCCTGCTCTCGGCCACCACGGCCCCGCTGGGCTGGCACGTGGCCGAGGCCCTGGGCATCCCGACGATCGGCGCCTACCTCCAACCGACCGCCCCGACCGGCGACTTCCCGCCCAACGTCATGGGCTCCCGCTCCCTCGGCCGTCTCGGCAACCGGGCCGCCGGACGCTTCGCGCTGCGCATGGCCGACCGCGTCTACACAGAGGCCGTCACCGAGCTGCGCCGCCGCCTGGACCTGCCGCCGCTGGCTCCGGCCGAGATGCGCCGCCGACAGGAGCGGGCGAACCGGCCCGTGCTGCACGGCTTCAGTACGGCGCTGGTGCCGCGCCCGACCGACTGGCGCGCGGGTCTCGACGTCGTGGGCACCTGGTGGCCGTACGTCGCCCCGGACCGTCGGCTGCCGGGCGAGGTGGAGGACTTCCTCGCCGTGGGAGCGCGCCCGGTGTTCATCGGCTTCGGCAGCATGGCGGCCGGGCAGGGGGAGCGGTTGAGCGGGATCGCCGTCGAGGCATTGCGCCAGGCCGGACGGCGCGGCATCCTCCAGGCGGGCAGCGCCGGGCTCGCGGCCGGCGGCGACGACGTTCTGACCGTCGGGGAGGTACCGCACGCGCTGCTGTTCCCGAGGACGGCCGCGGTGGTCCATCACGCCGGGGCGGGCACCTCGGCGGCGGCCCTGCGCGCCGGGGTGCCCGCGATCCCGGTGCCGGTGACGGCGGACCAGCCGTTCTGGGCCGGACGACTGGCGTCGATCGGCGCGGCCACCGCACCGATACCCTTCGCGTCCCTCACCGCCGAGAAGCTCACCGACGCGCTCGTGCAGGCCGTACGGCGTCAGGCGTACGCCCGTGCCGCCTCGGTCGCCGCGCGGCACATGGCGACCGAGGACGGAGTGGGAGCGGTGCTGAAGGCCCTGGGTTGATCAACCGGCCGACGGACTCGTCCAGTCGGCCGGGACATGGGCCAGCCGGACCCGCTGCGGGTGGTCGCCGACCGGGACGGACACCTGCTTGCGGCCCGTGGCGAAGTCGATGGCCGTGACCTGGTCGGTGCCGCTCTCGGAGACCACGCAGGACTTGCCGTCACCGCTGACCGTGGCCCAGTAGGGCTTGGAGGCGGTGACCAGCGGGCCCTCCTGGAGGGTGGTGCGGTTGACGACGGTGGCGTAGTCGTCCATGGTGCCCGCGACACACAGCTTGCCGCCGTCGGGGCTCATCGAAAGGCCGTGGTGGCGCGAGTCGTTGACGTAGGTGGTGCGGTCGTCGCTGGTCGCCGGGTTCTTCGGGAGGGTCTTGGTGCGGGTGATCCTGTCCGTGGCGAGGTCGTACTCGAAGAAGCCGTTGAAGAACGACACCTGGAAGTACAGCTTCGACTCGTCCGGCGAGAACACGGCCGGCCGCACCGCGTCGGAGTAGTCGGTCAGCCCGATCGCGTCCAGGCGCGGACGCATGTCGATGACCTTGACCTGCTGGTACGTCGCCGCGTCGACGACCGTGATGCGCCGGTCGCCCTTCGTCCAGTCCAGCCACGGGGCGTCGGTCTGCGTGTTCACGTCGCCGATCGCCATGTTGTAGATGTACTTGCCGTCCTGGGTGAATATGTTCTCGTGCGGCTTGTCACCGGTCGCGAACTTCCCCAGCTCCTCGCCGCTTTCGATGTCCAGCACGTGCACGGTGTTGGAGGTCGATGCCGACACCGCGACCCGCTTGCCGTCGGGGGAGACCGCCATGTGGTCGGCGCGGTAACCGGACACGGGGAAACGCCAGTTGATGTCCCCGGACGCCAGGTCGATGGAGACGACGTCGGCGAAGCTCGGCCGGGAGACGACCATCGCCGTGCCGTCGGGCGTGGAGTACATGTCGTCGACGAACTGGTCGTGGCCCTCGCCGACGCTGTTGCGGATCGCCATGAAGTAGATCCACTTGATCGGATCGGCGTTGATCTCCGCCATCCGCTCGTCCTTGTCGGGGATGACGTCGACGCGGCCGATCTTCGCGAAGTCCCCCGAGGACTTGATGACGTCCGCGGTGCCGTCCCAGTTGTTGCCGACGAACATCACCTCACGCAGGGCGGCGGAGGAGTCGGCGGCGGTGGCGACGGCCGCCGGGGCGGTGACGGTCAGGGCGAGGGCGGCGGCTACGGAGCTCAGGTGCCTGGGTCTGATGGCAGGCATGACTGCTCCCTTCCTCTCAGGTGGGCGTCATGAGCGGGGCATGCCAAAAGCGGAGCGCTGAGATCTGAACACAAGTGGTTTCAGAGTCAACTTACTGAAAAGTAAGGAAGGGGGGTCCTTCTCCACAAGACCGCGGACACGACAAAATTGGCCGTCGGGTCGGCGAGGTGCTGGGAGGACAGTGTGGCGGGCAGGCTCAGGGCGCCCACCGGCCGCTACGGCGGCAAGTCGGCCGAGGAACGACAGGCCGAGCGGCGGCGCCGCTTCCTGGACGCGGCGCTGCAGTTGTTCGGCGACAGCCCCGGCTACCGGGGTACGACGGTGGCGGCGCTGAGCGAGGCCGCGGGCCTGTCGACCCGTCAGTTCTACGAGGAGTTCCGCAGTCTGGAGGACGTCCTGGCCGCCCTCCACCTCCAGGTCAACGGCTGGTCGGAGGAGGCCGTCCTGGCGGTCGCGGCCAAGGCGGCGGACCTGCCGCTCGCCGAACGCGCGACCGCGATCTTCCGCGCGTACGCCGCGAACGTCACCGCCGACCCGTGCCGCGTCCGTATCACCTTCGTCGAGATCGTCGGCGTCAGCCCGCGTCTGGAGGAGCAGCGCCTGGCCCGCCGCGCCCGGTGGATCGACCTCGTCTGCGCCGAGGTCGCGGCGGCCGTCGCGCGCGGGGAGGCGGCGCCCCGCGACTACCGCCTCGCGGTGACCGCGTTCATCGGCAGTGTCAACGGCCTGCTCCACGACTGGAGCGCGGGGTGGGTGGAGGCGACCCTCGACGAGGTCGTCGACGAACTCGTCAGGCTGCTCCTGGGCATCCTGCAGCCGGCGGACCCGCGGGTTGCCGGGGCCTGAGCGGGTTGTCGCACCCGGTGCCGATGACCTTGAAGTCCTTTGTCGAGGTGGACGTCGCTCGGCTTGCCGTCGAGCGCGACTCCTGTGCCGCGCGGTGCGGTGCCCGCGCTGCCGTGCGGGCCCGACCGCGGTTGCAGGATGCGACGCGCTCGCCGAACACCTGCTGTACGGAGCTGAACGGGGATTCAGCCCAGCCGGTTCACCGCTGTGACGACGGGAGCCGTGCCGTCCTCGGTGCGCAGCCCGTCGGCGAGGACCCGGGCGCGGCGGCCGTAGGACGGGTCTCCGGTCGCCTGCCGCAGGGCCGCCGCCAGTGTCCCGGCCGAGAGCCGCCGCAGCGGCACCGACCCGGGCGCCACACCGAGTGCGACCAGGCGGCCGGCCCAGAACCCCTCGTCGAACTGGACCGGCACGGGAACGGCCGGCACCCCGGCGCGCAGCCCGGCCGCGGTCGTGCCCGCACCGCAGTGGTGGACCACGGCGGCCATGCGCGGGAACAGCGCGGAGTGCGGTACCTCGTCGATGGTCAGGACGTCGTCCCCGGTGGCCTCCAGCCCGCCCCACCCCCGCTGGATCACCCCGCGCAGCCCGGCCCGCCGCAGCGCGCCCACCACCTCGGCACTCAGCCCGGCCGGATCGGGCACGGTCGCGCTGCCCAGCCCCACGAAGACCGGCGGCGGACCCGCGTCCAGGAAGTCCCGCAGCCCGGCCGGGAGTTGAGCCTCCCCGTCGTACGGCCACCAATAGCCCGCCACTTCCAGATCCGGGCGCCAGTCGCGCGGCCGGGGCACCACCAGAGGGCTGAAGCCGTGCAGCGTCCGCCCTCCGCCTGGGGCGCGCGTCGCACGTCGAGGCAGCCCGAGCCTCGCCCGCGCGTCCGGTACGGCCGCCGAGAAGACACGCTGGATCGCCAGGTTCACGCCGTGCCCGGCGACACGGTTGCCGAGGCCTCCCCAGGAACGGCCGCCGAGCATCGGTGGCCCGAACTCCCGGGTGGGAGCGAGTGGTTGCAGCGGCAGCTCGATGCTCGGCAGGGCGAGACCCTCGGCGATGACCTGCCCCAGCGGTGCGGTGGAGGCCGCCAGCAGCAGGATGTCGCTTGACCGCGCGGCCGTCAGCATGTCGTCCGTCAGCCGCCCGGCCAGGGCCCGCGCCAACTCCGCCACGCGCACCAGCTTGCCCACGCCGGTCGCACTCCGGTGCAGGCTCCGTCCGCGCGCGGACTCCAGCTCCGCCCGCGGATCCAACGGCAGCGGATGGAAGCGTATGTCCGACCCTGCCACCAGCCGTTCGAAGCGGCCGTGCGTGACCAGGGTGACCTCGTGTCCGGCCCGGGACAGGGCATGCCCGAGGCCGGTGTACGGGGCCACATCGCCCCGAGAGCCCGCCGTCATGATCGCTACGCGCACTCGGCCAGTATGGCGGCACGGACGGTTCCGTGGGACAAGCCGCGGAAGAGGGCGACATCAGGTCTGTCCCGGCCGTACCGGAAGTGGGCGGTGAGCCAGCGCGGGCCTAGACGAGGAGCAGGACCAGGACACCGAAGGTCACGGCTGACGTCAGCAGCCAGCCGGCCAGCAGACGGCGCCGCAGGCCGCGGTACGCCGCCTCGTACTCGTCCCGCAGTCTCCCGGCACGCTCCGCCGTGTGCTGCCAGGAGGTGCGGGCGAGTGCGAGGTACTCCGCCTCGAACCTCCGCTCCACGTCGTCCCGCTGAGCACCCGTCAGCCAGTGCAGAGGTGCGCTGAAACGGGCGGCGGCCGTTCGGCCTTCCTCGCGGGTGGCGGTGAGCAGCAGATGACCCTCGATGTCGTTGAGGAACTTGTCGGTGATGCTCACAGAGTGGTCAACTCCCTTGCCCGCGCGGGGGCGTGATGCAGATCGAACGCCGGCGACTCCGAGCGGATCCGGGGCAGGGTGCGGAAGTTGTGGCGTGGCGGCGGGCAGGACGTGGCCCACTCCAGCGAGCGGCCGTAGCCCCACGGGTCGTCGGCCACGACCTTCTCGCCGTACTTGGCGGTCTTCCAGACGTTGTAGAAGAACGGCAGCAGCGACGCGCCGAGCACGAACGAGAAGACGGTCGACAGCGAGTTGAGCGGCGTCAGTCCCTCCACCGCCAGATAGTCCGGAATCCGGCGCTGCATTCCGTTCACGCCCAGCCAGTGCTGGACCAGGAAGGTGCCGTGGAAGCCGATGAACAGCGTCCAGAACGTCATCTTGCCGAGGCGCTCGTCGAGCATCCTGCCGGTGAACTTCGGCCACCAGAAGTGGAATCCGGCGAACATCGCGAACACCACGGTGCCGAAGATGACGTAATGGAAGTGGGCCACGACGAAATAGGTGTCGGACGTCGGGAAGTCCAGCGGCGGTGAGGCCAGCATGACGCCGGTCAGACCGCCGAAGACGAAGGTGACCAGGAAACCGAACGCCCACAGCATGGGTGTCTCGAAACTCAGCGAGCCGTTCCACATGGTGCCGATCCAGTTGAAGAACTTCACGCCGGTCGGTACGGCGATGAGGAACGTCATGAAGGCGAAGAACGGCAGGAGCACACCGCC